>NZ_JAKUHC010000012.1:0-120441 GCF_022664295.1 Bacillus cereus group sp. BfR-BA-01311
GAATTTTTTGCAGGATCTACACGTACAAATAATGTTGTTCCGCGTAAAAGTATGATAAGTGGCTTATCATCTGATCCAGCAAGCCGTTATACAGCAAAGCAAACTTTGTTCGCCAAATATGGATCTTGGGACTTTTATAAGTATTCCTTTGCACTACAGTCTTATTTGTATAATCATCAATTTGATACATTTGATAAGCTTCAAGATTTAATCCGTGCAAACGATGTGAAAAATTATGATGCGTATCGTGAATTATTAAGCAAAAATACACAATTGAATGCAGAATATCAAGCATATATGCAGCAGTTGACTGATAATCAAGATAAATATAATGTACCTCAAGTAACAAATGATTATTTAATTCAACACGCACCAAAGCCGTTAGCTGAAGTGAAAAACGAAATTGTAGATGTAGCAAATATAAAAGATGCAAAAATTACAAAACATGAGTCGCAATTCTTTAACACATTTAGCGTGGAAGGCACGTACGTTGGTGGGATATCAAAAGGTGAGTCTGAAGATTGGAAAACGATGAGTAAACAAGTAAATCAAACTTTAGAGCAGTTATCCCAAAAAGGGTGGAGCGGTTATAAAACAGTTACAGCCTATTTTGTAAACTATCGTGTGAATGCAGCTAATCAATTTGAATATGATATTGTTTTCCATGGTGTTGCGACAGAGGAAAAAGAAAAAACGACTACTATAGTAAATATGAATGGACCATACAGCGGGATAGTAAATGAAGAAATTCAATTCCATAGCAATGGTACAACAAGTGAAAATGGAAAAGTTATTTCTTATCTATGGAATTTTGGGGATGGTATAACAAGTACAAAAGCGAATCCTACCCACATATATGGAGAAAAAGGAACATATACTGTGGAACTAACTGTGAAAGATAGTAGAGGAAAAGAAAGTATAGAACAGACAAAAGTTACTGTAAAACAAGATCCGCAAACAGGCGGGTTCCTTGAAGAAGAGAAGATACTCCCGTTTAATACGCTTGTAAAAGGAAATCTGGTTACTCCTGATCAAACAGATGTTTATACGTTTAATGTTACAGATCCAAAAGAAGTAGAGATTTCTGTGGTAAATGAACAAAATATTGGGATGACATGGGTACTTTATCATGAATCAGATATGCAAAATTATGTAGCTTGTGGTGAAGATGAAGGAAATACTATAAAGGGAAAATTCGTAGCGAAACCAGGGAAATATTATCTGAATGTGTATAAATTTGATGATAAAAATGGTGAATATTCACTATTAGTAAAATAAATTCATTTCCGATATGTATACGAGAGTTGTATTTTAGGAGGAGTCTGTCACGATAGGCTCCCCCTATTTTTTTATTTATAAGGATGAAACTAAGCTTCCAACCTGTGTTCCGATTGGGAGGCATACAGGTGACACTCCAGGATTTAGTACTTTTGCTGAAGTACACTTGACGGAGGACGCATGCTTGTTATCAGGTTTGAGTAATACGAAAAGCGCTAACAGTCAGGATTCTTCTTCCATTTGGTGAGAAGGAAAAAATTTCCACGGAACAATAATTTCTCAAGTAGAATATTTTGTTATGTGGAAAATAAAGTAAAATGAATATTTACGTTATAGAAGAAGCGCTGTAAAATATTGTTTATATTAAGATTTTTTGTATATTTCAATAATTAATTCTATTGGCTTTCATTCCAATCAAAAAACTGTCATAAAAAAAGAGGGGGAAGACATTGTTTGCTAAAATTTGTTTGTAAAAGCTTTTAACCTGTTAAGAGCAATCCTAAGGTAGACTATTAATTTCTTTAATAATTTTTGCTTTCCTTTAGTACTTGGCATAATGCATTAAAAAGTTTAAATTTTGAAAGGAGAATTTGACATTTTATATATATAGTATTTTTTATTGTATTCCTAACCATTCAAAGAGAAGGGGATGTGATTAAGGTGAATAATACATATAATGAAAAGACGCATACATTGATTAAACAATTATTAAAAAAGTTTTCACCAAAAGTTCCTGGCTTTGCATATATGGCCAGTTTTGATAGCGGAGTAACGTATAAAGGTGCAGTTGGCTTAGCTTCTATAGAGGAAAATCTACCGATAACCACAAAGAGCGTTTTTAATATCGCCTCAGTTTCTAAACAATTTACAGCGTTTTCTATATTACTCTTAGAACAAGAGGGAAGATTGAGTTTAGATGATTCAATTGTAAAGTTTGTCCCTTCTATAGGAACATATGCTGAACCAGTAACATTGAGGCATCTAATTCATCATACTGGCGGACTAGTTGATTATATGGAATTGGCTCATGCAGAAAATATTAAATTTACTGATATATTAACTGTGGAACAATCGCTAAAACACCTTAATGGTCATCAAATTGCAAGGTTCCCTGTTGGCACAAAATTTGAGTATAGCAATACAGGATATTTTTTATTGTCATTGGTGGTAGAGAAGGTAAGCGGGAAGTCTTTACGTCAGTTTGCAAAAGAACGTATTTTTGATTCTTTAAATATGAAAGACACAACAATTGTAGATTGCTACCCAACTACTATATCAATTGCTAGGGGGTATTCAAAGAATGAACAAGGAGCATATATGGTCTATGAAAGCCCTTGGGAACATACAGGTGATGGGGCAGTTCATGCAACAGTCGAAGACCTGGTAAAGTGGGGAGAAAATTTAACTACAGGTACCGTTGGCGGAAAAGAACTTGTTAAAAGAATGAGCGAAATAGGTCCGGAAATTTCTCCAACTAGGGAAACGATTATTGACAATGAAGATTATGCTTTTGGGCTAAGGCTTGCAGAAGGTTTTAACTGTCGATACTTGGAACATTCAGGTAGCTGGGCAGGTTATCGTTCATACTTCATACGGTTTCCAAAAGAATATTTGACTGTTGTAGTACTAAGTAACTATGATGGATTTGACTCTAAAAAATATGCTAATGAAATAGCAGGAATTATTTTAGAAAAGTAAAAAATAGGGTGTAGAAGAGTATCTGGATTTGGTTAACCACACGTTGTTTTAGGGTGTAATTGATTTTGGGAACGGAAGGCAGGCATATATTTATGCCTGCCTTTTTTGTATTAAAATGAACATAGATATTAATTTTTTTGTAAATATGGAACAATGTCATTACTTACACTGTCTATTAAGCGTTAAAACATTTTTTATTAAATAAATTACGAAAGGAATCATCATTTTTAACTAAGGGAGAAGATTGAATTGAAAAAATTATGGATGCTGCTTTTCGTTTGTTTCGCAGTTTTGTTGGTAGGATGTAATAAAAACGAACCACCAAAACAAGCATTTGAAGAATATATCAATTTATGGAATGATAGAAAATTTGCAAATATGTATGATCATTTATCAGACCATGCCAAAAAATCGATTTCTAAAAAAGAATTCACAGAAAAATATCAAAAAATCTATGAGGGGATTGGAGCTAATAATTTAAAAGTTAAAATGAAAGGAGAGAATACGAAAGATAAAGAGCTTTTTCTTTTTGAAGTTAAGATGGATACGGATGTAGGACCAGTTTCATTCATCCATGAAGCAAAACTTGTGAAAGATAAAGAGTCTTGGGAAATAGATTGGACACCAGACTTCATCTTCCCAGGTATGAAAAAAGATTACAAAGTACGTATGCAAATAGAGCAAGGAAAACGCGGAGAAATATATGATCGAAATGGAAAAGGGCTTGCAACGAATGGTAAAGCAACTGAGGTTGGAATTATTCCAGAGAAACTAGGCGAAACAGCAGCGCAAACGAAAGAAATAGTAGCACAATTACTTGATATGTCTATAGAAGAGGTCGAACAAAAGCTCACAGCGAAATGGATAAAACCAGACTCCTTTGTACCAATTGGCATTTTAAAAGAGGGAACCAGACAGAATGATTATATTGAATTAGAAGGAGTTTCATCTCACCCAGTAAATATTCGTACGTATCCATTAGGTGAAGCAGCGGCACACTTAACTGGATATATAGGAAAGGTGAATGCGGAGGAGTTAAAATCACTTCAAAAACAAGGTTATCAAGCAGATGATTTAGTAGGTAAGACTGGTTTAGAGAAAGTGTTAGAAAATAAATTGCGTGGTGAAAAGGGTGGACGCGTATTTATAGAAGATGAGAAGGGGAAAGAGATTAAAAACGTAGCAAAAAAAGAAGCAAAAGAAGGAGAAAATGTTACGTTAACAATTGATGCTGCAATTCAAGAAAAAATCTTTAATGAGATGAAAACTGAAGCAGGGTCTAGTGCAGCGATTAATCCTAAAACAGGTGAAACAATCGCACTTGTAAGTAGCCCTGCTTATAATCCAAATATAATAGTTAGAGGAGCATCGAAAGCCCAACGAGAAGCATGGAGTAACGACTCGAAACTACCAATGACGAATCGCTTTACACAAGCATTTGTACCAGGTTCCGTATTTAAAACGATCACAGGTGCAATTGGTTTGGAAACAAACACAATAAATCCGAAGGAAGAATTTAAAATTCAAGGATTGAAGTGGACAAAAGATTCATCTTGGGGAAATTACTATGTAACGCGTGTAAAGGATGCAAGTCCAATTGATTTTGATAAGGCAATGAAGTACTCTGATAATATTTATTTTGCTCAACAAGCTTTGAAAATAGGAAAAGATCAGTATGTAAATGAACTGAAGAAATACGGTTTTCATGAAAAATTACCAATCGAATACGAATTTCCTATTTCAATCATTGCAAGAGATGGGATAAGAAACGATATCCAACTAGCAGACACAGGCTATGGACAAGGACAAGTATTAATGACACCACTTCATTTAGCATTAACATATGCACCGATTGTGAATGAAGGGAATATTCCGTCGCCACATCTTTTAAAAGAAGCAAAAGTAGCAGGGAATTGGAAAGAAAATGTGGTTTCTAAAAAGAATCAAGAAATATTAAAGAGTGCATTAATCAAAGTCATTAATGACCCTGATGGTGCAGGGAGAATTGCAAAGGTTGATGGTGTAACGCTTGCTGGTAAAACTGGTACAGCAGAACTGAAAGAGTCGAAAGAAGCAGACGGAAAAGAACTGGGATGGTTCGCAGCTTTCGATGCAAATGCGCCAGACATGATTGTTACAATGATGATTGAAGATGTAAAAGGAAGAGGGGGAAGTAACGTTCCAGGTGAAAAAGTAAAACATGTATTTCAGAAATAATACTTAATTATAAGGTGAATTTTTTGACTACATTTATTACATGTTTGCTTAACTCAAAGATATAAATTGGGGAAAATATAGAGCAATGAAATTTCAAAAAAGCATTCTTTCTAATCGAGAATGCTTTTTTGCTGCGACTCTAGAAAGTTAATACCTTATCTTAATTTTCATTTCTGAAAAGTTGGCATTGCTAATGGTAAATAGAAGAGTATAGCAAGTTGAAATGGACAAGTGGAGTGTTACGTTAAATTCAAAAAACAGATTTTCATGAGTAGAATTTTATCATTGTATGCTTTACTTGTTTTTTAGTAGTATTATTCTGCTTGAAAAAAGATAAACAATGGAACAAATGAAACTTGTATCTTGTCTATATATTGAAACCATAATAAAAGTGAGGGCAGTTTTTATGTTTATTCAAATAAGTTTGAGGTGTGGAAATGGAACAGACGTTTATTGAAAAGTGTAATCATGATGAGCTGGACTATGTTATAGAAGACTATTGGCAAGATGTATGGAATTATTCATTTATTATTACGAAAGATCCACACTTATCAGATGATATCACGCAAGATGTATTTATAAAGGTGTTTAAAAATTGGAATTCATTTCGAAAGGAGTCATCTATTAAAACGTGGATTTTAAAAATCACAAGAAATACGGCAATAAACTATTTGAAATCCTCCTATTTTAAAAGGATATCTTTAATAGGATTTTTTAGTGACGATAAGCAATCCCTGTCAGCAGAACAAGAATTTTTTAACCAAGAAGAGATGAATGAGGTGTGGAAGGTTGTATTAAAACTACCTAAAAAGCACCGTGAAATAATTATATTGGACGCAAAATATGAATTATCATATGAAGAAATGGCTGAAACATTAGGAGTATCCATTGGAACTGTAAAATCGAGATTAAGTAGAGCGAGAAGTAAGGTTTCAAAATTAATAGGGGAGGGTAGTAGTGATGAACAATAAACAAAATCCTGACTGGTATAGAAAAATAAAAAAAGGCCCAATGGAGAATCGTAAAGATGAAGAAGAATTTATTTCTAAAATAAAGCAGTCTATATACGAAAATAATGAAGTGGATTTTGTAAAACATAAAAGACCATTTCATAAAAAAGCATTACCTATTGTAGTTGTTTTAGTTTGTACAATGTTATTTTTCATTGTTCAACAACCTTGGCTTGATGATAATAAATCACCAGTACAAAGTAGTACTCAAATTAAGCCTAAAACAAAAGATGAGTCTGCTCAAGATCCATCATTAAAACAATTTATGAATGAACTATATCAAAGTACGAACTCAAAAAATGAAAATGACTTGTACAAAGCGTTAAATGATGAAGTTCTATTCAAAGGGAAGAGTTATAAGAAGGATGAACTGAAGTTTGATGAAGATATTTTTCATGAGTTGCAAGTCGCCCTTACAATGGGGGGAGAGTTTGGAAATGATACAAAGCAAGTATATAAAGTACCAAGTGGATTGACGGAAAGTAACCAACCAAAGCAAGCACATTTTATATATGCAACTGTTACTGGAAATAAAACAAAAATTTTAGCAGAACCAAAGCGAGAATCACAAGTTTTATATGAAGTATCTAATGAAATGGTAAAAGCTTGGATTCCAGAAAAAGTGCAGAATGATGGATATATAAAAATATCGACAATTAACGGTAATACTGGATATGTACAGAAAGAGTACATTTTAACTGATATTAAATATTCATTTATGTTCGAAAAGAATAATGAAGGTATATGGAAAATAATAAATATAGATTCTATATGGTAAAAGAGGAAGGTTCACTTTAATGAACCTTCCTCTTTGTTTTTATTCTCTTTTTGAAGAGTATTCCAGTACTCTAAAATTTCTGATGTAACGAGAGCGGCAATGTTTTTTTCGGAATTACTGCCAGGAATAACGACAGAAACGGCAATTTGTGGATCTTCAGTAGGAGCATATGCAATGAAAAGAGAATGATTTATCATTCTTTCTTGCTCATTTGGAAAACCTGTAATACCTGTTTTACCTGCGACGTCAAAGGGCAACTTTTTAATTTCCTCTATATTTTGACTCATTCCACCTTGCACGACACTCCAAAAGTTCATCGGGTAACGATTTGAACTTTCTAAAATGGTTTTAAACTTTTTGGTTTCCTTACCATCTTGACCAATAATCGCACTTACGATTTGAGGTTTATATTTATCACCTTTACTTGCCAATGTTGCTGCATATTGAGCGAGTTGAAGAGGAGTATGCACTTCATTTCCGCCCCACGAGGCATTTAATAAAGCGGAGATTCCATTTTCAAACTTATTAGAAGGATGGAATTCATACTTACCGTCTTCTTCAAAGGGTAAATCAATCCCGGTTTTAGAACGTAGGCCGAATTGCATTAAATAATCTGTCCATATATGTGCCACTTTTTCTACATTTCCATTATTTTGGTTAAATAATGGTAGAGCAACTTTTGCTGTCATAAATGTGTTAGATGAATTAATGATAGCCTGCCTCGGTGTAATCTCACCTGTTGGTGTTCCAGGTGCATTTGTAATGTTATTTTGATTATCATACTGAAAAGTACCTTTATCTAAATAAGTATCTTCGGGTTGAAAAAGTTTTTCGTTTAATCCAATTAAAATAGTAAGTGGTTTTATAGTAGAAGCCATATTTACATAAGATTCACCATACTTTAATTTTTGAATCGCTTTATTTTGCGAAAGAGATTTAATATTTTCTTTTCTAGAAGATACATGTGTATTTAATATATTTGGATCAAAAACTGTCGAGTTGACCATAGTTAAAATCGCGCCAGTTTTTGCATCGCTCACTACAGCATAACCAGCTTTAGCATCAGGTGTTTTCTTAATTTGCGATCTTAATGCTTCTTCTGCCTTTTGCTGCAACTCAGAGTCTAAAGCTAGCCGTACATCTTTTCCTTTTTGTACTTTTTGAATGTTCCATAAGAACTTTTTATTATTCAATTTAAAAATAAGAGTTTTACCTGGTTTTCCTTTTAAATCATTTTCATATTGCAGCTCAATCCCGCTTTTTCCAACAGCCATATGCTTTGAATTAAGGTCATTTTCTACATACCCAATTACTTGTGAACCAATTTCGTGTTTAGGATAATATCGAATCCATTCATCTTTAATTATTACATTATTGGGTTTGTTTTTGTTTATGAATGCAAGTTCATTCTCAGTTATATCAGAGTATAACGGTATATCATTCATAGTCTGCTTTTTACAAGATTGTTGTAATTGAGATTTTATGTTCTCTGTAGAAATATCATGTTGAAACTCGCTTGAAAATTGATTAAAAAAAGCTAATGTGCTTGATGTATCTTGTTTCGATAGCTTTTCATCATTAGAAGTGCAATATAGAGACTTAACTTTCTTATTTGTAGCTAGTATTGCACCATTTCGATCAAAAATCTTTCCTCTTTCAGCTGAAGAAGTTGCGATAGTAATTGAAATGAAGTTGATTTTTAATAAAATTAGTAAAATCAAACCTACAATAGAAAGAACCGCAAATAATCTCCATCTTTTTGTATGTAACATATAACCCTCCCTTATGTAGCCTACTTCATCTTATATTTAATTATTTTTTTTGTAAATGTGGAACAACTGTATTGTTTAGGTTGTCTATTAAGTATTACAGCATGAAGAAAGGAATAATCAATATGAAAAGTTACTAGCAAGCCTATGTGTAAAATATAATATGAGTCACATTGCAAGCGACAAAAAACAAGTGAGAAAAAAGGAAGGGAGATTTATCAATTACGCGGTTATACAAAAAGGAATTAATACTTACAAAGATTTAGAAAAAAAGATAAGACACTATTTATAACCGAATAATGGTTTCAAATATATAGGGAACGTTTAAGTATTAGTGAGGAGTTCCGGAAGAATTATATGGAGGATTTATGAAAGAACAAAAAGGCAAGAAGCAGAAGACATATATATCTATTCGATTAAATATAATGTTCCTTTGTATATTTGTACTATTCTCAGCTATTATTATGCAGCTAGGAAAAGTACAAATCGTTGAGGGAGAGGCTTATAAGAACCAAGTGGAAAGTAGTCAAAATGCAATAACTAGTATTCCAGTTCCGCGTGGACAAATTTTAGATCGAGAAGGGAAAACAGTCGTTAATAATAAATCTCTTCGCACAATTACGTATACAAGGGTAAAGGGGATTACGAATGAAGATATTTTAAAAACAGCAAATGACTTGGCGAAAGTACTTGAAATGCCTGAACAAGATATAAATAAATTAACAGATATCGATAAAAAAGATTTTTGGATGCAGTTGAATTCGAAACGTGCGGAGACAAAGATTACTAAGAAAGATATAGAAAAGTTTAAAGAAAAGGGTATAGAGGGGAAAGAGTTAGATAAAAAAATAGAAGACTTAAGACGAGGTCGCGTTACAGAGGTAGAATTAGCAGAATTAACAGCACAAGATTTAAAGGTGTTAGCTATTAAAAGTAAAATGAGTTCAGGTTATCAACTAACACCACAAATTATAAAAAAAGATGTAACAGATGAAGAGTATGCGCGGATAAGCGAAAATCTTGGAGATTTTCCAGGAGTAGATGCCACTGTTGATTGGGAACGTAATTATGTAAATGGTAATTTATTTCGTTCTATATTAGGAAATATTACGAGTAGTGAAGAAGGATTACCGAAAGAAAATTTAGATTCTTATTTAGTACGTGGATATAACCGTAATGATCGTGTTGGAAAAAGTTATATTGAACAACGATATGAAGATGTATTACACGGCACAAAAGAAGAAGTGAAAAATATTACTGATAAATCAGGAAACATTGTTAGCACAGAAATAATCTCTAAAGGAAAAAGTGGTAATAGTTTAACATTAACGATTGATATGGAATTACAAAAGAAAGTGGAAGAAAGTATAGAGAAAAACTTGAGAGCTTTTAAGAGTTCAGAGCCACTGCTCGATCGAGCTTTTGTTGTCATGACAAATCCAAATAACGGACAAATTTTATCTATGGCAGGCAAAAAGATTGTAGAAAAAGAAGGGAAAATAGAGGTTGAGGATTTGGCGTTAGGTAACATGACAACTTCGTATGAGCTAGGGTCAGCTGTAAAAGGTGCTACTTTATTAACTGGATATGAGACAGGGGCAATACATCCAGGAGATCAATTTTATGACGCGCCGATGAAATTTAAAGGTACACAAGCTAAAAAATCGTGGAATGTATCCGGATTTGGTAATATTAATGATTTACGAGCTTTACAAGTATCTTCGAATGTATACATGTTCCAGACAGCTTTAAAAATTGCGGGAGTTAATTACGTACCAAATGGCTCATTGGATATTAAACAAGGAGCATTTGATACGATGCGCTATTATTTCAAGCAATTTGGTTTAGGTGTCCCAACAGGTATTGATTTACCGAATGAAATAATTGGACAAACGAGAAAAGTAGATAGTCAACCTGGTTTTTTACTAGATTTTTCTATCGGTCAGTATGATACGTATACGCCGTTGCAATTAGCGCAATATATTTCAACGATTGCGAATGGTGGTTATAGAATGCAACCTCAAATTGTACAAGAAATACGAGAACAATCAATAAAAGAAGAGGTTGGCAAAGTTATACGGTCCATAGAGCCTGTCGTATTAAATCGAATTGATATGAAGAAAGAACATATTGATCGGATAAAAGAAGGGTTTAGATGGGTATTCCAAGAAGGTGATGGAACTGGCGTGAAGTATTTCAAAAACGCGCCATATAAACCAGCAGGAAAGACAGGAACAGCCCAAACTGTATATGGTGGAGATGACCCGATTGGCAGAAATGCAAAAGGAGAACGTATGGAATGTTACAACTTAACGTTAATTGGATATGCTCCATATGATAATCCAGAAGTAGCATTTTCTGTAGTAGTTCCATGGCTTCATGATGATAAAAATGGAATTAATTCTATAATTGGAAAGGAAGTTTTAGATGTATACTTTTATTTGAAACAGCAACGTATACATGGTGAATCTACTAGTACAGGTAGTTCTAAGCAAAATTAAGATACTTTTCTCAGGGAAGAGAACCTGTTTGTATAAAGCCATTTATAAGAAAAAAATGAAATGTGAAATAAGAGATAGCGGCGATCATAGCTACTATCTCTTATTTTGTTAATAACTCTCATACTAGCTATAAAAATTTTTTCAGTTTATGGAACAAATTTGGTTCGGTGATTGTCTATTATGTGTACGTATAAAAAGGTACTAAAAATTTGGAAGGAATGATGATTTTGAAAAATAAGAGGATGCTAAAAATAGGAATATGCGTTGGTATATTAGGTTTAAGTATTACAAGCCTAGAAGCTTTTACAGGAGGGGCACTGCAAGTTGAAGCGAAAGAAAAGACTGGACAAGTGAAACATAAAAATCAGGCGACGCATAAAGAGTTCTCTCAACTTGAGAAAAAATTTGATGCTCGATTAGGTGTATATGCGATTGATACTGGTACAAATCAAACAATCTCTTATCGATCTAACGAAAGATTTGCCTTCGCATCAACCTACAAGGCTTTAGCAGCAGGAGTATTACTACAGCAAAACTCAATTGATTCATTAAATGAAGTAATCACATATACGAAAGAAGACTTAGTGGATTATTCACCTGTTACAGAGAAACATGTAGATACTGGAATGAAACTAGGAGAAATTGCTGAGGCAGCTGTTCGTTCAAGTGATAATACTGCAGGGAACATTTTATTTAATAAAATAGGAGGACCTAAAGGATATGAAAAAGCGCTTAGGCATATGGGGGATCGGATTACTATGTCTGATCGCTTTGAAACAGAATTAAACGAAGCTATTCCAGGAGACATTCGTGACACTAGTACAGCGAAAGCTATTGCTACGAATCTTAAAGCTTTTACGGTCGGAAATGCACTTCCTGCTGAAAAACGTAAAATTCTTACAGAGTGGATGAAAGGAAATGCTACAGGAGACAAACTTATTCGTGCAGGCGTACCAACTGACTGGGTAGTTGGAGATAAATCAGGTGCTGGCAGTTACGGGACAAGAAATGATATTGCTATCGTTTGGCCTCCAAATAGAGCACCAATTATCATCGCAATTTTATCTAGTAAAGATGAGAAAGAGGCAACTTATGATAATCAACTCATTGCAGAGGCAACTAAAGTTATAGTTAAGGCTCTTAGGTAATAGTATTTTAGTTTTCGCATTTTTAACATGAAAGTATTAAAAGTATAAAGTTAGAAAACGACTCTTTTCTTGTGATAAGAGTCGTTTTTGTATTCTTATTATTAAAAAGGTAAAAGTAAAAATATAACGAATATATATGACATATCTCATATGAAATTTCATGTACTGTATTATTTTATTAATTTAAATAAATTTCAAGAAAGTATAATATAATTCAGTTAGCATATAGAAGTGTTTGATGAGAATGTAAAGGAGAAAATATGAAAAAGAAGATTAATAGAATTGTAATGATTATTTGTATATTAGTAGGTTTTACAATCTTTTTATATTTACAGAACAATTTAATAAGTATAACTGAGGTTAAAATAACCTCTAGTAAAATACCATCCTCTTTTAAAGGGTATAAAATTCTACAAATTTCAGACTTACACAATAAAAAATTTGGCGATAATCAAGATGTGTTAATTCAAAAAATAAAAAGTATAGACCCAGATATTATTGCGATTACGGGTGATTTAATTGACAGTAAATCATACGATGCAGAAGTTAGTATGCAATTAATACGAGAAATTGTAAAGAAATATCCTGTATATTTTGTGACAGGAAACCATGAACAATGGTCTGGAAAGTATAACAGTTTAGAAAAAGAGTTGAAGAAATATGGTGTCAATGTTTTAAGGAATGAACATGTAGGCATTCGAAAGGGTGAGCAAGAAATAAACTTGCTAGGTATTGATGATCCAGAGTTTGGTACTGGAAACCGTGATGAAGGAAATATTATAATAGATGAAATTAAAAAAGCGAAAATTGAAATGCAGCCAGATAAATATAATGTATTATTATCCCATCGGCCTGAATTTATAAAGGAATATACGAATGAGCGGTTGGATTTGGTTTTATCGGGACATGCTCATGGAGGGCAAGTTAGATTGCCATTTATCGGAGGATTAGTTGCGCCAAATCAAGGTGTTTTACCTAAATATACAGCGGGTTTATATGTAGAACAAAATACATCAATGGTAGTGAGTAGAGGATTAGGAAATAGTATCATTCCGCAAAGGATTTTGAATAGGCCAGAAATTGTAGTCGTGCAGCTAAATTAAGCTGTACGATTTTTTTTATACAAAAATGAGTAAAGGGGCTTTCTGTATTTTGCAGGAGTAAACATTACAATTTTGTTAAAAATTTTCTACGTTACATAAAGTAACAAAATTTGACCCTCAGTGTTTGTTATAGTGTAAATAATCAAAAAACTTAAAATTTGTCGAGTGAAAATTGTGATAAGTAATTCATATAAAAAACTTAAAGGGGTGTACACATGCATAAAGAATATGAAATTGAAGAATACACGGCGATTGAGGAACAAATCCATTATTATTGTAAATGTTTATTAGTAAGTCATCCTGATCAAATAATAAAGTATTTAGAAAAAAGGTTAGAAAAATATGCAGAAACATTACAATATGCACATTTATATCCTGACACAGTTATTTTACCGTTACAGCAATTAGTTATCGAATATTCTTTAGACGTTGCTAGAATTCGGAAGTATATGAATTTAAAAACGTAAAGTGAAATTTATAGTTTAAATGAAACAGAGTCGACTTTAGGAAATGAAATTCTAATGTCGACTCTGTTTCATTGTTTAATATCGGTGATTGAACATACATACTAATCAACGAAGTTTGACATATAATTAAGCAAGAGTAAAATAAAAGTGAGTACTCACTCATTTTTATTGGAAAAGGAGGATGAAACGTGCAACAACCTTCAATTATTTTACGGACTGTATCAAAAAGTTTTGGAAAAAAAGAAGTGTTACACAATCTTTCATTGCAAGTTGAAAAAGCAGAGATTTTTGGTTTTGTTGGACCTTCTGGATCGGGGAAAACAACGCTCATTAAAATGATTGCAGGTATTAATGAGGCAACGAAAGGTGAAGTGCTTGTTAATAATACTAATATGCCTAATTTAAATGAAATGAAACGAATTGGTTATATGGCCCAGGCGGATGCATTATACGAAGAATTGTCAGCATATGAAAATGCAGATTTTATAGCAACGATGTATGGACTAAAGGGAAAACGTAAAAAGACAAGAATTGCAGAGGTTTTTGAACTTGTACAATTGTCACAGTATATGAAAAAGCAAGTACAACAATTTTCAGGTGGAATGAAAAAACGCTTATCATTAGCAATAGCACTCCTTCACGAACCAGAAATATTAATTTTAGACGAGCCTACAGTGGGGATAGATCCGCTTCTTAGAAAAACGATTTGGGAAAAATTTTATGATCTTAAAAAGAAAGGCACAACGATTATTGTAACGACGCACATTATGGATGAAGCTGAATTTTGTGAGCGTCTAGGATTAATTAGAGAAGGGAAACTAGTTGCGGTTGGAACAACTGAAGAATTGAAAAAACGCGTGTCATCTGGACGGATTGAAGATGTCTTTTTGTTGGAAGAGGTGGTGTCATCATGAGAGTTACTGGTGTAATCATTCGTATTATTCGCCAATTTTTTCGAGATAAGCGTTCGTTAGCGATGATGTTTGGGGCACCAATATTATTACTTTGGCTATTATCGCTAGTGTTTACACAGAAAGACTATATACCGCAAATTGCTGTTGTTGATATGCCCGCTCAAATAGTAAAAGTGATGAAAAATCAAGAAGCGTCAATTTATGAATACAGTAATGAAAAGGCGATTTCTGAGTTGGAAAAACAAAAGGTAGATGCAGTATTTCAAATAGAGAATGGAAAAATGAAACTTCTGTTGGAAGGTAGTGATTCGTCAAAAAATCGTGCTGTACTTCAAGTATTGCAAAAAAGCGCAGAGAAGAATGATGTATCGATTATGAAACCTGAAGTAAATTATTTACATGGCTCTAAAGACTTTACGATGTTTGATGGGCTTGGTCCTGTATTAATTGGTTTCTTTACATTTTTCTTTGTATTTATATTATCAGGTGTATCCTTCGTAAGAGAACGTTTAAGTGGTACGCTAGAAAGGTTATTATCCACCCCAGTAAGAAGATGGGAAATAGTCGCAGGTTATATTATTGGTTTTGGAATCTTTGCCTTTATACAATCCATTATTATCGTAAGTTTTTCCGTTTATATTTTAGATTTATATGTAGCTGGCTCCATATGGTTAACGCTACTTATTACATGTATGCTCTCTTTAACTGCACTAACATTAGGTACGTTCTTATCGGCATACGCAAATAATGAATTTCAAATGATTCAATTTATACCGCTTGTTATTGTGCCACAAATCTTCTTTTCTGGATTGTTTCCAATGGAATCTATGAACCTACAAATGTTAGGGAAAGTATTTCCACTCACATACGGCGCTGACGCAATGAGACAAGTGATGATTCGGAATCAAGGGTTTACAGAGATTGCATTAGATCTTACTGTATTATTACTTTTTTCAATATTATTTGCAGTAGGAAATGTATTTGCTTTAAAGAAACATCGCAAAATATAATAATGATAAAAAGGAGCTTTATAAATGCAGAAAGATTGGCTGGAGGAATTAATAGCTGCAACTAACACGGACAAACGAAATGAACGTCAAATGCGTATATTAGAGGCGGCTGTTGATATGTTTGGAGAAAAAGGATACGCTTCAACTTCAACAAGTGAAATTGCAAAGCGTGCTGGTGTAGCGGAGGGAACTATCTTCCGCTACTATAAAACAAAAAAAGATTTATTACTAGCGGTCGTAATGCCAACTTTAACTAAGTTCGCTGCACCATTTTTCGTACAAACCTTTGCAAAAGAAATATTTAAATCGGAGTATGAATCGTATGAAGGACTTTTAAGGGTTGTAATTCATAATAGATTTAAATTTGCTCAAAAACACTTCCCTATGATAAAAATATTAATTCAAGAAGTGCCATTTCAACCAGAACTAAAAAATGAAATACAGCAATTAATAGAAACAGAACTGTTTTCACATTTCAAAAAGTTAATTGTGAAATTTCAAGAAGAAAGGGAAATTATTGAGATACCGCCATCTGCCGTATTACGTCTTACTTTATCAGCTGTATTAGGTTTATTATTAACACGATTTTTATTATTGCCTGAAGAGAAATGGGATGATGAAGCGGAAATTGAAAATACGATTCAATTTATATTGTATGGATTAACTCCACGAATTTAATCGTTGAAGTGTGAATTACATATTTTACATTTAAGAAAATAATAACTCGCCTTTAAAAAGGCGAGTTACATTCATTATAAAATAAGTACTTGTTTACTAAAAATGTTCTAAATTAACGTGTTTCTTTGTCTCTTCTTCTAAGACCTAATAATCCTGCTAGTCCTAATAAACCGAGCCAAGCCCAATTATTATTTCTATCACGATCATCATTTAAATCATTTGTCGTATTTACATTTCTAGTTCTCACATCATTATTAACTCTGTCTAAGTTATTGTCATTAACTCGAGTTGAAATGTCAGTGTTATTAACTCTATTCATATTATTTCCATCGTATTCAGCTTGTGCAGATGTACCTAAAAACATTATAGATAGTGCTAAAACACTTAAAATAGATGATAATTTCTTCTTCATAAAGCTCCCTCCTTTCTTACGTATTAAATTCTCCAGAGTATGTGTATATTATTCGTTTCACAGTATCTAAACCATCATTATAGAGCGCACATTTATAGAAAATAGAGTTGAATGATTGTTAATATATCATTGGATATATATTTCTTATAAAAATAAATGAATCAAACTTTGCTTAAAATGTTAATCTTAGTACAATTTATATTATACGGACTAGCAATAAGGAGGTAATAAGATGCGACAATTTGCAAAACCTACAATCGTCGTAAGTAAGTGTTTAGAATTTGATGCTTGTCGTTATAATGGAGAGATGATTCCAGATGTAACAATACGAAATTTGCAGCCATTTGTTACATTTATACCTGTTTGTCCAGAAGTGGAGATTGGATTGGGGACTCCTCGTGAAACGATACGAATTGTAGAAGAAAATGGTGAGAATAGACTTGTGCAACCGTCGACACGAGAAGATGTAACTGAAAAAATGGAGCAGTTTTCAAATGACTTTTTACAAACGATACCGGATGTGGATGGTTTTATTTTAAAGAATCGTTCACCAAGTTGTGGTACGCGTGATGTGAAAATTTATTCTGGTTTTGAAAAAGCGCCAGCAAAAGGAAAAGGAGCTGGCTTATTCGGCGGAGCAGTAGTAAAAAATTTTTCGCATCTTCCTATTGAAGAGGAAGGTAGATTGTCGAATTTTATTATTAGAGAGCATTTCTTTACAAGGTTATTTACAATCGCATATTACAAAATGATTAAACACAATAAAAATATGAAAGAACTTGTATCGTTTCAGTCGGACAATAAATATTTATTTATGGCATATAATCAGGTGAAACAAAAGGAATTAGGTCGTATAATTGCAAATCAAAAAAATGAAAAGATTGAAGTGGTATTTGAAAACTATGAGAAGACTTTATATGAATTATTTATGCGTGCGCCCCGTTATACATCGAATGTAAATGTATGCGAGCACATTTTTGGATATTTTAAAACAAAGTTAAAAAAACAAGAAAAAGATCATTTTATAGAACTGTTACAAAAGTATGCAGAAAAGAAAATACCACTTAGTAGTTTACTTACAATATTAAAATCATGGGCTATTCGATTTGATGAAAAGTATTTATTAAGACAAACGTATTTCGAACCATACCCTGAAGCATTAGTAGAAATTTCTGATTCGGGAAAAGGTAGAGATTATTAAACAATAAATTACATAATTCGACACAAAATCTCCTATGTTGTTGTAGAACAATGTAGGAATTTTTTTGTGCATTAGTACAGAATCTGTTTTAAAATTAAGTTATGACAGAATTGTAGCAATTGTCTAACTAATATTCTTGTCTTTTAAGTTGTTATGTTTGTAGTAGAAACTCGCACGCTGTCGAAACTCAATATTCGATAAGGGGTGTGTAGCGGAATGGAATTTACTCTAACTCGCGAAAAACAAATGATTAAAGAAATGGTACGTGACTTTGCTGAAAAGGAAATCGCACCGAAAGCTGTATATTATGACAAAACTGCAGAGTTTCCATATGAAACATTTCAAAAAATGGGCGAACTAGGATTATTAGGCATCCCATTCCCAGAAGAGTATGGAGGTTCAGGTGGCGATACGGTATCGTATGCGTTAGCAGTTGAAGAAATTGGTCGCGCTTGTGGTGGCACCGGTTTAAGCTATGCTGCAACAATTTCATTAGGTGCTTCTCCAATTTATTATTTCGGTACAGAAGAACAAAAACAAAAGTATTTAGTTCCGATGGCGTCAGGTAAAACATTAGGTGCCTTCGGATTAACGGAGCCGAATGCTGGATCAGATGCAGGTGGTACTCAAACGAAAGCGGTATTAGATGGTGATGAGTATGTAATCAGTGGTGAGAAGTGTTGGATTACAAACGCAGAGTATGCAAATACAATTATTGTAACCGCTGTCAACGGTATTGAAGAGAATGGTAGAAAACGTATTTCTGCATTTATCGTGCCTACTACGAGTGAAGGATTAACGATTTCAAGTCCTTACGATAAGATGGGTGTTCGCGCTTCTAATACTTGTGAAATCGTACTTGATGGCGTTCGTGTACCGAAAGAAAATATTCTTGGTGATGTAAATAAAGGCTTTAAACAATTTTTATATACACTTGATGGAGGGCGTATTTCAATCGCAGCATTGGCAGTTGGTATTGCGCAATCAGCCTTTGAACGTGCATTACAATATGCGAAAGAACGTCAACAATTTGGAAAGTCAATCTCTAATTTCCAAGCGATTCAATTTAAATTAGCTGATATGGCGACTGAAGTAGAGCTAGCACGCAATTTAGTACATAAAGCAGCTTGGTTAAAAGATAACGATAAACCTTTCGGCAAAGAAGCGGCAATGGCAAAACTATTTGCATCGGAAGCAGCAAGCCGTATTGCGAATCAAGCAGTACAGATTCATGGTGGATATGGTTATATGCGTGAATATGAAGTTGAACGACATATTCGTGATGCGAAACTATTAGAAATTGGTGAAGGAACTTCTGAAATTCAACGTCTCGTAATTGCTAGACATTTAGGATGTAGATAAAAGGGAGGAATCACTATGTTTCAAAAAATATTAATTGCGAATCGCGGGGAAATCGCTGTTCGTATTATGAAAACTTGTCAAAAACTTGGCATTCGCACTGTTGCTATTTATTCTGAAGCAGATGAAAATGCCCTTCATGTGAAAATGGCAAATGAAGCTTACTTAGTAGGTGGACCGCGTGTTCAAGAAAGCTATTTAAACCTTGAAAAAATTATTGAAATAGCTAAGAAGACAAATGCAGAAGCCATTCATCCGGGTTATGGTTTATTATCAGAGAATCCGTCTTTTCCGGTTCGCTGCAAAGAAGAAGGAATCGTATTTATCGGTCCTTCAGAAGAAATCATTACGAAGATGGGAAGTAAAATTGAATCACGTATCGCAATGCAAGCAGCAGATGTCCCAGTAGTCCCAGGTATTACTACAAATATTGAAACTGCTGAAGAAGCAATTGAAATTGCAAAACAAATTGGTTATCCATTAATGCTTAAGGCATCCGCAGGCGGCGGAGGCATTGGTATGCAGTTGATGGAAACTGAGCAAACGCTCACCAAAGCGTTTGAAAGTAATAAAACAAGAGCGCAAAACTTCTTCGGTAACGGGGAAATGTATTTAGAGCGATATATAGCAGATGCGCATCATATTGAAATTCAGCTTTTAGCAGATACACATGGTAACACAGTGTATTTATGGGAGCGTGAATGTTCGGTACAGCGCCGAAATCAAAAAGTAATCGAAGAAGCACCTTCACCATTTTTAGATGAAGGTACACGAAAGGCGATGGGAGAAGTTGCTGTACAAGCTGCCAAAGCACTTGGCTATACAAATGCAGGTACAGTTGAGTTTCTTGTAGATAATCAGAAAAATTTCTATTTCTTAGAAATGAATACGAGATTACAAGTGGAGCATCCAGTGACAGAAGAAATTACGGGATTAGACCTTGTAGAACAGCAACTCCTTATCGCAAGTGGAGAGAAACTATCATTTACTCAGGATGATGTAAAACGTAGTGGTCATGCCATTGAAGCTCGTATTTATGCAGAGGATCCGAAAACATTCTTCCCGTCACCTGGGAAAATTACAGATTTAACATTACCGTCAAATGTACGAATTGATCACTTCTTAGAAAATCATGTAACGATTACACCTTTCTATGATCCAATGATTGCGAAAGTCATTGCACATGGCGAGACTCGTGAAGAAGCAATTTCGAAATTACATGATGCTCTAGAAGAATTAAAAGTGGAAGGTATTAAAACGAACACGCCAATGCTACTGCAAGTTTTGGAAGACGAAGTGTTCAAAGCGGGTATTTATACAACGGGTTTTGTAACGAAACAACTCGTTAAAAAATAAGATCTAACAATATTAAGGGGGAAAAAATGATGACGAAAGTATACGCATCGATGGCAGGAAACGTTTGGAAGATTGTTGTAGGAGTAGGAGATACAGTAGAGGAAGAGCAGGATGTCGTCATTTTAGAATCTATGAAAATGGAAATTCCAATCATTTCAGAAGAAGCCGGCACAGTTATGAAAATTAATGTGCAAGAAGGCGATTTTGTAAATGAAGGAGATGTATTATTAGAAATTGAATAGGGAGATATAGGGGGAAGCGAATTGAAACTACCTAATTTTGCTGTCATTAAAGAAGTAGGACCACGTGATGGTTTACAAAATGAAAAAAAGATTGTTGGCACAAAAGATAAAGTAAAATGGATTCAACTACTTACAGAAGCAGGATTGTCGTATGTTGAAGTTTCCTCATTCGTTCACCCAAAATGGGTCCCAGCATTAGCGGATGCAAATGATGTGTTTTCTGAGCTGAAAAGGGATCCGAATGTTACATATGCTGCGCTTGTTCCGAACCAAAATGGTTTGGAACGAGCTTTTTTGCAAAATGTAGATGAGGTGAATGTTTTTTTATCAGCAAGTGAATCTCATAATAAAAGTAATATTAATAAATCGATTAAAGAAGCGTTAGTTGTAATCGAAGATATAACAAAACAGGCATTATTCGAAGGGAAAAAGGTAAGAGGCTATGTTTCTACTGTATTTGGATGTCCTTATGAAGGGGATATAAGTGTCACAGCAGTTGACGAATTATGTAATCAACTATTTTCATACGGCATTTATGAAGTTTCTCTTGGGGATACAATCGGTGTAGCGAATCCATTACAAGTAGAACAAGTATTAGAACATCTATTAAAGAAGTATGATGCTTCGCAGTTTGCCATGCATTTTCATAATACGTATGGAATGGCTCTAGCAAATGTAGTTAAATCATTAGAATACGGTATTACAACATTTGATAGTTCTTGTGGTGGACTCGGGGGCTGCCCTTATGCACCAGGAGCATCAGGTAATGTTGCTACTGATGACCTAGTACATATGCTCCATAAATTAGGAGTTCAAACGAATATAGACGAAGAAAAGTTATTGCGAGCTAGTCAATTTATTCAAAGTAAGCTAAATATCCAATTACCGAGTCATGTGTATAGAGCGCTTCAACATAAAACGATAAGTAGGTGAGAAGATGCTACAATTACAAAACATTTCAGTTGATTATGTAACACCTCACGTTGTAAAGATTTCGTTATATCGTGAAAGACAAGCAAACTCATTATCTTTAGCGTTATTAGAAGAGTTACAAAACATATTAACTCAAATAAGTGAAGAGTCCAATACGCGTGTAGTTATTCTAACAGGTGCTGGTGAAAAAGCATTTTGTGCTGGTGCTGATTTAAAAGAACGTGCTGGTATGAATGAGGAACAAGTTCGCCATGCTGTTAGTATGATTCGCACGACTATGGAGATGGTTGAACAATTACCACAGCCAGTTATTGCTGCTATAAATGGAATCGCACTTGGTGGTGGTACGGAATTAAGTTTAGCTTGTGATTTTAGAATTGCTGCTGAATCTGCAAGTCTTGGTCTTACTGAAACGACACTTGCAATTATACCAGGAGCGGGTGGTACACAGCGCTTACCGAGATTAATTGGTGTTGGTAGAGCGAAAGAATTAATTTATACAGGTAGACGTATTTCAGCGCAAGAAGCAAAAGAATATGGTTTAGTAGAATTTGTTGTACCAGCTAATTTACTTGAAGAGAAAGCGATTGAAATAGCAGAGAAAATTGCTAGTAATGGACCTATTGCTGTTCGATTAGCAAAAGAGGCAATTTCAAATGGTATTCAAGTTGATTTACATACCGGATTACAAATGGAAAAACAAGCGTATGAAGGTGTAATCCATACGAAAGATAGATTAGAAGGATTACAAGCATTCAAGGAAAAACGCACACCAACGTATAAGGGGGAGTAAATATGTTAGATCAAAAACAACAATCTAATTCATTTGAAGAACGAGTTGAAACGATTAAACAAGGCGGCGCACCAAAGTATCATGAACAAAATAAAGCAAAAGGAAAATTATTTGTTCGAGATCGTTTAGCGCTTCTATTTGATAATGGCGAATATGTAGAAGATGCATTATTTGCTAACTGTGAACAAACAGGCTTACCTGCGGACGGCGTTGTAACGGCAACGGGTAAAATACATGGTCGTACTGCATGTGTAATGGCCAATGATTCTACTGTAAAAGCTGGATCATGGGGATCACGCACAGTTGAAAAGATTTTACGTATTCAAGAAACAGCTGAAAAACTACGTGTTCCGTTATTTTATTTAGTCGACTCTGCTGGAGCGCGCATTACAGATCAAGTAGAAATGTTCCCAGGGCGCCGTGGTGCAGGAAGAATCTTCTATAATCAAGTGAAATTATCAGGTAAAGTTCCTCAAGTATGCTTATTATTTGGACCTTCTGCAGCTGGTGGTGCCTATATTCCAGCCTTTTGCGACGTTGTAATGATGGTAGAAGGAAATGCATCTATGTATTTAGGATCTCCTCGTATGGCTGAGATGGTTATCGGTGAGAAGGTAACTTTAGAAGAGATGGGCGGAGCTCGTATGCATTGCTCTGTATCAGGATGCGGAGATGTTTTATGCAAGACAGAAGAAGATGCGATTACACAAGCAAGACAATACATTTCATATTTTCCAAATAACTACTTAGAAAAGACTCCATTGGTTACACCTCAAGAACCGAAACAATTCGATAAAACGTTAGAACAAATCATTCCAGAAAATCAAAATGCTCCTTTCAATATGAAAGATCTCATTAATAGAGTTATTGATGAAGGTTCCTTCTATGAAGTGAAAAAATTATTTGCTCAAGAGCTAATTACAGGCTTAGCACGTATTGATGGTAAGCCTGTTGGTATTATTGCAAATCAGCCGCGTATGAAGGGCGGCGTATTATTCCATGATTCAGCTGATAAAGCTGCTAAGTTTATTAATTTATGTGATGCATATCATATTCCATTATTATTCCTTGCGGATGTACCAGGATTTATGATTGGAACAAAAGTAGAGCGTGCTGGTATTATTCGCCATGGTGCAAAAATGATTTCTGCAATGAGTGAAGCAACTGTACCGAAGATTTCTATCGTTGTTCGTAAAGCATATGGTGCTGGTTTATATGCGATGGCAGGTCCAGCATTTGAACCAGATTGTTGCCTGGCATTACCGACAGCCTCTATTGCGGTAATGGGTCCAGAAGCTGCGGTTAATGCTGTATATGCAAATAAAATTGCAGCTTTACCAGAAGAAGAGCGTGCTAGCTTCATTGCTGAAAAACGTGAAGAGTATAAGAAAGATATTGATATTTATCATTTAGCATCAGAGATGGTGATTGATGGTATTGTTCATCCAAACAATTTACGTGAAGAATTAAAAGGACGTTTCGAAATGTATATGAGTAAATATCAAGTATTCACGGATCGTAAACATCCTGTATATCCAGTTTAAAAGCCCTATTTAGGGCTTTCTTGCTCAAAAAGTTAAGGAGGGGAAAACATTGAAACAAGCAGTTTGGTTTCCAACAGAAGAGTACAAGGAAAAAACACGTTTATATGGTTGGATGAAATCATTGGGATATGAAGATTATGAAACTTTTTATAATAAATCTATCGAGGAAACAGCTTGGTTTTGGGGAGAGGCAGAAAAGGCAGTAGGCTATCAATGGATGAAACCTTATACAGACGTGTTAGATTTAGAAAATGGTACACCGTTTGCACAGTGGTATAATGGCGGAACATGTAACGTTGTAGAATCAGCTTTATCCCGCTGGCTTGCGGATGAAGAGACGAGAATACAGCCAGCACTTCAGTACGAAGGGGAAAATGGAACTTCAAAATCATTTACATATGAAGAGCTTGACAACTGGGTAAGTCGTGTTGCAAATGGTTTGAAACACGCGGGTATTGAGAAAGGTGACCGTGTAACAATTTATATGCCGATGATTCCAGAAACAGTTGTTGCGATGCTAGCTGTAATGAAAATCGGAGCAATTATTTCACCAATATTCTCAGGCTTTGCGTCTGATGCAGTCATGACACGTGTGCAAGCGGCAGGTTCAAAAATGATTATTACCGCAGATGGATTTTCACGTCGCGGTAAAATTGTTTCTTTAAAAGATGAAGTAGATAAAGCTTGTGAGTATTGCCCAACTGTTGAAAAAGTTGTTATCGTTCGTCATGCAGGAAATGATTTTACACCACATAACTATGATTTTTCGTGGAGTACGCTAGAAAAAGAAAAACCATTCATACATGCCGAGGAAATGCAAAGTGATGATCCATTAATGCTCATTTATACATCAGGAACGACTGGTAAGCCGAAAGGAACAGTACACACGCATGCAGGATTTCCTTTGAAAGCAGCTTTTGATGCAGGATTTGGAATGAATATTAAACAAGGTGATCGTGTATTATGGGTAACTGATATGGGCTGGATGATGGGGCCGTTTCTATTATTCGGTTCACTCATTAATGGAGCAACGATGGTTATGTACGAAGGTGTTCCAGACTTCCCAGAAGCAGACCGGTTATGGGAGACAGTTGATAAATATGAGATTACTCATCTAGGTATTTCGCCAACGTTAATCCGAGCATTGATGGCAAAAGGTGATGAGTATGTCAATAAACATTCTTTAAAGAGTTTGGAAGTATTCGCATCAACAGGAGAACCTTGGAATCCTGATCCATGGATGTGGCTGTTTGAAACAGTTGGAAAAGGAAATGTCCCAATCTGTAACTACTCAGGTGGAACTGAAATCTCTGGTGGGATTTTCGGTAATGTTCTTATTAAGCCAATAGCACCGATTAGTTTTAACGCATCTTTACCAGGAATGGCAGCTGTCGTACTGGATGATCAAGGTAAACCAATTCGAGATGAAGTCGGAGAATTATGCTTAGAGAAACCCTGGGTAGGTATGACGAAAAGCTTCTGGGAAGATGATGAACGTTACGTAAACACATATTGGTCGCGTTTTGAAAATAAATGGGTCCACGGTGACTGGGTCATTTACGATGGTGAACAATATATCATCACAGGGCGTTCAGACGATACGTTAAATATTGCAGGTAAACGTATTGGACCTGCTGAATATGAATCTATTCTTGTGAAACATAACGATGTAATCGAAGCTGCTGCAATTGGTGTACCTGACGAAGTAAAAGGTGAAGTTTGTCATTGTTTTGTAGTGTTAAGAGATCATGTAACATTCACAGGAGAATTAAAGAAAGAATTAATGAGTTTAGTAAACTCTCATATTGGAAAAGCGTTGTGTCCTAAAGACATCCACGTTGTAGAAGATTTACCGAAAACACGTAATTCTAAAGTAATGCGCCGTGTTATTAAAGCAGCTTACTTAGGAAAAGAATTAGGTGATTTATCATCGCTTGTAAATCCTGAAGTAGTTCCGTTTATTCAGGGGTTACAGTCTAGTAAATTATAAAGTTAGAAAGGATCTCTATATAAATAGAGATCCTTTTTTTTATGTTTATAAAAAGAAAAGAAGTGAATTTGATGAAGAAGAAAAATTTTACTATTAGTGTTAAGTATGTTTTTTAGTTTTAATCAAAATACGATATTATGGAATGTCTATTCAATGTAGAAATACTAATTTACAACAACAAGGTGATGACAAAGCGTGACTGCTTATATGTCTGTTTAAACCTTTACGTGTTAATATATAAAAAGCTGACTATAAGCAGTCAGCTTTTTATATATTACATTCTAGTATTTGCCGGGCAGTAATGCCCCCATCTAAAAATTCAGCAAAAGCAAGGAAGTAGGTGAGGGATCAACTTTCCGGAAAAGCCCGATTGGTTCCAAAAGACATATTCTTTCCTTTACGTTGACATTAAAAATATTACCAATTTTTTCTTTTACAATGGCAACAAATAAAGAAACATTTACAACGACACTTATTTCGTTTAGAACTCCAATCATCATCACGATGACACTTTTCTTTAGATTTCCACCAATCATCATTACAATGTTTTTCCTGAGAACTCCAATCGTCATCACAATGACACTTTTCTTTAGATTTCCACCAATCATCATTACAATGCTTTTTCTGAGAACTCCAATTATCATCACAATGATGCTTTTCTTTAGATTTCCACCAATCATCACAACAATGCTTTTTCTGAGAACTCCAGCAATCATTTTTCCAGGACATTTATTTCTACCTCCTTTCAATAGTGTTCATATTATTCTATGTTTTAATAAAAAAATGGCTTGTTTATTAACCTACTATTTTATCTTTATATGATAGAGTGTCTTCTACTCGATATAGAATTCATACAAACTATGCTAATTTTTAAGAGAAAGTGGAGAGAACTACTACTAGTTATGGTATTTTTCAATAAACACTTGTTGAAGAAAATGTTCTGATTACAAATAATATCTTATTTTCGAGTACGCTTTTTAAATGTATATTTCACAATGAAAAATGGGAAATCCACAAATAAAGTCTATGTATATGTGAGTTAATGGGGAAATCTAGTGTGTTTTTAAGGGGCGTCTTATTTAAAAGAAAAAAGGTTTGTTTTAGAAAGTGGTGTCTAAACATTAAATGGAGTAGGACTAAATTCACGGCCGCTCATTAAAAAGCTTTTAATTAGGAGAAGTCTGTTTTTATAATGAATAATGAAAAGAAAGTTTGGTACAATTGTTTGTTTTTTTCTTTTTATGTGTTTGCCTCGTACCCTTTTAAGCTAGTGGACATACTTTACTAATAGAAAGGATTAGGGGGTGAGGTATTGGGTTCTCGATTTAATAATTGTAAAAAGAAGTGTACATGTAAACAAGATGATTGTTGGGAAGTATTCGAAGAGTGTAAAAAAGAACAGCATGAGAAATGTGATAATTCTTGTGTACAAGGAATTAGAGATGAACTTAAGAAATTAATTAATCGAACAGTTCAAATTAATACAGAGGGACGTACTTATGTAGGTACTGTTTCGTCTGTAAGTTGTGATGTAGTTAGGCTTGCGGCTATTCCTGGATCGGTTGGAGTAATTATTTCCATTTGCAAAATTGAAGCAATTTTCCCACCGGTTACAACGGTTACTGCTGACTTTGATTTTAATGGTATTGATGTAGCAAACAAAGCATAATTATGCTGCTTTTTTGTAAAGCCATTCACATGAATGGCTTTATTTTAATTTTATATAAAAGGAGAATATATTCTTTATATAGAAATAAGTTTGAGGTTATAAAGCATGATGTACGAAAGGAGCAAGGAAGTGATTAAACTAGAAAGTTTTAAAAAATCTGATTTTAAACAATTAATAAATTGGATTAATTCCGAAGAATTTCTAATACAATGGTCAGGAAATGCATTCACATTCCCTTTAGACGAACAGCAATTAGAGAAGTATATAGAAAGTGCAAATACACTCGCTTTCAAAGTGGTAGATGAAGAGACTTCAGACGTTATTGGTCATATTTCGCTTGGGCAAATAGATAATATTAATAAGTCCGCTAGAATTGGAAAAGTATTAGTTGGTAATACGAAGATGAGAGGACGTTCTATAGGAAAACATATGATGAAAGCAGTACTTCATATTGCTTTTGACGAATTAAAACTACATAGAGTAACTCTTGGTGTGTATGATTTTAATACATCGGCCATTTCATGTTACGAAAAAATAGGGTTTGTAAAAGAAGGCTTATTAAGAGAGTCAAAAAGAGTAGGAGAAACGTATTGGAATTTATGGGAAATGAGTATGTTAGAATATGAATGGAAGAAGTAGCAACAATAGTAATTTATAATTATATTATGTTAACAAAGGGGCTTGGTGGGTATAGTGGATAATAAAACAAAAATAATTTCAATTGCAGCTGTTTCGGGGGGAGGTAAAACTACAATTACAGAAAGATTAAAGCATAAGTTTAAAAACTCAAAAGCTCTATATTTTGATAGTTATACATTTGATAACTCTCCTGCTGATATTTGTAAATGGATTGATGATGGGGCGAATTATGACGAGTGGGTATTAACACCATTAATTCATGATATTGAGCAACTTATACAAAATAATACCTTAGACTATATTATTGTAGATTATCCTTTTGCATACTTAAATAGTGAGATGCGAAAATTCATTGATGTAACTATATTTATTGATACGCCTTTAGATATTGCGATGGCTAGAAGGATTTTGCGAGATTTTAAGGAAGGTACAATAGATGAAATACATAATGATTTGGAACATTACATGACATATGCGAGAAAAGCTTATTTAGAGGCAATTCATACTGTTAAGCCGAATTCAGATATCATATTGGATGGTTCTTTATCTGTAAGTGAAATAATTAATCACGCTGTAGAGGAACTTGGCCGAAGAGAAGTGATTGTCAATGGTTAAATGTATAACAGATGCTGTTAGGTGGATAATTGAAGTAAGAGAGATAAATGTGTACACTTTATTTCAATATAATTGGCAAGTAAGAGATGATTGGTTTAAGTGGTGTGAACAACTTTCAGAGGAAGATTTACTTTGCAAACTGGGGGTATGTTAGAAACATTATTTCATATTGTAGATGTAGAGTATAGTTGGATTAGTGCTCTTCAAGGATAAGAAGATAGAGAACCGCAATTTAAAGATTATCAATCAATTCAAAAAGTGAAAGCGTTATCTGATTTATATAAACGAGAACTTGAAGTTTTTTTTGCAGTCATGATCATCTAGCCTAGAATGCTAGCACACTTAAAATAAGCCGTATAAAAAGTTAATCATTGTGTGCTTTGATTATATAACGTCGGCGAAATAAATAGTGTGAGGGACAGCTATTCTAACAAGTATTTTATGTAACGTTCGTATATTTAAATTTTCTTGTAATTAATCGAATTCTAATTTTTTAGAAACGGATAATGAGGTATGGGTGGAGCTCTTTTTTATTGAATAAAATGGGTTAATTTTTCGGATTTTCATTACAATATAAAAATTAAAATTTTGTTAGTTGTTAAAAAAATAGAAAAAGAGGGCTAATGCCCGCTTTTTCTTTTAATTTGGTAATTAATCACAGATTGGTATCCCAAGCACTCTTAGAGCTAATGCTACTTGAAGGGAAATCTCTAATCTAGCAATTTCAATACCAGCTACTGAAAGAACTAAAAAAGGTTGTCCGTTTACAAATACAACACAACTATCCATAGTTAAGCCTCCTTTCTAGTAATCTACTATAGTATATGAGTAGAACTTTAAAGTGTAATAGTTCAATTGTTGGATTTAATAGAATTAATAGAATTAATAGAATTAATAGATTAACCCATTTAAACTAAACAAACGAACACAACGAAAGGAAACAGAGATGGATGTATGCCTCAAAAAATATAGGTTTTAAGACATGTAATGGGATATGAAATTCATCATATTGGTCAGTTATCTATATGGGCGAGAGAGTTAAACTTGCAACTAGTTTCAGCAAACTTGATTGGAAGAGGATGATAGAATTAAAAACCGACTTGCATCTCAAGCGCAAGTCGGTTTTATATATATAAGAAGATTTCTTAATTGAAATCCTCGGATTTTTTCTGACGTATATGTAAAAACATTAAGGTGGTAATGATTAAAAAAATCATTATAGTTTGTATAATTAAATTTTTAAACTGAAGCAATATTGTCCAAGATGTAAGGGCGTCTTTAAAAGCTTGGAGTGCAGAGTACGAGGAAGGATCAAAACCATACTGTAGCAACTTTTTTGTTTCAATAAATGAAATGTTTTCTTCATCTGCATCTAATATTACTGAAATTAGTCTAGTATCTCTAAGTTTTGCTGTACTGACAAAACTATAATTACCGTTAGTTGAAAAACTAGTTTGTAAGCCATCAACACCTTGAAGTTTAATGTTTTCATTAAGGGAATATATCATTTTATTCGTATTGAAAACCTGGGAATCTTTGAAGGTAAATTGGTAAGAGGTTAGTTTCGTAATATTCAATACATCTGGAAAATCTTTTACTAATCGTGCTGCTAGTTTAGCTGCGTCTATCGCTGTTGTAGTTGATTGTTTATTTGTATTATTATTAATTCCAGTAGAGTTTAGAAATGGAGATGGTTGTAATAACTTTAGTTCTTTTGCTTTTTTATTCATTAATACTGTAAAGTTATCTTCATTTCCAGCAATGTGTTCAGCTAGAGCGAGTGCAGAACGATTATTCCCTGCCAGTAGCAATGCATGAAGTAAATCACGAACCGTTGTTTTATCATTCGATGTTACTTGTATAGGGCTTGTTTCTACTCGGAAAACTTCGTTACTTATTTGTACGAAGTCATCTAACTGTATCTTTTTATCATTTAGTTGCTCCAATACGATATATTCTGTCATTAATTTAGATAAAGCAGCTGATTGTACTGGGGTTTCTTCATTTTTTTTATAAACAATTTCACCTGAATTAGCATTTATTAAAATAGCTGATTTAGCTTGAATAATCGGACCATTTACATAAAGATAAAAATATAAAACGATAAGTGCAGTAATAAAAAAAGATAATAATAAAATAGCGAATTTCTTTAAGAATTGCATAAGCGATCCTCCTATTATGACATCAATAATAGTATTGTAAAAAGGAATGCTTAATTAGGAAGAAAGAAAAGGTAAAGAATTTCTAAAGAATTATAAAGGATTATTAAATTTAGGGTAATTATGGAAAAAGTTCAATTTCTTATATGGTAAGAAATTGAACTTTTTATTTGTAATATTAACATTTGTATGGGAGTAGTTTTACAGTGAATGTTGTTTTTTCGTCATCACTATATACTTCAATTGTTCCTTTATGCAATTCGACTATACTTTTTGCAATTGCTAATCCAAGTCCAGATCCACCAGTGTTTGTAGAGCGAGATTTCTCAACGCGATAAAAACGTTCAAAAATATGAGGTAAATCCGTACTAGGAATAGGTTGTCCGTAATTTGTTATATCAATTGTAATCATATTATTACTTTCATAAGCAGTAAGGTCAATATAGCGACCTTCGCTTCCATAAGCGATAGCGTTTATAATAAGATTTTCAAACACACGCACTAATTTGTCACCATCAGCTAATACCATGAGCTTTTGAGACGGGAAAGAAGGCCGACATTCTATATTAGCTTCTTGAACCTGTATGCGGAATTGAACAGTTAATTGTCCAAGTAACTCTACAATATCAATAGGAACAGAATACAAGCTTAATTCTTTATTTTGAACACGTGTATATTCGAACAAGTCATTCATTAATGCATTAAGACGAGTTACTTTATCGTAAATGACTTGAATATAGTATCGCAATTCCACTTCATCTCTATAATTATCATGATGGATTAAATTTACGTATCCAACTATAGAAGTAAGGGGAGTGCGTAAGTCATGTGATACATTTGTAATAAGTTCACTTTTTGCTTGTTCCGCTTGTCTTTCTTCATCAATTGAGACTTTTAATTGTTCAACAATTTCATTGACCCCGATTGCTAATTCTTCTAGATAATTATGATTTACAATAGAAACTTTATGATTGAAGTTTCCATTTGCAATATAACGAATTTCTTCTATCATTTTTTTTATACAAGTTTCATAATAAAGTTTTTTCTCGTGACGATAAAAAATGTAAAGATAGGATGAAAAAATAGAAAATAAAAACAAATAAGATACAATCATCATCCATAAAGACTCTTTAATCCCTTTATACTTTTCATAACCAAAAATTCGAATGAATTCTTTACCGAGTTCGGTTAGAGTAAGTGAACTTTCAATTACACTCGTAACGAGGCGATAAATAATTAGTTCAGTAATAGGAGTGAGTGTGATAGCTAATAAAAGCCAAAAAATAAGTTTCCATTTAGGAATATCTTTTAATATATCAAATGCTTCATTTCTCAATTTTATAGCCAACTCCCCAAACAGTATGAATAAATTTTTCTCCATTTATTACTGTTTCAAGTTTATCTCGTAAGTTGCTAATATGGACCATTACCGTCTTATTTGAACCATAACCATCTTCATTCCAAACGCGTTCGAAAATTTCTTCTGAACTAAATACTCTTCCTGTATTACTCGCAAGTAAATATAAAATATCGAATTCAATAGAGGTTAGTTTAATGTACTCTCCATTTACTTTAACTGTATGATTATGTTTGTGTATTTCAACAGAGCGAATACGAATAATACCATCTTCATTCTTTTGCGAAGTAGCATTTTGGAAAGAGGATCTTCGTAATAAAGCTTTCACTCTAGCTACTAATTCTAATGGATTGAATGGTTTGATCATATAATCATCAGCACCTGTCATAAGGCCTAATATTTTATCCATATCTTCTGCTTTTGCACTAAGCATTAGAATTGGTACAGTATTATTTTCACGCACTTCCTGACAAACTTCTAATCCGTTTCGTTTTGGCATCATAATATCCAAAATCATAAGGTCAACTTCATATGTAGAAACCTTTTGCAATGCTTCATCGCCATCATAAGCTTTATAAATGTTATAGCCTTCATTTCGCAAATAAACAGCAAGTAATTCAACAATTTCTTTATCATCATCAATAATTAATATATTTTTATTCATTGTGTAGTTCCTTTCCTTACAAATCATCAACATTACTATAATATCAAACATTTATGTACTTGTAGCGATGATTATGTATAAAATTTCATGTAACGTATTAAAAAGGAGTAAAAAGATTAATAACGAATATAAAATAACAAGGATATTTAGATTCTACATTATAATGAAAGTTAGTTATAAGGGGGATTTTCTATGTTATGTAATGATATATATTCATTTACTCCAACTGGAAAAATAGACAATGATATTAAAGCTTTTCTACTAAAATATAATAAAGAGTTTACATATAAACATTCAATTCGTGTGGCAAATGAGGCAAAAAAGATTGCAGAAAAGTTTCACGTAGATAAAGAAAAAGCAGCAATTGCAGGATATTTACATGATATTAGTAGCATTTTTCCAAACGAGGAGCGGATTGCAGTTGCTGAAGAATTTGGTGTAGAAATAGTGGAAGCGGAAAGAAAGTTTCCTATGATTATTCATCAAAAATTATCGAGGGTAATCGCAAAAGAAATATTTAAAGTCGAAGATGAAGAGATTTTAAATGCAATTTGTTGCCATACAACGTTGCGTAAACATGCAACGAAGATGGATTTAGTATTATTTGTTGCAGATAAAATAGAATGGGATCAAAAAGGGACACCACCATATTTAATAGAAATAAAAAAAGAATTGGGAAAATCTTTGGAAAAAGCAGCTTTTGTATATATTTCATATTTGTGGGAAAGGAAAGATACATTGAAAGTTATACATCCGTGGCTAGAAGAAGCATATTGGGATTTAAAAAGAATTGTACAGTAGAAAGGACAAGGAAATGCAATTAAAAGAATATATGAATCAAACATTTCCAGGAGTTACATTAGGACCCTACTTATATTCTCAGTGGGAAAATCATTTACATTTTGATTTCGGAAAAGATAAATATCAAATTGTAGAAGGAACCGACGATTTAAATATGGAATACTTTTCTCAACTTTGAAGACATATTTTCAAAAGAAGATGTAGTGTTTGTAGTGACAAATGTTTATAGATTTAAAAAGGAAAACATAAAAACTTCACAGAAAATAAATATATACAATAAATATATTAAGAAAAGAGATTTAAGATTTCATATAAGATAAGAAACGTTACCGTTTTTATTTGAAGATGAAGAAGCAGATTTATCCCGCTATTTGCCGGGCAGTAAGACCCCCCACTGATTAAAGTTTCACTTTATATTGTACATATCAATTTTCTTTTAAATGTCTTGCGGAAGATATTAAATATGAACCGCTGATACAAGCTGCTAATCATGAGGATTTTTCTGATCTGTATCTTCGATTTGGACGAAAAAAAGAAATCTCTTATCCAGATGTATTTCTCATAAATGCAAAGAAAGATATTGTGATGTTTATGTATGATGATAGAGGATGTGAAGTAATTGCGAAGAATAAAGAAATAATACGAGATTCATATAAGAAATACAAAGAATGGATTCCAGATTATGAACGAGAAAGTATAGATAACTTATTTAAATGACAATAGGGGAAGTGAAGCGTGTAATGAAACGTATTGCAATTGTATCTGCATGGGAACCAGAACTGACGTATTTGCATCAACATTATCCGAGTGAACGTGTTGAAAAAAGAGCAGCTTGGGAATTTCATTTTCATACTATTAATGAGCTGGAAATTATATCAGTTGTTACTGGTGTCGGTAAAGTAAGCTGCGCTAGTTGTGTACAATTGTTAATTAGTGAGTTTCAGCCAGATGAGTTGTTTATGACAGGAATATGCGGAAGTTTATCAAACAAGGTGAAAAACGGTCATATTGTAGTGGCACTAAACGCAATACAACACGATGTTACTGCAGCTGGCTCAGGGGAAGATGTTTTTAATTTATATAACGGTAGAACAGCACCTATTGAAACAACAAAATCACTTGTAAGAAGAATAAAAAAAATACGATCATATGATCCAATACATTTCGGCACATTTTTATCAGGAGATCAACGTATTCGTAGTTCGGAAATGAGATATTTACTCCATACCGTATATGGAGCATTGGCAGTTGATCAAGAAATAGCAGCTTTCGCCTATGTATGCCAAATAAATAAAAAACCATTTCTATGTTTAAAAGCTGCTTCAGATCAAGCAAATGATAAAACGAAAGAAGAACAAAAAATCTTTAAAATGCTAGCATGCGAAAGAGCATGTGAGCATTTAATTGCTTTTTTACGTGTTTATGAGATTAATGTAGTAAATAATAGAGAGTTAGAGGGTTTTAAGCTTGGAAACTACAAATAAAATAGCTATTTTGGGTGCGAATGGAAAAGTCGGGAAATTCCTCATAAATGAAGCCTTAGAACAGGGATTTCAAGTGAAAATATTAACGAGAAATTCTAAAAATATGCCGATAAATAATGAGAATATAGAGGTTATCATTGGAGATGCCCGTGATTTTTCTTCAATCCAGGAATTACTTCAAGGTTGTAGAGCTGTGATTAATGCTGTCGGTCAACCGAAAAATGAATCTTATATTTTTAGTACAGTTACAAAGCATATTTTAAAAGTAATGAAGGAATATGAAATAAAACGTTATATTCTTATTTCTGGTGGCTCTATAAATGTTGTTGGAGATCAGAAAGGGATTGTAAATAAAATGGGGGCTAACTTGTTTAAATTATTTTTACCAAAAATGATGCAAGATAAATATAAAGAGTTACAAATTCTCCAAAGTAGCGATGTAGATTGGACGGTCGTTAGATTACCATTTGTTATAGAGGGGAATGGTATAGGAAATATAAAAGAGAGTTTAGTGGATATGCCAGGGATTAAAATTCAAAATGGAGATATTGCACCGTTTGTTATAAAACAAATTAATAGTGGGTTATATGTAGGGAAATGTCCGTTCATTTCAAATTAAGAGATAAAATTAATAATAGATGGAATTTATTACATGGTTACATGTTGAGTTTAATACAAGCAAATGGAGGACAATTTTATATGATTCAATATAAAAGGTGTAGTGATGTAAATATTGATTTAGTATATGAAGCTTTTAAAGTTGGATTTTCAGATTACATTATTAAAATGGAAGTTTCAAAAGGGGATTTTATACAACGTTTTTTGGGACCAGAAGGTAATTTGCTAGAACATTCTTTTCTTGCTTTAGAAGAAGGCAAACCTGTTGGCGTAATACTAGGTGGTATAAAGGATTATGAAAGTATTAAGACTATGCGCTGTGGAACATTAGCGGTTCATCCTAATTACCGCGGTATTGGTGTGAGTCAAAAATTATTTGAACTGCATAAAGAAGAGGCGATTCAACATGGATGTAAGCAACTTTTTCTCGAAGTCATTGTAGGAAATGACCGAGCGATTCATTTTTATAATAAGTTGGGCTATGAAAAAGTGTACGATCTTTCTTATTATAATTTAAATGATTTGACTAAAATAATGAATAAAGATTGTAAGGATATTGAAGTAAAACAATTAGAATTTCCAACTTTTAAAGATGAAATTCAGAAATGGTTAAACTTCCATATAAATTGGCAAAATGATATTGATTATATCAAAAAAACAAATCATGTATTTTATGGTGCATATGTCGATAATGACTTAAAAGGCTCTCTATGTGTAAATAAACAAGGTAAAATTAGTTTTATTTTCGTAGACAAAGATTATAGAAATATTGGTGTTGGGATGAAATTATTACAAGTAGCAAGAGAAGAATTAAATTTATCAAGTTTATCAATTGGGTTTCCTAACAATAATTTACTGGAAGGTTTTCTTAAGAAATGTGGATTTGAAAAGAATTCTTTAGCGCAATATGAAATGTATTTATTACTCTAAGAGCGGAAAGATTTATTCTTTTCGCTTTTTATTTTGCTGTTATGTTGGTAAATGCTCCGCAACTATAATTTATAATGAGAGGGATTTTGTTTATCCTTAAGTTATTTTTTAAATTGTCAATTTCATGCTAATAATTTTCTTTGTATAATATTCTAATTTTATGTAGAATAGATACGATGGGAGGGGATGAAATGAATAATGGATTAAAGTTTAAGATTTTTGAATTGCATTGTCTCGTTCAAAAGACTTATTCTGATATTAAAATAGCGTGTGATATTGCTATTTATCAAGAAAACACTTCTAAATATTTAATTTCATTAGGATTTTTAAATAAATCATATATGACTTATATAGAAGCAAAAAGATTCTATCGCGAAAATGAAGAGCTTGTAAGTGTAGAATTTGATAATTTCTTTGATATGTATGATAAATTAGAAAACGAATTAAAACAAGTTATTTCAACTGAAGATAAAAATCCTTCATTGTTACATAGCAGACTTGATCAGTTTCAGCAGAAAGTTGAAAATATAAATGACTTAATAAAAGTATTGCAAAATGCTCGTTAATGAATGCTTTTTTCTGTTCGTATAGAAATTATGTATTAAAAACATTTTAGGGATATTACATATTGAAGAGGTGGCTTTTGTAGATTACAAAAGTCATCTTTTTATGTTAGGAATAGATTGTATACATTTTAGCAGTTTCATATAAATAATAGAAATTTATACGAGGTAAATATCATGGGAAATAAAAAAGAAATAGCTATAGTTGCATTAACAACAGGATTCGTTTTAACAAGTGTAACACCATATGGAGTAGGGCATGCAGAGGAACCTGGTCAAATGCAAGTTGAAATTCAAGAGGATTCGTTCCGTACAGGTGATCTGACACAACCATCAAAAAAGGCACCAGAGAATGTAGTGAAAGATGCACTTAAGGAAAATACGGAGCATGCTTTGTCTCCAAAACAAGTTAGTGCAGAAACAGGAGTAGATTACAAGGTTCTTCAAAAACGTGGTTCTTATGATGGAACTACACTTGTGCGCATGCAACAAATATATGAAGGAAAAGAAGTATATGGCCACCAGTTGACTGCTCACGTAGATAAAAAAGGTATTATTAAAAGCATTTCAGGAGCTAGCGCACAAAATTTAACACAAGAAGATTTAAAGAAACCTATTAATTTATCAAAAGAAGAAGCAAAACAATATATTTATAAAAAGTACGGAAACGATACTAAATTTATTTCTGAGCCAGAAGTTAAGGCAGTTATTTTTGTTGATGAAAATCATGGGCAGGCTAGCAATGCATATCAAGTTACATTTGCTGCTACAACACCAAATTATGTATCTGGAACCTATTTAGTGAATGCTCATAATGGTGAAATGTTAAAAGATATGGTACAAGAATCAAGTTTGAAAATAAGTGAAGAGTATGTTGAATCCGTTAAGGAAAATAAAACTAGCAATTTTACATCATTAACTGGAACAGGAAAAGATGATTTAGGCGTAACTCGTACATTTGGTATTTCTAAACAGACCAGTGGGAATTATGCGCTTGCTGATTACACAAGAGGACAAGGAATTGAGACATATGATGTAAATTATAGAGATATTACAAATGAAGAAAGTTATTATCCTGGTATACTAGCAACTAGTGTTTCAACAACATTTAATGATCCAAAGGCGGTAAGCGCTCATTTCTTAGCAACAAAGGTATACGATTTTTATAAAGAAAAATATAAGCGTAATAGTTTTGATAATAAAGGAAAAAAAGTAGTTTCAGTTGTACATGCATGGGATTCTGGAGGAACAAATGATCCTGAAAATTGGGAGAATGCATTTAGTACTAATATTAATAACATTAGTATGCTTTTATATGGAGATCCCATGGTAAAAGCGTTCGATATAGCCGGTCATGAATTTACACATGCAGTTACATCAAGTGAATCTAACCTTGAATTTTCAGGAGAATCTGGGGCAATTAACGAGGCATTATCGGATATTATGGGAACGGCTATAGAGAAATACATAAATAATGAGGAATTTAACTGGACAATAGGAGAACAAACTGGATCGATTTTTCGTAATATGAAAAATCCAACTGCAATTAATTTTTCAGAAGGACTACCGTATCCGGATGATTATAGTAAATATAATGATTTAAATGGAGAGGATTATGGAGGCGTTCATTTTAACTCAAGTATTATTAATAAAGTTGCGTATTTAATGGCACAAGGTGGTACTCATAACGGTGTAAATGTAAATGGTATTGGTGAAGATAGAATGTTTGATATTTTCTATTATGCAAATACTGATGAATTAAATATGACTTCTAATTTCTCTGAATTGAAATTGGCATGCCTTAAAGTGGCAACTAATAAATATGGAGCGAACTCAATTGAAGTTCAAGCAGTCCAAAATGCTTTTGATGCGGCAAAAATTACAGGAACGGTGAAAGAGAACGAAAAAACAGCAGAAAACCAAGCTCCAGAGTTAACTGTACCGTTTACGATTACACTACGTGTAGGTGATACGTTTGATCCAATGAGAAATGTAAAAGCTGTTGATAAAGAAGATGGTGATTTAACAAATAAAGTAAAGCATAAAGGCGATGTAGATACTTCAAAACCAGGTACATACATTGTGGAATACTTGGTCGTTGATTCCCAAGGGAGAAATACAACGGCTAGACAGACTGTAATTGTAGAGGGAAATGGAGAAACATCAGATTTAGAACCTAAATTAATAGTGCCTGTTGGAGCGACAATTCATGTTGGAGATTCATTTGTTCCAATGGCAGAAGTATTAGCTATCGATAAAGAAGACGGTGATCTCACTTCTAAAATCAAAGTTGATGGTGAAGTAGATACAACTAAAGCCGGTACTTACGTATTAACGTACACGGTTACAGATTCTAAAGGTCATGAAGTAACGGCGAAGCAAACTGTAACGGTCAAAGTTAGAGAAGAAGTAAAAAATGATAAACCAATACTAAAAGTACCTGCTACAACTTCAATTACTGAGGGTGATCAATTTGATCCATTGGTAGGGGTATCAGCTACTGATAAAGAGGACGGTGACCTTATTTCTAAAGTAGCGTATGAAGGAACTATAGATACAACTAAAGCTGGTACTTATGAAATAATATATAGTGTTAGAGATTCCGTGGGTAATGAGGTAAATGCAATACAAAAAGTATTAGTGAAAGATAAAGAAACTAGCAAAGCTAATGGCCTTGCTAATAAGGAAAATAAGAGTAATATCTCAAACAACAGTAATAGCGATAAAAAAGAATATACATATAAGGAGCTTCCAAAGACGGGTGTAAGTACAACTAACAGTGCAGCAATCGGCATATTGATGATTATTACAGGCACAGTACTCACTTTTGTTCGCAAATTTAGAAAGATACAAAAATAATAGTAGGGATCATTCGTTTGAAGAAAAGAGTTCATTATTCAAAAGAAATAAAGTAGAAAGTAAGTAAAACAAAATATGGATTTTTTACTTAATAAGATTTTAGTAGTTAAGCGGTGCATTTGGCTTCTATAAAAATTTGTAGTTGGATCATGTTCTGTCTACAAAATTACATTACATAAAAAACACGTTACTATTCTCATTAAAATAAAAGAATAGTAACGTGTTTTTTGGTTTGGAAAAGCATAAATCCTATAGTTCATGAATCTGGGAGTGCTTCTAATCTGCCATTGATGAGTTACTGAAAACATTTTGTTTTAATGGAAGTTTCACTCTAAATGACAACATGAGATTTTCGATATTTACCAGGTGTTTCATTGGTGAATTTTTTAAAAATTTTAGTGAAATAACTTTGATCGCTAAAATTAAGCGAAGCGCATATGTCTGATAAAGGATAGGTGGTGAAAGTTAATAATTTCTTTGCTTCTTCGATTCGTTCACGTTGAATGTACTCAATTAATGAAATACCGACTTCTTTTTTAAATAATATAGATAAATAATCTGAATTCACATTTGCAAATTTAGCAAGTTGTTTAACAGATATTGGATTGTAAATATTTTTAAAAATGTAGTTTTTGCAAATAGCAATAGTCTGTGAATGTTGCTGTGTTTTTTGTGCCTTTACACGGTCTGCAAAGGTACAAAAAGCATTTTTTAATAAATCCCAAACAGATTCTTTGTCTTTTAAATCTTCTGTTCTTTGAATATGTAAATCATAAATTTTGTAAGCAATCCCAGATGGAAGTCCCCCTTTTATCGCATATCTAGTAGCGAGCGTGATGGATGAAATACAAATGTTTTTATGACGTCTTAATTGATGGAATGAAGATAAAGATGAAAGAGTCTCTTGTTGGAATTCGTAATAATATTTGAGTACGGTTTCTTTATCCCCGTGTTCTATAGAACTAAGTAGTTGCTGCTCTATATATAAATTATGATAAATGGATTCGTCTTTTTGCATTGAAATATATACATCTTCGTTTAAGATGCTGCTATGACTTATATGAAGTGAGTCACTGTTATTTGAAAAGGTGCTTACATCTGAATTTTTTTTATAGAGAATGTTATAGAACAATATCGCTATATTTACAAAGAAATTTTGATCTTTGACTGACAATGAAAAATAATGGTCTCTTGTTCTTTTATAATTTGGAATAAAATTAAGGTTACTATCCGCTTTACTTGTAGAAGAATTCACATGTGTCAAGGGCCCAATAATAAGAGTACCGTTCACCATATAATCGCTCTTTATGTGAATTAAAATAAAGTGCCCTAGATATTCGTGAGTTCTGAAGATGGGGGAATTATATGTATCATTTCTCTGAAAAAGCATATGTAACTCTTCTATTTTTGATGTATATAACGAATGTGAATCATTTTTTGATTTAAATTCTAAAAGAATATTTTTGTTACAATCTAAAAAACAAACTGGAATTTCGAAAGATTGAAAAAACATATTGCAAATGTACTCTATCTCAACTAGACTGAGTTTTTTAGTCATATTCTTCCTCCTTACAGTTATGCGTAATAGTTAAATAAACATATATTCCTTTTTCATAAGTAGATACGGAAAACCTTTATCAATAAAAAATATAAATAAAAGTTATAAACTTCTAAGAATAATACCATAATTTAACATGAATAGCACATATTATTTGAATATACAGGTAATAGTTTTGGACAGTAACGTAAAATATGAATCGTCACACTTATTTGTTGGTTATTACTTATATGTATTAAAAAATGATTAAGATTGGATTTTAAATAGGGATAGGAAGTGAGAAATGAATAGATTGACAGTAAGTGAATAGTCGAAATTAGCGGTGAAAGCTATTATGTAACAAATGTAATGATTCTTGAAATAGGGATATACGTGTAATTTAGGGGAGAAAATTACATATATCATGTGGAGAGACAACGTAATAATAGAAGATAAGAAAAGTGAATAAGTGATTGTAAACAATGGATTGTTGGACGACTATGTTTTATGTTATTCGTTTAAATCTGATACTTGGCACACTATTGCTTTTAAGAAGGTAATAGTAATAAAGAGATTTTTAAAATGATAGAAGTAGTAAAGGGGATAAGAGAAATGAAAAAAATATTTAGTGTGCTTTTATTGTTTTTCTTAACATTTTCTACATGGTCTAGTGTATTAGTAAAGGCGGATTCACCATCTAAAGGTACTTTAACGATTCATAAGTATGAACAAGAAAAAGATGGAGCACAGGGACTAGAAGGTGACGGTTCTGCAAATCAAGAGGTGCCAAAAGATGCGAAACCATTAAAAGGTGTAACGTTTGAAGTAAAAAGGGTTGCTTCTTTTGAAAAAATTTCAAACGATGGGAAAATCGTAAAAGAAGACGTGAAACCTGTATTGGGAGCCACTCCAAATCAAGTAGTAACAGATGATAACGGACAAGCTGTATTAAAAGATCTTCCGCTAGGACGTTATGAGGTGAAAGAAGTGGCAGGACCTCCACATGTGAATCTAAATCCCAATACGTATACAGTGGATATTCCATTAACGAATAAAGAGGGTAAGGTGCTAAACTATGATGTTCACATGTATCCAAAAAATGAGATTAAACGTGGTGCAGTGGATTTAATAAAAACTGGTTTAAATGAAAAAGCATTAGCAGGTGCAGTATTCTCTTTATTTAAAAAAGACGGTACAGAAGTGAAAAAAGAGTTAGCAACAGATGCTAATGGTCATATTCGCGTGCAAGGATTGGTGTATGGAGAATACTATTTCCAAGAAACAAAAGCTCCGAAAGGCTATGTAATAGATCCAACTAAACGTGAGTTTTTTGTTAAGAACTCCGGAACAATTAATGAAGATGGAACTATTACTTCTGGTACAGTAGTTAAATTAGAAGTGAAAAACTATGAAGAACCAATAATTGATAAAAAGATTAACGGAAAATTGGAAGCGTTACCAATCAATCCGTTAACTAATTATAATTATGATATTAAAATATTAATTCCAGAAGACATTAAGGAATACAAAAAATATGTGGTAACAGATACTTTGGATAATCGTTTAGTGATTCAAGGAAAGCCAATCGTGAAAATTGATGGAGCAGAAGTAAATGCAAGCATTGTAGAGGTAGCTATAGAAGGTCAAAAAGTAACAGCTACAGTAAAAGATTTCACAAAATTAGATGGTAAAAAAGAATTTCATTTGCAAATTAAATCTCAAGTAAAAGAAGGAGTACCATCTGGTTCGGAAATTTTAAATACAGCAAAAATACATTTTACAAATAAAAATGATGTAATTGGAGAAAAGGAATCTAAACCCGTAGTTGTTATTCCGACAACTGGAATAATTGAGTTAACAAAAATTGATGGTGCTAATAAGAATAAATTAAAAGGTGCAGAGTTTGTACTTAAAGATAATAATGGAAAAATAGTTGTCGTAGCAGGAAAAGAAGTAACAGGTGTATCAGATGAAAATGGTGTTATTAAATGGTCTAACATTCCATATGGAGACTATCAAATTTTTGAAACGAAAGCACCAATATATACAAAAGAAGATGGTACAAAAGCATCTTATCAATTATTAAAAGACCCCATTGATGTAAAGATTAGTGAAAATAATCAAACGGTTAAATTGACGATTGAAAATAATAAAAGTGGATGGATTCTTCCGGTAACGGGTGGTATAGGAACGACTCTTTTTACTGTAATAGGCCTTACTTTAATGCTTACAGCGGCATTTGTTTTCTTTAGAAAAAAGTTTGCTAGAAATTAAGATTTTAGGAACATGTAACCATATGAAAAGGGGAGAAGCAAAATGCTTTCCTCTTTTCGATATTTAAGCGTATACAGAGGTGGAAATATGAAACGAAATCTTGTTTTGGGAGGTATTTTCTTATTTGGATTAGGTATTTTTTTATATCCTACTATTAGTAATTGGTTGGCGACTCGTGCACATTATTCTGAGATTAGCTCTTACGATAAGAAGATCAAAGCGCTACAAAAGAAAGAAGTCGAACGTAGGGAAAAAGAAGCAGCCGAATATAATAAACAAGTTCACACTTCCACGAAAACATTTACTGATCCATTTTCTGAAAAAAAAAGTAATCATCAAGCATATGCTGATGCGTTAAATTTAGGAGATGTAATGGGGTATATTGAAATATCCAAAATTAATATAAAACTGCCAATCTATCAAGGGACATCTGAGGAAGTATTGAGCCGCGGGATAGGTCATTTAGATTTTTCTTCGCTCCCGATAGGTGGAGAAAATACGCACACTATTTTAACAGGGCATCGTGGTTTACCATCAGCAAAATTATTTACAGATTTAGATAAGTTGAGCGAAGGAGATCTTTTTTATATTCATTCTTTAGACAAAGTTCTTGCTTATAAAGTAGATCAAATTAAAGTAGTGTTACCACACGAAACGGACGATCTACAAATTGTAGAAAATAAAGATTATACAACTTTAATTACGTGTACGCCTTATGGAGTAAACACCAATAGATTGCTAGTTCGAGGTGTGCGTGTGGAGTTAAACGAGAAAGAAAAACAAAAAGTGAGTACAGAGATATTTATATTTAATAAGTGGACTGTAATAGTTCCAATCCTATTGTTATGTGTGTTTCTAGTCGTAATTTATAAGAAAAGGTTTACTCGATAGAATGTATGTATTTATCCTGCATTAATGGGAAGTGGGACCGTAAATTCAGAGATAAGTAAAGAAGGTATATAGGGGATTGAAGTAAATCATCATTAATAAAAATTTCATTTTATTCGACTATAGAAAAAATACGGTAAAGGTGGGAACAAAGGAATTGAGGCTACGATTAAAGTTGGTAAGTATTCATTTTATTGTTTTGTTAATGTTAAGTGTAAGTTTTGTCATATATGTACCAAAAGAAGTATATGGATCCACGACAAACTTAGAAGGTCTAGGTGATATATCGCGCTATAATGCTGTTGTCTTTGGTAACCATAAAGCAATAGGTGGCGACATTGAAGGAGCAATTGCAGTTCAAGGTGATATGGATGCATCGGGGTATACAATTGTAGGTGCTGCAGCGGGAACATCTAATATAGTAGGTGAAAAATGGGTTGATGAGGGATATCCGTCCTTGTTATTGTCTGGAAAATTTAAGAAATCAAGAGAAGAATCTTTTATCATTCAAAACGGAATAGTCGTAATGACAAAAGAGAGTGATCCAGATCGCATCATACAATCCTCTTATGATCGTATCGTTTATAAAGAAAAACTAGAAATTGATGCGAAATTTAATGAATTTCGCAATATAGTGAACCAAGTCAGTAAAAATGCAGGTCAATATAAAACAAATACCCCAATTCCAAATATGAGTCATGGAATCGGAAAAGATATAAACAATCCTAATATTTATGTTTCATCAGAATTGACAGGGAAAATTAATTTAGATATAAGAGATGTATTTTTACCGAGTGCTAAGGACAAAGATTTTATTGTTATGTATTCGGATGCAACAGAGGTTACATTTAAAAATGGGGCTATTCTATATGACACGAACAATATTGGAAGGGCTACGGATATAATTCCTACATCACAACCATATTCTTCTAATTCCCCGTTTACTGAGCTATACGGGAAAGTGATTTGGGTTTTTCCAAATGCGAAAAAAATTACAACAGAGGGATATGGTGTCGTTGGGAGTGTGTTTGCCCCAAATGCTGTATTAGAAACAAAAGGCGGCTCGATTAATGGACAAGCATTTGTCGGCGCTGTACAACAAACTGGTGGATTTGAATTTCACAATTTCAAATTTAACTGGCAACATTGGAACAAGCCTAGTACTGGAAAAGTAAAAATAAAAAAAGTTGATAGTAATAATGATAATAAAAAATTGGTGGGAGCAAAGTTTCATATAGAAGATTCAAAAGGAAAAATAGTTGGAGAACTAGTAACAAATAAAGAAGGAGAAGTAATATCAAAAGACTTACCAATAGGAAACTATACCTTAGTGGAAGTAGAAGCACCTAAAGGTTACGAATTATTAAAAGAAAAAATAACTGTAAAAATAGAAAAAGATGCAGTAGTAGAAACTAAAATAGGAAATAAGAAATTGCCAGATCCAATGGGGAAAATGAAGCTTGTGAAAGTAGACATAAGTGATAAAAATAAAAAGCTAGCAGGGGCAAAGTTTCATATAGAAGATTCAAAAGGAAAAATAGTTGGAGAACTAGTAACAAATGAAGAAGGAGAAGTAATATCAAAAGACTTAGCAATAGGAAACTATACCTTAGTGGAAGTAGAAGCACCTAAAGGTTACGAATTATTAAAAGAAAAAATAACTGTAAAAGTAGAAAAAGATGCAGTAGTAGAAATTAAAATAGGAAATAAGAAATTACCAGATCCGACTGGACAATTTGAAATTGAGAAAGTTGATGATATGGATAGTGAATTAAAGCTAAAAGGCGCTGTATTTCAAGTGTTAGATAAAGAAGGGAAAGAAGTTAGTAGATTAATAACGGATGAAAAAGGAAAGGTGATTTCCAACCAATTAGCAATTGGAAAGTATACGATTAAAGAAATAAAAGCACCGAACGGATACATGTTACTTAGGGATCCAATAGAAATAGAAATTACAGAAGCAGTAAAGACACAAAAAATAACAGTGAAAAATGCGAAGAATAATTGGGTAATTCCTAATACTGGTGGGAGCGGAACAACAATTTTTTACGTAATTGGTATTATGCTAATGTTTGCTGTGCTATATTTCTGTAAGAAAAATCGTATATTATGAACTAATTTTATAGAGTTAGACAGATCGTTACGTTAGAGAGTTTTTAGGACATGAGTTCGGTATTGTACTGGACTCATGGTACTAAATTTGTTAAAGGAGGAAGGATAATAGTAAACATAGAATATATTAATGAATTAAAATATTTAAGAGGTGAACATGGTGGCAATAAAACAAGACGAAATTAAAGTAGTTGTCGGAGCTGGAGTGTTTAATAATAATCCAGGTTGGATTCAAACGCAAGAAGATGAACTTAACTTACTAGATAAAGCTACGTGGGAAGAAAGATTTGAATACAACTCTATTTCAGCTATTTTAGCTGAGCATGTATGGGAACACCTTACTTTTGAAGAAGGTGTAAGAGCAGCTGAAATTTGTTATGAATTTTTAAAACCATCTGGTCATATTCGGTGCGGAGTCCCTGATGCATTCTTTCAGGATGAGGCATATCAAAATATAGTTCAAATAGGGGGCCCCGGTCCGAAAGATCATCCAGCAGCAAGTCATAAAATCGTTCATAATTATATAACATTAACGAAAATGTTTGAAACTGCTGGATTCGAGGTAGTTTTACTTGAATATTGTGATGAAAATGGTCGGTTTTATTACAACGAATGGGATGCAAACGACGGTGTTATTTTCCGTTCGAAAAGGTATGATTCTAGAAATAAAGGCGATAAACTTGGTTTTCCATCGCTAATTGTCGATGCGATTAAGCGCTAATCATTCAACAAAAAAAGGAGTTAATCCTATGATTTCATAAGTCGCAAATGCGTCTTTTTTTATTTGTACGTAAATCTATATTTAATTTTCAATATTATATAACTCGATTTAGAAAATATTTAAGTTTTTCTCAGCACCATTCACTTTAAATTAACACTTCGTTGTTATAAATATTTATTTTATATTTATATTCGTGTAAAATGAAGTGAGAACATACATTCTATATAAGGAGGCAATCAAAATGATAGCTGAAATTGGGAAACTAACTGATGGATATATTGTAAAATTTGAACGCGAATTTCCATATACGGTAGAGGAAGTTTGGTCTGTATTAACAGAAAACAGTAAGCTGAAAAAATGGATGTCCAATTTACAGATTGAAAGCCTTAAAACTGGTGGAATAATAAAGTTCGACATGATGGACGGTTCATTCATAAACATTGATATTTTAGAGTGTAAACTAAACTCAGTACTTGAATTTACTTGGGATAAAGACCGTGTCCGATTTGAAATACATAAAGAGGAGAATGGTACTTTGTTACTTCTTAAAGAGTACATTCATGAATTAACAGATCATACACCGAGAGATATAGCTGGTTGGCATATTTGTTTAAATCTTTTTTCTTACGTTTTAAAAGGAGAAGAGAAAGGATTTTCTAAAGATGAATGGCAACAATGGTTTGAAATATACAAGGATAAGATTCATGAAGTGAGAGGATAATTGCATAATAGGTAATATTCATTATGTAATTATTATATTGTAAAAATGCTTTTGTGAATAAATAAGAATAGAGGTTAATATGAAAGTAAATCAATTAATTGCTAATAACATAAATAAATTAGATGCAACTATACCGTTTAATAAATCGTTTGGAATTGCTGGTTTATCTGGATCGGGTAAAACAACTTTTTGCCAAACAATTGGTGAAGAATCAAAAAAACGATTAGTTTCTTTATTACCAAAGGCTGAATATCAATATTTATTTCCTAACATTATGGAAACAAATTTTAGTGCCATTAAGATGGAAGAAATGCCTTTAGTACTTTTTCTAGGAAAATCATCGATTTCGTCTAATCCGCGTTCAACGATTGGTACTCATACTGGTGTTTTTACAGAGGTTCGGGAAAAACTTGCTGAAGTATTTAATCTTTCTCCAGAGGTCTTTTCATTTAATAATCAATTAGGCTGGTGTACTGGTTGTAAAGGCCGTGGTACTACAAAAAATGTTGAGTGTAAAAAATGTAAGGGAAAACGTTATAGTGAAGAAATTGAACAACATGAAATTGATTTGTTGGCCAAGCCACATTCAATTTCAAATATTAATGATTTAAGTGTTGAATCTATTCTTTCACTAGCAAAAGAATTAAATATTAGTGAAGAAAAACAGCATATACTGCAAAATATTATTAATATGAACATTGGTTATTTAACATTAAATCGAATTATGGGTACGTTGTCAGGTGGAGAGTTAACACGACTTTATTTGGCTGAATTCATGGCAGTAAGTGAAAATGCTGTAATTATTATTGATGAGATTTCAGTTGGACTTGATCATGAAACATTATTACAAATTTTAGAAGAGATAAAACGATTAGGGTGTAAAAATCAAATTTGGCTTATTGATCATTCAGATACGGTACTAGATACAACTGATGAGCAATTGTTCTTTGGACCTGGTAGCGGAAAATATGGCGGGAAAATTGTGAAAGAATCACCAAGACCAAAGTCAATACTGTGGGATCGAAATAAAGAAATACCAACAGAATATTATACATTCTATGATTTATATTGCCGTAATATCCAAATGGAGGAGTTTCAAATTCCTAAAAACAGGCTTGTAACGGTTACAGGAGAATCAGGATGTGGGAAATCTACACTTGTCAATGAATGTCTAGCTACAGATTTCTTGAAAAGATATCCAAAAGATAAATTAGTTATGGTGGGACAAGACCGAAATCAATCAATTACAAGTCGATCAACTGTAGCAACTTTCCTAGATATTAAAAAGAAACTAACAAAGTATAGTGAAGACATTGATGATATTTTTGAGCGCTCGATTGAGGATATTATTGATGAACTTCCAAATGAAGATATCGCTTATAAACGTTTGAGCCTACTAATTAAATTAGGACTTGGCTATTTAACATTAGAGAGAAAAACACAAACATTATCGACAGGTGAGTTTCAATGTGTTCATTTAGTTTCGGAATTATTTGCAAACACTAGAAATCCACATACATTATTCATTTTTGATGAGCCTTCAAAAGGTTTATCACAAAATATTTTAAATCAATTTATCGATAGTATTAGAGGTATTCTGCAAGATGAATCAGTTTCTATCATTATGATTGAGCATAATCGTTACATGTTAGAAAGCTCTGATTATATAGTTGATTTTGGAAAAAGGCAGAATGAATCTGTAGAGCATTTGGATGTTGTTAATCATGAGGATTACTATCGTCAAAAAAGTAATGTGAATAGCACAGAGAAAATAAATATCTCTTCAATGCTTAAGCAGAAAAAAGGAGTTCACTATTTAGAAGAAAATCATATTAACTATTTTAAAAATGCCGAAAATGTTTATAAGGGCGGTATTTTAAAAAGTTTATCATCAATGGCTAGGTTAATTTATGGTGAATATGAATCTGATACAATCGCACCTGTTATTGCTATTGATCTTGAAAGACATTTATATAGTCAATATAGTTTCTTATATGAGATTGGTGGATTAATTAATCATATTGTAGCTGCTCATCCAATTAATAAAGATACGAGAAGTTTTGATTTCTATTCACAGGACAATCATTGTCCATCTTGTTCTGGACGTCTTCAAATTGAAGTTTTTGATAAAGATATTGCCATTCAAGATAAAAGTGTTCCATTTTGGGATGGGCTATTCGATCCAGAAATCATGAAGGTATTAAAGTTTTATCAGCATGAAAAAATAGAATTTCTATTCGAAGAAATAAAAAATGAGCTTGGTCACGATTTGTCAAAGAGCTATAATGATATGTCAGAAGAAGAAAAGCATACGTTTTGGTACGGATATTTTGAAAAATCATTTTATGATAAAAAAGGAAAGACACGCAGAACATGGGTAGGGTTTAATACAATTATTGGTGGATATATTGTTATTTCAAAAGCACCTATTAAAGAAGAAATTAAGAGTTCAAAAAAAATGATGAAATGTCCAATTTGTGAGGGGACGGTTTTAAATCATCATAAGCCACTTAAATTTGGTAACGTAGATATTCGTGAAATAATCAATCAGCCTATTAATAAAGTATTGAAAACAGTTGGTGATTTACCGGCACTTGTTAAATTGAAGTCTATTGTTGGTGGCGATATGGTATTGACGGAAGATGTTTCTTTATTGCCAAGAAAAGCACAAGTTGCATTGAAAATGTTTGAATTAGAACAAGCAAGCTTTTCAAACTATGAAATGGTGTTACAAAATGTCTTACCATTCTGGAGTGAAATAAAAGGAAATATCGAATCCATTAGTGTTAATAATCAAGTAACTGTTTGTGATTTCCCTAATGTTTATGAAACGAGAGAAACCATTATAGATAAGTATTTCACAAATGGTAAATATAAAAAACTTACGTATGTATACGAAGCGTTTGGATACAAAAAATTAGTTACCCAAATTAATAAAATTAAAAAGAGTAATCCATGTCCATTTTGTAAAGGTAAGAAAGTGATAACCGAAGATAATCTACATGATGGTGTCTTTAAACTAACAATTCCATGTGTAACTTGTAATGCAAGTGGTATTAATGACGAAGGGTTAAAAGAAGTTGTTGAGGGCGTGGATGTACAAACGTGGTTAACTGGAAAAGTAAGTGATGTTGTGAATGAAAGCTTATTAACAGAAGCTGTTGGACAAATACCAATTTTTAATCGCATACGTGAGTTGGATAAACGAGATATGATAGCGGTTTATGAATGTCTTGAGAAAAATAACTAGTGATGGATTGTCAATTGCAGTAGTCATAAAAACAGGAATATAGGTTTTTAATTATATAAATATAACATGTTAAATTGTTATTTAAATCGTTAAAAATAGTTGACCCTCACACAATGTCATTGTTTAAGATAAAGTTGAGCTTCAAAGTAGATGTAACTTATAGGAGGAAATCATGTTTAAAATAGGGGATTTTTCAAAACTATCTTCCATTAGTATACGAATGTTGAGACACTACGATAAAGTGGAATTACTACAACCAGTAAAAGTCGATGAGCAGAGTGGATATCGATTTTATTCAGCAGACCAATTAAAAAAAGTAAATCAAATTCAAATGTTAAAAGCTATGGGGTTTAATATTGCTACCATCAAAGAAATAATAGAATGCGATAATATAGATACCATAAAAGAGCAATTTTTAAATCGTAGTGCTCAAATTAAAGAAGACATGAATAACCTCCAAAAACAATTACGTCTCCTCGAAGACTCAATGAAAACGATGAGAGAGGATGTTGTTGAGATGAATTATCATGTTTCAATAAAAGAAATTCCAGAAAGAACTGTAGCTAGTGTTAGAAAGATTATTCCATCGTATAATTGCGAAGGTAATTTATGGAGTGTATTAATGCAAGAAATTCAAATGAAAAATATTAGTATTGCCCAACCGAGTTATAGTATTGCGGTTTTCCATGATCGTGAATACAAAGAAAATGATGTAGATATAGAAATACAGCTAAGTATTCTAGGTAAGCACGAAAATACAAAAGACGTTACATTTAAAAATATGGAATCGACTAATGTAGCTTCTATAACAGTTAATGGAAGTTATGAACAGATGATAGCTGTAAATGAGGCTGCGGCAAAATGGATTGAGACAGAAGGTTACAAATTAGCAGGCCCGATGTTTAATATTTATCATGTGAGCCCAGCGATGGAATCGGATCCTAATAAGTGGGTTACAGAAGTTTGTTATCCAATAAACAAATAAGTAATAAAAAAGGCATGTTTTATGCCTTTTTTATTTTATTAATATCTCAAAATATATAATTTTTCCTCTTTACAGTTTTCGTATCGGACTACATAAGGCAATAAATACTTCAATTATTTTAGTAAAAGCAGCTAAAGCAAATATAAATACAGGATTGTAGGCTGAAATAATTCCACCTACTAATGCCCCCAATGGCATAGATAATCGTGTAAGTACACGAGAAAAACCTAAAACACGTCCTTGCAAATTGGATGGAACAGTTTCCTGCCGAATTGATGTAACAATCGTATTCCATGTGATGTTACATGTCATCGCGATTCCGAAAGCAATTCCGGGAGCGAGCCAATATGTACTCCACAAAGCAAATGTTAATCCAAGCGCTCCCAAAAATAGGAGTAAAGGAATAAGTACACCACGTCGGAATTTCTTTTCTAAAGGAACGGCAATTAAGCTTCCTAAAAGCCCACCTATTCCTATTAAAGTATAATTATAGCCACTTTGTGTGGAGGTAAGATTTAATGTCGACAATAAATAATACATAAGTATACCTAAAACAGCACTTGCTCCAAAGTTACCTACCATTGCTTGAAGTGACAAAGCTATATTTAACCGATCATTTTTCAGCCATTTAAATCCATCAAACAAATCATTTAGTACATTTTGCAATGTTTTTTTATCAGTATTCTTTTTATTTAAGTTTTTCATAGAAGGTAATATAATCACAGCAATTAATGTAGCAATAAATGAAAGAACATTAATCCAAAGTACTTGAAAGCCGCCAATAAAAGATATGAAAAGCCCAGCTATGATTGGACCAAACAAACTAGCCAATTGATTAACCATTTGATATAAAGAATTAGCCTTCGTTAATGATGCACCTGCGATGTGTGGAATGACTGTAACTGTTGTTACATCAAAAAGCATGGACATAACTGCTAACATAAAAGTAATTATGCATAAATGCCAGATTTCTAATAGATGTAATGAATGTAGTATTGGAACAAGACTTACTAAAATAATATTGCTAATATCCGCTACCAAAAGTAACCTTTTTCGATCATAACGATCAATTATTACACCAACTAAAGGACCAAATAAAACGATTGGCAATACGTTAACAGCAAATAAAGAACTCATAATTACAGCTGAACCAGTTAATTGATAGGCAATCCAAGGCAGTGCAAAAGTATATAATGAATCCCCGATTCGTGAAATGAGTAAACCAAAAATAAAAATCTTGTATTCTTTTGAAAAAGTTGTCTTGACAGTTAATCTTCGTTCTTGTACAAATTTCACAATTGTATGACCTCCCTTTTTTATAGAGGAATTTGAAAATAATCCGTCCAATATGTATTAAATATAGAATTCTGTAAGAAGTTGTTGAATCCTACTTTATAATATTGATTTTATATGAAATTGTAGGGAATAGAAATTAGGGCGGTTTTTATGCGAGGAGGCGGAATGATTCGAGAACAAAAGGGGTTGCTGGATAAAGAGTTAATCTTATGACCTTTTCCGCAATTATTGTTGTTAGCAGAACTTTTGAAAGAAGATCCTACATTAATATATCCCTTTTTTAGTTAATAATAGCCTCCTTAATACTAGTTAATACAAGGAGGCATTAAATTTTTAATAATTAATGGTATGTGTATCCTCCATCAGGAAACAATACATTACCCGTAGTAAAACTATTTTGCATTAAATATAGGACAGTATGTGCAATTTCATCATTATATCCAGCTCGTTGTACAAGTGAAAGAGATTTATAAGCTTTGTAAGCAACTAGTCTATTTTCGTTTTGTTCATTTTCTCTTTGTATTGTTCCAGGAGAAACCACATTAACTCTAATAGGAGCTAATTCCACAGCTAAAGCCTTCCCTAAACTTTCAATAGCACCATTGCAAGCTCCATAGGCAGGTGCGCCTTTAAGTGGTCTTTGACTAAATGCACCAGACATTAACACAATCGATCCAGAGTTTGAAAGAAAAGGAATTGCATATTTTACGGCATAATATTGAGGCCAAAACTTTCCGATGAAGCTACTTTCAGCAATTTCCTCTGTAGAGGTAATCGGTCCAAGTGTGTAAGAGGCTCCCGGTGTGAATAAATGATCAAAGTTCCCAACTATCTTGAAAAAATTTTGTAATTGCTCTTTATTTTGATTATCCAATATATAAGTTTGAAGATGATTGTTATTTATTACTTCTCGAGCAACTTTTAATTTTTCTTCCGAGCGTCCGGCAATAATAACATGTGCGCCTTGTTTAATTGCTTGTGTTGCTGTTGCTAATCCAATACCAGAACTCCCGCCAATGATAACAATACGGCTATTTTTTAATGTAGTAATAGACATATTTTAGCCACTCCTTTAATAAAAAATTTAGAATATAACTAACTGTGCTATGCTTTTATTATTCGCTAAAAGGGAGCAAGTGAAAAGTACGCACTTTATATGTACATAGTCGCAAATTTCGTACTAATCGCTATACATGCGGATAAGTAATAGGAAAAATTTCTAAATATGGTTTATCCGGCATTAACGGGCAGTAAAACTCTCACCTCAAAGTTAGGAAAATGCAAGGAAGTTAGGTAAGAGATCAATAGCCCGTAAAAGCCCGATTGGTTCAACTAATAATCAGTGTGGGATGAACAAAACCCCCACTGATTAAAGTTTCATTTTATGATATCTGAGGAGAGGTGAGAAAAATGGATTTACAAGAACCGAAGTTAAAAGGGGTAATAGCAACATTACAAATAATCGGTGGGAAATGGAAGCCACTCATTTTGTTTATTTTGCTAACAGATGGAATGAAACGTTTTGGTGAATTAAAGCGATTGATACCAGATATATCTCAAGGGACGTTAGCGAAGCAATTACGTGAATTAGAGCAAGATCAACTAATAAAACGCGAAATTTATCAAGAAATACCACCTAAAGTAGAATATAGCTTAACTGAACATGGAAAAACAGTCAGTACTGTTTTGGATAGTATGTGTAGTTGGGGAAGAGGGCATTTAGAATATATAGATAAAGATAAACCATAAAAATGTTATGTAAACTTATTGTGGTGTGAAGGGAAATATTGTTTTAATAATTTGTATTTTATAATATATAATTAAGGAGTGTCGTAGGTTATTATACATATTTAATTTATTTTTACAAAGGGGAAGTAATAAGATGAACGAATTAGAGTATAAAAGCTTCTATGATAAAGTAGGAAGATTAAATGGATGGGATTTTAGCAAAATAAAATGTGAAACTGTAGGAGATACATGGGACTTTTATAGTGAGGTAAAAGAAAGGTGTAAACCATCACATATTTTACTTGATGTTGGTACAGGTGGAGGAGAAAATGTACTTAACATAGCATCATCAGTTAAATTGTTGATTGGAATTGATAATTCTAACGGCATGATTGCAACGGCACATTCTAACTTGAAAAAATCAGGTGTACAAAATGTTGAGTTTCTTCAAATGGGTTCTGAAGCTTTAACATTTCCACATGCACATTTTGATATTGCTTCAAGTTGTCATGCCCCGTTTCTGGCATCTGAGTTAGCGAAAGTAATGAAAAAGGGTGCCTTTTTCTTAACACAACAAGTAAGTGAGAATGATAAATTAAACCTGAAAGAAGCATTTGGTAGAGGACAATGCTTAGGTGAACGGGATGGTACTTTAAAAGAAAATTATATGAATGAACTTATTAGTGCAGGATTTGATCTCGTGCAAGTACGTGAATATGATGTTACTGATTATTACAGTAGGTCTGAAGATCTCATTTTCTTATTAAAACATACCCCTATTATTCCTAGATTCGGAGAACAGGAAGAGGATTTTACTATTTTACAAAAGTTCATTGATACGTATAGTTCTGAAAAAGGGATTCGTACGAATTCAAAAAGATTTATGATTATTGCTGTTAAATTATAATGTATTTTAGTGTAAAAGCTGCTTTTCATTTAAAGAAAAGCAGCTTTTTGTGTGGAAAAGAATACAGGAAATACTTGAAAATAATAGAAATAAATAAAGTGTAAATTAAAAAATCAAAATATAGAGGATAAATGTTTTGAAACGTTACTATATTAGCAATGAAAAAATAAATGTACATATTACTGAATGGGGGAATAATGAGAAGCCCGTTATCTTTTGTTTACATGGATTAGGTAGTACGAGTTTAAGTTTTATAGAAATTGCTGAGGAATTAAAAGAAGAGTATAGATTTATCTCCGTTGATGCACCTGGACATGGTAAAACACCCCCATTTGAAAGAACAGAAGATTATGAGATGCACAATTTAGCAAATTGGTTAAATGAAATAATAAATGAATTGAGAATCGAATACTTCTATTTTCTATCACATTCATGGGGAAGTTTTGTAGCGTTATTTTATTTGTTAAATCATCCAGAAAAAGTACAAGGAAGTATTCTTATTGATGGTGGATATCAAACAAAAAGGCTTAAAGAAGAAACGTTGGAAGAAGAAATTGCTTATTATGAAAAGGACTTTGATGAATACGTTTTTAATAATTGGGACGAATTTTTCAAAAGTGAAAAAGCAGCTTATACTAGGTGGTCTTCATTGTTAGAAGTTGCTGTAAAGGATCTAGGGATCGAAATGGATAATAAAGTATGGTGGCATGCCAGGGGAAATACAGCTAGTAATATAATAAGAGGTATGCATAAAGATGAAACAATAGATATATATGAGAAGCTACCGGCTAATATTGTATTACTTCGAGCTACAGTCCCACAAGTTTGGGCGGATTATAGAGATAAGACAGCAAATGTTTTTAAAGAGAAAACGGACAGTATAGTAAAAGTAATTCCTGATACTACACACATGTTGCACTGGGATAAACCAGAAATTGTTATAGCGGAAATAAAAAATAATTGGAGCTAACATATTCATACTAAAGTTGTAGTTTCTATATGAAAAACCCATCCTTCCGTTTGATTTTATCTATTTATAAGTGTAATACAATACGAATAGATAATAAGAAATGAGGGGGAATGTAAAGTGATTACACATATATCAGATATAAAACTACAAACGGTTTCCATAGAAGGGGTAAAACAAGTTTATAAGGACATATTATCTTTTCCAATAAAAAAAGAAACAGCATCCTTCATTCAATTTGAAGTAACACCTTATACAACAATTAGTTTTCAAGAAGTGTATGAACCAATCGCACCTGCGCATTTTGCTTTTGAAATCCCATATTCAAAATTCCATGAAACAGCAAAATGGTTAAAGGACTCTGGATTACTCATTGTAAAATGGCAAAATGGAAATGTAATTGGTGAAGAGAATGGTCTATTCAATTTATACTTTAAAGACGGAGATGGAAATCTACTCGAAATTATTGCGCATAGTTATGTTAAAGAGGATGTATTAGTACCACACTCACCTTTAAACATTTTATACGTAAGGGAAATTGGTCTTCCTGTTAAAAGTGTACCTGTTTTTACGGAATGGTTAAAATCAAATCTAAATATGAAAACGATGGAAGATGGGGATATTTTTAACTTTGTAGTTGGTGGCACTGCATATATCGTCGCGACTTGGTGGCAGCGACCTTGGATTCCAATCGCGATGAAAGCTCTATCACCGAAAGTATACGTTTCTTTCGGAACACCGGATCCAGCATTTTTACGGCGCATCCAAAATAACTTTAAGAAAAATAATATTCCCTTTGAATGTAAACATAATGAAGTATCATTTATTGAGCAGGGATATACATTTTCTATTGTGTATACACCAGAGTTTCATTCCGGTATTCCTAGTAAAATAAACTTACCGCTTTCTATATAGTTATAGAAAGCGGTAAGTTTATTTTGTTTTAAGGAAAATTAAAATCTAGTTATTATGTTGATTTAACATTTGAGCTATTCCTTGACCAAATGACCAATTCTCCATAGGTGTCTCGTGTAGTGTAATGAAAACATCAGCAGTAGAGATTTGTAAAATATTAGCCGTACTAGTGGCTATAGCTTTATATAAATCTTTTTTTTGATTAATTGTTCTTCCAGGTCCACATGTAATAGAAATATAAATCATATTATTGGATCGTTTTAACGAACCTTTTAAAAGATAAGATGAATTATAAAAAAATTGATGAGAAGGATAAGGTAAAAACATTTGAAAATAATCATTTTCAGGAATATTGAAATGTTCAATTAACGAATGGTGAATTTGATTGCTTACATCTTTTAATAACTTATTATCGGATAATTTTTCAGGATGATAAACAGTGACAAATGGCATAGTAGATGACTCCTTTCCTTTTTATTTCATTTTACTTCTAATATTTCCATTTGTATAATTGAAAATATATTAACTGATTATCAATAAAATCGATGAAGTTGGTGTATGAAATGGAAATAAAAGAGTTACTTACATTTAAAAAAATTATTGAAGAAGGTACGTTTTCACAAGCTGCTAAAAAATTAAACTATGCACAATCAACAGTAACAACACATATAAAAAAGCTGGAAAATGAAATTGGTTTTCTGTTATTTGAAAGAGGATGGGATGCAAGATTAACAGAAGAAGGAAAACTTTTTGCAGAGGAAGTAGAAAACTTATTAACACATTGGGAATATTCTATAACTCAAGCACAACGTATTAGTAATGAAGAGAAAGGAAGTTTGAGAATAGGCCTATTAGAATCCGTTGCTAAAAGGTTAATACCGATAATATTAAAGTTTTTAAATGCTGAAAAACCATATATACATTGTGATTTTGTAGTGGGAAATACAGCACTTTTATCAGAAATGATAGAACATAATAAGATTGATTTTGCGGTGTGCGGAAATAATGAAAATAAATCAAATGTAAAATTTATCCCAATATGTGATGAACAGATTGAATTTGTAGTGAATAATCCCAAGCATCCTTTGTTACAAAAAGAATCCGTTGAAGCATTTGATATTATAGATTATCCAGTTATTGTAGGAGAAAGTAATTGTTATTCCTATCAATCTGTAAGTTCTTTCTTGGCGGAAAACAATTTATCTTTTGAAAGAATTTACAATTGTAGTGCTTTAAACCTCATTCCAGAAATGCTTTTTGAAAATGCGATAGGAATTATCCCGAAAGGTACAATTTTGAATGAAGAAATACTATCTTTTAAGATTAAGGACTTTAATTCTAAAATCCTGATTGGTATATTAATTTCTACTAAAAATAACAATTATTTAAGTCAAACGAAACAAAACATTATAAACATCATTAAAGAAGCGTTATAAACGCAGGGGAAATAATGAAAAAGCTATATTCAAAAATCTCCTTTAATTTAATAAATAATGGAAACTTGTCTATCATCTCTTTTGGTAGTTCATTTTCCTCTTGGTAGCCTTCAAATAGTGCTTTTGTAATAGAATACTCATAGTCAACGATATTCCCATTTCCAGCAAATGAATATTCTATCGCACTATAAATAGGAACGGCTAAATCGAATATGTAAAAATGTTTTTGGAATGAATCCAAGAGAATATCAACTTAACAAAATGCCTATTCAATCATTTGTTAAACTAAATTTAAATAAAGAAGGGGCGTTTAAAATGAATATTTCTAGAAAAATAGAGTTTGAACAGTTACGAGATAGGAAGAGTGAGCTATTTGATAAAGAGGTACTTAACATATTAAATGGTCAAGTTATGTATGAAGAATTTAAAAACGAAAAGCTAATGGGTGATTCTGATTATGCACCATTTAATGAGGCAATGTGTGTGAACCCTGCTACTACACAAGTTTTTGATGAGGATTTTATTAAAACAAGAGCGGAAGGACATAACAGTTCCGTAGAAAGTTATACAAAAAAGGTTATAGATCCGTTAGAAAAACTTTTTACGAAAAATTATAAATGTATTGTTTTATGGTTTGGTGAAGATATGTTTTGTCAAATGAACCTACTTACCATACTTTCTCACCTTGAACAGTCTGTTTATGAAGGGAAGGTATACTTAAATAGCTTTAGAGAGGATGAATTTAAAGTAAATCAAATTGAACTTGAATTGGGGAAGTATTCTTCTATATACAATGAAGTATTAGTAAACCATAAAAAGACCTCCCATAAGGTACCACCTGTAATGTATCAGGCTATAGACTTATTTTTAGAAATGTTAACAGAAGATAATGCAGTAATGAAATTCATTTCTAAAAATAAAGATTTATCAACTCAAGAATTATTAACGAAGTTGTTTCATCTTTTTCCTACAATCGGATATGGAGATACTCAGTACATAGAACTGATTAATAAAATAAAGAAGAAAGCTACACCAAAAATATAGGTGCAGCTTTCTTCTTATAATTGCTCAAGTAATTCTAATTCTTTTTCTACAAATAGCATTAGTTCTTTAATTGTTTCACCAGAAAAATCAAAACGAATACCGGCTGCATCATACACTTCTTTTATAGATTGCGAGCTTCCTAGTGATAATGCCTTTTTATAATTTTCTAGCGCTTGCTTAGGATCCTCTTTATATTGTTTATACATTTGTAATGCACCAAGTTGGGCGATCGCATATTCAATATAATAAAATGGTACTTCAAAAATATGGAGTACAGGTAGCCAACTCGTTGCTATCCAGTTTTCGTAGCCATCAATATGTATGACGCTAGACTGATAATGTTTTTGAAGTTGTAAGTATTTTTCATTTCTTTCTTCAGAAGTATGACTTGGATTTTCATACAGCCAGTGTTGAAATTGATCGACAATAAGCATAATAGGTAAATATGAAATAACATCTTTAAAGAAGTTAATTTTTGCTTGTTTTAAATCTTTTTTGTCTGTATAGAAGGTATCCCAATAATTAAGCGAGAATAACTCCATTGTCATACTGGCTAGCTCAGCTGTTTCAGCTGGAATTTCTATATACTGTCGTAATTTTAATGGTTTTATGAGTTCGTTATGAATACTATGACCCATTTCATGTATAAAAGTGACAATATCATCTTGTGTATAATTTAAGTTCATAAAAATATAAGATAATTGTGAAGCTGGTAAGTACTCACAAAAGCCACCAGCTGCTTTTCCTTTGCGGCTTGTTAAATCAAGACAATTGTGTTTATACATTCGGTTTAAAAGTGCTGAAAATTCAACATCTAGTTTATTAAAGATATGAGTGCTCTTTTCAATTAAATCATTTTCATTTGCAATAGGTTTAAGTACTTTTTGATCTGGAGTTACAGCTGATACATCCCACGGGCAAAGCGTATCCAATTGCAGTTTATCTTTTTTCTCAAGCAATATTTTATCTTTAAGAGGCACAACATACTTACGTATGGATTCAGCTAGTTCATAGCAATCTTTCGCTGAATAATCAAAACGCTCGTATTTTTTGAACATATAATCGCGATAATTCTCTAGTTGAATATTTTTTGCTTTTTGATGGCGAATTTCAATTAATTGATTTAATATGTTTTGGAGTTCTTTTTCAACAGATAAAAATTGTTCAGAAATAATGGTTTTTGCCTTTTTACGGGTGTCACGATTCGAATCTTGTAAATAGGATTGTAATTCTGTTATCGTTTTTTCTTCTCCGTCCCAAATTCCACTTAATCCTCCAGTGATTTCAAAGTACTCTGTGACTAATTTGTCTTCCTTTATTTCTAATTCGATATTTTCCTCACAAAATAACTTTTGAGCATTTTTTATTTTTGTATCTAATAAACCATATACGTTAGAATCTAATTCCATTCGAAAAGGTGACTCTAAATATTTATTATCCAATAAATTTTGGTACCGCTTTAAAAGTGGCTTTACAAATTGTTGATCATGTTCAAAAGTATCCTTTATTTCTTCATCATCCGTATTACATTGAAAGGCGATGTAATGTGATCTTAATTGTTCTTCGATGTCCCAAATTACTTTTGACTGCTCTTTTAACCAATTTTCAAGGTCTAGTTTTGAAGAAATCATTTTATTTAATAAAGTCGAAAGAGTTTTTTCCAATTGTAGTACATTACTAATATCAATCGTATTTACACGTTGCATTATATATCCCTCACTTTTTATTTATTCATAGAGATATTCTATTTATTAATTGTAATTCCCTTGTTAAGTGGGGTAAATGTGAAATAATGTTAAATTTAATAATTAAAGAAGGTATTTATATGTCAAAGTAAAAAGTTTATCGTAAATGAAAATATATGGAGGGGTGCTGCATGAGAAAGGAAAAGAAGTTACTTGTATTTTTATTTCCACTTGCTTTATTATGTGCCTGTGAGAATGACATTGAAGATGCTAAAAGTGAAGAGTCTATAGTGATAGATATTGCTACAGCTGCGGTAAAGGAGGAATCTTTTTTTAGTGCTGCTATAAGAGATGAAAAAGAAAGAATATTAGATTTAGAGATTGCTGATAGCGAAGATAGTAACGAAATAAAAAATGATATTAATAAAAGATTGGTGATACAAGGTGTAACGTCTTATAAAATCAATATAACTCAAAGAAATAGAGAAGTTGTAAAGGCAGAGAGTAGATGGAATCAAGTTTTTGGACATATATTTGATGACGTATTCAGAAAAAATGGATATGAAGGGTTTGGTATTCAGCAAATAAATTATAAAAAGAATCAACCTGTTACCATTGATATAAAAACTAAGATTAGCGATGATGAAGTAGGGGCGAGAGAACTTGGACAGAAAATAGAAAAAGAAGTTGAAGGGGTACTTAAAACAGAAGCAGTAAAGAAATGGATTGAAAATGATTCATATGCTATTGGGATTTACGATATAGATGATCGGAAAATTAACTAATTGAGGAATGAATGCTATATGAATGAAAAATCGATATAATTAAATATAGAATTACTGAAGGAGGTGTAAGATGTATAAGTATTTACATATTTTAAATGACATAGAAAATATGATTCAAAATGGAGAAATAAGAGAAGGAAAGAAATTACCGTCTATACGGTCACTCGTTACGCAATACGAATGTAATAAGGCAACAGTTATACGTGCTCTTCATGAATTAGAAAAGCGTCACATTATATATTCTGTCCCTCAAAGTGGATACTACGTTGTTAAAAAATCAGAGAGTACTATAGAAAATAACGAGATAATTGATTTTGCCTCCTCAGCACCAGATCCAGATGTTTTTCCGTATTTAGATTTTCAACATTGTATTAATAAGGCTATTGATACGTATAAAAATGATTTATTTGTATACGGAACACCGAAAGGGTTACCATCTTTAATTCCAGTCATTCAAAAACAGTTGGCAAATTATCAAGTGTTCACGAAAGAAGACAATATTTTTATAACGTCAGGTGTGCAGCAGGCACTTGCAATATTAACTTCTATACCATTTCCGAATGGAAATGAAACGGTATTAATTGAACAACCAACATATCATCTATATATTGATTATCTAGAAATAAATAAAGTTCCTGTAATCGGTATTAAACGTACGAATGAAGGTATCGATTTGAATGAATTGGAGCAAATATTTCAAACTGGAAAAATAAAATTCTTCTATACGATACCGAGATATCATCATCCGCTTGGAACTTCTTATTCTAAAGATGAGAAAGAAAAAATCACACTATTGGCTAAGAAATACAATGTATTTATAGTGGAAGATGATTATTTAGCAGATTTAGAAACTGATTCAAAAGCAGATCCGTTATATAGCTTGGATAATTGTAGTCATGTCATATATTTGAAAAGTTATTCGAAGATTATTTTTCCAGGTTTACGGGTTGGAGTTGCGGTCATCCCACCATCCATTGCAAATGCTTTCTATACATACAAAAAAATACTAGATATTGATAGTCCGATGATTTCTCAAGCGGCTTTAGAAATTTATATAAAGAGTGGTATGTTTGAACGTCATAAAAACAAAATTAAATCTTCCTATAATGATAGATCTAAAAAACTAGCAGAAGTATTAGAAAGAATGTATAGTGAAAACCCGCATTTATTCACACATAAAAAGCAAAATACAATTGGAATCCATACTTGTTTAGAAGTACATAAAACAAGTATTTCGGACATGTTGATACAAAGACTAAGTGAAATGCAAATCAGTATTGATACGATTGATAAGAATTATGTGAGAGGTTTTCCGAAACAAAGACTATTAAAGTTGAACGTATCGAATGTAAAGGAAGATAGGATTGAAGAAGGAATTCGTAAAGTAATGGAGGAAATCAAACAAGCTGAACGTCTAAATTTTCAATTTAAAAAAGAATAATGCAAATAAGGAGGGTTGTTGTGAGTCGAAAAATAGTAGCTTTTTTTGTAGTGCAATAATAATTGGAGAATGGTAGTTGTTAAATATTATATGGAAGACTTACCTTGGGTTTTAAGTATCTATTCATTAGATTTAAAAATTGATTCATTAAAATTTGTAAGTAAAGAGTCTATTTCCTTTGAAGAAGGTAAAAAAACAGATAATGATTGGTAATTTTATGATGTATTTAATAGTAATTTATTGAATTTTCGATTAATTAAATGACTTCATGGTTAGTAATCATATTAGAGCTTTGAGATGTATTTCTTATCTAGATTAAGATTTAATTTTGTTTCCTATAAACAAAATTAAATCTTTTTTATGACAAATTTTTAATAGGAGTTTCAAAAGATATTTATAGACTCTTCTTGAAAATTGTAAAATATTTTACTTTTTTTGGAAGGGATAAACTATATAATAACTGAAGAACAGCTTACAATAGGACGAGGACAAAATTTGCTGAGGTGGCTAAAAACTTAGGGATTGCTACAAGCACTGAGCGTAAATATTGCAATACCTTGAAGAAAGGTGAGTATCCTTTTGAATCCGATAGCAATAACTTTTGAATTTTTTTATAACAACTATACAATGAGGACAATATAATTTAGAGTTAATACAAAGGAAAGGTTGGAGTAACATAGAAAGCTTTTATGAAAGAACTTCAAGGGATAAACAAATGATTACGGTGAATAAGAAAAAGAAAGGGATCGATTGTGAAAATGAAAATTTAGAGGTTATTGGTCGATTGAATGTTAGGTTAAATAGAATAGGATATATATGTGTTAGAAATTAATAATTTCAATTAGTTAATAATATTAATAACTTCTTATAAAAATACTTATTTTTGAAGTGTATCAAAAATTTTTTATATTAAATTTAGGTGATTTGTCTAGACATAGAAAAAGCCTACCGAATATATAGGTAAATATAACATGTAAATTTAAATAAAGAGAGGTTGGGTGGCTATGTATTATCAAAATACTTCTGAATATGGTTATGTAGAGGATTTTCGTCAACAACAATTTCAAAATTTAGTGGGTCAATTATTTACTATTCCACAACCTGTTACATTACCTAATGGGCAAACTCTTCAGGCTGGTACACGTGTTTTTATTCATAGAGTTACTTTTACTCAAACCGGTCAAGAAATGGTTACAATAGTGTTTCCTTCTGGAATTGGTGGTAATGCAGTAGTTGGGGTTACGCAAGTTTCAGGTTCTCAACTTTCAGGTGCACCTGTTCAGTTTTTGCTCCCACAAGGCCAAGGTTTTCAAGGACAGTGGCAAAGAGGATATAGTTATTAAAAAAGTTAAAAAGTGTTTAAGGGTAGTTGGGAATGTGGTGAGTAGTTCAATTTCATACAAAATAGTAAAAACCAAACTAATATTGTAGTTAAATATTGGTTTGGTTTTTTATAAATTTATATCGAGAGATGTAATCTAATGTACTTATCTATATTGCTTTATATAAATAAATTTTCCAAGCGGATGTCTTTGATATAAATATTTTCTCGATGGATAAATTGTTTTTCACTGCATTTTCAATAGGGACAGCAGAAAATATGTAACGACAACCCATTTTTTTGAAATGATCTATATTTAGCTCTACATTTTTTAAACGTTTTTTCGAATTTTTCTTAAACATATAGTGTTTTCCAAGTTCATCGGTGAAAATATAACAACGGACACCCCATTCGTCAAAATACGTACGAATCGTTTTATTTTTCGGAATTCATATTTGTAAGATAGAGGATAAAAATTGTTGTATGTGTCAAGTGTATAGAACCCATTGTACTGAGCGATAGCTGGATGTAAACCAATATTAGCGATACGGTACTGTTCTACAGATAAACCTATATACTCTTTTATCTCCTTAAATTGTTTTTCTGCAAAAAATTCCTTTACTGAAGGTTTATTTTGATAAACAATTTCTTCATTTGAATAATAAACAAAATGACCAGATACTTATCGCATTGGCCACTTATGTTTCGACACTAATATGATAACAGAGCGCGGAGTAACATGTACGGGGATTTTTTTAATAGGTACAATGGCTTGGGTAAACAGAGAATGGTTTTTGCTCTTTCATTATGTACAAATAGTATATTATCTTTCTCAATGTACATATTAAGTAAAGTGTTTAATATCATACATAAAAGGGGGGATAATATGGATGAAAATAAGAAAAATGAAGAATTGATTAAATTTAAGAAACAATGGTTTAATGAAGATAATCAACCAGTAGCTGGTATAGAGTTAACTTTACCGCCGGATATAGGCAGCATGTTAGACTCCAAATCAGTTGATGATGAAAGTGGAAAAAGTAATAATGAATAAGTTTAATCTATACGCATCCATTCGGGTGCTTTTTATTTTTTTGAAAATAGAAGATAGATCATCAAATCCTTATTGAAAAAAGATTGAGCTAAATAGATCTATTTTCAGTATATGTAAGTTTTGATTTTCATAAAAAAGTTTAATTAGAATTCATTTAGAATGATAAAGGGTTAATAAAGAGAGCGGCTTTTACACCAATCTTTATATTAGATATATGCTTATTATTATGCTATATTCAATGGAGCCAAGATGAATAAGGTAAGTGGTATGAATAGAAGAAAAAACTATATAGCAACAACACTATATAACAACAACACAAAAAACTTGCCTTTAATTTAATACTAAAATGGATTGAAAATAAGGAGATAGAAACATAATGGAATTTTGGGAATCAAGCTTTGCTGAGAAAAAAACGATGTGGGGATTTGAACCTACAGAATCAGCAATTTTGACAAAGGATTTTTTTCTAGAAAAGAACGTTAAGGACATATTAGTTCCGGGTATTGGATATGGCAGAAACGCAAAGGTGTTTATTAATAATGGTATAAATGTAACTGGAATTGAAATTTCAAAAACAGCTATTGATTTAGCGAAACAAAACGGATTAGAAGATATTAGTATGTATCACGGTTCGGTAAACGAAATGCCTTTTGATAATAAACTGTATGATGGGATATTTAGTCATGCACTTCTTCATTTGTTGAATGAACAGGAAAGAGAGAAATTTATTGAAGATTGTTACAATCAGTTAAAACCAGGCGGATATATGGTTTTTACAACTGTTTCTAAAAAAGCTCCCATGTACGGAAAAGGAAAACAGTTGGATAAAGATTATTATGAGATAATGGAAGGTGTAAAAATGTTCTTTTATGATTCTGAATCTATAAAAAAAGATTTTAATCAATATAGATTAGTACAAGTTTCGGAAATTGATGAACCAAATAAGAACGTGGTAAATAAACCTTCAATCAATTTTTTTACGATAAAATGTAAGAGAGAACTATAATTAAAAGTTATTAAGAATGATTAAAGATGTTTATATATTGATTATGCACAAATAAAAAGGACAAGCATATAATAGAAGTACCTATTAACTTTAAGTAACCTTAACTTTCTTTAATAGGGTATCTCAAAATCCCCAAAAGAGCACTTGCGGAAACAAGTGCTCTTTTATTTTTTGTTTCATAAATATTTATAGTTGCAAATTTCGTGCAATAAAAATAAATCTGAGAGAAATAATCATATCTTTATTATACGATTATTTCTGAACTACAAACGATATAGCATTTGTTTTTAATTGAATGTGTCTTTCATTTCGAACAATATCATAAGCTAATTCTTTTATTTCAACTTTTAGTTCTTTCCATTCTTTATAAATGCTTTTTAAAGTACTTATCATTTCTTCGGTTGAAAGATTAATTTCAATTAAAGCTTCTAATTCCTCATTCGTTATTGAATCAATTTCTTGTATGTTAGAGTTAATAATTAAACAATTAATACCGCCGTTTTTTGTACCTCTTTTCATAGAGTGGAGTACATTTTTAAAATCTTCTTCTGATCTGACATGTTCTAAACTTGATACTGCAACGATATAATCATAAGCGTTAGAGTCAATATGATAGTTTTCAATTGCTGCTTCTTCTGTTTTTATAACCTCGAATACATCATGTTCTTTGCTATAAATTTGTAGCTTTGTTAAAGCGGAATTAAGTAAATCAACACATGTAACGGTGCCGCTAGTATTTTTTATTTTTTTTGCAATTGGAATGCTATTTCTCCCAACGCCAGAGCCAAGGTCAAGTACTTGCAAGTTGTTTTGTCCGTCAAAGTGGTTCATCAAGTCCATAACCGTTTTAACTGGTTTGAAAAGCCAAGAGCCAGCTTCAAACAGTTTATATTGTTCATAGCAAAGGTCGTGATATTTCTTTTCTTCTTGTCTTATGTAATCGATACGGTTCACATTGTTTCAGCTCCAATATTTTTATTGCAAAATGAATAGGTGGGACAGCCTTTAACATTTGTTTGAATTCGAAAAATACCACCAGCATGTGGATACTCTTTTAATTCGTTATCACTCATTCTTGTTCTGGCTGTTGTAACATATAAATCTGTTAAATTAGGCCCACCAAATGTACATGATGTTACATATAACGCGGGAATTGGAATGCTTAATATTTGTTCTCCAGTAGAGGGATTCCATCTAGTTATTTTTGAACCTCCCCAATGTGCAATCCATAAACAACCTTCTTCGTCAATTGTCATACCATCAGGTAGACCATCATTTTCAGAGAAATTGATTACATCACTTGGATTATGAATGTCTCCAGTACGTATATTATATTGATAGCGAACCACTTTTTTAGTAGGTGTATCTATAAAGTAAAAGTATGTATGATCAGGTGACCAAGCAATTCCATTTGATGTATTTACATGTGAAACTTTTTTCTCTACACTTAAATTATGATGTAAACAATACAAGGAACCTGCAGCATTCATACCGTATGTATCTGTAGAACCTGCCCAGAAACGACCAGCTGGATCACATTTTCCATCATTGAAACGATTTTCTATTAAATGTGGTTCAGGGTCAAAAATATGTGTCAGTTTTTCTGTATTTACATTAATAGAATAAAAGCCGTTTTCCATAGCTAAGAGTAGTACATCCTCTAAATATGGAACAACACAGCCAATTTGTTGATTGAGAACAATTACTCGGTTCGTATTAGCGGTAGGATTATATATGCATAATTTTCTCTCCATAATATCAACCCAATATAAAAGTTGCTTTTTTCCATTCCAACATGGTCCTTCAGCTAAACTTGCTTTAGCATCTAAAACTAATTCTATATTACTGAACAAGATGTTCACCTCGCGTTATAAGATATTAATATAATTCGATAAGAATAGAGGTAAACCTTTTAGTCAAAGGATATTAAAATTTATACTGTAGAAAAATGACCTTCTCAAGTGATTAAAAAAGTGTATAAACAAGGAGAGGAAAATGCATATGATGTTTTATGAGATTGTTTGCTTTTCTTGTAAGAATATATTTCGTGTTTACGAAGGCAGTGAAAAATATAAGCGCTTTAAAGAGAAACCAAACGGGGCATATTGTTGTGATGAGTGTAGTCATAAAATTCAATTAGAAGCGATAAAGAATTTTTTTAGGTAATTATATGTTTTAAATTCGGAAAAGTTTGATAATAAAAGTGTTATAAATTATCATATTAAAAAACTAATATTTAAAATGGCATGGAAGAGAAGAGTAGTTAAGAAAGAATATGTACAGAGAGCTCTGGTAGCTGAGAAAGAGCGGTATACATCTTAACGAAAAAAGACTTGGAGCTGCGCAAGGAACTAATTTATTTAGGGATGGTGCGACGGATTCTCCCGTTATAGAGATAGGGTATAAGCATATTTTGCCGTACCTGAAGAGGTTAATATGGTGACATATTAACAAACTGAGGTGGTACCGCGAAGCTAACAACTCTCGTCCTCAAGATGAATAATCTTGGGGGTGGGAGTTTTTTTATTGCATAAAACTGAAAATGCGAAAACAAAAAATAATCGAGGTGAGTAATATATGCATTGGGCGTATGAAGTAGCACATGAATTAATTAGGAAACATCCAAATAAAGAAATGTTTGTTTGTGCATCTGGAATTAGTCCGTCAGGTTCTGTTCATATTGGGAACTTTCGTGAAATCGTAACGACTTATTTCGTAGTAAGAGCACTTCAAGATTTAGGGAAAAAGACTCGTTTTATATTTTCGTGGGATGATTATGATAGGTTTAGAAAAGTTCCAAAAAATATTGATCCATCTTTTGCAAAGTATATTGGTATGCCATACTGTGATATTCCAGATCCGTATGGATGTCATAACTCGTATGCGGAGCATTTTGAAAAAGAGTTTGAAAAATCGCTTCAAGCATTTGGAATTGAAGTAGAATTTATTTATCAACATGATGAATATAGAAGCGGAAGGTATAACGAAAATATATTAGAGGCCTTGTATAAACGAAAAGAAATATATGATATTTTAATGGGTTTTAAAACTAGAGAGTGTAGTGAAGAAGAGCGAGAGAGCTTTTATCCAGCTACATTATATTGTGAGAGATGCGGAAAAGATACAACAACTATTACACATTTTGATGAAGTATTAAAAACAGTCCGGTATGAATGTGAATGCGGAAATGAAAAAGAGTTATCCGTATTAAATACAAATAAAATGAAACTAAACTGGAAAATCGATTGGCCGATGAGATGGATGATAGAGGATGTTATTTTTGAACCGGGCGGTAGAGATCATTCATCAGAAACGGGTAGTTATAATGTATCAAAAGAAATTGCAAGGAAAATATTCAATCGAGAAGCGCCTCATTACGTTGCTTACGATTTTATTGGTATTAAAGGGAATCATGAAAAAATGTCTAGTTCTTCAGGGAATAGTATTACACCAAGCAATTTATTGAAAGTGTATATACCAGAAGTAATTCTCTTTATGTTTGCAAAATACAAACCAGGCGCTGCTTTTCATATTGGGTTGGATGAAGATGTGATTCGTAATTATACAGAGTATGAGCGATTGAAAGATAGTTATGAAAATAAAACGCTCAAAAATGAAGATTTATTTGATGCAATTAAAATCTCTAGAGTTGATAGTGAGATTAAAGAATATCCGAAATTTAATCAAGTAGCAGGAACGTTACCATTATTAAATTTTGATTCAACTATTTTACAGGGGATATTAAAGAAAATAGATAGGAGCTATGCATTAGATGAAATGAGAGCGATAAGTAATCGCGCAGAGTATTGGATAAGAAACTTTCAATCTGAAAAATTAATCGCGGTAAATGAGGAGAAAAATGCAGAGTTTTACTACACATTAGATGAAAGGCAGAAAGAATGGCTAGTAGAAGTTTGTAAAATACTTCGTTCTAATAAAGATTACTCTAACTTAATGGAGCAATTATATGCGATTTGTCATCATGAAAATAAAAAAATAATGAAAGAAAATCAAAAACAATTATTCACTATTATATATAAGCTCATTATGAATCAATCAAATGGTCCTCGTATACCATTATTAATACATGTAGTAGGCATAGAAAATTTCATCACACTATTAGATTTCTAAAACACAGTTAAAAGCAACGCAAGTACCAAAATTTCTAAGTACTTGCGTTGCAAATTTTACTATCGTGAATACATTTTCGGACATTCATCACCACTTGGTTCATAAAAACAATGGCTTTTAAACTGTCCTACAAATGGCTGATTATACCATTCAGGCGGACAAGCTCCAACTGGACGGAAATACCAAAGAGCCCATCGTGCAGGCCAGCGCCATTGACCTTGTAAAACTTTTCGTGCGATTTCTTTTTCTGATTCACGAGCGCGTTGGTAAAAATATCCATATTGTACTGCTTCAAATCCGCCGGGTCTTTGATATACAGCGTCTCGTACGGTACGGAGTTGTTTAAAATCTAAGCAATCACAAAATACACGGTTTACTACAACGCATCCAACTAACTCCTCACCTTGGCGACCTTCGCCTTCAGCTTCAGCACGAATTAATCGAGCTAGTAAATCAACATCACTTTCGTTGTATGGAATAAGGGGCATAGTGATACCACCTTTCTGTTATAGTAAAGAGTGTATGTTATAAAACAATCTGCGTGCTTTTTTACATAAAAATAACATTTAATTTTAAGAGGAGCTTGTATAAAAAAAGCTAATTAGTAATAGTAGATAAATATAAAAGGGAGAGGTATTATGTATCGAATTCATAAAGACCATATCATTTACTCAATGTCACCAGAAAATAAGCCGTGTATGGAAGTAGAAATTGGGAGCAGTCTTGTATTTGAAACATATGATTGCTTTGAAAATCAAATCGATTCTGAAGATGTTGTGTTACAAGAATTAGATTGGAACCGAATTAATCCAGCGACTGGACCTGTATATGTTAAAGGAGCAGAACCTGGCGATATATTAGTCGTAACGATTGAAAAAATTGAAATTGCAGAGCAGGGCGTTTTAACTACAGGTGCAAACCTTGGTGTAATGGGTGATGAGTTAAATGAAAATACAGTGAAAATTGTCCCAATACATAATGAATATGTTTTGTTTTCAAGTGAACTACAAATCCCGATTAATCCAATGATTGGGGTAATTGGTACTGCACCGAAAGAAGAGAGCATTTCATGTGGCACACCGCATGATCACGGCGGGAATATGGACTGTAAAGAAATTAAAGAAGGAACAACATTACTACTACCAGTTAATGTCCCAGGAGCACTATTAGCATTAGGTGATTTACACGCAGCAATGGGTGATGGTGAAATTGGTGTTAGTGGTGTAGAGGTTGCTGGTGAGGTAACGGTAACAGTTCAAATTATAAAAGGAAAACAATGGCCATTACCAATGGCTATTCAAAAAGAAAAAATGATGACGATTGCTTCAGAGAAATTGTTAGATGATGCAGCAAATCGTGCTGTACGTAATATGGTGACATTTTTACATGAAGAATTAGCAATGTCTAAAGTTGATGCAACGCTTTTATTATCGGCAGTAGGTAATTTAAAAGTTTGCCAAGTTGTGGATCCGCTGAAAACAGCGCGTATGGAACTAGGAATGGATTATGTGGAGAAACTAGGATTTACTTTTAGTAAATTTCATATTAAATAGATAAGGGACGAAAAAGGATACTTTTGTATAAAAGCATCCTTTTTTTAATTTACTGATTTTGTGAAAAGAGGTAGTATTTATTTTATATAAGTATATTTGAGATTGTGGATTAAAAAGGAGTTCAATAATGGTCAAAATTATGATTGTAGAAGACGATATGAAAATTGCAGAACTATTATCGACACATGTTGCGAAATATGGTTATCAAGGAGTTATTGTATCGGACTTTCAAAATGTATTAAACATTTTTTTAGAAGAACAACCAGAGTTAGTTTTATTAGATATTAATTTACCGAGTTTTGATGGGTACTTTTGGTGTCGTCAAATTCGGGGAGTTTCAACATGTCCGATACTATTCATTTCGGCCCGTGAAGGCACGATGGATCAAGTTATGGCGTTAGAAAACGGTGGCGATGATTTTATTCCGAAGCCTTTTCATTATGAAGTTGTAGTGGCGAAAATTCGTAGTCATTTAAGGCGTGCATATGGAGATTATGCACCGAAATTAGAAGAACGAATGATTGAACAACAAGGTCTTTGTTTATATCCCGAAAGACTTGTATTGAAACTTAGAAATGACGAGATTGATATAACGAGAAACGAAGCCATTTTATTAGAGACATTAATGAAAAATTATCCGCGTGTTGTGAGTAGAGAAGTGTTACTTAATAAATTATGGGATAGTGAATCTTATGTTGATGATAATACATTAAGTGTAAATACAACACGTGTGCGTAAAAAGTTACAAACGTTGCATATAGAAGGTGCGATTGAAACGATTCGTAGTGTTGGATATAGATTTCATATTACTTGGGATAATGGTATAGAAAAATGATAAGGTTGTTTATACGTGATCATATACCACTTATTTGCTTTACCATAATTCAACTACTAGCTATATTTCTCGTATATTGGTTTGATGGGCATAATCATATTACAACGGCGTTATATGCAATGTTTCTAGGTGTTTTCTTTATGGGAAGTTATTTAGTGTTTCGTTATTTTACACATCGTTCTTTTTATGAGCGCCTAGCAAACCCGATGCAATCTTTGGATGAATCTGTTCAAAAATCTGATTTTGCAGCTGTATCGGCTGCTCTTCAAGAACTACTTGAGGTGCAATATCGACATTATCAAAATCAGCTGCAAATACAAGAGAGAAAAAATAATGACCATTTAACCTTTATGAATCAGTGGATTCATCAAATGAAAACACCTTTATCTGTAATAGAATTAATTACACAGGATGAAGTAGATTCACGTTTTGAAAGTATAAATGAGGAAACTGATCGATTAAAAAAGGGATTAGAAATGGCTCTGTATGTCGCACGTTTAGAAGCATTTACACAAGATTTTTATGTAGAAAGAGTACAACTACATAAAATAGTGAATGATTCGGTACATGAGCATAAACGTTTCTTTATCCGGAATTTTGTATATCCAGAGCTTGAAATTGATAAGGACATTACTGTAGAAAGTGATGCGAAATGGTTACAATTTTTAATCGGACAAATACTATCGAATGCGATTAAATATTCATCAGGTAGTAGAGAGAAAATTAAAGTGAAAGCTTGTAAGGAAGGTAATAATGTTATACTTGAAATTGCTGATAATGGTGTAGGTATACCGAAGCAAGATTTACCAAGAGTATTCAAACCTTTCTTTACAGGAGAAAACGGTAGAGATTTTAAAGAATCAACTGGAATGGGGCTATATCTCGTATATGAAATTACGAAGCAATTAGGACATAGTGTAGAAATCTATTCAGAAGTTGGTAAAGGTACCGTTGTACGTATTATATTTTTTAATGTGTAAAATGACTCAGGCTAAAGAACTTTTGAAATAAGTTTTTTAGCCTTACTTTATATGGATTAAATGAAATGATATACAAGACTGGTATGATTCTAATAAAAGGTCGTGTAAGTATGTGTAATGACACAATAATAAATAAGGCTGTTAAATGAGAGGGATTTAATAATTTATTAATATATAAATAGTTTATTGTAAGAAAAAAGCTCGCCCTTTAAAAGAGCTAGCTTTATGAATTTTAATTAAGTAAACAAACTTAATAATTTATATCCAATTAATCCCAAAATAGTGATAGGAATCATCATTAAGAAAGAAGAAATTCGATGAGCATTAGAGCGTTCTAATACAAGAATCAAGATAATCCCGACTATGACTTCGGTATATCCAACAGGTAACATGTGACTATAGTCTTCAAAATTTAAAAGAATGTGAAGTCCATCTGTTACAAAAACTCCACTAATAAGTGAGCTTCCGAATTTATGAAGTGGATTTGTAGTATCTTTCCATAGAAAACCTGCAATTCCAAAGATAGTTCCTCCTATACATGCACATACAATCCATACAGATATAAAATAAATAGAGTGAGCTATATTTTTAATAACTATTGCATAACCATAGTAGCCTAATACCATTCCGAATAGTGCAAGGATACCAGAAAGTATAGCTGTACGCTTAGAATAACTAAAGCTAGCCACAAAAAAGGATGGAACTAACCAAACGCTTCCTAGATTAGCTAATGAATTCCAATGTCCAGGAAGTATACTTTGCCCCAATTTAGTTAGTATACCAACAATTATCCCTACTATAATCGGGATGAGAAAAATCATTAAAAACATATTTAACTTTGTGATTTTTAATGTCCTGTCCATAAAATCAATCCTTACATTAATATTTTCTGTAAAAATATAATAGCTTATTACAAGGGGGTAATCAATAAAAAATTATCGATAAACAATAATTTATTGTTGGGTAATGAATAATATTTTGTTTTTATACAAAATTTATCCCGCTTTAATGGGCAGTAAGCCCCCCACCTCAAAATTCAGCGAAAGCAAAGAAATTAGGTGGGGGTCGGGCTGCCCATTAAAGTCCGATTGGTTCAACTAATAATCAGTGGGGATGAAGAAAACCCCCACTGATTAAAGTTTCACTTTATATAAGAGAGAGTGCTTAGAAGTTTACTATTGGGGAAATCTAAAGGACGTAGTACAATCAATGTAATTTGTGTTTGTTCAATATGAAGCTAAGAAATGATAAATAAGCCTAAAAGAAAGCAATCTTTTTAACAGCACAAATAATTGCATTTACTCATACAGTACTAGTATGGTACAATATGGTTATTAATGATGGAAAGGAATGATGGGTGGACGATGATTAACTAATCTTATTTTTAAATGTTGAAATTCAATAAATTTCAATTTCTAAAAAATAGGATTAGTCTGCCCAATTCCAAACAACGGTATTGCTATTTATATTGCGCAATAGCTTATTTGGGTATAAATAATGTAATGACTAATCCTGCCAAATTTATTTGGGAGGATTTTTTTATTCTCCCTTAATGAAAGGGATCGATATTTATGAAAGAACTATTAAAATTAAATGATGTTTATGTTGAAATAAAAGAAAATATGTTGTTAGAGAAAATGAATGTGACAGTAAAACAAGGGGATGTTATCGGATTAATCGGTAAAAATGGTGCTGGTAAATCAACGTTACTTCAATTAATAAATGGGAAGATTGAACCTTCAAAAGGTACTGTTGAATGGATGCAAATGAATATGACAACAGCATATGTTGAGCAAGAAATAGAATCTTTTATTAGTAATGATGTAATTGCAAAAGAAGCAGAACTTCTTGCGAAATGGGGCGTGCCAACGAACGATTTTCATACTTTAAGTGGTGGTGAAAAGCTGAAAATTCGATTAGCAAAAGGATTTGCTGAAAATCCTAATGTCTTAATATTAGACGAACCGACAAATCATTTAGATGAGATCAGTACGGGATTTCTCATTAAACAAATAAAAAACATGAAAGGTACAGTTATCGTTGTATCGCATGATCGATATTTTTTAGATGTTGTCGCAACAAAAATATGGTCAATTGAGGACAAAAAATTAATTGAGCATAGTGGTAATTATACGAGCTACATGAAAGCACGTGAGCAAAAAAGAAAGTCGCAGCAGCGTGAATATGAAAAGCAGCAAAAAAAGATAGAACAAGTAGAAACACATATAAAAGAATTGAGTTCATGGTCACAAAAGGCACACGCGCAGTCTACAAAACAAGAAGGTGTGAAAGAATTCTATCGTGTAAAAGCGAAGCGAATGGATGCACAAGTGAAGTCAAAACGAAAACGACTTGAAAAAGAGCTGGAGAAAGCGAAAGTAGAACGTGTGAAAGAAGAGTATTCAGTTGAGTTTTCTATTCAAGCGAACAAAAAAGTAGGAAAACGTTTTTTAGAAGTGAAGCAATTAAAAAAAGACTTTCATGGGAAAGTATTATTTGAAAACGTTAATTTTACAATTCAGCACGGTGAGAAAGTTGCGATTGTTGGATCAAACGGTAGTGGGAAAACAACATTACTGAAGATGATTATGGGAACGGAAACTGCTGAAGGAGAAATATGGATTTCACCATCTGCGAACATCGGCTATTTAACACAAGAAGTTTTTGATTTACCGCTTGATAAAACACCAGAAAATTTATTTTTTAAAGAGACGTTTGAAGAAAGAGGAAAAGTCCAAAATTTAATGAAACATTTAGGGTTCCAAGCTGCTCAATGGAAAGAGCCGATTGAGCATATGAGTATGGGAGAAAGAGTAAAATGTAAGCTAATGGCTTATATTTTAGATGAAAAAGATGTACTCATTTTAGACGAACCGACGAATCACTTGGATCTACCTTCACGTGAACAACTTGAAAATACATTAGCTGAGTATAACGGAACATTAGTAATTGTATCTCACGATCGATATTTTCTGGAGAAAACAACTAACACAAAACTCGTGTTTTCAAACAATACGATACAAAAGCAGCTAGAAGAACCTACGAAAACAAGAGATGATATTGAAGAGCTACGTTTAACGCTAGAAACAGAGAGACAAGAAGTATTAGGGAAATTAAGCTTTTTAACTTCTAACGACAAAGAATATAAAGCACTGGATGAACGGTTTATGGAACTTACGAAGCAGATTAAGGCACTATAATGTATTTGTAAGCGTGATTAAGGGGGATGGTTACATTCCCATCAAGCTAATCAAGTAAATTACTAGATACGAAATGTGAGAACTACGACTAACATAGATGATCACATATTAAGACTAGGAATATTTAAGAAAACCACAAATGAATTTATTGGATGGTGCTGCACAGGTATGAAAGAAGAACTCCCTTCACCAAACAGAGAGATAATGTATGCTATCTCAAATGAACATCAAAATCATGGCTATGCTACAAAAGCGACTAAAGGTTTAATTGACTTTTTGTTTAAAGAAACAAATTTAAATGTCCTTAACGCAATTGCTTTAATTAACAATGTAGCATCAAATAAAGTTATTGAAAAATGCGGGTTTATTTATAAGACCCAACAGAGGATAGAAAATCAAATATATAATCATTATATATTGAGAAAATCTGAGTGGATAAAAATATAACGTTGGGTAGTAAAAGACCGATAGCAATCGGTCTTTTACTCATTTATATAATAAAGATTTATTATACATTATATTTCCTACTACTATACAATTATTATAAGATAGTTATGCGTTAATTTTAGTTTGAAAATGGTTTTATTATCAGTTTTTTTCAGAAATCTTACAAGCGTGTAAGATAAATGAAAGACGAATCAATATGAGCTGTAAGACAATTCATTTACACTCTGTTATGAGACGTGCAAATGAAGGGAGAATATACATGGAAATTTTACATGCAAAAAGTATTAGTAAAGTATATAAAGGAAAAGTACCTTATAAAGCATTAGTAGATATTGATTTATCAATTCAAGAAGGTGAATTTGTGGGAATTATGGGGCCATCTGGTAGTGGAAAAACAACGTTATTAAATATGGTATCTACTATTGATTCTCCATCATCGGGAGAAATTTTAATAAATGGTACAAATCCTTTCCAATTATCATCAGAAGATTTAGCGTTATTCCGCAGAAAACAATTAGGATTTGTTTTTCAATCATTTAATCTTCTTAGCACACTTACTGTAAAAGAAAACATCGTATTGCCGATGACTTTAGATGGTATTTCCGTGCAAGAAATGAACAAGCGATTGGAAGAGATTGCAGAGAAGTTAAATATTACAGATATCTTGAATAAAAGAACGTTTGAAATATCAGGGGGACAAGCTCAAAGAACAGCAATCGCTCGCGCAATCGTTCATAAGCCGCAATTATTACTTGCAGATGAACCAACAGGGAACTTGGACTCTAAATCTTCAAATGATGTAATGGAGATGCTGGATACTCTAAATAAAGAAGAAAAAGCAACGATGATGTTAGTTACACATGATCCGTATGCAGCGAGCTTTTGCAGCCGAGTAATCTTTATTAAAGATGGTCAACTATATAACGAAATTTATTGTGGTGAAAGTAGGCAAACTTTTTATCAAAAGATTATGGATGTCCTTTCTTTGTTAGGAGGGAAAAGGCATGACTTTTCGTCAGTTCGCATTTAATAATATTTTTCGCAATAAGCGTACATATGCTGCCCATTTTTTAAGTAGTGCATTTTCTATTATGATTTTCTTTACGTATGCTCTTTTATTATTTCATCCTGATTTACAAGGTGAGTTGAAATCGACAAGTGCAACAATAAGTGCATTTGGTACATTGGGATTTTCAGTTTCGCAAGGATTGATTTTTGTATTTTCATTTTTCTTCATTTTATATTCAGTTAGTTCGTTTTTAAAAACGCGTAAGAAAGAATTTGGCGTTTTAATGATGCAAGGTATGTCAATGAGACAGCTTAAGAAATTATTATTAATTGAAAATATGTTGATTGGACTTGGTTCAATTTGTATAGGGATTTTCATTGGACTCATATTTTCTAAACTAGTCTTATTGATAAGTGCAAGTGTACTAATGATTAATAATGGTTTACCTTTTTATATACCAGTGCGGGCTGTATTATTAACAGTTATCACATTTCTTTTCTTGTTTTTAATTGTTTCATTATTTACATTTAAAATGATAAAAGTAACGGAACTTGTGGAACTTATTCGAGCAGAGGAAAAGCCAAAACCTGAACCGAAATCTTCAGTTTTATTATCAATGCTTTCTTTAATTAGTATAGGATATGGATATTTTTCAGTATTTCGCTTCATACCAAGTACCAATTTTATTACGCTTGGAATAGGTGTGCTCTTAGTAATTATAGGAACGTATTTTTTATATACACAGTGTAGTGTTTATATATTGCACCTTGCTAAAAGGAGAGAATCTTTCTTTTTAAAGAGAACAAATATATTAACATTTTCTGAATTAATTTACCGTATGAAAGATAATGCAACGATGTTTTTTATAGTATCTATTGTTTCAGCGGTTGCATTTACAGCAATTGGTACAACAGCCGCAATTGGAAATAGGGATTTGGTAAGGATGACAAATCCCTATACATTTTTGTATGGAAGTTTTGAAAATGACAAAGTATTGAATAAAAATCTTTCTATTATAAAAAAGCATCTTTCTGATGCTAATATTCCGTATCGAATGGCTTCATCTTCATATATATACACAGAAAATGGCATAAATGTAATGAAGTTAAGTGAATACAACGATCTTGCTAAAGCACTAGGCTATCAACAAGAAACAATTGAAAAAGAAGATGAAATTTTATTAATTCCTGGAGTCGTATCACAAAAACAAGAATTTAAAAATGGCGAGTATAAAAAGAATATAGAAGTCATTCAAGGCGATTGGACAAAGACATTTCATGTGAAAAAAGCTGTAGAAAATTTAGTTTTACCACATGATTCTAGAACTATTTATATCGCTGTTCAAGATCAGGTATATGATGGAATACCTCTTACTAGTGACCCAGTTAATAAAGAAATTCCATATCGTACTTACGGATTTGTTGTAGATGATTGGATAAAAACGAAAGAGATTTCCAATCAATTAAAGAGTATATTCGATAAAGATCTTAGGGACAGAGATTTCTACTTTGAAGCTTTAACATTAAACTTGTTGGAAGCAAAGCAAAAGAATGGTTTATTACTTATGGTAAGTATTTTAGTCGGAATTGTCTTCTTTACATTCGCCGCTAGTTTTATTTATTTCCGATTATATACAGATTTGGATCGCGATCAACAGCAATATAAAATGATTTCGAAAATGGGATTAAGTAAAGGTGAGTTAAAAAAAGTTGTAACGAGACAGTTATTATTAATGTTCTTTTTACCAATTGTCGTTGCAGCGATTCATACTGTAGTCGCTTATATAGCATTACAGCAATTAGTCGATTTTTCTATCATAAATAGCTCTATCGTTATTTTAATTTCATTTATATGTATACAAGTTTTATATTTCTTTATAACCCGTTGGCGTTATCTGCAAAAGCTTTATAAGGTTATGGAGCAATAGAATTTATTAGTTTGTAAGACTACAATAAAGTATGTAGAAAAATGAACTGTATAATGAAAGGAAACGAGATGAAAAGAACTTTAACTATTTTTATGTTAACGATACTACTATTAATAAGTTTTAGTGCATGTTCTAAAAAGGAGAATCCATTTCCTGCAAACGGTGTATTAATCATTGGAGATGAAAATAATATTTCACCAATTATTAATCGTTATCAGGAAATTACGGAAGAAAATGAAGTGTTTTCTGTGAAAACAGGGGAAGTTGGAAATGTTTTAATTTTAAATGAATCTACAGCACAAGCATTGATTAAAGAAAAACTTTTTCGAAAACAAGATAGTGACTCCAATTATATTATAGATACGTTACCGAAATTCCCAAAAGAAGGGTCGCTATTATTTACAAGTGAAGACAATAAGACTATGAAAAGTATTAAAATAGGAGAGGAAGAGATTCCTGTTACATACGATAGTGATGCTTGGATAGGTAACAATCGTAAATATTCAACGGAATGGTATATGATTGTAGCAAAAAATAGTGTGTATAAAGAAATAAAAGCAAATGAAATGAAAATGCATCTTCTTCATTTGAAAAAATCTCTAGGTGACGAAAAACCTAAAATGTCAACAGATAATACATTGATTAATGAAAAAGTCAAAGTAAAAAAGTTAATTAAAGGTTTGGAAGGAGAAGTATCTTTTCAATTTGTAACGATTGGCGAAAAACCTTAAAAAAGAGTTCGGAGTTGATAAAAATTTCATCAGCTTCGAACTCTTTTTAGTTTATAGACAGATCAATTATTATGCTTTACATTACTTCATTTAATCGAGTCTCGTTTGTTTCCTCAATCCCATTTGAATTTTGAACTGAATTATTTTGGGCTTCTTTTTCTTTACGAGCCTTTTGTAGCATTTCAAGTATAATCCATAAAGGAACACCTTTATCTTTTAGCATCTTCCATAAATCTAATTCATTAAATTTATGCTCAGGCTGTTTCATTTCTTTTTCAGATAAACGAATATCAAACTTGATAGGATCATTTATTTTCTTACTTTCAAGTTTAGTAGAAGAGATAGTATTATGCTCAAGATTAGATGGAGTTATTTTAGTAGGTTGAGACAATGTATGAATATTTGATCCGATTTGCATGATTTTTCCTCCTTTTCAAGCAATGAGATTAGTTTTCTTATGGTTTTTAAATCTTTTTAACATGAGGAAACTATATCTAATTATAAATCTAAATAAATAGATTTACAAGTTATATTGTAAAAAGTAAATATTTACTTGAATTAATATTTATCAACATTTGTATATGTTTTCTATATATACAAAGTATATAAAATACTTTACATTATGTTTAAGTTGTTAAATTATTCTGTTAATTCGTTAAAAAGAAAAGTGTAAACGTTTTATTAGGGGGGAGAAAGTATGGGGAAGTTATTTTTAAAAATATGTTTTTTTGCATTAGTGACCGTATGTTCATTCGCAGCGAAAATATCATACGCTGAAGAGAGGCAACAAAATAATTATCCTATCATATTGGTGAATGGATTTGCTGGATGGGGTAGAGAAGAAATGCTTGGCGTAAAATATTGGGGTGGTGTTCATGATATACAGGAAGATTTGAAACGAAATGGTTATACGGTACATACCGCAGCTGTTGGACCTGTTTCTAGTAACTGGGATCGTGCATGTGAATTGTATGCACAAATTAGCGGTGGGACAGTAGACTATGGTGCAGTACATGCTGAGAAACATGGACATAATCGTTTTGGCAGAACTTATAGTGGTTTTGCGCCGAATTGGAGTGAAACAAATAAAGTTCATTTAGTTGGACATAGCATGGGTGGACAAACGATTAGAACATTAGTACAGCTATTAAAAGAAGGTAGTTTTGAAGAAAAGAATTATGTGAAAAATCACCCAGACACCAAAATATCACCACTATTTGAAGGCGGAAAATCATATGTTCATAGTGTTACAACATTAGCAACCCCTCACAACGGTACAACACTTGCGGATGGTAGTCTTCTACTGCCGTTCGTTAAAGATTTACTCATTACAGCTGCAAGCTTTGGGGGAAACAATAATTTATCATTATATGATTTTAAATTGGATCAATGGGGTATAAAGAAGAATGCTGGAGAGTCCTTTTTCCAATATAGTAATCGTATTCTAAATAGTTCACTTTGGAAAAATACAAAAGATATAAGTCAATGGGATTTAAGTACAGATGGTGCAAAGGAGTTAAATAATTGGGTAAAGACGCAACCAGATGTGTATTATTTATCTTATAGTGGACATGCATCACAAGCAGCACCTATAACAGGTTTACATTTGCCTCATATAACGATGAATAAAGTGTTAATGGGAAATGCATTTTTCTTAGGTTCTTATGCGAGATATGAAGAAAACCGTCCGCTAGTTGATACTTCTTGGTGGCAAAATGATGGTGTAGTAAATACAAATTCTATGATTGCACCATCTTCTAATGGTACTGTAAATAATAATGAGTCATTACAGATTGGAAAATGGAATCATATCGAAACGAAAGCGAATTGGGACCATCTCGACATGGTAGGGTTAAGTGTTTCAGACTCGTTAGGTTTTTCTAGCATTCAAGAGTTTTATAGAACAATTGCTGAAAAGCTATCACGTTTACCGAAATAGGTAATAATAAAGCGCTCTCGATGGAATTCGAGAGCGCTTTATATTATATTGAGAGAGGGATTTGGTAGAAAAATATGGGGGGATATTATGAAAATTCAAGTTGTATTATCAGGATACGGAACAGTAGGTAGAGAGTTTATAAAATTATTAAATGAAAAATATTCATATATATATGAAACATATGGGATTCAATTAGTTGTAAGCGGCGTATTAGGGAGAAATATCGCAATACATAATGAAGACGGCTTATCACTTCATCATTTATTAATGTATGGTGGCGGTACCGCTGCAATTGAAAAATATTTAGAGTATCATCCGAAGGAACGTGCAACAACTAGCATAAGTGGTACTGTATTGGTAGAATCAACAGTTACAAATCTTAAAGATGGAAATCCAGGGAAACAATATATGAAACAAGCGATTGAAAAACAGATGGATATAGTAGCAATTTCTAAAGGTGCGCTCGTTACAAACTGGAGAGAAATAAATGAAGCAGCAAAAGGCGCAAATATACGAATTCGATATAGCGGTGCAACAGCCGCTGCACTACCGACACTAGATATTGGACAATTTAGTTTAGCCGGTTGCAGTATTGAAAAAATAGAAGGAATATTAAATGGAACAACTAATTATATTCTTACGAAAATGTATGAGGAAGATATGACATTTGAAGAAGCACTGAAAGAAGCACAAAATAAAGGAATTGCTGAGACAAACCCTATATTAGATATAAGTGGTTCAGATAGTGCGTGTAAATTGTTACTTTTGACAAACAGCTTAATGGAAACAGAGAAAACACTTACTGATATACATATAAAAGGAATCGAGCACGTTACAAAACAGCAAATTCGAAATGCTAAGGAACAACATAAAATTATTAAATTAATAGCATCAACATATAAGGATGAGGGAGGCAATGTGAATTTAAATGTTGAACCGTGCCAAATAGAAAAAGATCATCCATTAGCAAAAGTAAATGGAACCGAAAAGGGAATTACGTTCTTTACAGATACGATGGGACAAGTTACTACAATTGGTGGGGCTTCTAATCCAAGAGGCGCTGCAGCTGCAGCTTTAAAAGATGTAATAAACTTATATCGAAAAGATTTGTAAGACCGTACCGCCCTTTATAAAAAATACATATGCCGTGGACCTTTTGAGAATGAAATAAATATGCAAAAATGATTGCAGGGGGTAAGAAATTGTTTAAGGATTTTAAAGTTGTTAAAGAACGTCCCGTTTATATTCAATTGAAAGATTATTTGAAGAAAATGATTATGAAAGGGCATTTGCTCGGGGATCAAAAAATCCCATCAACAAGGGAACTAAGTGAATTACTAAGTGTGAGTAGAAACACTGTACTCGCTGCTTATGCAGATTTAGAGCAAGAAGGACTCATTTATGCAGTTAAAGGAAAAGGGAACTTTGTTGCGAAGGTGGATATATCTAACAATTCGTCTGTTGAAATAGATTGGAAAAATAAACTTAATACAGTGACCGCATTAGCGGATGAATTAGATTTAATGAAACATGGTGTTCGTTGGGAAAAGGGAATGATTGTTTTTAATAGTATAGCCCCGGATGAGAAGCTATTTGATGTTGAAAATTTCAAAAGAGCTTTTCTTACTCGTATGTCCATTGAAGGGGACATCGTATTGAACTACGGATATGCAAAGGGATATAGACCGTTAATGAATTATTTACTTCATTACATGGAGATGAAAGGTGTAGACATTTCGAATAAAGATATCCTAATTACAAATGGATTTACAGAAGGATTGGATATTGTACTCTCTTCTTTATCAAAAAAATCCGGTCGTGTCATTTGTGAGAATCCAACTCACCATGCTGCACTTAAGCTTTTCCGTTTACATGGACTTGAAGTTCATGGGATTGATATGCATGAGGATGGTATTGATACGAATGCAGTTGAAAAAAGTTTGCGTGAAAAAGATTTTGATTTTGCTTATTTAATTCCTTCTTATCATAATCCAACCGGTATTGTTACGAGTTCAGAGAAAAGAACGGAATTGATGAGGTTATTCTCAAAATACAACGTTCCTATTATAGAGGACGGATTTAATGAAGAATTACGTTATTCAGGTTCACATTTAGCTCCATTATTAACTTTTGCGGGAGCTGGCAATAATGTGATTTATATTAGTAGCTTTTCAAAGGTACTTTTCCCTGGTTTACGTGTAGGCTGGATTATTGCAGATAAAGAGCTGATTCATTATTTAGAAAGCGTAAAAAGAGCAAGAACGATTCACACATCTACGCTAGATCAAGCTGTTCTGTTTCAATATTTACATGAGGGATATTTTGAAAAATATTTAAAAAAGGCAAGATCTGTTTATAAGAAAAAATATGAGTTAGCTGTCGGGGCATGTAACCAGTACATTCCTTTTAAAAGAATGACTGGAGATGGTGGGCTGCATTTATTTATAGAGCTAGAAGAGCATATGAATGCCCGCACACTTTTACAAAAGTGTTATGAGAAAGGCGTTACGTTTTCACCTGGAGATGTTTTTTACTCTGATGGAGAAGGAGCGAATACTTTCCGATTAGGGTTTTCACGCTTGAAAGAAGAAGAAATAGTTCGGGGAATTAAAATAATTGGTGATACATTAAAAAATGAAATTTGGAGTTGAGAAAATGAAAATCGGTGTTATTATGGGCGGGGTATCGTCTGAAAAACAAGTTTCAATTATGACGGGGAATGAAATGATTGCTCATTTAGATAAAAATAAATATGAAATAGTTCCAATTACATTAAATGAAAAAATGGATTTAATTGAAAAAGCGAAAGACATTGACTTTGCGTTGCTCGCATTACACGGAAAATACGGAGAAGATGGGACAGTTCAAGGAACACTGGAGAGTTTAGGGATTCCTTATAGCGGAAGTAATATGTTATCTAGCAGTATATGTATGGATAAAAATATTTCGAAAAAGATTTTACGTTATGAAGGTGTAGAAACACCAGATTGGATTGAACTTACAAAAATGGAGGATCTAAAGCTTGACCAGTTAGATAAGTTAGGATTTCCATTAGTAGTAAAACCAAACTCTGGCGGATCGAGTGTCGGAGTGAAAATCGTTTACAATAAAAATGAATTGATCTCAATGCTAGAAACTGTATTCGAATGGGATTCTGAAGTAGTAATTGAGAAGTATATAAAAGGTGATGAAATTACATGCTCAATTCTGGATGGAAAACAGTTACCTATAGTTTCAATTCGACATGCAGCCGAGTTCTTTGACTATAATGCAAAATATGATGATACTAGTACAGTTGAGGAAGTTATCGAACTTCCAGCAGAAATTAAGGAACGTGTAAATAAAGCGTCACTTGCTTGTTATAAAGCATTAAAGTGTAGTGTTTATGCAAGAGTTGATATGATGGTGAAGGACGGAATTCCATATGTAATGGAAATTAATACATTACCAGGGATGACACAATCAAGTTTATTGCCAAAAAGTGCAGAAGCAGCGGGGATTAGTTATAGCAAACTATTAGATATGATTATTGAAACATCATTAAAAGTTAGAAAAGAAGAAGGGTTTTAAGGGAATTATATAACGAATTTTTTTGACAGTTTCACGAAGTATGCTATGATGAATACATTATAAAAACAAAATATTTATCCACTAGGGGGGCCTTTTATAGGCTGAGATCAAATGTGATTTTGAGACTCTTAGTACCTGATCTGGTTAATGCCAGCGTAGGGAAGTGGGAAAGACGTTGCTATTTAATGAGTAAATAAATACTGTCGATTTCACTTTCTTTACGCCTGTAAAGAAAGTTTTTTTATTTTACAGCTTTAATAATTGTGGATAAATACTTATATTTTATATATTATTGGAGGGATTTAAATGAATTTTTCACAATCATTACGTAAAGAAGTAGATTCAATTTGGGAAGCGAGTTTTAACCATCCTTTTGTAAAAAAACTTGGTGAAGGAACGTTAGATTTAGCTAGTTTTCGTTATTATGTGCTTCAAGATTCATATTATTTAAGTCATTTTGCTAGAGTACAAACTTTAGGAGCTGCAAAAGCTCTTGAATTAGAGACGACAGCTCGTATGGCACATCATGCTCAAAATACATATGAAGCAGAGTTATCTTTACATGAGAATTTTGCTAAAAAACTAGGGATAACGAAAGAAGAAAAAGATAATTTTATTCCTGCGCCAACTGCATATGCGTATACTTCACATATGTATCGTGCTGCGTATGAAGGGCATTTAGGAGATATCATTGCAGCAATTTTACCTTGCTATTGGTTGTATTATGAAATTGGCGAACGCTTAAAAGAGTGCCAGCCGGAAGAGCCAATTTATAACGAATGGATTTCTGCTTATGGATCTGATTGGTTCCGTACGCTAGTTGAAGAACAAATTACACGTTTAGATACTATCGCTGAAAAAGTAACAGAGGCAGACCGCAAACGTATGAAACAGCATTTTATTATTAGCAGTCAATATGAATATTCATTTTGGGAAATGGCTTATACATTAGAAAAGTGGCCAGTGGATACAGACGTAAAAGACGTAATTGGATAAAGAATAGAAGTAATGTTATAGATAGGTATGGATCATACCTATCTATATATTTTTTCTTGTCAAATTTGCGTAAAGTCATTAGTGCTACGGATATGGCGAAATAGAATATCGATAATTTAGCTCATTTACTTGTCTACGCATTAACTGGATAAACTTCTGTCACATTTATTTTACAATTAAAGAACGTAAATGTTGGTGGTATGAAGTTAAATAAGAAAAGAAACCCGAGCTATTAGCTGTAACGGAGTTGTTTTTTCTTCGCAGGAATTCCTAAATTATCATGGAGTGTTGTTAATACGATATGCAAATATGCATATCGTATTTTTTTGAGTTCTTTATGTGTTAAAATTAGATATAAAGATATGGAAATATAAAGAAGCAAAAGCAGGAATATCCAATGAATTTTGAGAGGTGTTATATGTTTACAAATAAGAAATTAATTCGATTTGGTTTATCGTTGTTTGTATTTTTAGGGATAATTAATTTTACAATCAGCTATTTCCAAACATATCTTGAAACAGCAGCAGATATTAAATGGGTAATTCCAGAAATTTGGAAAACTATTTTGCTAGATGTTCCTCAAGGTATACTTGTTCTTTTAGGCGCAATTGCTTTATATGATTTCACAAAAGAGGCATCACAAAAAGACGCATCAATCTAAGTGTGTCTTTTTTCTATTAGGAATTTCATAGAGAGTTTTGCTGGAGAAATAGAATTCATATTTTTAAATTTTTATTTATCCCGCTATTTGCCAGGCAGTAAGCCCCCCACCTCAAAATTCAGCGGAAGCAAAGAAGTTAGGTAGGGGATGAACAAAACCCCACTGATTAAAGTTTCACTTTATAAAAATGAGCCCATAGCAAAAATAGGTATATGAACAAGGTGCATCATTTAGTGATAAGTCATACTTTGTTGGTGTACGTATTGAACTTAGTTTGTAGCGCTATTCCTACTTAGATGTAACGAACAGAAACATAGGGAAGCATCGATGAGGTTGTATTTTATAAACGGAGGTTATGAAAATGAATCAGTTTCAACAAGAACTACAAGCGCTAAGTCTTAATGATTACCGATCTGGAAATATTGTCTATTGGGACCAGCAAAACCAATATCCATATTACTATATTGAAGATGCTGCTCGTCGCTGTGGCGGTTGTGGTCGTTGTGGCGGTTGTGGTGGAGGTCGTTGTGGCGGATTTCGTTGTGGTGGATTCCGTTGTATTGGTTGCTTTGGTTGTTTTGGTTGCGGAAGTTGCGGAGGTTGTGGCGGCTGTGGTGGTTGCTCTAACTGTTTTGATGGTTTTACTGATACTACCGGTACTATTGTAACGTATGAATATTAATTACATTTATCCCACTATTTGCGGGCAATAAAATCTTCCTTAAAATTCAGAGAGAGCAAAGAGAAGTTAGGTGGCGGACTGTCCATAAAAGCCCGATTGGTGAGAGCTGATTAAAGCTTCACTTTATCAATTAAAAAACATTAGTTTTATATATGTACTTGCCGACAAAGAATATAGCCATTATTAATGGATATATTCAGTCATTCAAGTGAAAGAGTAACAATAAGATATATAGATGTAATTAACAGGTGATGGATAAAGCAATGACTAGATTTAAAATCTAATCATTGCTTTTTTCTTATGGTTTTATCATCAAATATCTGTCTGGTTTAGGGATTGATTTCTTCTAGCTAATGAATTTATTACAACTTTGTAAGGTTAATGTAATGTTAATCGATAGTAAATGAAGATGCTTGAGTGTAATTTAAATAAGATTAAAAAGTACTGTTTATCTATACAATAATCGGGTAAATAATATGTAATTAGGAAGTGTATGAATATGATTGAACTAAAATCTATTATCCATTCGTATAAACTAAAGAGAAAAATAGCTAAAGATTTATACGGAAAAAGAGATGAATTGACACTGTTATTAAATGAATTTAATAAAATGAAATGTACAGTAACATCTGAAAAGAAGAAAAACAATATATTATCTCGTTTGCAACTAATTTATCAAAATATGAAATTAGATAAGCAGTATCCTCTATCAGTTGCTTTTGATAGTAAATTATTGGAGCGATTAGAAAAAGAACCTCTACATACTATTGAGGATGGTGTAACATGTTTACATCTAATGTTAGATGTGAATTATGAGAAAATAAAACAATATGGTTCGAGTACAAGTAGGTCATTTGTTCCATTATCGCAGTCTTCTATTTGTCTTGCTGATTGTATTTGTTTAACAGGAGTTGTAGTAGGTTTACTAGGAGCAATTTCATTTGGGGGATTACTGTTATCTATATGTTCAATTACATAAAGGTTGATATTTGTAAAAAGGGCACCGAATTAAGGTGTTCTTTTTTGGTTTTTTTGTAAAGATATTGTAAATGATAAGTACAATGCATTAAGTATAATGTATAATTCGAATGTATTGAAATTCAAATATAATAGAGGTGTTATACATGATAATTACTTTGAATTTTTAAAAGAGTCGGTTTGATAATAATTTATGTAGATAAACAGTTTTTACGTTTCTTTTAAATACTTGGTTTAAATGGATTAGATTAAGTAACTATTGTTCTAGCTTTTTGATAATCAAGACAACTGAAGAAAGGAAGCAATCATTTTATGAAAAAATTAAGGCTGCTAACATTTGAAAATATAGTAGAACCCCTTTTAAATGAAAAGGTATCATTTATATACTTTCCTATTGAATGGCTGGACATCGTAGAGATACATTATAAGACATTTTTATTAACGAGTAAGTTGAAACGTTTGAATGAAAGATTGTATGATATGTTTTCGGATATATTGTTTATTCAGCATAACCCGTACGTATTAAATGAAAATACACCATGGATTGTATCAAAAGAACCTATTAGACAAGAGCAGCTCGATTATATTTTTCAAAGTTGGTATGAGATTATTCATGATTGGAAACCAAATAGATTAGTAGAACCACCAAAATATGAATGGCAATCCGATTTGATTTCTCATTTGCCAGTACTACATGATAATGAAACGTATTCTAAGTGGGTGCCCGCTTTAATCTCACATATTTTTTGTGAGCGTCCTATATATTTAGAAAATACAAATGCAGAAGAAATCTATTTTTCCCCTCTTAGATCACAAAATATTTGTGAGGCGATGTCAGGGCCGATAAAAGATGAAAAAACACAAGATTTTTTCTCCTATGTATATCGATTCGAATGCATAACCCGCGGTGGTGAGAACGCTCCATTATTAAATATTTCAATAGGGATTCGGAGATTTTATCAAGAATATAAGATTATGGGTCAAACAAACCTTGATATGACAACGTTTGTTTGACTTTTTTTGATAAAATGCAAACATTTTGCAAACATTAGTTATCCAAAGATACTTTTACCGAAGTTTTTTACAGCTTCTTCTTGCATATTCGGTAGAACATGAGAATAGACACTTAATGTCATTGAAATATCTGTATGACCTAATCGCTCACTGATGATTTTAGGATTAACTCCTTGTTTCAATAGTAGAGTTGCGTGTGTATGTCTTAAATCATGGAATTTAATTTCTTTTATACCTACTTTGTGTGTCATCCTAATGAAACTTTTTCTGAAATGTGCTCTTTTTATTATTCTTCCAAACTCATTACAATTTATTAAATCTTGATCTAGATAAGCAGAACCAAACCTTAATTTCTCTTTATTGATTAAAATTTTATGTTTTTTTAAGGCTGCTATGGTTTCATTAGGTACAGGAATTGTGCGTTTTGATGAATTTGTTTTTGCAGTTTTTTTGATTTTATTGTCATGACCAGATGTTTGATTTATTGTAACAGTATGTTTTTCAAAATCAATGTCCTGCCATCGTAAACCTAGAACTTCTCCCAGACGCATACCTGTAGTTATTGCAAGTAGATACCCAATGTGATATCGTGATTCTTGTGAATGAGCTAAAAACTTTTTTACTTCTTCCTCTGTCCAAGTCTGGATAGGGGTTTTTTCTTTTTTAGGTATCTCAGCAAAATCTGCGGGATTTCGAGAGATAATATTTTGTTTTACGGCTAGGTTTAAAGCGCTCTTTAAAATTCTATGCATAAGCAGAATAGAATTGTTTGCAATCCCTTTATCTATCGCAGTCTTATAACATTTTTGAATGTGTATAACATTTAATTTATGGAGCGCAACCATTCCTATACTAGGTATAACATGTTGGTTGATAAATGCCTTATAGCCAGCAAAAGTACTCTTTTCTATGCTCATACTTTTAATTTCTAGCCAATGATTTAGGTAATCTTTTAGCGTAACTTTAGATGGCGCTATAAAAGTGCCTTCATTCAACTCTGTAATTTTCTTTGCTACATCGGCCTGCGCTTCTTTTTTTGTCTTATATCCAGAAAACCACTTCTGTCTTCTTTTTCCTGTCTCTGGATCAGGACCGATATCAATAACGATGCAATATTTATTTCCTCTTTTTCGAATATGTCCTTTCACTTAAAACACTCCTTCATTTTGTTTTGAATCATGTTGTATAAGTCTAGTTGTAATTTTGCTGCTATGAAAATTACATGTTTGGACATATCAGCGATGGATATATTCTACCATATATAAACAAATTCAGTTATAGGATATGATTGTCATCCAATGTTCAATAATAGTAAAATATTAATAGAATTAGATAAAGGGGGATGTAAGACTATGAGAAAATTCACAAATGATCCAGGCGGCGGTGGATGGGATATAAGTTTAGACCCTGGAACATGCATATAGTACATAGGTGGAGCTTAACGGCTCTTTTTTTATTGTAGAAAAAAGAGCCGTTAAGCTCCCTTGAGAAACGTTGATATATAACGATTTTAAAACTTTCTCAATAAGAATCAGATAACTACACGACTGAATTTTGGAAAAAATGTGATATTATGAAAATAATAAAATAAACGGACGTGAAAAAGACCTACGACTGTGCAAGTGGTGCTCGCAACACCCTTACACCGTCCTCCCTAAACGCGCTAGGGAAAACACTTGTCATAAGTCTCAAACATAATTATAACACATAACCTAGATATAATGGCACGTTTTCCTGTAAACATAAGACATCTAGGGTAACGTTGTCTTTTTTGTCCATAAGGAGGACAAGGATTGTGCAAGTTTTATTGGATTTAAATGACATGCAGGAGTGTCTAAAATCAAATGGTTATACAAATCGTAAATTGGCAACACGTTTTAAAGTAACGCATACAACAGTCAATAGTTATTTTAAGAAGCAAGGTAAATTTGATTTTATGCACTTGGTTGATGCGCTGAAGCTATATAAGCCTAAAAATGTTGATTTTAGAAGGGAATGCATCAAAGAGTGTATACCTAAACTATCACATAAAAATTTGAAATTAGCATTAGAAGTGTTAGATATGTTTGGAGAATATGATCTTCAAGACCTAGTAATTCAACGAATAATGAGTTTTAAAACTAATAAAAATAAAAGCGAAGAAGAAAAGAAAAAAGGCAATTCAAAAACTGTAAGGATAAATTTAAATTTGGTTCCATTATACAAAACATTAAGAGAAAGAAGTGAAAATACAACTACTCCTAAGAGGTTCTTTGAGAAAGTTGATAAAATGAGAAAAAATCAAAAATACTCAGATAACGAGCTGGTAATAATATCTGTTTTAAATACAATTTACTCTTTTTTTGATTTAGGTAATTATAAGATGGTCAATGAACATATTCAGCAATTATTACCGGACATCTTGGGAATTAAATGTCATACATTAAGAGATTCTCTTTTATTAAGAATAAAAGAAATGGAAGTTTTCGTTGCACTTCATGAAAATAATTTAGACGAATCACGTGAATTATGTTTTGAAATAATAAATGATCAAAGTAATTGCTATGTCAGCACAAAGGCAGTAGCATATTGCAAAATTGGAGAAAGTTATGTTTTCTCTGATTATCAAAATGCTAAAGAGTACATGGAGAAATCATTAAATATAATTGGTGTTCCAGTGAATAAAAAATTAGAAGTAAGAAGAGAAAAAGTACTTAATACACTATTATTTTTAAGAATATATCATGAAAAAGATTTACATACCATTAACCCAGAAAATCTAGATGATGCTGAAAAAGCATTCTTATATGTAAAGCTAGGTGAAAATCAAAAAGCGATTAAAATTTTACAAGCTTTACAAAATACAAATGGATATCTTAGTAGTTTTCAATTGTACTATATGGGGCTTGCGGTCGGAGGAGAAGAAGGGAAGAAATACCTAGAAATGTCTATAGAAAGTTTTTCTAAATCAGGTGATTATTTCTATATATTCCTACCAAAGACAGCATTGAAATGTTATAATTGAATTATACAAAAAGGGTGGTGAAACGCTTGAAAAATAAGCTTTTGAAAATAGTTTTCACTATTGCTACTGTAGCTTGTCTTTCTATCACAGCTTTTCAGGTGACAGAAAAAGATAAGGTGCAAAGTGCTAAAGAACAAAAAACAACTTTATATATGATTGATCCAGGCCCAGGAGGCGGGTAATTAATATAATATTAGAAATGACACTATCAAATTGGTAGTGTCATTTCTACTTTATAGGGAATGGAAACATTTTGACTGAAACGACAAAAACTTTCCACTTTAAGACGGTTAATATATAAAACAGGATGTAAGGGGAGAATTAAGGATGACGAAAGAGGAAATTGTAATCCTATTTTTAGATACTGTGAAAGAATATGCACCAGATCAATTAGAAGAATATATAGCAGAAATTAAAAAAATAGCCATTCCTAATTAAGGGGCTATTTTTCTGTTTTATTATGGTGTTTGCTAAGAGCTTGAGCGATAGCTAACATTTGTTCTAACGCCATATCTTCTTTATCCTTTGGCAGCGGTTCTAGCCATTCCATGATTTCTTTGAATTTTTTATATTTATCATCACTAGAGTCGTCATCTTTATTTTCTCCGTACAAATAATTTACAGGTACATTAAATTTCTTCGCTATCTTTTCTATGGTTTCACGACTTGGGAATGCTTTTCCATTTTCAAACTTTGAAACAGTCCCTTTAGTTAAATCCACTTCTTTTCCGAATTGTTCTTGATTCATTTTGTTATCTATTCGAATTTGTTTAATTCTATCCTTCATTTCCATATTTAAATACTCCCCTTTTTACGATATATCGTAAATTACGTTAATTACATTATAAAGTTTCCTAGCAAGAAACGTAAAGAGTAAAAAAGTTTCCTTCTCTGAAATTTTTTTGTTAAAAACACTTGAAGTTTCACGTTATGAAACTTATAATGAGTTTGTAAGCATCAGAAGGGAGTGATCAGATGCAAAATCAAAAACAACTAACGGCACTTCAAAAAGCTTTTGAAGATTCTGGTCTTAAATATCATGAATTAGCTAATATGGTTGGTATATCAAAGTCTTACTGCTATAAAATTATAAATTATAATCTAAGAGTTTATTATGATGTAGCTGTAAAAATATCAAATGTTTTAGGTAAAGAAACCGACATTCTATTTAATGAACAGGAAAAAAATTTTGAATATGAAGTTTCATTGGGTGAAACTAAAGGAGGTGAAAAAAATGAGCCAATTACAAGTTTTGCAACATCCAGTAAATGAGTTTGTTTTTATGGAAGGGAATTAAGTTGTTCATGATGGTGGAAAGAAACTTTTCGCAGCAACTTGGAGAGACGTAAAATCAGCGTTTGCAGTAAACAGTTATTGCAACATTTTACAGAAAGATTTCAATGAAGAGATATCATACATAAAAGCATGACGGCCAAGGTTAGTATGATTATCCATCGTTAATATAATTTTGGAAGGAGAAAAAAGAAATGGGATTAGATCAAATCATTAAAGAATCAATCCGCGAAGTTGTTCGAGAGGAGATACAAGCTGCTTTAGCGCAGTTCCAACAACAATCACAACCAAACAAAGTAATGAGGGTGAAAGAAGCAGCAGAATATCTCAATATCGCTGTTTGTAGAATGTATGAATTAGCAAGTCATCCACAGTTTCCAGTGATTAGGGAAGGGCGCAAATTACTTTTCCTACAAAAGGATTTAGAAGCTTGGCTTGAAACACAAAAGGAGGTGATTTAGTGGAAGATACAACATCGTTAGTTATATTCGCAATGTTTATCGCGTGCAGCGCATTGTTACTTTACATTACTTATGAACCAATAAAACAGTGGGCTTGGAGTGACGTAAAACAAAATAAAAAGACCCATGGCAGTGGGTCCTTTAAGAAAAAACAGTTGTTATAAGTATATCACGAAAAGTAGGGAAATAGTAGATGCGTCTAACTGAATATCAAGTGCTATTACCTAATAAGTTTTGCAACTTAGCAAAGAGCAGGGATGAATTAAAGCAAATGATTGAACAGTATTTCAAGGCTGGTTATCCGCATTATGAAATTCAACGAATTATCAAAAGTGGACAAGTATATGTGGCGGTTTGTACAAGGAGGTAAATAAATGGCAACATTTCGAGTTAGTAAAAGTAAAAATTACACAACCATTAATAATACAGGTCTTCGAGATGAACGTTTAAGTTGGAAAGCAAAAGGAATATTGGCTTACATTTTATCGTTACCAGATGATTGGGTGTTTTACATGGAGGAAATATCTACTCATGCGAAAGATGGAATTGATAGTTTAAGAGTAGGAATGAAAGAACTAAAAAAATTCGGTTATGTTAGAAGGTTTCCTGTAAAAAACGAAAAGGGAAAGATTACTAACTGGGAGACAATTATTTATGAAGTTCCACAAGTGGAGAATCCAGATATGGAAAATCCACAAGTGGAAAAATCACAAATGGAAGTTCCATTTATGGAAAATCCCAAGCTACTAAATACTAAAGAACTAAGTACTAATAAACAAAATACTAATATACAAAGTAGTAGTAGCATCTTCTCTTTCTACGAAAATAATTTCGGTATTTTAAATTCATTCATAGCCGAAAGTATTTCACAATGGGTAAACGATACAAGCGAAAAACTTGTACAAGCAGCTATGGAGCGTGCTTTGAAACAGCAGAAGAAATGGAATTATGCTGAGGGGATTTTAAAACAGTGGGTTAATAAAAACATTCGTACTTTAGCTGATGTTAATGCAGCAGAAATAGAGTTTAAGAACAAAGGTGAAAAAGGAGCGAATAGAAATGGCAACACCAATGAAAAAACTGGCGGAATCCCTGGAATCGAAGGTGAATTACCATTCTGATCAATGTATGAATCACTCCTATGTAATAGGTGGACAAACAATCATTAAGCCAATTCAAATGATTATTTATCAAGGAAAACCTGTTTGCCCAAGATGTGTAGTTGAGCAAAACGATAAGGTTTTGGAAGAACAAGCTAACGCTCATTATAAGAAAATTAGCCGTTTGCAGAAATTCAACATGCTGGAAAAGGCTAGTGTTATTACAAACAAGAAAATTCCTCTTTCAAGATTATCTGATTACAGAACTGGGTGTGATGAAACGATTAGTCACAAGAAAGCTGTAGAAGAAACCTTGGAGAATTTAAAGAACGGAGAAATTAGAAAAGTTGTATTTACAGGAAATCAAGGGACGGCAAAAAGTTTCCTAGCATACAGTATGCTTCATGAATTAAATCAATATTTTTGGGATATCAGTCAAAAAGAAGAAAATTATAATCTTATGAAAAGTTGCTTGTACGTTGAATTAGAAGCAATAACAAGAATGATTATGGATTCTTTTGATGATAAGAGCAGTAAATATACACTTCAATATTTCGTCCAATTAATTGAACAAGCTGATTTTGTGGTATTAGATGATCTTGGGGCAGAAAGTGGTTCAACAGATTCAAATAGACAAGCATCTGATTTCATACAACGCCTGTTATATGCGGTATCAAATGCTAGACAGGGAATGAGTACATTTACCACAACAAACTTTACTGGAAAACAACTTTTTAATAAATACGATGCTAAGACCGTTAGTCGTTTATTAGGTGATTCAAAGGTATTGAAATTTGCGACAGCTGATCAAAGGCTTGCAAATTTAGGTTTCTAATAAGGAGGAATAAAAAATGAAAAAAATTCAATTAACGGATGGAATGTCGACAAGTGCTAGAAGAGAAGACCTTAAAAAAGATACGGAGAATTTATTGGTGAAAATTAAAGAAGAATGCTTAAAAAGTGAATTAAGTTATGTGGAGGTAAATAAGGCCCTTCATCTAGCTGATGAAGAGCTTTACAAAAGCGTAATTCATAATACGTTCAAAAAGTCTTAAAATAATTCGAATTGATCTTCTGCTAACTCTTTTTTATACGCATCATATTGGTCTTGATTAGCACCTACAACATAGGCGGTGTTGTAGTATGTTTGCTCATTGTAGAGATCAATTACTTTCGTGCCAACATGTAATAAAGTCCAACCTTTTGCTAAATAATCGTTGGCACGTGAGTTAGCGGAATCATCATCAAATTCTAAAGTAAATACAATATCTTTCATTAAATTTCCCTCCCTTCAAGGGAGATTATACCAAAATAGTAGGTTTGATTGGGAAAAGATTTTAATAAGGAGGAATAAGCATGTGTGTATTATGTCATGATACAGGAATTATTCGTAAAGAAACTTATCCAGGTGTAGCTCTAACGGAAGGCTGTAATTGTGAAGTAGCGATCCAGCAACAAGAAGAAAACGATAAGCGTTGGCAAGCATGGTTAATCAAATTTGAATCAATGAAACAAGAGTTGCAGCGGAATCAACAACAAAAAGTAAGTTAACAAGAAAAAGGGGGATTTCAGTCGTATGAAGCCTACGAAAGTTGAAATTGATGTTACAGATAATAAAATTTATGTGGTCAAAAATGGTGAAGTTACTCCGCTGAATCCTCCAGCAACAGGGTTTGGGGAACAAATCATTACGTGGCAAAGTGGGAAGGTTGATCGGGTATCAACTACGTATACGGAAAAAATTAAATAACTGGGGATGCGATTATGAAGCAATTAACGATTGATGATTTAATGGGAAGTTTCTGCTACAACGCTATAAGCACCAGTGAGAAGTTTTTGAATCCAAGCTTTGAAGTACATTTTTACGATAAAGAGGAACGACAAAAAATGGATTGTTTTGATGCTAAAACGGAAGTTGAAGCTTGGAATGCTGCGATAGAAGAGCATGGCAATGGAATTCAGAAGATTAGGATAACTTTTTCAGATCGTACTAGGGCAGAATTTTTGGCGCTTGATTAGGAGAGAGATAGAACTGGGGAAAATGCCTCAGTACGATTCGAGAAATCGATTGTGAGAAACTGAAGGAATTAAAAAAGGAGCTGGAGATAATGAAGGAAGTAATCAAGGAATATATAAATAAATTGCAACAATCAGCGCTAGAAAACAGAAAGGAATCTGACAAAGCGTATAATGCTGGAGATTTAGGTTTATCAGGTTACTATCGTGGTCAATGGATTGCGAATGAGGGAACAGCAATTGCATTAGAGACTATCTTAAATCAGCACAAAGAAAAAATGTAGGTTCAGATTTATTAAAGTCAGACCAAATTTGAATTTTATTAAGAAACGGGGAGCGGAAATGAAAAAGAAAATAATTGCAGGTTTAATGTCTATTATAGCAATAACGGGTTTAGCAGGTTGTAGTACAGAAGCAGATACAGTTTCACAAAATTTATCTAAATGAGCTGATTCATTTGAGGTTCAACGAAGAGTAGTGTTCTTCAATGGTATAACTGATAAATACCTTTTAAGTATTGAGGGATTATGCGCTTTAGACGCTGGTGATGGTAAATATAAGAAACATTACCTTGGATTAAGTGATAATGTGAGTTACTTCATAGAACAAACAGATGCTAAGTATGAAGATGCATACCATTACAAAGTACTGTTTAGACCGGAAGAAATAATTCCAGATATTAAGTTGCAGACAAGCAATAAATAAACTACTTTTATGAGTTTATATGATGAAGTTTTGAAGAGTAAAACTAAATAAAAAGCGTTATTTTGCATTGAATAACAATAAAAAATGAGCCCTAAAGGGGCTCTAAGTGCTATCGCACATCGTGTATCACAGTATATGCACAAGCCTAAGAAAAATGCTAACAAAATAGTTATTTTGTATTAATCAAAAAAATAGCACCTTGTATAGGTGCCGGAATTAGATATGCGATGATCAAGATAAATACTTACCACCATTTTAATTGATATGTATTAAATAAAAAAATAGAACAAAATCCTAATTAAAAAAATAGAGAGCTCTTTTTAAAGAGCTCTTGACCAAAAGTGATCTTGAATATGAATACGCATGATATTGTATGCGTGCTATTCAGGTAGGTGCAAATTTAAAAACAAAATTCTTATTTAAGCGGAAAAAGAGCACCCGAGAAAGCGCTCTTTAACCAAGACTCATATCAAATTGAGAGGTGAAAATGTAGCCACAATATATCATATGAATATTTTTAGCGTATGTGCAAATTCTGAATGAAATCTTTATTTGAAAGTAAATAAAAAAAGAGCACACATATAAGTGTGCTCCTAGACTAAAAGGTTTGAACGTATGGACTGGAGTGCCCCATACAATAATATATGCTTGTCTGATTTAAGGGTGCAAAGTTTTTTATAAAAACGCTATTTTGCACAACAAAGCAGCTAGCTGAAGTAGCTAACTGCCTGCTGTAAATACTATTCCACATGAATACTATAATTGTAACCATAAATTACAATTATAGTATAAACAGATTTAAAAATGTTATGCAGGAAAGAAAACCAAATAAAAACTTCATTTTGTATTAAGTTGGAATATAAAAGGGCACTTAGTAAAGTGCCCTCGTGACGAGACCGGTTTTATAATGACTATTTTATAAAGAAAGGAACTCAGAATATTATATGTGAATTCAGTTAATTGTGTGCCTTTTTACAAATAAAGAGCAGCTAGCAAAAGCTAACTGCTTTGTTGTCCAACAAGAGCATCACCACAATGCTTTGTAACTTAAAAGTTACAGTTATAGTATAAACAAAATTGAAAATGTTATGCGGGGAAAGCTTAATAAAAATTTCATTTTGTGATAAAGGGGAAATGGTTATGACAACTAATCATAAGAGAAAGAAATTAAAGAAACGTCTTGCTCGCCACACAAAAGCAGTAGAGAAACATCAAGTCGCTAACGCTTGGAGAAACATTTTTGTAAGGGCTGGAATTATAAAATAACAATACTGGAGGAATAAAAATGAATGGTAAACAGTTCTTTGGAATGTATTTGGCTCTTTACTTAATCATCATGTTTGTGACTTTCAGTAATGTAAAAAGTTTTTTACAAGCTGGAATCATTATGGCACTTGTAATTTTGATTTCAGAAGTAGATCATAAATATGGATTTTATAAGGGAAGCAAGAAGGCTAAAAACAAATAAATATAGTCCGGCTAGAAAACTAGAGGACACCAATTCATTAAAGCAGCAATTACAGCTGTTTTAGGAATCGGTGTCCTTTTTATTTTGAAAAGGGAGATGGGGAAATGAAGGTGCTAAGAGATCAGTTACGAGAGTGGGAAAAACAATCGAAACAAGCAAAGAAGAAAAATAAGAAAAAAAGAAAGGAGAAGTTAAGCACTCGTGACATTGAAGGTTTAATGGGGATTCACGGACCACGTTATGAACGTAGACGTGGAGCATTAAGACAAAAGTAATTTATAAATAATAAGGAGTGGTCTTACATGACTAAACAATTATCTTTCTTACCAAAAATCGATAGAGTAGCAACGCAGAAAAAATTAGAAGGTGTTCTCGAAAGTGTACGTTTATATAGACAGTTTGGAATGATGCGTGAAGAAATGAAAGTCACTCCTTCTTATGAAATTAGATATCATGGACCTACAAATGATGTAGGAAAGCCATTAGAAGATGTAGCGATGGCTAACATCCAACAAAGTAAACGAGAAGAGTGGATTAAGCAAACATCATTTCGTATTGACCAGTTTCTTAGTCGTTTGGGTAATGGACGTGCAGGAAAGGATCAAAGAAACATCATCATTAAGCGTTATTTAGAAGATGAAGATGTATGTGATTATATGGTATACAACGAAATTGGCATGAGTGAGCGTACTTATCGACGTGTTAAGGCTAGGGTATTTTATAAACTTGCTTTTGCTCTTAGATTAGAAGTTTATGAGACTGAAGAAACTGGAGGTAATGAATAATGAATTTTGTTCAGCCAATACGTGATCCAGAGCAAATACAGCAGCTAAAAGATTATTTTAAGGAGAAGAGCTTACGTAATTACATTCTCTTCATTATGGGAATCAATACAGGCTTAAGAATCTCGGACATTTTGAAATTGAAGGTAGGAGATGTCAAAGGTAGTCATATATCTATGAGAGAAAAGAAGACAGGGAAACAGAAACGAATACAAATTACTGCAGCATTGAAAAGAGAGCTCAAATGGTTTATTGAAGAAAGAGAAGATAATGAGTACCTATTGAAAAGTAGACAAGGTAGAAATCGTCCAATCGGTCGTAGCATGGCATATAAGATATTAAGTGGAGCAGCGGCAGAGTTCGGATTAGATGAAATAGGAACACATACGTTGAGAAAGACGTACGGATATCATATGTACATGCAAACAAAAAACATAGCATTACTTATGGAGATATTCAATCACTCGTCAGAGAAGGTCACATTACGTTATATAGGTGTAAACCAAGATGCAATGGATAAAGCAATGACTAGGTTTAAAATCTAATCATTGCTTATTTCTTTTTTAGTCTAGGGGCATTGCAGTATTTTGGAAAAAATTCCGCTAAGAGTATGCAAGATTTTATACAGTTCCAGTAACAAACAAGAACCCTAAAACCGCGCTAGGATAGGAATGTATAAAAACGCATAGATCCATAGAACAAAAAGAAGGTGCCTTGGTGAGAGTACAGTTGCTTTCCTTTTCCTTGCTACCGATAATAGGACGTTATTTTAAACCTCTATGAATAACTATTCATAGAGGTTTTTTCTTTTGTATAGCTTTGTCCTTGTCTTTTGACCTGAAATATGAGTTTTTTCTGTCAGCTTGGCAAAAAAAGCATATCAAGCCGAAAACTCATTTTTCATAAAAAGTGATTTCACATTTTTTTGATGTCATTTTGTTTTTGGGGTGCATTTATTAGTTATGATAAAAGTTTTTTTGGAGGTTAATTATGTTAAATGAAAAATTCTCAAAGGGTTTCATATTAGATGAAAATTTGAGTGCTTCTGCATTAAATCCAAGTTTGGTTGGTCCTACATTATCGCCTATTCCATCATTTACTTTGCCACCAGGAGTAACAGGACCGCAAGGACCTCAAGGAAATACAGGACCGCAAGGACCGCAAGGACCGCAAGGACCGCAAGGACCTCAAGGACCTCAAGGAAATACAGGACCGCAAGGACCTCAAGGAAATACAGGACCGCAAGGACCTCAAGGAAATACAGGACCGCAAGGACCTCAAGGAAATATAGGACCGCAAGGACCTCAAGGAAATACAGGACCGCAAGGACCTCAAGGAAATACAGGGCCACAAGGACCTCAAGGGAATACAGGACCGCAAGGACCTCAAGGAAATACAGGGCCACAAGGACCTCAAGGGAATACAGGGCCAAGTGCCGACAACGCTTGTCTCCAAAACCTTCGTAGTAAACTGCTGAACTGTACAGGTCAGTTGATTTCGTTAACTATTAAGGGATGTTGCGATCCTCTCCAAGGGCGTTTAACCGAAGTAGAGGATGCGGTGCTCATCTTAGACAGTACCCGTGTTTTTTCCATATGTGATGTGACCTTCTTTTCTCCTGTTTTTATTGCCTATGTTACTAATCCTGAGGAAATATCTGTGTTCAGTACAGTGACAAACACGGAAATAGCAGCGAAAATCCCTGTGGGAATAAATCCCCTCCAAATTGCGATAACACCGGATGGAACAAGAGCTTATGTCGTCAATCGTTTTGATGGTAATGTTTCGGTGATCAGTACAGCCACCAACACTGAAATTGCCCCTCGAATCCCTGTTGGAAATGCTCCCGAATGGATTGCGATAACGCCCGATGGAACGAGGGCTTATATCAGTAATTCGAATGATAGTACAGTCTCGGTTATTAACACTACCACCAACACCGAAATCCTCCCTCGAATCCCTGTTGGATCCGTCCCCCAAGAGATTGCGATAACGCCGGATGGAACAAGGGCTTATATTACGAATTCATTTAGTGATAATGTCTCAGTAATCAACACCGCCACTAACACCGAAATTCTCCCGCGAATCCCCGTTGGAAACGGACCAAGAGGGATCGCGATTATGCCGGATGGAACGAGGGCTTATGTCGTCAATTTTAGTGATGATAGTATCTCGATTATTAACATCGCTACCAACACTGAAATTCTTCCGAGGATTCCTATTGGAGACCAACCAACAGGAATTGCGATTATGCCAAATGGTTCGAAGGCTTATGTTATCAATTCATTAGATAGTACTGTCTCGGTCATTAACACAGCCACCAACACTGAACTTCTTCCAAGAATCCCCGTCGGAGGCCTTTTAAATAACTTCGGAATCGCAATCACTCCTGATGGTTCAAGGGTTTATGTCTGCAATACTTTTGATGATAATATCTCGGTGATTAACACCGCTACCGACACCGAAATCCTCCCGCGGTTCTCTGTTGGAACCAGTCCAGCAGGAATTGCCATCACGCCGAACTGTGTCTAAATTATTGGATGTATCCTAATTTTTTTGTCTCATCTAAGAAGAAATGAATATAAAAATAAAAGACATCCTTGTTTCTATCCAAAAGGAATTAGAGGAGAATCTTCAATTGAAAGAACCTTTTTTAATACCGATAATGATGCGTTATGTTAACTTCATATGTATACAATATACATCGTTCCTTTATAAAAAAAATAGATATTATAACCACTTAAATTTGCTACAATATCTATTCTTTTTTAATTATATCAAGATAAATCCAATCCTTGAGAATCGGATTGTTCACAATTGGAATGAAGTTTTTTCCATTATTGATATTATTTTATTTATATTACGTATTTATTAATTATGATAAAAATTTTTTGGAGATGAATATATATGTCAAACGAAAATCATTCAAAGGGCTTAAGTATAGAAGAATTTTTATTTGCTTGTGCATTAGATCCTAACCTTATAGGGCCAACACTATCACCAATTCCACCTTTTACTTTTCCAACTGGACCACAAGGACCAACTGGACCACAAGGACCAACTGGACCTCAGGGACCAACTGGACCTCAGGGACCAACTGGACCTCAGGGACCAACTGGACCTCAGGGACCAACTGGACCTCAGGGACCAACTGGACCTCAGGGACCAACTGGACCACAAGGACCAACTGGTCCGATTGGACTGACAGGGGCAACGGGAGTTGGAATAACGGGCCCCACAGGACCAAGTCCCGATAATACTTGTTTTCAAGATCTGAGAACGACACTGCAGCAGTTAGAAGGCGAGTTTATTTCAGTTACGCTCTCAGGATGTTGTGATAGTCTTCAAGGTCGTATTTTCCGAGTTGATGAAGGAAAACTGATTCTCACTGGTGTATTAGGAACGCGCATCATTCCAATTTGTACGATCAGTTCCATCGATTTTGGTCCTTTTGCATATGTAACAAATTTCAGTGATAATACGGTCTCCTTGATAAATACAGCCACCAACACGGTCATCAGTTTAATTTCTGTTGGGAATGGCCCTGTAGGGATCGCGATTACACCCGATGGTACGCGTGCTTATGTCGCAAATAGCGGTGATAATACGGTCTCCGCGATAGATACGGCTACCAACACGGTCATCGGTTTACCAATTTCTGTTGGGAATGGCCCTGCCGAAATCGCAATTACACCCGATGGTACGCGTACTTATGTCACAAATGTCTTTGATGATACAGTCTCCGTGATAAATACGGTTACCAACACGGTCATTGGTTTACCAATTTCTGTTGGGGATTTCCCTAGCGATATCGCGATTACACCCGATGGTGTGCGTGCTTATGTCACAAATTTAGGTGATGGTACGGTCTCCGTGATAGATACGGCTACCAACACGGTCATCGGTTTACCAATTTCTGTTGGGAGTGCCCCTCAAGAAATCGCAATTACACCCGATGGTATGCGTGCTTATGTCACAAATTTCACTGATGGTACGGTCTCCGTGATAGATACGGCTACCAACACGGTCATCGGTTTACCAATTCCTGTTGGGAGTGACCCTCAAGGGATCGCAATTACACCCGATGGTATGCGTGCTTATGTCACAAAGAACAGTGGTAATACGGTCTTCGTGATAAATACAGCTACCAACACGGTCATCGGTTTACCAATTTCTGTTGGGGATAGCCCTGAAGGAATCGCAATTACACCCGATGGTACGCGTGCTTATGTCACAAATTTAGGTGATGATACGGTCTCCGTGATAGATACGGCTACCAACACGGTCATCGGTTTACCAATTTCTGTTGGGAATGTCCCTAGAGGGATCGCAATTACGCCGATTACGATTTAAATAGAGTTTATGTCGAAAATAAAGATCAATCAAGGAAGGTGTATCTCATTGAAAAAAGATGACATTATCACTTTAATTCAAAAAGAATTGGAGAAAAATCCACAAGCAACAAGTATCGATATTTCTAAAAAGCACCGAATTCCCTTCATCATCGTTGAAATACTGAGGAAAAAGTTAGACAAAAAATTATGAGGTAGTATTTTAAATACAAACTGCGTATTGATAAACAGTATAACAAAGAGGAACTTGCCTATTGGTTAGGTAAGAACTATTCGGAGAAAGGTTATGCGACAGAATTAGCAAAAAGGGTAAAAATCAGGCATCAGCACAAGTAATGAAGAAAATTGGGATGACTTATGAGGACGTAGATATTTACTTCCGAGAACGATAATTATGTGAATAAGCTGTCCACATGGGCAGCTTATTTTTTTTCGCATAGCGTAGATTATTTTGAAAAATGCTGGTGGTATCCCTATACAGTTACTCATAATTTTCGTACTGTGTAACTCAAAAGAGAAAGTTAAATGAAATCAATGATACCAAGGGATTCAGCGAAGGAGGCAGTTACACACAATATAAGATATGGGTAAGTCGATTATTTATATGGTAATATTATGTTATAAAACTAGAAAGTAGTGATAAAGATGCGTGAAAGATGTCCGGTTTGTCAAAGTTCTATTGAAGAATCTAAATTAGTTGGGATAGGAGGGGGATGTGCCGAGCAATATAAATGTCAGAATTGCGGTATATATTCCATGACTGACGAAGCGAGAATTACATTAAATGTAGAGAAGATGAGAAAACTTTCTGCAATATTAAGAAAGAGAGCTATCAGAGGGATGGGAAAAATAATGATTTTTCTTAATCAGCCAGATAAAAATCTTTCAGAATTCCCGTATCCTATTTGTCTTTTAGACGATCTATTAGGAGAATATCCAGATAATATTTCTGATAGATTGGATGAATCATTAAAAAACTTAGCTAAATTATCAAAATTCCCAGGTGACCCAGTATTTGTTCAAGAATCAGATAAATCTCTATTTTTTGTACAGAGTGCTCATTTGTTAGAAATGAAATATATGGCAAACCAACTATTTCAAGACGGATTGATTGAATTATCTAATTCATCAGGAGCAGAGTTCCCTGTATATATTTCAGTTACGGTGAAAGGATGGAATCGTATAGCGGAATTAGAAAAAGGAGAAGTGGATACTAAGCAGGTATTTGTTGCAATGTCGTTTAGTCCAAAAATGAGTAGTCCGTATCAAAATGCAATTGCAAAAGCTGTAAAAGAGGCTGGGTACCAGCCTATCCGAATTGATGAAGTGGAACATAATAATAGTATAACTGACGAAATTATAGTCAAAATAAGACAAAGTAAATTTGTTATTTCAGACTTTACTGAACATAGAGGTGGAGTCTATTTCGAAGCTGGTTATGCAGTAGGACTAGGAAAAACGGTTATATGGACATGTAAAGACGAAGATTTTGACAAAATTCATTTTGATACTAGACAAATTAGTCATATTAAGTGGTCAACAGAAGACGAATTATATAAAAAATTATTAAACAGAATTAAAGCAACGATTAACTAAAAACGTGGCAGAGTCTTGACCGCTTTTTGGCAGGAAATGTGCCGATTGTTTTGGAATCAACGTGATATATTTGTATTGTGAGAAGTGGCGGAAAACACAACTCATAATGTTCCTTTATAATCTATATGTTGTCTAAACGATTTCGTAATGATGGCACATAAAATCCGAAACCAGCAGATGGTAATGATTGAATGGTACCGTTATTAGGGAGAGCTTTTGCTCTTCTTCCAGTTACTTAATATTGTTGATGCATATCAGCGGTTCATCATTAGGTGATTGGAATAAGGATAAAACTTCACGTACCGGAATTAAAGTACAAATTAATAATCTATAAAAAAGCATCCATTCGGGTGCTTTTTATTTTGGAGGAGGATTCACAAGATGGCTAATAACAAATTAAAGATTAATATTGATGCTGATACAACAGAAGCATTAAAACAAATGAAGGAAGTAACGGAAGCTGCTAATGAATGCGTGGCTACATTTGAGAAGTTAGAAAGGGTTATGGGTAGGTTTACAAATAAAACGAATTCTTTGCTTATAGAAGTACCAGTTGTTTTAAACGGTAAAACGATAGCTCAAAAAGTTGGTGAGATTACTAAAATTAAAGGATGAGGTGATAACAAATGAAACTAAATAAACCAGAACAAACAGTGGTTGTTGGTCATTTAATCAATAATGTTATTGGATTGGAATTAGTGAAGCAACATATTGATCCACAGAAGTTAGAAAAGGCTGTAGCTTTACATAATGAGATCAATGATGATATGACACCAAAACAAACAAGAGAATCACTTATTAGCGTACTGGATAAAGCGATAGATGAATTCTTAAAGCAATAGCCATAGACATAAAAAAAGGAAAAGCAACTCGCTTTGGGGTGCGAATCACTTTTCCTGATGGCAATGTTAACTTTATTATAACAACTTGTATTTATTTGGTAAATATATAATTGGAGTATTCTTTTAAAAGAGGTGAGGATAATTGGATAGCGTTTTAAACGGTAAGATTGCTGCACTTGGTCTTATGCCTATAGATAAGAAAGCATATATCAAATACCTTAAGCCATATGAGAAAGTATACAAGAAGGCTGGGATTGATGTTAATCGATTTAAGTATTACAAATTGTATGGAGAGAAGCACATGCTTTACTCTGTGGAATATCTCATGCAAACACCGATAAAAGATTTATTAGAAAGAGATAGAGGGAATCAAATGCATTGGGTAAAGACAGATGAAAGAATATAAAACCAAACAACAGAAGCGTAAGTTCTATGACAGTGGTGAGTGGAAGAGTATACGTGAGCAAGTAAAGAAGCGAGACAATTATGAATGCCAAGAGTGTAAGCGCAATGGTAGTGTTCGTGTCGACACCAATGAATACAGTGAGAGTGCAAAGCGTAAGAAGATTCAGCTCGTTGTCCATCATATAAAAGAACTAGAACATCATCCAGAACTTGCATTAGAAATAGATAACTTAGAAACAGTCTGTGTGGATTGCCATAATAAAGAACACGGAAGAGTGTTCATTAAGAAGGTAAACAAATGGCAAGACGATGAGAGGTGGTAACGTTGGATACTTATGAACAAGATGTAGCTCTATTAGTTAAAGCTTATAGACTTGAAGGTTATGTCATTACAAATGAACAGGCTGAAGATATTTGGTCAAAGTATTCGAATGAGTTATATGCTTCTTGGATGATGATGGGTAATAAAACGGATGGTTTATATGAAACAACTAAAATGATTGCTGAGAAATTAAAAATAATACCCCCCCTTAAATAATTTCAATAAAAATTGCTCTAAGGGGCACCGGAGGAGGGGGTTAACTGTCAGGTTTTTTTCGAAATTACGCACGTAAGGGGGGTGGGTAGATGGCTGTCAGTATTACAAAGTTAAAGGAACAGCTAATGAACAGTATTGATGTTGAAGATTTAGTCGAGGTTGAAAAAGTAGAACGATACATTGATCTAGTTAAAGCATTTAGAAAAATAAACAGGACTATCAATAAAGAAGGTGAGTCTGTTACAGTCAAAAACGGATCTCAAGTTTTTGTTAAGGCCCATCCTCTTATAAGTGAGAGAAATAAAATTAACAGTTCTTTAATTGCTTTAGGAAGAGATATAAAGTTTGTTTGTAAACCAAATATCCCTAAGGCTGGTTATAATAAAAGTGATTTAACATGATTAGGCAAAAGTATGTAGAAGAATACATTGGACTTTATCGAAGTGGAAAAATAAAGTTCAACAAAGAGAGAGAACTGTTAATTAATTATCTAGAAAAACACGTTTTAAACAGAGACGATTTGTATTTTGATGATGAAATGATTCAGGATTGTATCAACTTCGGTGAGAAGTGGTACTTTTCATTGCAGCCATTTCAAAAATTCTTAATGGCATTCGTTTTTTTGTTTTATAAGAAAAATGGACGCGTATTTTATCGGAAATTCCTATGGATGTTAGGACGTGGTGGCGGTAAAAATGGTCTGATATCTGTAATTATTCACTTTTTAATTAGTGAATTGCACGGTATTCCAGAGTATAACATCTCTGTTGTTGCGAATAGTGAGGAACAAGCGAAAACAAGTCCTGACGAAGTGCATAAATGCGTAAAGAAAAATGAGGTTTTACAGAGAGCGTTTAAAACCACATTAACTCAAACTGTTTCAAAGGCTACTGAAAGTATACTAAAGTTTAGAACTTCCAACGGGGATACAAAAGACGGTTTGCGTGATGGTGCAGTTGTATTTGATGAAATACATCAATATGAAAGTAATAAAGACGTTCGCGTCCATATCAGCGGCTTAGGTAAAAAGAAAAACCCTCGTGAATTTTATATTGGTACAGATGGTTATGTACGAGATGGCTTTTTAGATAAACAAAAAGAAAAAGCTATGAAGGTTTTAAATGGTGAAGCTCGTCCTAATGCCGTATTTCCTTTTATCTGTAAGCTTAATGATGAAAAGGAAGTTGATGATATTGATAATTGGGAATTAGCTAATCCTATGTTATCGCAGCCACTAAGCGAGTATGCTGAGGGATTACTTGAAACGATAAAGGAAGAATATGAAGATTTAGAGGATGATCCAAGTAACCGAGAAGAATTTATGACAAAGCGTATGAACTTACCAGTTACAAATCTAGAACGATCTGTTGCAAAATGGTCAGAGATTCTTGCTACAAACCGTCCATTCCCTGATTTACATGCTCAAGAATGCATAGGAGCGTTAGACTTTGCGAGTATTCGAGATTTCGCAGCATGTGGTCTTTTATTTAGACAAAATGGTGAGTACATTTTTAAAACTCATTCCTTTGTGCGTAAAGAATTTGTTGATATTTATTATGGTTATTCTAAAAAAGCTGGCGAGTATAAAAAACAAAAATTTGCTCCTATAAAAGATTGGGAAGAGCAAGGTCTACTAACAGTTGTAGATGAACCAACTATTAATCCTCAACACATTGTTGATTGGTTTGTAGAAATGCGAGAACAATATGGAATTAAAAAGATTATAGCTGATAACTTCAGAATGGAAGCAATAAGGCCATTATTAGTAGCAGAAGGGTTTGAAATAGAAGTTATACGAAACCCGAAAGCAATTCATAGTTTATTAGCTCCACGTATTGAAATGGCATTTGCAAATAAACAAATTGTTTTTGAGGATAATCCGTTAATGCGTTGGTATACGCAAAATGTGTTGGTTGTTATCAAAAGTGATGGAAATAAAATATACGAAAAGAAAGAGCCTGTTCGCAGAAAAACAGATGGTTTTCAGTGTTTTGTGCATGCTCTTTATCGGGCGGATGAGATACAAGAAGCTACTGATTTTGTTATAGGCAATATTAAATTCTAATAAAGGGGGTGATAACCATTGGATGGTTAGGTTCAGTATTTAAAAGAAATAAAGAACTAGAATTCATGTTGGATCTGGACATATTAACTGATACAGCAAACAGGCTTCATATGAAACGATTGGCAATTGATACATGCGTTTCATTTTTAGGAAGGACGATTAGTCAATCTGAATTTAGAATAAGAAATGGTAAAGAATTTAAGAAGGATGAGCTTTATTATCGATTAAACGTAAGACCAAACAAGAATATGACCGCAAGTACCTTTTGGGAGCGGTTTGTTCGAAAACTTATTTATGATAATGAGTGTTTAGTTATACAAGCAGATGATGGTGATTTACTTATTGCAGATGGATTTCAACATAATGAGTACGCTGTGTTTGAAGATACTTTTACGGATGTAAGGGTAAAAGATTATACGTTTAAGAGAAGTTTTAAACAAAGCGAAGTTATTCATTTGAAGTATCGGAATGATAAATTAACCCCACTTATTGATGGATTATTTGCAGATTATGGGGATTTGTTCGGCAGAATATTAAACTCTCAAAAACGTAAAAATCAAGTTCGCGGAACAGTTGATATGGATATGATTGGTGCTAAAACTGAGGAACAAATAGCAAAATTACAAGAGTTTATAGACAACATGTATAAGTCAATTGGTTCTAAAGATATAGCTATTGTTCCACAGCAAAAAGGTATTAATTATAACGAGATATACAATGGTGTTGCAAATGGCCCAAGTGTGGAAGAAATCAATAAAGTAACAAATGGTTTCTTAAATCAAGTAGCTATGGCAATCGGTATTCCTATAGCTTTGATATATGGAGAAATGGCTGATGTAGAAAAGCAAACGAAAAATTATATACTTTTCACAGTACGACCATTATTAAAAAAACTATCTGATGAAGCGAATGTTAAATTCTTCGAAATGAGTGAATATCTTTTGGGACAAAAAATTGAGGTTAAGGCGGTTTCCTATCAAAGTATATTTGATCTTGCGACAAGTATTGATAAACTCATTTCTTCAAGTGCATTTACAGGGAATGAAATTCGTTCGGAAGTAGATTATGAAGAGTCGGATGATCCAAACCTGAATATCCATCATATTACGAAGAACTATACAAAATTAAATGAATCTGAAGGGGGTGAGAAAGAAAATGACGGTGAAAATTGACGTAAAAGGTCCAATTATTTCGAATGACGAAGCTTGGATTTATGATTGGTTTGAAATGGATGCTGCAAGCCCAGGTAAAATTTCGAAAGAACTAACTAATGCCAATGGTGATGATTTAATTGTAACTATTAATAGTCCTGGTGGTTATGTACACGAAGGGTCAGAAATTTATACAGCATTAAAAAATTACCCTGGTCATGTAGAAGTTCAAATTGTTGGTTTGGCTGCAAGTGCGGCTTCTGTTATTGCGATGGCTGGTGATAAAGTCCGAATTTCACCTACAGCACAAATTATGATTCACAATGCTTCTATGTGGAATGGTGGAGATCATCGTGATATGGAAAAAGCTGCTGAAATGTTGAAAACAACTGATCGAGCAATTGTAAACGCCTATGTCATTAAAAGTGGTAAATCAGAAGAGGAACTACTTCATATGATGGCTGAAGAAACTTGGATGGGTCCACAACAAGCATTAGAAAATAATTTTGTGGATGAAATCATGTTTATGGATAATCAGGTTAAAATGACAGCGTCAGCTTCTACTGCTGCCATGCTTCCACAAAAGGTAATCGATGGTTTTAGAAATGGAACAATGAACAAAAGCCAAGGGATTACAAAAGAAGATTTAAATGCAGCATTATCAGGTTTGAAAAATGAAATTCTGAATGATTTACAAACAAATACAAATCCAAAAGAGCCTATTCAAAAGCCTGTTCATACAAAACAGAATTTGAGTACGCTCTTTTTAACTTTAGGAGGAAAATAAAATATGGTTATTAAGTTTAATAATTTTGAAGAGAAGAAACTAGCTTTCGCGAAAGCAACACAAGAAGGTACAGCGGAAGAACAATCAGCAGCGTTAAATTCCATGATTGAAGCACTTGCTACCGATGTTCGTTCAGATATTTTAAATCAAGTGAATGAATCAATGGTAGATCGTTCTATTATGCAATCTCGCGGTGCTAATGTACTAACAAGTGAAGAAATGAAGTTCTTTAATGCCGTTGTTGAAGATGGTGGCTTTAAATCTACTGAAACTTTACCTAAAACAACACAAGAGAGAATTTTTGATGATTTAGTTCAAGGTCATCCGTTACTAGAGCATATCGGTTTAGAGAATTTAGGAGCCGTGACAGAATTTATTTATGGAGATCCAGAGGGTGCAGCTGTATGGGGACCTTTATTTGGTGATATTAAAGGGCAATTAAATGCTACATTCCGAAAAGAATCTATTACTCAACTGAAATTAACGGCATTTATTCCATTAGCAAATGATATGTTGAAGCTTGGTCCAGTATGGGTGGAACGTTATGTTCGTACAATGATTACAGAAGCAATGTCAGTAGGTTTAGAACGTGGTTTTGTAGCTGGTACGGGTAAAAATGAACCTATTGGATTATTAAAAGACCCTAGTGGAAGTGTTACGAATGGAGTATATCCAGATAAAAAAGTTGCTGGAACTTTAACTTTTGAGCCTGGTCGCAAAACAATTAATGAACTAAAAGGCGTGGTCAAATTATTGGCTAAAAAATTAAATCCTGATGGTAAAACAGAGGCAGATCGACCAAAAAATATTGCTGGTAAAGTAGTTATGGTAACAAATCCATTCGATACTTTTGATATTCAAGCAAATGCTACGATTCAAAATGCGGCAGGTGTATATGTAACGAGCTTACCTTTTAATCCAATCCCAACAGAATCTGTATTTGTACCTCAAGGACAAGTGGTGTTCTTTGTTAAAGGAGAATACATTGCAGCGATGGGTGGAACAGAGCCAATCAAAAAGTATGAAGAAACATTAGCTTTAGAAGATGCAACTGTTTATATTGCTAAACAATATGCTACAGGTAAACCGAAGGATAAATACACTTCACAAGTTTACACATTAAAGCTTGAAGAAGTAACTCCACCAACACAAGGATGATGTGAATGGATACAGTAATTTCAAATGAAATATTACAGGAATTTAAAGATAGGATGCACTTGGGTGATGAGGAAGATGATAACCTAAAGCGCATCCTTTCTACGTCTAACAAGGCATTACTTAGGGTTTGTGGGAATTATGATTTAAATAAAGACGAGGAGTTCAAAGAATTAGTCTTTGAACGTTCTCGTTATGTTTATAACGATGCATTAGAGTATTTTGACAAGAATTTTTTAAGTCAGATTAATAGTTTAGGTATCGATAAAGCATTAGAAGAAATTAAATTGGACGGTGATTAATATGCGTCCTTTTCAGTACAAGAAACCACTGAATACAGGTGATTGTAGAAATCGAATTATCATTGAACAACCTGAAGTAATAAAAGATGAACTAAATCAAGAAGTTGAAACAGGTAATTGGCAAGAAGTAAAAAAAGCATGGGCAATGATAAAAACGGTAAAAGGCTCGGAGTACATTGAAGCTTCGGCATCACAATCTACACGAATTTATCGGTTTGTGATGCCTTATACAGCAGGTATTACAGAATTAATGCGAATCAATATGAAAGGTCGTATCTTTGATATTATCGAACCGCCAATGAATGATGATGAAATGTATCAAACATTGACTATTATCGCAAAGGAGCATACTTAATATGAATGATTTTGCGAGCGAACTTGCTAGAGAATTACAAAGAAATGCCCATGTTGTGGAAGAAGAATTGTTGACAGCGCAAGAAGAAGTTGCTGATGTTGCTGTAGAAAAATTAAAGCAAGGTAGTCCTAAAAAAACAGGGGCATATCGTAAAGGATGGCGTAAGAAAAAAGAAGGTAATGGTGTTGTCGTCCACAATTCACAAGGACAATTAACGCATCTTTTAGAAAATGGACATGCGAAAGTCGGTGGTGGACGTGTTCCGGCTCAAGTGCATATTCGTCCAGTTGAAGAGTATGTAATTAATGAATTGCCAAGACGTATCGAGAGGGCGATTCAAGAATGACATTAGGTGAACTAACAAAAATCCTTGAAGCTACAGGTTATCCTGTGGCTTATTCGCATTTTACAGCAATACCTGGTAAGCCAGTACCAGCGCCACCTTATATTTGTTTCCTTGTGGATGGATCAGCAAATTTTATAGCTGATAACAAGGTTTATCACAAAATAAATGATTTAAATATTGAGCTTTATACAACTAGAAAAAATTTGGTTGCAGAAGCCAAGCTGGAAAAGGTCCTAGACGATCATGATATACCTTATGACTCGTATGGGATTTTTATTGAATCTGAGAAATTATTTCAAAAAACATATGAAACGAGGTTGTTGTAAATGAATGAAAACAAAGTAACATTCGGTTTGAAAAATGTACATTACGTGCCATTTGATATTAAAGATTTCTTAGTTACATTTGGGACACCAATTCCATTACCTGGTGGAGTGGAACTAACTTTTGAGCCACGCGGTGATTTAATTGAATTCTATGCAGATGACATGCTTTATTACGCGGCAAGTAATAACCAAGGTTACGATGGAACATTAAGTATTGCTACTATCCCAGAAAAATTTGCTATCGATGCATTGGGTGAGGAATTAGATGAAACGGATGGCGTATTAAATGAATTAGCTGATGCAAAAGGAAAACCGTTCGCTTTATTATTTGAGTTTGATGGTGACGTGAACGCAACTCGACATGTTATGTATAACTGTTCAGCAAGTCGTCCAACACTTGCATCCAAAACAAAAACAAGTTCGGCTGAACCAAATACAAATGAACTGAAGTTTGTTTCTAGCCCAATTGTTTTAGTACCAGGTGGAAGACCAATGGTTAAAACGAAAACGACTGCTAAAACAACACAAGCAATTTATAACGACTGGTACAAAAAAGTATATGTAAAAACACCAGTAGTACCAAAAGGAGCGTAATTATAAATGGAAAAGACAATTACTATAGATGGAAAACAAGTTCGATTAAAAAGTACAGCAGCAACCGTTAAACGATATAAAGCACAATTTAGACGTGATTTATTTGCAGACATGCTCAAATTAGGAGTTATTGCTCCTTCAAATCCTCAAGCTGGTGCTACTATTGATTTAGCAAATGCGGATTTAAGTAAAGTAGATTTTGAGGTTGTATATGATCTAGTTTGGTTATATGCAAAAACAGCAAATCCAGAAATCGCTGAACCGATTACGTGGTTAGATGGTTTTGATGAATTCCCTATCTCTGAAATCCTTCCAGAAATTATGGATATGATTCAAAGTACGATGGGCGCAAAAAAAAAATAAAGAAAAGTAATGGAGAGCAAGGCGATTTCAGTGATGAAGAATTAACCACTGATACGTTCCTTGCTCTTTGTTATAAAGCGAAATTAACACATTGGGATTTGGAAATTATGACGATCGGTGATTGTTTTGATTATATTGCTGAATTCGCTGAAATGGAGAATCCAGATAAAGAAAAAGTTAGAAAAGCAAATCAAAAAGACTTCGATTCATTCTAAGAAAGGGGTGAGAAAATGGCAGGAAGAATTAAAGGTATTACGATTGAAATTAATGGTAACACTCAACCATTACAAAACGCTCTAAAAGATGTTAATAAACAAAGCGATTCTTTAGCTAAAGAACTAAAAGATGTGGAGCGTTTGTTAAAGTTTGATCCTGGTAATGTGGAAGCATTAGCGCAAAAACAACAGTTACTTACACAACAGATAGAGAATACAACGCAAAAGCTAGATAAGTTGAAAGCAGCGGAACAACAAGTACAAGCTCAATTTCAAAACGGTAAAATTTCTGAAGAACAATATCGTGCATTCAGACGTGAAATTGAATTTACAGAAGGATCGCTTAATGGCCTGAAGAATAAGCTTGGAAACATGAAGGCTGAGCAAGATAGTGTAGCCAGTTCAACAAGGCAATTAGAAACATTGTTTAGCGCTACTGGGAAAAGCGTTGATGATTTCGCAGGAGCATTAGGAAATCGTCTTGTGAATGCAATTAAAAGTGGTACGGCTACAAGTCGACAATTGGAACAAGCTATTGGAATTATCGGCCGGGAAGCATTAGGAGCAGAAACAGATATAGAGAAATTACAACGCGCTCTTCGATCTGTGGATGCTGGAAACTCGATACAACAAGTGCGAAATGAATTAAGAGATTTACAGCAAGAAGCCGGAAGAACGGAGAAGAAGTTTGAAGGGCTAAAGGTAGGGTTAGAAAACGTCATAGGTGGTATGGCA
>NZ_JAKUHC010000013.1:0-113444 GCF_022664295.1 Bacillus cereus group sp. BfR-BA-01311
GTTCGACTCCTCTCGGGCGCGCTTTTATTAACGGGAAGTGGCTCAGCTTGGTAGAGCACCTGGTTTGGGACCAGGGGGTCGCAGGTTCAAATCCTGTCTTCCCGATATTCCTAAAAAACATGGGGCCTTAGCTCAGCTGGGAGAGCGCCTGCCTTGCACGCAGGAGGTCAGCGGTTCGATCCCGCTAGGCTCCACTTATATTAATATCATTTATGGCGGTGTAGCTCAGCTGGCTAGAGCGTACGGTTCATACCCGTGAGGTCGGGGGTTCGATCCCCTCCGCCGCTACCATAAAGGACCTTTAGCTCAGCTGGTTAGAGCAGACGGCTCATAACCGTCCGGTCGTAGGTTCGAGTCCTACAAGGTCCACCATTAGACGTATATATCTCGGAGGTATACCCAAGTTCGGCTGAAGGGATCGGTCTTGAAAACCGACAGGCGGCGAGAGTCGCGCGGGGGTTCGAATCCCTCTACCTCCTCCATTTTTTCTAAAGTAAATATTTTATCATCGCGGGGTGGAGCAGCACGGTAGCTCGTCGGGCTCATAACCCGAAGGTCGCAGGTTCAAATCCTGTCCCCGCAACCAAATGGTCCCGTGGTGTAGTGGTTAACATGCCTGCCTGTCACGCAGGAGATCGCCGGTTCGACCCCGGTCGGGACCGCCATTTTTACATAAAGGCTCGGTAGCTCAGTCGGTAGAGCAGAGGACTGAAAATCCTCGTGTCGGCGGTTCGATTCCGTCCCGAGCCACCATTTTGAAGTCGCAAGCCGACTTAGCTCAATTGGTAGAGCAACTGACTTGTAATCAGTAGGTTGGGGGTTCAAGTCCTCTAGTCGGCACCACTTTCAAAATGAGCCATTAGCTCAGTTGGTAGAGCATCTGACTTTTAATCAGAGGGTCGAAGGTTCGAGTCCTTCATGGCTCACCATTTACAATTTAATGCGGGTGTAGTTTAGTGGTAAAACAAGAGCCTTCCAAGCTCTGGTCGAGAGTTCGATTCTCTTCACCCGCTTTTCAATTATGGGCCTATAGCTCAGCTGGTTAGAGCGCACGCCTGATAAGCGTGAGGTCGATGGTTCGAGTCCATTTAGGCCCACCATAATTGTTCCGCAGTAGCTCAGTGGTAGAGCTATCGGCTGTTAACCGATCGGTCGTAGGTTCGAGTCCTACCTGCGGAGCCATATTTATAGAGAAGTACCCAAGTGGCTCAAGGGGCTCCCCTGCTAAGGGAGTAGATCGCGAACGCGGTGCGAGGGTTCGAATCCCTTCTTCTCTGCCAGAACTGGCCCGTTGGTCAAGTGGTTAAGACACCGCCCTTTCACGGCGGTAACACGGGTTCGAATCCCGTACGGGTCATACTAAAAGAGATAGCATAATCTGCTATCTCTTTTTTGTTGTATAAAAATGGACTTTGGATAGTCTGCTTTTTTATGCAATAGAAGAAATATGAAGTATTCGCTGTTGCAGTTGGGTACATAGAGAGCCGTAAATACAATCATGTTAATTATTTGGACCTGTATGAATATGAAGGAATTAACTTCAACTTGAACTTTTACCCCAGCTGTATGGCTGTAGCCTCCTACACTTGGAGAAACCGATGAAAAATGCATCTGGGAGCTACTGTGGAAAATAAATAATATATAGAAGAAGTTGCTTTCTCTCAATAGCTGTGATCTACTGAAGACAGTTTTTTTATGTTGTCAGTATTGTCGAGTTTTGCCGGTAAGTCGATATATTGCAAAAATCGCTGATATAATTTGAGTTACGATCGATAAATTTTAATAATCGCTGATATATTTGGAGTTACGGTCGATATATTCTAAAAATCGCTGGTATAATTTCACTTATCGACAAAAACCACAAGAAAATCCCTTTCACAATCTAAAGAAAACGCCTCCATTGAAATGGATTCCACACCTATTCCAATAACTTTACACTCTATGTGAAAAAGTTCACAAATAGGTCATAATTTGTGAAGTAATTCACAATAATACGTGCTACAATATGAATGTAAAGAAGTTAAACAACATTAAATTAGTATTTTAATTAATTACTTAAACAATCATAAAAAAATATATGTGAACAATAGAGAGGGGAAATTACCATGAAAAAAGGTATCAATCGTGTAGTATTAGTAGGAACAGGAGCTGTAGGTTGTAGTTACGCTTACTCAATGATCAACCAAGGTGTAGCTGAAGAATTCGTATTAGTAGATGTTAATGAAGCAAAAGCAGAAGGGGAAGCAATGGACTTAAGCCATGCGGTACCATTCTCTCCATCACCAACAAAAGTTTGGAGCGGTAGCTATGCAGATTGTAAAGATGCAGATTTAGTTGTTATCACTGCTGGGTTACCACAAAAGCCAGGTGAAACTCGTTTAGACTTAGTTGAGAAAAATACAAAGATCTTTAAACAAATCGTTCGAGGCATTATGGATAGCGGATTCGATGGAATCTTCTTAATCGCAACTAACCCAGTTGATATTTTAACTTACGTAACTTGGAAAGAATCTGGTTTACCGAAAGAGCGCGTAATCGGTTCTGGTACTACTTTAGACTCTGCTCGTTTCCGTTACATGTTAGGTGACTACTTAGATGTAGATCCACGTAACGTTCATGCTTACATCGTTGGTGAACACGGTGACACTGAACTTCCAGTATGGAGCCACGCTACTATCGGTGTACAAAAATTAGAAACAATCTTAGCTAACAACGAACAGTACAAACAAGAAGACTTAGACAAAATCTTCGAAAACGTACGTGATGCAGCTTACCATATCATCGAGCGTAAAGGTGCAACTTACTACGGAATCGGTATGTCACTACTTCGTGTAACTAAAGCAATCTTAAACAACGAGAACAGCGTATTAACTGTATCTGCATACCTTGAAGGTCAATACGGCGAGAAAGATGCTTACGTAGGTGTTCCAGCTGTAATTAACCGCGAAGGTGTACGTGAAATCGTAGAACTTGAGCTAAATGAAGATGAAAAAGCGAAGTTCGCTCATTCTGTAAAAGTATTAAAAGAAACAATGGCACCAGTACTATAATAATTGCTAAATAGTTCAGAGGTGGGAAACTGCTTCTTACCTCTGAACTTATATAATTTAATATAAATTCCTTTTCCGGTTTCCCTTGTATATCCCCAATATACCCCTTTTGCTGGATAAGGGTCGTTTATAGAAAAAGAGCACTCTATTTTACGTAGAGTGCTCTTTATTATTCCGCTATTTGCCGGGCAGTAAAACCTCAATTGATTAAAGTTTCACTTTATTATTTTTTAGGCATTAATCCTAATTTCTTTAAAATATCTGCCAGTGTACCGCTTTTTGATTTTTCAGCAGCTGTTTGTGATTTAGATACATCCGAACCTTTTTTTCAAGAAGTTCTTTTCGACGAAACGAATATCTTTATCACCTGCAAGGTTTTCGTCATGTTTTGCATAATAATATTGACCAAGTAGCTTTCAGTATCTAATTTTGTTATTAGACAGCTTGAAATGAGTTACTCGGTGTTTCGGAATCACTGAAATAAGCAAATAAACCACCGAATGTAAGTGATAAGCTGAGCGTTGCCGTGCCAATTTCCATTTCTAATTTTTGTTTTACTGGCATAAGAACCTACTTTAATTTAATTTTTTATCACATTTTCATTTTGGATATAAATAGGGTAAACACATTATTTTAGTATGCTTTATTGAGAACAAAAATGTCTACTTATGAATTTCGCATTTCAATAAAATTGTTGTAAAAATGTTGAGAAACATTTTTTATGACAGATTATTTTTCTATGATTTCAAGTAGGAAATAACGTGAAAAAGAGGAAAAAGCTAATAAAATAGAGGTTGAGAAATAAATATGAAGATGAAAGATTAGTGGGAAATAAAGCGTTTTCAATGAATATTCGTCAAAATTCGATATTTTACACGGAAATGTGAAGGAAAACTAACATTTTTAAGAAAAAAACGAATGTTTTTTATAAATTAACAAGGATATTGCAGTTTTTCACAGAAATAGTTAAAGTATAAAAAATTCTGTCATCTAAGTGAGGTGAGCATATTGAGTGTAATAAATTGTGAAGAAGTGAAACGAGATGAGTTTCATACAGAAAAGTACTATGAAAGTTATAACATCTTTGGCGCACATGTTGTGACGGAAGATGAGATTCAAGGGGTACGATTTACAGTGTGGGCTCCTCATGCGAAAGCAATGAGTGTTGTTGGAGATTTTAATGAGTGGGATTATGAGCAACATAAAATGCTACAAGTGACAGAAGAAGGCATTTGGTCCTTGTTTATACCGCATATTGAAGAAGGAGAAATATATAAATATGCGATTGAAACGTTGGCTGGTGACGTCATTTTAAAGGCAGATCCGTATGCTGTATATGCAGAAGTAAGACCGAATACGGCATCTGTAGTTTTTGATATAAAGGGATATGAATGGAATGATAAAAACTGGACTCGTAAGAAAAAGAAAAAATCGATTTATAAAGAAGCGATGACAGTTTATGAATTGCATTTTGGTTCTTGGAAAAAGAAAGAAGATGGAACATTGTATTCTTACAGGGAAATGGTAGAAGAACTCATTCCATATGTGGTGGAACATCAATTTACACATATTGAAATTATGCCGCTTGTTGAGCATCCATATGATCGTTCTTGGGGATATCAAGGGACGGGATATTATGCCGCGACGAGTAGATTCGGCACGCCACATGATTTGATGCATTTTGTCGACGAATGTCATAAATATGGAATCGGTGTCATTTTAGATTGGGTGCCGGGGCACTTTTGTAAAGATGCTCACGGTTTATATTTGTTTGATGGGACACCGACTTATGAATATAAAGATAAAGATGTGCAAGAAAATCCAGTATGGGGAACTGTCAATTTTGATTTAGGAAAGAGAGAAGTACGTAATTTCTTAATTTCAAATGCGTTATTTTGGATGAGATATTTCCACATTGATGGTTTCAGGGTGGATGCCGTTGCAAACATGCTGTACTGGAATAAAGAAGGACAGGAGCAAAGTAATGAGCACGCTGTTTCATTTTTACGAGAGTTAAATGAAGCGGTGTTTGCAGAAGATGAAGATTTTCTTATGACAGCAGAAGATTCAACAGCTTGGCCACTTGTAACAGCCCCAACGTATGAAGGTGGACTTGGATTCAATTACAAATGGAACATGGGCTGGATGAATGACGTGCTGAAATATATGGAGTGTGCGCCTGAATATAGGAAACACATTCATGAGAAAATGACGTTTTCTTTGCTATATGCGTACTCTGAAAACTTCATATTACCGCTTTCTCATGATGAAGTCGTTCATGGGAAAAAGTCGTTATTAAATAAAATGCCAGGTGATTACTGGGATAAGTTTGCTCAGCTTCGTTTATTATATGGATATTTCTTTACTCACCCAGGAAAGAAATTACTTTTCATGGGAGGGGAATTCGGACAGTTTGATGAGTGGAAAGACCTTGAAGATTTAGATTGGAATTTACATGATTTTGAAATGCATCGTTATATGCATGATTACTTTAAAGAACTCATAGCATTGTATAAGCGCTCAAAACCACTTTGGCAGCTTGATCATTCGCCTGAAGGTTTTCAGTGGATTGATGCTAATAATAACGAGCAAAGTATTTTCTCGTTTATCCGCCAAGGGGATAAACAAGAGGATGCGTTAGTTATCGTATGTAATTTTACGAAAGCTACATATGAAAACTATAAAGTAGGTGTACCAGATTTCGAGTATTATAACGAGATTTTAAACAGTGATGCACAGCAATATGGCGGTTCGGGGCAAGTGAATAAGAAACGTCTTAAGACGATTCTAGAACCGTACCATAATCAAGCAGCACATGTAGAGATTACAATTCCACCATTTGGCGTATCCATATTACGACCAGTGAAGACGAGAAAGGGGAGCAAAAAACAAGATGGCTCAAAAACAAAAGTGCGTAGCAATGTTACTAGCAGGGGGAAAAGGTAGTCGATTAAGTGCATTAACAAAAAATTTAGCCAAGCCAGCTGTTCCATTTGGTGGTAAATATCGCATTATTGATTTTACGCTAAGTAACTGCGCAAATTCTGGTATTGAAACGGTTGGGATTTTAACGCAATATCAACCACTAGAACTTCATAATTATATCGGAATCGGCAATGCATGGGATTTAGACCGAGTAAGCGGTGGAGTCACAGTATTACCTCCTTATGCGGAGTCTTCAGGTGTGAAGTGGTACACAGGTACGGCAAGTGCCATTTATCAAAACTTAAACTATTTAAGTCAATATGAACCAGAGTATGTTCTTATTTTATCAGGCGACCATATTTATAAAATGGATTACAGTAAGATGCTAGATTACCATATTGAGAAAGAATCGGACGTATCCATTTCTGTTATTGAAGTACCTTGGGATGAAGCGAGTCGCTTTGGCATTATGAATACAAATGAAGAAATGGAGATTGTTGAGTTTGAAGAGAAACCACAATTTCCAAGAAGTAATCTTGCATCAATGGGAATCTATATTTTTAATTGGTCAATTTTGAAAGAGTATTTAGAGATGGATGCAAGAAACCCTGAATCTAGTAACGATTTCGGAAAAGACGTACTTCCGCTTTTATTGGATGAAGGGAAGAAGTTAATGGCGTATCCGTTTGAAGGATATTGGAAAGATGTTGGAACGGTGAAGAGCTTATGGGAAGCGAATATGGATTTGCTTCGCGATGAAACATCACTGAATTTAAACGATCGTAATTGGCGTATTTACTCTGTCAATCCAAACGAACCGCCTCAATATATTGCTGAAAAGGCGAAAGTAGAAGAATCGCTTATTAACGAAGGATGCGTCATTGAAGGGGACGTGAAGCATTCTGTGTTATTCCAAGGAGTGACGGTGGAAGAAGGAAGTATGGTGATTGATTCTGTCGTTATGCCAGGGGCTAAGATTGGTAAAAATGTTGTGATTGAAAGAGCGATTGTTGGATCAGAAATGGTTATCGAAGATGGAACAATCATTCGTCCAGAAAAGAATGTTGACGATGTAGTATTAATTGCTGAAGGGAAATAGAAAAGGGGGATGAAATGAATGGGAGAAAAAATGTTAGGAATTATTAATGCAACGGGAAGTTTTCCTTCCTTAAAGAAAGTAACAGGGCATCGTTCACTAGCGGCGTTACCGTTTGGGGGCCGTTATCGACTCATTGATTTCATGCTTTCAAATATGGTGAATTCTAGTATTCATAGTGTGGCAGTTTTTACAAGCCATAAAAATCGTTCGTTAATGGACCATGTTGGTTCAGGAAAACAGTGGGATTTAGATAGAAAACGAGACGGACTATTTTTATTCCCGCCAAACTGCCAATGTGACCAAGATGAATTTGGGTCTTTTGCACACTTTAGAAGACATATTGATTATTTTCTAAGAAGCAGAGAAGAGTACGTTGTTATTACGAATAGCCATCTCGTAACAGCATTAAATTTTCAAGCGGTGTTAGAGCGACATATACATACGGCAGCTGATATTACAGAAGTTTGCCATGAAGGGGTTTCGCTTCAAACATACGTGTTAAAGAAACAATTATTGTTAGACTTATTTGAGTCATATAAAGGTGTGGAACAATACAGTTTATTTGATGTAGTGAGAGAAAAGCGCGGGAAATCATTACACATTGCTACATATGAACATACTGGATATGTAGCAATTATTGACTCGATTGAAAGTTACTATAAACATAGCTTAGAAATTTTGCAACCTGCTATTTGGAAGCAATTATTTAAGAAAGAAGCACCGATCTTTACGAAAGTAAAAGATGAGCCACCAACTCGTTATTTAAAGGGTGCAGTCGTGAAAAATACAATGATTGCAAATGGCAGTATTATTGAAGGGGAAGTCGAAAATAGTGTTGTTTCCCGTTCGGTTAAAATTGGAAAAGGTTCAATTATTCGTAACAGTATTATTATGCAAAAGAGCCAAATTGGAGATAACTGTATAATAGACGGTGTTATTATTGATAAAGACGTGAAAATTGGCGACGGTGTCGTATTAAAAGGAAGCGCCGATGAGCCGTATGTTGTAGAAAAAGGAAGCGTACAAAACAGTACGATTAATAGTTATTCCTAAAGAATCAGTGGGGGCTTTTTCCTCCACTGATTAAAGTTTTAATTTAAATGAAAACTCGAAGGGAGGAAGCTGCAAGAGGAGTAATAAAAACTTTTCGCGCAGTGGGACAACAAGTGAATATTTTATTTGCAGTATCAGAATGTGTACCGTTTGTGAAATCGGGAGGATTAGCTGATGTAGCGGGTGCGCTCCCAAAAGAGCTAAAAAAATTAGGAGTGGACGTTCGTATTATACTTCCGAATTATAGTCTCATTCCGCAAAAGTTAAGAGATGGATGTACGTTACATAAAGTAATTAACGTCCCTCTTGGGTGGAGAAATCAATATTGTGGAATTTTAAAAGGTGAGCAAGACGGAATTACGTATTACTTAATAGATAATGAATATTATTTTAAGAGAGATTCTCTGTATGGTCATTACGATGACGGAGAGCGTTTTTCTTATTTCTCAAAAGCAGTGTTAGAGTGTATTCCGCACCTTGATTTTGAAGTGGATGTTCTTCATAGCCATGATTGGCATACGGCTATGGTTAATTTCTTACTTCGTGAAAAGTATCAAGATAACCCGTTATATAAGCGTATTAAAACGGTATATACGATTCATAACTTGCAGTTCCAAGGTGTATTTCCTCCTGAAGTGATGTACGACTTGTTAGAGCTTGGTGATGAATATTTTCATAGTGAGCAGCTAGAGTTTTATGGAAACGTAAACTTTATGAAAGGCGGTATTATTGCTTCGGATCAAATTACAGCGGTGAGCCCGACGTATAAAGAAGAAATTCAATATGAATTTTTCGGTGAGAAGTTAGATGGATTACTGCGAAAATATAATGATAAGCTTAGCGGCATTGTAAATGGTATTGATACGAGCGTATATAATCCAGAAACGGATTCGTATATTAAGGCCCAGTATGATGCAGAGTCATTATATGAAAAGAGTGAAAATAAACGCGCCTTGCAGCGTTATTTTGGTTTGCCAGAAAAAGAGGATACACCAATTATTTCAATGGTAACGAGATTAACGAAGCAAAAAGGTCTTGATTTAGTACGTACTGTATTCCGCGAAATAATGGAAGAAGATATACAATGTATTATTTTAGGTTCAGGTGATTCGGAATATGAGCAATTCTTTGAGTGGATGGCATATGAGTATCCGGAGAAGGTAAAAGTTTATATCGGATTTAATGAAGAATTAGCTCACCAAGTGTATGCGGGAAGCGATTTGTTTTTAATGCCATCGCTGTTTGAACCGTGTGGACTTGGACAACTTATCGCATTAGCATACGGTACGATTCCAATTGTAAGAGAAACAGGTGGGTTAAACGATACGGTACATTCTTATGATGAAGAAACTGGAGAAGGAAATGGTTTCAGTTTCACGAATTTTAATGCACATGACATGCTGCATACGATTCATCGTGCAATTGAATTCTATCATGATAAACCAGTGTGGGAGCAGCTTGTAAAACAAGCGATGACTGAAGATTATAGCTGGGAGCAATCGGCTCTTGCTTATAAGGAATTGTATAAAAGTCTCATGGAATAACATGTAGGTGGTGAAAAAATGTTTACTCATGTTGAAAGTTTTAAATTAACTTTTCTAGAAAAGTTAGAGACGATGTATGGTAAAAGTTTTAAAGATTCTACAACTCGTGATCAATATAATACGCTCGGCCATATGGTACGTGAGTATATGAATAGTCAATGGATTGCAACGAACGAGAGTTATCGATCCGGAGAGCAAAAGCAAATGTATTACTTGTCTATTGAGTTTTTGCTTGGACGTTTGCTTGGAAGTAACATCTTGAATTTAGGTATTCGAGATGTATGCGAGCAGGGGTTATCTGAACTAGGGATTTCGTTACAAGAGTTAGAAGAAGTGGAAGCAGATGCAGGCCTTGGTAATGGTGGGCTTGGACGCTTAGCAGCCTGTTTTCTCGATTCACTCGCATCTTTAAACTTACCAGGACACGGCTGTGGAATTCGTTATAAACATGGTTTGTTTGATCAGAAAATTGTTGATGGTTATCAAGTTGAATTTCCAGAACAGTGGCTTCTTCATGAAAACGTATGGGAAGTAAGAAGGTATGATCAAGCTGTAGAAGTAAGTTATTTCGGCAGTGTTGAACCGCTAGAAATTGACGGGCGTTTAGAGTTTAGGCATACAAATGCAGAAGTCATTATGGCCGTGCCATATGATGTGCCGGTAGTTGGCTATGAGACGAGTACTGTAAATACACTTAGACTTTGGAATGCTGAACCAGTTCCTTTCCCGCAAAACTGCAAAGATATTTTGAAATATAAGCGTGAAACAGAGGCTGTATCGGAGTTTTTATATCCAGATGATACGCATGATGAGGGAAAAATACTTCGTTTAAAACAACAGTATTTCCTCGTATCAGCAAGTTTGCAAAATATCGTTCGAATGCATAGAGAAAGATATGGTGACCTTCGTCAACTACATGAAAAAATTGCGATCCACATTAACGATACACATCCGGTTTTAGCAATTCCGGAACTGATGCGTATTTTACTAGACGAAGAAAAGTTAGCATGGGAAGAAGCTTGGCACATAACGACGCAGACGATTTCTTATACGAATCATACGACGTTATCAGAAGCGCTCGAAAAGTGGCCAATTCACATTTTTAAACCGTTATTACCGAGAATTTATATGATTATTGAAGAGATTAATGAACGTTTCTGTCATGAACTGTGGGAACAGTATCCGTATGAGTGGGATCGTATTGAAGCAATGGCGATTATTGCACATGACCTTGTGAAAATGGCTCATTTAGCGATTGTCGGTAGCCATAGCGTAAACGGTGTAGCAAAAATTCATACGGAAATATTAAAGCAGCGGGAAATGCGATTGTTTTATGAATTTTATCCAGATAAGTTTAATAATAAGACGAATGGAATTGCTCATAGGCGCTGGCTTATGAAAGCAAATCCACAGTTAACAAATCTCATTTCAGAGGCGATTGGAACGGAGTGGAAGAAAGAACCGATTAAGCTTCAAGAGCTACAATTAGTTCAATATGATGCAAGTTTCCAAGAGAAATTTGCAGAGGTAAAACAAGAGCGTAAAGAGATTTTAGCGGAACGTATTCATAATACAATGGGGATTACCATTGATCCAAATTCTATTTTTGATGTGCAAGTGAAAAGATTACATGCTTATAAACGACAATTATTAAATGTTCTTCATATTTTATATTTGTATAACCGTTTGAAAGAGGATGCTAGTTTTACATTTTATCCGCGTACTTTTATTTTTGGAGCGAAAGCATCACCTGGCTATTATTACGCGAAAAAAATTATTAAATTAATAAATGAACTCGCAAGAAAAGTAAATAATGACCCGTATGTCAGTCAATATATGAAAGTTATCTTTCTAGAAAACTATCGAGTTTCTTTAGCTGAAGATATATTCCCAGCAGCGGATGTAAGTGAACAAATTTCAACGGCGAGTAAAGAAGCATCGGGAACAGGTAATATGAAATTTATGATGAATGGTGCGATTACACTCGGAACGCTAGACGGTGCTAACGTTGAAATAAAAGACCGGGTCGGTGAGGATAACTGTTTTATTTTCGGTTTAACAGCCGAAGAGGTTCTTCATTACTATCAAAATGGTGGGTATCGTGCAAGTGATTATTATCACCACAATAGGCACATTAAAAAAGTAGTTGATCAATTAACAAATGGTTTCTTTGCACAATCGGGAGCTGAATTTGAAGCGATTTACGATTCTCTCGTTATTCAAAACGATGAATATTTCGTTCTGCGAGATTTTGGTCCGTATGCTGAAAGACAAGAAGCTGTTGGTAGAGCTTATGAGAACCGAACGAAGTGGCTAGAAATGTCTATTTTAAATATTGCACAGTCTGGTCATTTTGCGAGCGATCGAACGATTTTGCAGTACAGTAATGAAATTTGGGGTATCGGTAATGCAGTTAAACAGTTTTAAAGAGGTTGCTATATTGGGAGATATATTATCGATTTACCAACAAAAATGGATATTAATAAATAAAACGAGCTTAATAAAATTAAGCTCGTTTTATTTATTTTGCTTAAGAAAGAAATGGAACAGTGGTATATATGATACCTGCCCCATCATACTCTCCTGTTGCAAAGTATGAAAATGTAAAGAAACCTGTAACCGTAAAAATTACAATAAGAAAAAGTGCGAAGATAAATTTTAACATGTAAGGTCCCCTCATCCAAAAATAACTTCATACATTATTATAGTATACGAATATTTTATTTCCAATTGTTTACTGGTTAAAAATGAGAAGTCAGACATGTTTTGTATGTTGTAATGGAATGATTATTTGTAATGGATTTTGTGTTTTTTGTAAATGTCATGTTGTGATGGACGTGTGCATACTCCCAATCATGATCATTAAAATTTATGTTTCGGGGAGGGAGAAGTGGGACGACATCGAACAAGTTGACGAAACGAAAGCTACTAGCTACTTGTAGTTTATAATAATTTCGAAAAGCGATATCTCCTACTTTTGGAGAAGCGAATGTATAAAGTCCATACTGTGCGAAGGCAGTATTTATACGTGCATCTAATATGTGTAATGTGGCAAGCGCGCCACCTAGACTATGCCCAGTAGCTAGCAGTTTTTTATGTGCTGGCAATGATACGAGCATATCCATAATAGAATCACGACAAGACTCATAAATAGAGAGAAAACCGTTATGGACATTTCCGCCATTTAAAGCATAAGGATAAGGTTTTTGATTGACGAGAGAATCAATAATCCAATCTGGATCTGTTTGAGTGCCTCTGAAGGCAACAATAATTGTATCCTCAGATTCTAATATAAATCCGAACCATTCTGTTGTTTGAATGGCCTTTCCTTGAAACCCTTGTACATATTGAAAACCATCTGGTATTTCGAAAATGCCATTTTGTTTATATTGTTCATACGTTAACTCACAACAAGAAGCTAACAGTATGGCAGTGTCTTTATCAAAGGATAAAGGAGTACGCATTAAGGAAGCCCTCCTTAAGAAAAAGTATAGTTCAATATATGCAGTGAGGAACTTGATTCATTCTTTTGGAGGTGGGGAATAGCTTGTATCGCTTATCTAAATCAGTGGAGGAAATTATAACGTCAAAATAAAACAGTGCCTGATAAGGGCACTGTTTACTCTTTTTCATCTCAAGGAATCGACTTTTTTAGTTATTCTTAATGAACTGACGCATGCGTTAGTTGCATAAGTAAGAGGTTTGAAAAAATAGTCTGTATATATTTGAACGATGAATAACTTACCTATTTTCTTGTGTTTGTTTACACTATATACAGAAAAATTTGAAAAACAAAACGTATTATTTATCTGTTTGTTTTTGCTTCTTTTTCAAATACTCCGTACGCAATTTTTCAAGTTGTTGCTTTTTATCAAATTTGGCAGGTTTCTGTTTTTCATGGAACTTTGCCACAGCTACCTGACTTTTGGAATCCAATTGATATTTTCCCACTTTGTTCACCTACTTTTCTTGTCTCTAAAGAGAATCTATTCAACAAATATAATATACCTTATTTTCCTGAAGTAAACCTTATTACTTTATTTTAACTGCTTTTTCTCGTTTGTAGACGTAAATTAAAACACCCTTTCACTTTAATTACTGCAAGCAAGGGTGTTTTAATTTTATTATTTTATTAGTTGATGGCCATGCCTACATAAGGGCACAGTTTACTCTTTCCCATCTAATAAACGACCAAGTCCACCTAATACACTACCTTCGCCAGTACTTTGCGCTGCTGGGCTTGTAAGGCGTGCTGCTAAGCGGCTAAGTGTTAAGGACTGAATCCAAACTGTTCCAGGACCTTCTAATGTTGCGAAGAATAAACCCTCACCGCCAAATAGAGCTGTTTTTACTTTACCAACGAACTCGACATCATAGTTAATGTCTTTTGTCATAGCAACGAGACAACCTGTATCAATGCGAAGTTTCTCACCAGGTTTTAATTCACGTTTATATACAGTTCCACCTGCGTGCATGAAAGCAAGGCCGTCACCTTCAAGTTTCTGCATGATGAAACCTTCACCACCGAAGAAACCAGTTCCTATTTTTTTCGTAAATTCAATTCCGATGGAAACACCTTTTGCGGCACAAAGAAAGGCATCTTTTTGACAAACTACTTTTCCTTGATACTCTGTTAAATCTACAGGAATAATTTTACCAGGATAAGGAGCAGCAAATGAGACGTGGCGCTTGCCGTGACCTGTATTTGTAAATACAGTCATAAACATACTTTCGCCTGTAACGAGACGTTTACCAGCGCCCATTAATTTTCCGAATAAACCTCCAGATGGGCCAGAACCATCACCGAAGATTGTTTCCATTTCTATGTAATCTTCCATCATCATCATTGCGCCAGCTTCTGCGATCACGCTCTCTTCTGGATCTAACTCAATTTCAACAAACTGCATATCATCGCCATATAACTTATACTCGATTTCGTGTGCTCTCATTTTTTTCACCTCGTATGTAATAGATACTTATATTGTACAGAATTTAATAGGATTAGAATACTTTAGTTTTGTTAATTTTCAAATAAAGTGGAACCAGCCAAAACTGATTATCAGCTCCCGCCAATCAAGCTGTCCACAAATGGCGGGATAATATATTAATATAGAAATTCAACATTATATTAAAATTATAAAAAAATGGTGGAATGAAAGTGTTCTCATTTGACGTTTTGGATATAGCGTGATATAGTGAAATCACTATTGAGCTACATAATGTGGTACGGAAATAAAGCACGTTGAATTAAAGGCTGTAAGCTTGTTATACATTCATGTCCTTTATATCCACCTTTTCATGTGGATTCATAGTTTCATTTTTATTTAGGAGGTACATGACATGCAAACAGGTAAAGTTAAATGGTTCAACAGCGAAAAAGGTTTCGGTTTCATCGAAGTTGAAGGTGGAGACGATGTATTCGTTCACTTCTCAGCTATCCAAGGTGACGGATTCAAAACTTTAGAAGAAGGTCAAGAAGTTTCTTTCGAAATCGTTGAAGGTAACCGTGGACCACAAGCTGCTAACGTTACAAAAAACTAATTAGCTAGCGATAAAAAGCATTCCGATTTTCGGAATGCTTTTTTTTATTCTTTGGAGCTCGACTCATTTGAAGATAATTCACCTTTGAAGGTACGTTCTTCAAAATCATCAAGCATTTGTTCATATTCTTCATGCTCTTCTGTAGCGAAAACTTGTGGGTTTTTCCCGTACATATCCGTACCGATAAAGTTTTCAAAATCCTCCACGTAGCCTACGTTTTCTTCACTATTTACGTACATGCCATTATAGTTTTTTGAATCTTGTCTTTCTAAATCGGACGGCGTTTCAGACGTTCCGTAATTTGCGACATCTTGCCACGCATCTTCCGCATCGTATTCAACAGAATGATCCTCATCATGCTTGTGGAAAGAAGGAGACAATACTTCTTCTTCAACTGGTCGTGTATCCATATTTAACTTATTTGTCGCGTGCTGAACGCATGTTGTAGCAGTCGGCATTGCTTCCAATCTTTCAAATGGGATTTCTTCATCAGACACTTCGCAAATGCCGTACGTACCCGCTTCTATTTTTTGCAAGGCATGTTTCGTGTCCTCAAGCTGTTTATGCCAAAGTTCAATAAGCCCGAAGTCTTTTTCCCGTTCATATAGCTCTGTAGCCATATCAGCTGGATGGTTATCATAGCTAGACAGTTCTCCTACTGAGTCACGTTCAGAAGCACGATCTGTATTTTCATGAGTTTGTATCGTTTGCTCTAGTTCTTGTTTTTGTTTTTCTAAAATGGATTTAAATTGACCTACTTGTTGTGGAGTTAACATAGTCGTCCACCTTCCTACAATTCAGTTTCTTTACATAGTATGAGCGTTGAGAGTAGGAATTATGAGATGAATTTTAGATATGAAAAAGGAGCCGCATAAGCAGCTCCTTTTATAGAAAGTATCCAAGTAATAATCCGATTCCCATTAGGAAACCGAAGATTGTATTTGTTTTTGCTGTTGCAATCATCGCAGGTACCATTTCCATCGGAATGCTTTTGCCGATAAAGCCTTTCGTCGCTTTAAATGCTTTCGGCGCACTTAAAAATACGATAAGCATCCATGGTGATACGATGCCCACGATAATTAAAGCAATTGTCCAAATGTAGGAAACGATGAACATCGAAGCAAGTACACCAACCGCTCGCTCGCGTCCAACGAGAATTGCTAACGTTTTACGACCGTTTTCTTTATCGCCATCCAAGTCACGAATATTATTGGCTAGTAAAATGGCACCAATTAAAATGGAGCTTGGAATAGATAGTAAAATGACTTCTGATGTTACAGTTCCAGTTTGAATAAAGAATGAAATCCCGATAATAATGACACCCATAAATAATCCGGCTGTCAACTCTCCAAATGGTGTATATGCAATTGGAAGTGGGCCACCTGTATAAAGGTAAGCAACGGCCATACAAACAAGACCGATTGCAGCAAGCCACCAGCTAGAATTTATACAAATATAAACACCTAATAGTATTGCGATGCCGAAAAATCCAAATGCTAAGTTAAGCACTGTTTTTGGCTGAATGCCATCGCGAACGATAGCGCCGCCGATACCAACTGAACCTTCGTGATCGAGTCCTCTTTTATAATCAAAGTATTCATTAAACATGTTTGTTGCTGCTTGAATGAGAAGACAAGCAAGAAGCATCATAAGGAAAAGAGGAAGATGTATTTGATTTATACCTCCGACCTGCATCGAATATGCTGTTCCGATGAAAACAGGCACGAAGGCTGCTGTTAATGTATGGGGACGTAGTAAACTCCACCAGATGCGCCAGCCTGTTTGCTTACTTGGCTTTGGCGCCGTAGGAGAGGAATTCGTTTCGACGTTCATTTCCATGTTGAATCCTCCTTTGGTCACATATTGTACACAACTAAGTGTAGAAAAAGCATCATTTAGTGTCAACGTTTATTTTCTAGGAAGAGAAGGTGGATTTCTCAGAAATGCTAAACGTTGACAGGCCTTTCGTTTGAGGTGTATCTTAAAATCAAGCGTAATTATGACTATTTTTCGCCCATAGGGGGGAGACAATTGTGATTCAAACGAAACAAAAAGGCTTGCAAGAAGTTCTTATTGCAGCCATCAAGCGTGCAACTAACGAAAAAACATTAGTTAGTTTTGTAAAACAAATAGACTGGGTGGATCCGCTTCTGTTCTATGCAGCAGGAAAAAGGATTTCATTCGAAAATAGATGTTATTTTGCAGATCCGGCTCAGCGTGTAATATTTGCAGGAATTGGCTCTGTTTTCACTATAGCAAATTCTTCTCATAAGCGCTTTCAAACCGCTCGCGACGAGTGGGAGAAAGTAAGAGAGAATGCATTTGTCCAAAGAGATGAATATGAATTTGGAACGGGTCCGCTTTTATTTGGTGGTTTTTCCTTTGATCCAGAAAAAGAGAAAACGGACCTATGGAAAGAGTTTAAAGATACGACATTTTCACTACCAGCATTTTTATTAACTGTAAAAAATGAAAAAGCATGGTTAACGATGAATACATTTGTTTCAGCAGCAGATTGTGCAGAAACTCTTTATAACGAAATGATTTCTTTAGAAGAGAAAATTTTGGGAGAGAGTAAATGTGCGCTAAACGAATCGAAATTGACTGTTATTTCTAAAGTGGAAGTGGATCCGAAAGGCTGGATGAAAGCAATTGAAAAAGTACAAGATGAGATGAAGCAGGGGAACGTGCAGAAGGTTGTATTGGCGAGGGAACTAAAAGTAGAGGTGAATCATTCGATTGATTCTGCTCTTGTTTTAGAAGCACTTCGTATTGGTCAACCGGATTGTTACGTATTTTCTTTTGATTATAAAGGAGCATGCTTCTTAGGAGCGACGCCTGAGAGATTAATTCGCAAAGAAGATGAGAAATTTACATCGATGTGTCTCGCGGGTTCAATCGGTCATGGTCATTCTATAGAAGAAAGTAAGCGAAATAGTAATGCGCTTCTTCATGATGAAAAGAATTTAGCTGAACATGGGTATGTTGTTAACATGATCCGCTCGGTACTAAATGAACATTGCAAATACGTTAATATTCCGGAAAGCCCAGGTTTATTAACAACGAAAAACCTAATTCACTTATATACGCCTGTAGAAGCAAAAGGCGATGCGAGTCTTTTAACAATGGTAGAAGAATTACATCCAACACCAGCTCTTGGCGGGACCCCTCGTTTGGAAGCGATGAAACTGATTCGTGATGTTGAATTGTTAGACAGAGGGTTGTATGGTGCACCGATTGGCTGGATAGATGATGAAGGAAATGGTGAATTTGCGGTTGCGCTGCGCTGCGGATTATTAAACGGCGAGAAAGCATCCTTATTTGCCGGTTGTGGTATTGTAATTGATTCAGTCCCACAGCTTGAATATGAAGAAACCAGTTTGAAGTTTAGACCGATGCTTGGTGCTTTGGAGGAATTAATGAAATGAACAATCATATAGAAGCATTATCATATTATTTAGGCGCGTTCGTGGATGAACTGACGCGTCTAGATGTATGTGATGTTGTCATTAGTCCAGGCTCACGGTCAACGCCGATTGCTTTACTAATGGAACAACACGAAGGAATGAACACATATTTACATGTGGATGAAAGATCAGCAGGATTTTTCGCGCTCGGTATTGCGAAAGCAAAAAAACGCCCAGTAGCATTATTATGTACGTCAGGAACAGCAGCAGCGAACTATTATCCAGCTGTATGTGAAGCTTTTCATTCAAGGGTCCCACTTATCGTCTTAACAGCGGATAGACCGCATGAATTAAGAGATGTGGGTGCACCACAAGCAATGAATCAATTTAATTTATACGGTACTTTTGTGAAACAATTTACAGAGATGGCACTGCCAGAAGCAAGTGAAGCGATGTATCATTACGCTCGTATGACGACGCAGCGTATAGTAGCAAATGCTTGTTTAGCGCCGCAGGGTCCTGTTCATCTTAATTTTCCAGTTCGCGAGCCACTTATCCCTGATTTCTCACTAGAAAGCTTATGGGATAAAGGACGTAGTGAATATACAGGAGTAGTTCAGCAAGGAAACGCGGTGATGCCGAGTGAATATGTAGATTCTCTTGTAGGGCGCCTTTCACATATGGAAAAGGGGCTTATTATTTGTGGAGATGATAGTCATGCAGAAATCGCAATGTTTGCAACGCAACTAGCTGAAAAAACTGGCTATCCTATATTAGCAGACCCACTTTCTAATATTCGTAGCGGACACCACGATAAAACGATGGTAATTGACTGTTATGATACATTTTTACGAAATGAAAAGTTAAAAGAAACATGGAAACCGGACGTTTTAATTCGCTTTGGTGGTATGCCTGTTTCTAAATCATTAACGCAGTTCATAAAAAAACAAACAAAAGCAGTTCATATCGTCGTCGATGAATCAGGACAATGGAGAGATCCAGCTCTTGTTGCGACAGAAGTTGTGCAAGCAAGTGACATTGAATTCTGCAAGGCATTAATAGAAAAAATGCCAGTTATGAAAAAGAATGATTGGTCCCTAATGTGGCAACATATAAACGAAAAAACGAAGGAAACGCTTCGTGAAATGGAAACATATGAAACTGCATTTGAAGGAAAGGTTATTACAGATATTGTGCGCGTATTACCAGAAGACGCAACGCTATTTGCGAGCAATAGTATGCCAATTCGTGATACAGACTCATTCTTCTTCACATCGGATAAAAACATCCATGTGATGGCAAACCGTGGTGTAAATGGTATTGATGGAATCATTTCGACAGCTCTAGGAGCAAGCGTTATTTGCGATCCACTTGTATTAGTGATTGGTGATTTATCATTTTATCACGATTTAAACGGGCTGTTAGCAGCGAAATTACATGAATTAAACATAACAATTGTCGTTGTAAATAATGATGGTGGGGGTATTTTCTCATTCTTACCACAGTATGAGAAAAAGGAACATTTTGAATCATTATTTGGAACACCAATTGGACTTGATTATGAGCATGTTGTCAAAATGTACGGCGGTTCATTTAGCCGTGTAAATGGTTGGGAGCAATTCCGAGAAGAAGTTCGAAAAGGAACGACGACAGAAGGTTTACACGTTGTGGAAATTTGTACGAATCGTGATGAGAACTTAACATTGCACCGTACATTATGGGCAAAAACGATGGACGTAATTACTACATCTTTACAAGGTGAATCAAAATGAAAGTAACGCTGCAAGGTGTATCGTATGAATATGAAGTAGTCGGAAGCGGGGAACCACTTCTACTTCTTCATGGTTTTACGGGAAGCATGGAAACGTGGCGTTCTTTTATCTCTTCATGGAGTGAGCAGTTTCAAGTTATTGTAGTGGATCTTGTTGGACACGGAAAGACTGAGAGTCCTGAAAATGTTGTGCATTATGACATCCGAAATGTGGCATTGCAGATGAAAGAACTATTAGATTACCTTCATATTGAAAAAGCACATATACTTGGCTATTCAATGGGCGGTAGATTAGCGATTACGATGGCATGTCTATATCCAAATTATGTACATTCTCTTTTATTAGAAAATTGTACAGCTGGGCTCGAAAACGAAGCAGATAGAAAAGAACGTCGTGAAAAAGATGATCGACTTGCCGATAAAATTGAGCGAGAAGGCATAGAAAGTTTTGTATCCATGTGGGAAAATATTCCGCTTTTTGAAACGCAAAAACGTTTAGCACAAAACGTACAAGAAGAGGTGCGAAAAGAACGGCTTGCTAACAACCCAAAAGGGCTCGCAAATAGCTTGCGCGGCATGGGAACTGGGGCTCAGCCTTCATGGTGGGATGAGCTGAAAAACTTAAAAATACCTGTTCTTTTAATGAACGGAGAGCATGATGAAAAGTTCTTTCGCATATTAAAAAACATCGAAAAATGCGTGTCTGATGCGAAATTTGTCAAAATTCATGGTGCTGGCCATGCAATTCATGTGGAACAACCGGAAAAGTTTGATACAATAGTAAAGGGATTTCTAAAAACTATGCAGTGATACTTTTTTCAGCAAGAAGGAAGCCACGCTTATAGGTGAAATCAGAAATATACAAGGAGGTAGTTGTAATGGCTATTGAATGGGTAAAAGAAGGCAATTACGAAGATATTATTTATTCAACATACAATGGTATCGCAAAGATTTCGATTAACCGTCCTGAAGTACATAACGCATTCCGCCCAAAAACGGTAATGGAGTTAATCGACGCTTTTGCACAAGCTCGTGATGATGCAAATGTTGGCGTTATCATTTTAACAGGTGAAGGTGGACGTGCATTCTGTTCTGGCGGCGACCAAAAAGTTCGCGGTCATGGCGGATATGTAGGTGATGACCAAATCCCACGTCTAAACGTATTAGACTTACAACGTCTAATTCGCGCAATTCCTAAACCAGTTATCGCAATGGTAGCAGGTTATGCAATCGGTGGAGGACACGTACTTCATATCGTATGTGACTTAACAATCGCTGCAGACAACGCTGTATTCGGACAAACAGGTCCTAAAGTAGGAAGCTTTGACGGTGGATACGGAGCTGGTTACTTAGCTCGTATGGTAGGCCACAAGAAAGCTCGCGAAATTTGGTACCTATGCCGTCAATATAGTGCTGGGGAAGCACTTGATATGGGCTTAGTAAACACTGTAGTACCATTAGAAGAGCTTGAAGCAGAAACAGTACAATGGGCACAAGAAATTTTAGCAAACAGCCCAATGGCACTTCGTTTCCTAAAAGCTGCATTCAACGCAGACACAGACGGTCTAGCTGGTATTCAACAACTAGCTGGAGATGCAACGTTATTGTACTACACAACTGACGAAGCAAAAGAAGGTCGCGACGCATTCAAAGAAAAACGCAGTCCGGACTTCGGTCAATTCCCTCGTTTCCCGTGATGAAACCAAAAGCGGAAGCGGCTTGCTTAGAACAAGAGGGCATTGGAACTTCTGACGTAGAGGCGCTTTTTGCCTCGTAGGAAGAAGTGAAGCCACTGAACATTCTAGCCGCTGTAGCTGGATGTTTTAAAAGCGGAGCCGACTGTTTAGCCCCGTTGGCTAAGGTTCTTTCGCACAGAAAGTGTTTTTTACTTTCTCGTGCGGAAGGTTCTTAGACGGAAGGGGCTAGGAGGCACAGCTGGATAAGGTCAAACCGGAAACAAAACAACTAAGAGACTTGATATTATATCAAGTCTCTTTCTTTCATGAAAGGAGAATGAATGATGGAGACGATGCCAAATTGGTTAATGCACCGTGCATTTTTAACACCAGATCGCACTGCAATTGAAATAGAGGAAGAGAAAGTTACTTTTATGGAGCTGCATGAAAAAGTAGTATCTGTTTGTGAACACCTCACGCATGTTGGAGTGGAGCGAGGGCAAAAGGTGGCTGTTCTGATGAAAAATGGTATGGAGATGATTACAGTTATTCACGCCCTATCTTATGTAGGTGCAGTAGCTGTGCTTTTAAATACGCGTCTTTCAAGAGAAGAGCTACTTTGGCAAATGGATGATGCTGAAGTTGTTTGTTTAGTAACGGATCAAGATTTTGATGCTAAAGATGTTCCTGTTTATTCATTAGCCGAAGTGATGAATGGACCAAAAGAGGAAGCCTCTATACAAGAAGAGTTTTCTTTAGAAGAAGCGATGACAATTATTTATACGTCTGGGACGACAGGCAAACCGAAAGGCGTTATTTTAACGTACGGCAATCATTGGGCAAGCGCAGTCGGTTCGTCGCTTAATTTAGGACTTCGTGATGATGATTGTTGGTTAGCCTGCATGCCGATGTTCCATGTTGGCGGGCTATCTCTTTTAATGAAAAACATTATGTATGGCATGCGTATTTTACTTGTTCCGAAATATGATGCTGATTTTATTCATAAAGCACTTCAAACGAGAGGAGTAACAATTATTTCTGTCGTTTCTAAAATGTTAACTGATTTATTAGAGCGACTTGGGGCAGAGACATATCCATCTTCTTTACGATGCATGTTACTTGGCGGAGGACCAGCGCCAAAAACACTATTAGAAGCATGTGTAGAAAAAGGAATTCCTGTATATCAAACGTACGGTATGACAGAAACATCTTCGCAAATTTGTACGTTATCCGCAGATTACATGTTAACGAAAGTAGGATCAGCTGGAAAACCACTATTTCAGTGCCAACTTCGTATTGAAAAAGATGGCGTAGTAGTGCCACCATTTGCGGAAGGTGAGATTGTAGTAAAAGGACCGAACGTAACAGGCGGTTACTTTAACCGTGAAGATGCGACGCGAGAGACTATTCAAAACGGATGGCTTCATACTGGCGACCTCGGTTATTTAGACGAAGAAGGGTTTTTATACGTATTAGATCGCCGCAGTGATTTAATTATTTCTGGCGGAGAGAATATATACCCAGCTCAAATTGAAGAAGTGTTACTCTCCCATCCGGCAGTAGCGGAAGCTGGCGTTGTCGGTATGTCTGACGACAAATGGGGACAAGTACCAGCTGCTTTTGTTGTGAAAAGCGGGGCGGTAACAGAAGAAGAAATTCTTCATTTTTGCGAGGAGAAGTTAGCGAAATATAAAGTGCCGAAGAAAGCATGTTTCTTAAAGGAATTACCACGTAACGCTTCGAAAAAATTGTTAAGACGAGAGTTAAGACAATTAGTGGAGGAGATGTAGGTGGAAATAAAAAAAGCGACACTGTATATAACGGAAATGCCACTCGTAATCCCGTTTGCTGCAAGCTACGGGACTTACGAAAAGCGTGAGAGTATCGTTATTGAATTAGAGGATACGGACGGGTACATCGGATTTGGGGAAGTCGTTGCATTCTCTGAACCGTGGTATACGGAAGAAACGGTGAAGACAGCGCTGCATGTACTGCAAGACTTTTTAATACCTGATTTATTAAAGGCTGAAATTTCTCATCCGAATGAGGTGCCGGGTCTATTTCAACATATAAAAAGAAACCGAATGGCAAAAGCCGGAATAGAGGGGGCTGTTTGGGATTTATATGCGAAGCGTCAAAAGAAATCGCTAGCGACAGTACTTGGCGGAACTAGTCATGAAATTGAAGTCGGCGTTGTAATTGGCCTTAATACGATTCCAGTTATGTTAAAACAAATCGAGAAGTACACGGAAGAAGGATACGAGCGTTTTAAAGTGAAAATAAAGCCAGAGCATGATTACGAATTATTGAAAGAGATTCGTAAAGAGTTCCCAGGTATCCCGTTAATGGCTGATGCAAACTCAGCATATACATTAGGGGATACGGAGAGGCTGAAACGACTAGATGAATTCCAATTAATGATGATTGAACAACCGTTAGCGGATTACGATTTTCTTGATCACGCGGAATTGCAAAAGAAAATTGAAACGCCGATTTGTTTAGATGAAAGTATTCATAGTTTAGAAGATGCACGCGTTGCGATTACGCTTGGCAGCTGCCAAATTGTGAACATTAAACCAGGGCGAGTGGGCGGATTAACAGAATCAATCCAAATCCATAATTATTGTATGGAACATAACGTACCCGTTTGGTGCGGTGGTATGGTAGAGATGGGGATTTCACGAGCGCAAAATGTTGCTCTTGCGTCATTGCCTAACTTTACGATTCCAGGAGATATATCTGCTTCTAGTAGACATTGGGAGCAGGATATTATTTGGCCGGAAGTGATGCTTGAGGGCGGGAAAGTGATGGTGCCGCAAAGCGTTGATGCTGAGTATGAAGTAGATCGCGGAAGATTGGAAGAAATTACGAAGCAGCGGATTGTGTTTGAGCGGTAAATGGAAGTTTCATTAGGATGCCCGCAAATAGCGAGAGGATTTTGTCGTTCATTGTCGGTAAGTCGATATATTTCAATAATTGCTGATATAATTTGAGTTACGGTCGATATAATTGGAAAATCGCTGATATAATTTTATTTACCAAGGTTACTCTAACGAGTAGCCTTTTTGTATTGTACAAATTGGATAGACTAGTTTACAATCGAGCGTATAAAAATGGAATGAAAAAGGGGGAGTAAAATGAAGCGCATTTCAATTTTAATAGCGGATGACGAGGCAGAAATTGCTGATTTAATTGAGATACATTTAGAAAAAGAAGGGTACCATGTTGTGAAGGCAGCGGATGGGGAAGAGGCGGTTCATATTATTGAAACGCAGCGAATCGATTTAGTGGTTTTAGATATTATGATGCCAAAAATGGATGGGTATGAAGTGACGCGTCAAATTCGGGCGAAGCACCATATGCCAATCATTTTCTTAAGTGCGAAAACGTCTGATTTTGATAAGGTGACAGGTCTTGTGCTAGGCGCAGATGATTATATGACGAAACCTTTTACACCGATTGAATTAGTTGCACGTGTAAATGCACAATTACGCCGATTTCTTACGTTAAATCAGCCGAAAGTAGCGGAGAATAAATCTGCTTTAGAGGTAGGCGGAGTCGTGATTGATCCTGAGCGAAGAACGGTAAATGTGTACGGAGAACAAGTTGAATTAACACCGAAAGAGTTCGATATTTTATATTTATTAGCGAGTCACCCGAAGAAAGTGTACAATGTGGAAAATATTTTTCAGCAAGTATGGGCAGATGATTATTATGAAGGCGGAAATACAGTTATGGTACATATTCGTACGTTGCGGAAAAAACTTGGGGAAGATAAAAGAAAGGATAAATTAATAAAAACAGTGTGGGGAGTAGGTTATACTTTTAATGGCTAATATGATGAAAAGTTTTCGATTTAAAATGATTGCCTTATTTGCGTTAAGTATGGTGCTTGCAGCAACTGTAACTTATATAATTTATAAAGGATTGCAGCTGTATTATAAAACGATGGTTCGCTACGAAGAGCCTTTAGCACAATTTAGGTCAATGGTAAGGGAATTTGGAGACATTAACTTCTTTTTAATTTTCTTTATTCCGTTATCTATTATCTTTTTCTTCTTTTTGACAAAACCGTATTTAAAATACTTTGATGAAATTTCTAATGGGATTCATCATCTTGCGAACGGTAACTTTACGAATAAAGTTCAAGTTTCATCAAATGATGAGTTTGGAAATATCGCGCGTGAAATAAATGTTGCAAGTGAAAAGTTAAAAGAAGCTGTTGAAAGAGGAGATTTTGCTGAAAGTAGTAAAGATCAGCTCGTTGTGAATTTAGCTCATGATTTAAGAACACCATTAACATCCGTGTTAGGATATTTAGATTTAATTCTTAAAGATGAAAATTTAACAAAAGAACAAATTAAACATTTCTCCACAATTGCATATACAAAATCGCAAAGACTGGAAAGTTTAATTGATGAGCTATTTGAAATTACACGTATGAATTATGGCATGCTAAAACTAGATAAAAAGCCGATTGATATAAGTGAGTTGCTTATACAGTTAGAGGAGGAATTGTATCCGTTATTAGAAAAACATCATTTAGAAGCTAGATTGAATGTGGATCCTCATTTACCGATGCACGGTGATGGAAAATTGTTAGCTAGAGTATTTGAAAACTTGTTAACAAATGCCGTTCGTTACGGGTATGATGGACAATTTGTTGATATGAATGGGTATGTTGATAATGGAGAAGTTGTCGTACAAATTATGAATTACGGAGATAGCATCCCGGAAGAAGATTTACCGTATCTTTTTGATATGTTTTATACAGGTGATAAAGCAAGAACTGAGAACCGTGGCGGGACAGGCCTTGGACTATTCATTGCGAAAAATATTGTCGAGCAACATAACGGTACGATTTCTGCTGAGAGTAATGTAGTTAGAACAATGTTTGAAGTGCGATTGCCAAAAGACGAGAACGTAACAATTTAATAAAAATTTAAACTTTACCCCACTTTTTATTTTAATAGTTTTTTCTATTCTATACGTAAGTTACGTTAAGGAGGAACTAGAAATGAAAAAGTGGGTATTTATTTCTTTTTTTATAGCATGCACAGTATGTGTAGGCGTTTATATATCACCGTTATTTCAAAAGGAAATCGATGTTAAAATTGTCGGGAAAGATGAGCTAGTAAAGGCGGCAAACACTGAGAGGAAAGAGATTACGAAGGAACAAATTTATAAGGGTGATTTATTATTAGTTAACAGGGATTATCCAGTTAAAAAAGATAGCATTAGGTCTGATATTATAAATGTAAATCATAATAGTGAATTAGTGAGAGGCTATGTAATATTTGATAGGAATCTTCGTTTATCAAAGGATGTTGTGAAAAAGTTTTTGAACGTTGTCGATGCGGCTGGAAAAGAAAGTGTTAACCATTTTTTGATTAGTAGTGGTTATAGAGATTTCCAAGAGCAAAAACAGCTATATGAAAAAATGGGATCTGATTATGCACTTCCAGCAGGATACAGTGAACATAATTTAGGATTATCACTGGACATTGGGTCTACTCAAAAGAAAATGGAGAAAGCGCCTGAAGGAAAATGGATTGAAGAGAACGCATGGAAGCATGGCTTTGTATTACGTTATCCGAAAAATAAAAGTAACATTACAGGCATTCAATATGAGCCATGGCATATACGTTATGTAGGCTTACCTCATAGCGCAATTATGCAAAAAAAGAATTTCACACTAGAGGAATATTTAGAGTTTTTAAAAGAGGAAAAAGAGGTTTCAACTGAAGTAGAAGGTAAGAAATATACTGTTTCTTATTATAAAGTTTCTGAGAATACGAAAGTGAACGTTCCAGCAAACAAGCAGTATGAAATTTCCGGGAACAATATGGATGGGGTTATTGTGACGGTTCAGGAATAGAGAAAAAGGCTGTGCCATTTGGGACAGCCTTATCTTATATAAGAAAGGAAGTGACGTTTTTTGTCGGTAAATCGATATTCTTTGTCGAATCGTTAATATATTATAAGTTATGATAGATATAATTGAAAAATCGTTGATATATTGTAAGTTATGATAGATATATTCAAAAAATCGTTGATATAATTTCCTATACTATTAGCATTTTGGAGGAGCATCTTTTTATTCGCTTTTAAACATTATAACGTTATATTTACTTCTCCCTTTTTTTGTGTTACGCTAAACGTGTGAAAGAGATATAAAATGAAACTTTAATGTAAGCGTATTCTTACGGCTTCTTATAGAAAAGGGTGGAAGTACAATGACAGAACGATTCGTACTACGTAATGTGAAACGTGTGAACGGGGAAGAGATTGACATTGTAATTGAAAATAATAAAATTGCACAGGTGACGAAAGCTGGTGCTGGTGAGGGTGGAAAGGTTCTTGATTACTCTGGTACTTACGTATCGAGTGGCTGGATTGATTTACACGTTCATGCTTTTCCAGAGTTTGATCCGTATGGCGATGAAGTGGATGAAATTGGTGTTAAGCAAGGGGTAACGACAATTGTTGATGCGGGTAGCTGCGGAGCTGATCGCATTGCAGATTTAGTAAAAAGTAGAGAACAGGCAAAGACAAATTTATTTGCCTTTTTAAATATTTCTCGCATCGGTTTGAAACGAATTGATGAATTATCCAATATGGAATGGATAGATAAAGAGAAAGTGATAGAAGCAGTAGAAAAGTATAAAGATGTAATCATTGGGTTAAAGGCGAGAATGAGTAAAAGCGTCGTTTGTGATAGTGGAATTGAACCGCTGCATGTAGCGCGCTCTTTATCCCGTGAAACATCATTACCGATTATGGTACATATCGGTTCAGCGCCTCCTCGCATTGAGGAAGTTGTACCTCTTTTAGAAAAAGATGATGTTATTACACATTACTTAAACGGGAAAGAAAATAATTTATTTGATGAAGAAGGCAAACCACTACCTGTGTTACTAGATGCAGTGAATCGCGGCGTACATTTAGATGTTGGTCACGGTAATGCTAGTTTTTCTTTTAAAGTAGCAGAAGCAGCGAAGCGTCACGGTATTGCCTTTCATACAATTAGTACAGATATTTACCGAAAGAACCGTATACACGGTCCAGTGTATAGTATGGCTCACGTTCTTTCGAAATTCCTTTACTTAGGTTATCCGCTAGAAGAAGTGATTGATGCGGTTACGAAAAATGCGGCAGAGTGGCTTAAGAAACCAGAGCTTGGCCGTATTCAAGAAGGCGATATTGCAAACTTAACTTTATTTACGGTGAAAGATGAGAAGATTACGTTAATCGATTCAGAAGGGGACCAGCGCATTGCTGAAAGAAGAATTGATACAAAAGGGGTTGTAATTAATGGGTCATTCATTGAATGCTAAGTACGGATTAAAAAGAGTAATTAATGCGAGCGGTAGAATGAGTATTTTAGGTGTATCTGCTCCTACAGATACAGTAATGGATGCGATGAAACATGGTGGACAAAATTATGTGGAAATTGCTGATTTAGTAGATAAAGCAGGAGAACATATTGCGAGAATTCTAGATTCAGAGGCAGCGGTCGTTGTGAATTCAGCATCGAGCGGAATTGCGCTTTCTATCGCTGGTATCGTTACAGAAGGAAATCGCCGTAAAAGTGAAAGACTTCATCAAGAAGTAATCGCGAAAAACGAAGTGATTATGTTAAAAGGTCATAACGTTCAATACGGTGCTCCTGTTGAAACGATGATTTACTTAGGCGGCGGTAAACTTGTAGAAGTTGGCTATGCAAATGAAGGGAAAGCAGAGCATATTGAAGATGCAATTGGTGAAAATACAGCAGCGATTCTGTATGTGAAATCACATCATGCAGTGCAAAAAAATATGATTTCTGTTGAAGAAGCATGGGAAGTTGCGCAGCGAAATAAAGTACCGCTTATCGTGGATGCAGCAGCTGAAGAAGACATTCAAAAATATGTGAAGTATTCAGATCTTGCTATTTATAGCGGTTCAAAGGCGATTGAAGGACCTACTTCTGGTATTGTTGGTGGGAAACGAAAATATATTGAGTGGCTGAAAGTGCAATTACATTGCATTGGAAGAAGTATGAAGGTTGGGAAAGAAACAACTTTTGGTTTACTTCAAGCACTTGATGAGTACGGAGTAAAAGAAGATAAGAGCGAGCAAGAAAAAGAATTGCTACAAGTACTTATGCCGCTAAAAGAATTAAATGGTGTAAATGTAACGATCGTTCAAGATGAAGCTGGAAGAGCAATCTTTCGAGCTCGTATTCATATTAACGAGAAAGAATTAAATAAATCAGCAAAAGATGTTGTGACTGCATTACGCGAAGGGGAAATTGCCATTTATACACGTGATTACGGAGTAAGACAAGGATTCTTTGATATTGATCCACGTCCACTTCAAGGTGATGACATACATGTGATTGAAGAAAAATTGAGAGAAATTGTAGGGGGAAACTAAAATGACAAACATTCAAAAACGTTTTTATAAAGGCCGCGTAGCATTAAATGTATTGGCAAACAATATCCAAAATGCGAAAGATATTTTTGAAGCAGCAGAAGGATATGTAGTAGTAGGTGTTTTATCAAAAGATTATGCAACTGTAGAAGAAGCTGTTACAGCGATGAAAGCATACGGAAAAGAAATTGATGACGCTGTATCAATCGGACTAGGCGCAGGAGATAATCGCCAAGCGGCAGTTGTGGCTGAAATTGCGAAGCATTATCCTGGTAGCCATATTAACCAAGTGTTTCCTTCAGTTGGAGCGACACGTGCAAATCTTGGCGAAAAAGATAGCTGGATTAATAGTTTAGTATCGCCAACAGGAAAAGTAGGTTACGTAAATATTTCTACTGGCCCAATTAGTGCGGCTGGAGAAGAAAAAGCAATCGTTCCAATTAAAACAGCGATTGCACTTGTACGTGATATGGGCGGAAATTCATTGAAGTACTTCCCGATGAAAGGGCTAGCCTATGAAGAAGAATATCGTGCAGTTGCGAAAGCTTGTGCGGAAGAAGGATTCGCATTAGAGCCAACAGGCGGAATTGATAAAGAAAACTTCGAAACAATTGTACGTATTGCGCTTGAGGCAAATGTAGAGCAAGTTATCCCGCACGTGTACTCTTCTATTATTGATAAAGAAACTGGTAACACGAAAGTAGAAGATGTGCGTGAATTATTAGCAGTCGTGAAGAAGCTAGTTGATCAATATGCGTAAGAAAATTGCAGCGTTCGGCGAAGTAATGATGCGCCTGCAAGTACCTGGATATGAATTGTTGTCGCAAGCTAACACGTTAAATTACTCATTTTCAGGTACAGGTGTGAACGTTGCAGCGGCACTTTCTCACTTAGGGCATGAAGGGCTTCTTATTTCAACTTTACCGGAAAATTCGGTTGGAGATGCAGCTGTATCTTACATTCAAAAGTTAGGAATTCAAACTTCTCTTGTTTCAAGAGGTGGTAAATATGTAGGTATGTATTTTTTAGAAAATGGATTCGGTGCACGTGCAAGCCGCGTTACGTATTCGAATCGACTAGAAAGTAGCTTCAATACGGCGTCTGAAGAGATATACCAATTTGAAGAAATTGCTAAGGAAATTGATATCGTTCATTTTTGCGGTATTACACTTGCGATGAATGATACGGTGCGCCATCATATGAAGTCTTTAGCGAGAGCAGTTAAAGAAAACGGAGGAACCGTCGTTTTTGATTGTAATTATCGTCCATCACTTTGGGGAGAAGACGGATATGAACAGGCAAAACCGCATTATGAAGAAATGCTGGGACTTGCTGATATCGTTATGATGAACGAAAAAGATGCAATGTTTGTTTTAGGAATAAAAACCGAAGAAACGGAGCGAGAGGCGCAACTTGTTGATCTTATTCCAAAGGTAGCTGAAACGTATCATATCGCTACAATCGCTGGTACTCATCGCTCTATTAACAGTGATAATACACATTCGCTTCGCGGGTTTATATGTAAAGATGGAATGTTCACTTTTGCAAAAACACTTACGTTTTCTGTATATGATAGAATAGGTGCTGGAGATGCTTATACGAGCGGAATTATTCATGGCGAGATAAAGGAGTTCGCACCAGAGAAAGCTGTTTCATTTGCGTCAGCAGCTGGAATGCTAGCACATACAATCGTCGGTGATACGCCAATGTCATCAGAGAAGGATATACTTCGGGCAATGACGGCATCAGTAGGTGATGTAGAAAGGTAGTGGGTGTAACGGTGAACGTAACGAGAAAAAAAGGACCATTATATTTGCAAATAAAAAATATTATTCGTGATCGAATATTGCATGGTGTATATGCGATTCATACGAATATCCCTTCCGAACCGCAGTTAGAAGAAGAGTTCAAAGTGAGTAAAATTACAGTGCGAAATGCGATTAAAGAACTCGCTCAAGAAGGATATTTGGAAAAGAAAAGCGGTAAAGGAACGAAAGTCATCCGCAATACTTCTGCGACAAAACTGTCAAAGGGTAAGAAATTTACTGAAGTGTTAGTGGAAGAAGGATATAAAGTACAGAAGAAATTGCTAAAAGCAGAAATTGTGCAGAATGAAGAAGGAACAGTGCCATTTCGATTATTCGGTAAGGAGAGTTTTCGTATTGAACGTTTATATACGTTAAATGATGCACCGTACATTCATTATACGCACTATTTCTCAGCAGGAATGGCAAGTTCAGATTTATCGGATTTTGACTTGCAATCGCTTTATGATTTAGTTGAAGACCGAGGTATTCATTTAGAAAACTTCAGAGATGAATTTGCTGTTGGACTTGCGCCTAGTTTCGTTGCAGAAGCGCTAGGTGAAAAAGAGGGGACAGCGCTATTAAAACGCATGCGTTATTCTTACGATGAAGTTGGCGAAGTAATTGAATATAGCGAAGGCTACTACAATACAGAAATGCAGCATTATGTAGTGAATTATGACGTATAAAAAAGAGGGGATTTTCCCTCTTTTTTTATAAAGTAAGGAGAATGGGAGATGGATATATACTTATTAATCGTCACGTTACTTGCAATTGCGATTGTTATTTTAGGGGTATCATGGTGGAAATGGCATGCATTTATTAGTTTAACAGTTGCGAGTTTGTTTTTAGCTATCATGTCTGGACTGAACTTAACGAAAATAGTGACTGCCTATGAAACTGGTGTTGGTAGTGTACTAGGGCATTTAGTTGGTATTTTAGCTCTCGGAACAATTTTAGGGAAAATGATGTCCGATTCAGGGGCCGGCATGCAAGTGGCAGATTTCTTTATTCGATTTTTCGGTGTAAAGAAACTACCTTGGGCTATGTTATTTGCAGGATTTGTTATAGGGATTCCAGTGTTTTTTGAAGTGGGGATCGTCATTTTATTACCACTTGTTATTTCCATTCGAAAAACGACGAAGCAAAATATATTATTAATTGCGTTACCTGTCATTGCAGGATTATCTATTGTTCACGGGCTCGTGCCTCCGCATCCAGGGGCGATGACAGCAATCGGTATTTATAACGCGAACTTAGGAAAGGTACTTTTATATTCATTAATTATCGCGTTACCAACAGCCATTATCGCAGGACCGATATTTGCAAAGTGGGTACATAAAAGGGTGATACCTGAAAATGAACCAGAGCTTATTCGGGTTACGACTGTCTCAACTGATTTGCCAAGTCGTAAAGTTTCATTCTTTATTATTTTACTACCAGTTGTATTGATGATTTTATCAGTAGTTGCACCATATATTTCATTACCGAAAAAAATGACTGAATTTTTTGTTTTTATAGGAAGCCCAGTAATTGCTTTACTTATTTCATGTTTCGCAGCATTTTATTTACTTGGTATCAAACAAGGAATTAATAAAAAGATGATTAAAAAATTAACAGACGAAAGTTTATTACCGGTCGGTTCCATTATTTTAATTATCGGTGCAGGCGGTGGATTTAAACAAATATTAATTGAAAGTGGCGTTGGAACGGCGATCGCGTCAATGGCAGAACATATATCGTTATCACCAATCGTATTAGCTTTCATGGTAGCTGGATTAATTCGAATTGCAACAGGTTCAGCGACAGTAGCATTAACGACAGCAGCAGGGATTGTTTCACCAGTTATTCAGCACATGTCTGGTGTGAATTTAGAGTTGCTTGTTATTGCAACCGGAGCAGGTTCATTAATGTTTTCTCACGTAAATGATGCAGGGTTCTGGCTTGTAAAAGAGTATTTAGGTTTGACGGTGAAGGAAACTTTTAAAACGTGGACGGTGCTGGAAACATTGTTATCATTTATTGCATTCGGTTTTGCTCTTTTGTTGAATATGTTTCTTTAAAAGATACCTAAATAGGTATCTTTTTTTTGATTAAGCCCAATTCCTAAAACAAGCCCGTTTTTAGGTAAGCCAAGCTTCCTATTCGCCCTGAAAACATAATATAAATGGAATCCCCTCATTTAGAGCAAGGTGAACTTGTTATGAATGATACTAAAGGAGGAATAGGGTAATGAGCGAAAAGTGTGAACACAGACATGATGATTGTAACCGCAGACATGGTTGCGGAGGCGGTTTTGCGCTTCTAATCGTATTGTTTATTTTATTAATTATCATCGGTGCTAGCTGCTTCGGCGGAGGCGGCGGTTGTGGCTATGGCGGTTATGGCGGTTATGCTGGCGGCTACGGCGGATATTGCTGCTAATTATTAAAAACTATTGAAAATAGCCTTGTGCATATTGCACAAGGCTATTTTATTCATATTTTTATATGCTGTGATAATTTATTAATGTACAGAGAACGGATTAAGAAGAAGAAAATAATCTCGATAATCCCAAAGAAAGTGAGTACAATTAATAGCTCTTTTAGTAAAGAAAAAGCGAGCATGCTTTGTAAAAACTTAACCGCAAATAATGTGTGAACACCAGCAACAATGTAAGGGACGAAAAATAAAATTCCTAATTGAATCGTTGCGGAGCGAAACATTTCTGACTCAGTTAATCCGAGCTTTGTAATCGTAATATATTTTTGTTTTTCATTCGTTAAGTCGTTATACATACGGAAGTATAAAACACTAGCTGCACCGATAAAGAAAATAAAGCCGAGAAATGCCCAAATAAAGAATTGAGCAACTGCATTTCCTTTACTATGAACGAGTTCATCCGTAGCTGTATAAATATGAAATGGTTTAATGAAATCTTCTTCACCCTTATGTGCTTCATACAAAGTTTCTTCATCATGATTTAAGCTTTTTAATATATTTTTTGTTGGGACAATTGCATTTTCCCAATTCTCCACGAAGTAGTTATAAACTGTAATTGTTTCAATATGAGGAATCATATTTTCAATTACTTCATCTCGCATCACTATTAAGTGAGGTAATGCAAAGGGGGGCTCAATTCCTCTATTAATAAAACCTTTAATTTGAAATTCCTTTTTATTAGAGCCAAGTGTAATCGTGTTCTGCTTCGCAAATGGGTTAGATACGAGATTTAATAACGCTGGTGAATAGCGAGAAATATTATAAACTTGTGAAGATTCGAGAGTGATTTCTGGCCTGTTTAATTGCTTTGCTATTGCGTTATAATCACTCATTTTCATAATGGCAATTGATTCTTTTGAAGCTGTATCTTTTAAAACGGTAAATTTATATTTGTCATATTGAAAATTAGCATTTGTAAGTTCAGTTTCAATCGTAGTAATATGCTTTTGTTCAAATACATTAATACCTTCTGATGTATAGGTGAATGGTATAGGATATCGTTCTAGTATGGGTGCTTTCGTATGATTGTTTGCAGCAAATAACCCGATAATAATCGTAAATGCAAGTGCTGATAACATAGAAACGATAAAGAGCACATTAATATTACTACGAGTACGGCTAGTTAAATCTGAAATCCATAACATATTTATTTGCTTCATATAAAACTTTCTTCGTCTTTTTAAAATGAAGATAAAGAGAAGAAATGTTTGGGAAAAGAATAAATATGTTCCGACTACTACGAGTGGCAAAATAGATAATATGATAAAGAATACAGATCCATTTTGTGCATTTTTTTCCGTTATGTAGCCTTGCGGATAACCAGCAATATAATAGCATAGTCCTAAACAAGTTAAAGCAAATAGTGAAATCAGTATAGATGGTTTTTTTTCGCTCTTCTCTTTGTTAACGCCCTTAATAAGCTTCGTTGTTTTTCGAGTACGAATAAACATTGGTGTAAATGTAGAAACGATTAAAAATAAGATGATAAACGTTACGGTTGTAACGATAATCGCTTCTATTGGCCAATATAAATAGAGACCTTTCGCGTTTGTTAATTTCGAAGTGACTAATAAGAAAAAGTTAGAAAATACAAGTCCACCTTGAATGCCGATAAAGATAGACAATATCCCGATTATCATATTTTCAGTAAATAACAGTCTCTTTAATTGTCTCTGTGAGATACCGAGAATGGTGAGTATCCCGAATTGCTGCTTCCGTACATTTAAAAATGTTCCAATTGAATATAAGAGAAAGAAGAACGAGAACATAACAATCACAAGCTGTGCTGTACTAGCTAAGTTCATTAGAGGATCACGTTCTTGGAAACTTTGTACACTTTGTAACCGCGGGTGATACGCGTATACAGTAAATGAAAAGAAAACCATGATAGAAAACGCACTACTTACAAAGTAGGCGAAATATGCTTTCGAATTACGTGAGACATTTTTAAATGCGAATTGCCAAAATGTCATCCACGTCTTCCTCCTAATAATGCTAAAACATCTAATATTTCTTGATAAAATTTCTCACGGTACAATCCGCGGTGTAGTTCATTGTAAAGCTCTCCATCTTTAATGAAAATAACACGGTTACAATAACTTGCTGCAAACGGATCGTGCGTAACCATTAAAATCGTTGCATCTTCTTCTTTATTTAATTTCGTAAATAGCTCCATTACGTCAATTGCCGCTTTTGAATCTAAGTTTCCTGTCGGTTCATCGGCAAGTAGAAGTGAAGGATGATGAATAACAGCACGTGCTACTGCGGTACGCTGTGCTTGTCCCCCGGAAACTTCAAAAATACGCTTGTCCAAAATATGATCAATTCCAAGCTTTTTTGAAATGTTATCAAGCTTTTCATCCATTTCTTTTAATGGAACATTATCTAATGTTAAAGGTAGTACGATATTTTCACCGATTGTTAGTGTATCTAGTAAGTTAAAGTTTTGGAAAACAAATCCTAACTCTTGGCGACGGAAAATAGCTAACTTCTCTCTACGAAATGTGTGCGGTTTTTTTCCGTTAATCACGACATCACCTGAAGTCGGAGAATCGATTGTAGAGATAACGTTTAAAAATGTAGATTTTCCGCTACCAGATGGTCCCATAATGGCAACGAATTCCCCTTTATCCACGTGTAAATTTATATTTTTTAAAGCAGTATGAGGGACTTTTCCCTCATATACTTTTGAGACGTTTTTTATGTGTAATACTTCTTCCATAGTAATCACCTTTCTACTTTTTAAAACTTAATGTGTTGTGATAATTTTTGCATATAAAAGGAACGAATTAAAAGGAAAAATAAAATTTCAACTGTTCCAAAAATCAACAGTACGACTGTAATTTCAGCGAAGAACGAGAGATGTAATATTTCTTGTAGCATCTTTGTCGCAAACATCGTATGGATTGATGCCATAATGTAAGGTACGAAGAAAAGAATCGCAAGCTGAATTGTCGCTGAACGTTTCATTTCAGTCTCAGTTAAGCCGATTTTCGTAATCGTTATATATTTTTCTTGCTCATTTGTTAAATCTGTATACATTCGGAAGTAAAGAACACTACCAGCACCGATAAAGAAAATAACACCTAAGAAAGTACCAATTAAGAAGAATGAGGCAACATTTAGTTTTTTCTTATATAGAGAATCGCTCGCTTCACTTGCATGGAAAGGTGGGTGCTCTGCTTGAATTGCTGCATTATCGTTATCAATTTTTGTTATAAACGATGAACCGATATTATGTGCTTTTTCCCAATCTGTAACTTTGAAGTTATATACACTCATTTGTTTGGAAACGGTGGATAAGGCTTCTACATTTTCATCAGATAGTATGAGTAATTGGTATATTAAGCTGTTTGGGAATGGGCTATAACTTTTATATTCTTTCACTTGTAGTTGTAAATTGTTTTGAGTAAGTGTAAGAGTATTTTTCTTTTCTTCATTGTGAAGTGTTCCAATAACTTGATCATCTAAGTCTTTCATAAGAATATAAGATTCATTCTTATTTACCGTGAGTTTTTCCAAATTTAATGCTTTAGCAAGTACATTATAGTCACTTTGTTTAATTGCGTAATAGAGCTGCGTGTTATCTTCAGCTGAAGATACCTCATATATATCCGTTTTAAATTTTGTATAAGTAAAGTGCCCTTCATTAAATTTCTGCTCTAACCAGTTTAAATGTTCATCAGCTAATGTATTTTCAGTATGCGATAAATACGTAAACGGGAAAGGGTTTTGTCTAATTGCATCAAACTTTGTAAATTTCCCAAAACCGTATAAGAATGTAATCATTGTAAAAGCGAGTGTTGATAGCATCGCTACAATAAAGAGCATGTTAATGTTTGTCCGAATGCGCGCTGCTAAATCCGAAATCCAAAGCATATTAATTCGTTTCATATAAAACGTTCTTCGCGTTTTTAAAATACGAATAAGTAAAAAACTAATTTGTGAAAAGAAAAAGTATGTTCCAGCTGCAATAAGCGATGGGATGACAAATATACTAGAGACGGCGTATAAAAGCCCAATGATGTCACCTAGCGACATAAAATACAACGGATTTGCGGCTAACGCATATCCACATATTAAACACGTCGCACCAAATAGAGAGATGAGCACGGATGCTTTTCTTTCTTTTTGTTGTGTTCCTTCTTTTAAAAGACGTACGGCTTTTCTCGTACGAATGAGCATCGGTGTAAAAGATGATACGAGAATGAAGAGCCCAAGAAAGATGATGATAGTTAAAACGATAGCACTTGTAGGCGGATATAAATATAAACCAGGTACGTGTGTAATTTTGGCGGTAACTAATAAAAAGAACTGTGAAAAGACAACTCCAAGTTGAATGCCAAAAAATATAGAAAGAGCACCAATTAACATATTTTCTATAAATATGAGTCGCTTTAATTGTTTTTGAGATATGCCAAGTACTGTTAAAATCCCGAACTGTTTTTTTCGTACTTTTAAAAAGGTCCCGATTGAATACAGTAAAAAGAAAAATGAAAAGAACACAATGACAACTTCTGAAATTGTCATTAATATGTTCAGAGAATAATTCACGTCTGTCATATGCAATTTAGGATGAAATAAATAAACTGCAAATGAGAAAAAGATTGCGATGGAGAACGCACTGCTTACAAAATAGGCGAAATAAGCTCTGGCGTTCCGCGTCACGTTTTTAAATGCAAACTGCCAAAATGTCATTCACCTGAACCTCCTGATAGGGTGAAGATGAGAAGAGCATAAGAAATACTCTTTTCATCAAGTTTGTTTTAAATATTTTGTCCACTCGTGTATTGTGATAATTTTTGCATATAAAGTGAACGAATGAATATGAAAAATACGATTTCAACGAATCCAAAAATAATAAGAACGGCTGAAACCTCTTTGAACAGAGATAAACCAATTACATCTTGTAGCATTTTTGTTGCAAACATTGTATGAATGGATGCCATAATGTACGGAATGAAAAATAAAATACTAAGTTGAATGGTTGCAGATCGTTTCATCTCTGTATCTGTTACACCGATTTTAGAAATCGTTATATATTTCTCTTGTTCGTTCGTCAAATCCGTATACATTCTAAAGTAAAGAACGCTACCAGCTCCAATGAAGAAAATAACTCCTAAAAATGTCCCAATTAGGAAAAATGCAGCACTGCCTGATGTTATTTTGTATAACGATCCTGCTGATTCAAAGGAACGAATAAGAGGTCCTTCATACTGGGATTTATTTCGATCTTTTTGCACTTTTTCTATAAAATTATCAGCAATTTCATATGTCTGTTCCCAGTTTTGAATTTTGTAATTGTATGCTGATATATGCTTTATGGTGCTAGGTAAGTTATTTACGATAACATCAGGCAAAACTATCGTTTGATATGAAAATCCAGATGGAATTGCATTCACATGCTCATAGCCTTTCACTCGTAATTTCGTATTTGTACTAGAGAGTGTAATGTAATCTCTTTTGTAGCTTTGCTCAAATTCGTTGAATATGGTGTTATAAGATGTCCCTGTTAGCACATATGCTTCGTTATCATCCATAAATAGTTGTTTCATTCGTAAAGAATCTGCAAGTTTGTTATAGTCACTTTGCTTAATTGCGTATACGTCATTATAAATAGCTATATCTTTATCTTCTTTTAGTGGTGTTTCATATATATCAGCTTTTATTTTTTGATAGGGGAAATGCTCTTTTTGTAATTGTTGCTCAAGCCAATTTAAATGCTCTGTAACAAAAGGGTTCGCATCATAAGAAAAATAAGAAATTGGAAAAGGAGAAGCTCTATTCACCTCTAGCTTAATAAATTTCCCGAATCCATATAGAAACGTAATCATTGTGAAAGCAATTGTAGATAGCATCGCTACAATAAACAGCATATTAATATTCGTTCGAATACGGCTCGCTAAATCCGAAATCCAAAGCATATTAATCCGTTTCATATAAAACTTCCTTCTTTTCTTTAAAATATAAATAAGTAAGAAACTAATTTGTGAAAAGAAGAAATATGTTCCAATTGTAACAAGCGTTGGGATAACGAAAATACTTGAAACCATATATATAACACCGATTTGCGGGCTTACTGATACGAAATATTTAGGATTTCCAGCTAACGCATAACCACCAAATAAACAAATCGCACCAAATAATGAAACAAGTATGGATGGTTTTCTTTCTTTTTGTTTTCCACCATTTGTTTTTAAAAGGTGTACTGCTTTTTTTGTACGAATAAGCATTGGTGTGAATGCAGATACAATGATAAAAAGACTAAGGAAAACAATGGTTGTTAAAATAAACGCGTTAGTAGGCCCGTATAAATATATTCCTGGAACATGGGTAAGTTTGGCTGTTACTAATAAGAAAAATTGAGAAAAAACAACTCCAAACTGCATGCCGAAAAAGATAGATAAAATCCCGATTAACATATTCTCCATAAAAATAAGACGATGTAATTGTTTTCTCGATATTCCTAAAATGGTCAAAATACCAAATTGTTTTTTTCTAACTTTTAAAAAAGTACCAATGGAATATAGTAAAAAGAAGAAAGAGAAAAATACAATTACTACTTCTGAAAATATCATTAATCCTGAAATTTCAGAGGTCATGTCAAAGTTTTGTAATTTCGGATGGAATAAGTAAACAGCAAACGAAAAGAACACAGCAATGGAAAAGGAGCTACTTACAAAGTAAGCAAAATAAGCTCTTGAGTTGCGCGTGACGTTTTTAAATGCAAATTGCCAAAATGTCATAGATTATACCTCCGGCTAGAAGATATAGAAGTAGTTGTATTGCAAAAAATGTATGAGAGTGAGTTCTCATACATTTTGCTTGCATATGTTACGATCATGCTTCGGTCACCTTCTCCGTATGTTCTGCTTGATTATTTGCAGCGTTGTGGAAGATGATTTTAATCGTCGTTCCTTTACCAACTTCAGAATCTAGTTTGACAGAGTGACCTAAATAATCACAAATTTTACTTACAATATAAAGTCCCATACCAGTAGATTCTCCGAACGCGCGACCGTTTTTCCCAGTGTAAAATGGTTCAAATACTCTTCGAATATCTTCTTGCGGAATACCAACACCTTCATCGCGAACTTCTAAAATAATATCTTTTCCGTTTCGGTAAGCAGATAAGAATACTTTCTTTCCGCGTTCCCCAGAGTAACGAACAGCATTTGTCATTAACTGATAGATGATAAATTTTAGCCATTTCGCATCAGAAGCAACTTTTAAATCAGAATGGACTTCTAAAACAGGGAAGACACCATTACGAATGAATAGTTCTTTTAATCCGTTAATATTTTTTGTTACCGTATCTTTTAATGAAATCGTCTCGACATGGAAATCTTCATGGAAGTTATTTAACCTAGCCATGTATAAAGCCATATCAAGCCCTTGGTTTAGACGCTCTAATTCTTTTTTAAACTTTGGAATTAAATGCTCGTCTTCCATTTCTAGCACCATAAGCTGCATAACAGAAACAGGTGTCTTCATTTGATGTACCCAATGGTTAATGAATAATTGATGTTCTTGTTGTTTTACTTCATACGATTGTAGTTCTTTTTGGAATAAACGGTACTGCGTACGTACGAGTTCATTGACACCGTGAGGCATCGGAGCAGTTGCTCTTTCAATAAACGCATCTTCCATTTTTTCTGGTTGCTCACTTAATCTATGGTACATTCTACGATTGCGAACGTAACGATAAGCGAGGAAACAAATAAATAAGTATAGGCTTAAAACGACGAAGTAAAATTTATTATTTTGAAATCCGTCTACTGCATCATAAAGAACGAAAATGATACCGAAGTTTAATACGTACAGTAGAAAAAATGCAAAATGATCACGTAAAAATAGCTTCATGCTTATTCACTCCAAGTTGCGTTAAAGCGATATCCAAGTCCACGTACTGTTTCAATAGAGTTCTCAATGCCAAGCTCATTAAACTTTTTACGAAGACGTGTAATGTTTACGTTTAATGTATTTTCCTCAACGAAACTTTCGTCATCCCAAAGCGCAGCTAATAAATCTTCACGGCTCGCTGTACGAGGGAATTTAGATAATAACATTTCTGCTAAAATTGCCTCTTTCTTCGTTAAAAGAACTTGTTCAGATCCAAAATGAATTTCTGGACGTTCAGGGAATAGTTTTAAACCTTCTACTTCAACGATACGTTCAGAAATATTTGGTGCATAATCACCGTAAATACGGCGTAATTGTCCTTTAATTTTTGCCATTACAACGTCGTAGTGGAATGGTTTTGTAATGTAATCATCCGCACCGCTTTCAATTGCCATAATTTGTTCCATCTCACCAGCACGCGCTGAAATGAAAATAATTGGACAAGTAGATTCATGACGAATTTGACGGCACCAGTAGAAACCATCGAATTTCGGTAAGTTTACATCAAGTAAAACAAGATGTGGTTTCACAGCGTTAAACGATTCCATAATATCATCGAAATTCTCCGCTACCACAGCCTCATAACCGTACTTCTGAATGTGAGATTGCAGTAATGATGAAATATTTGGATCGTCTTCAACGATTAAAATTTTATACATATGTATATTCCTCCTCAAAAAAACAATTGTAGCTATAGTGTATCATGTGTTTCAAGTCTTTTCATTATGTTGAAAGATAAGCTAGTAAACAGTATAGGTTAAAAGTGAGAAAAGTAAAAAGGGCGCTGGATGAAATTGACAAATAACGTTAATTGGTTTAATATTTAGATAAATATCTAAATAAATATCTAAATGTCTAATTATCGAAAGGAAGAAAGACATTGAATCAAGCATTCAAAGCATTAGCAGATCCAACAAGGCGAAAAATTTTAGACTTATTAAAAGAAGGCGATCTAACCGCTGGTGAGATTGCTGAACATTTCAATATGACAAAACCAAGTATTTCACACCACTTAAATGCACTTAAAAATGCTGAACTTATTCAAGATGAAAAGAAAGGGCAATTCGTTATGTACTCTTTAAACACAACGGTCTTTCAAGATTTATTGACTTGGGTGTTTACATTTACGAATAAGGGGGAAGAGGGGAAATGAAAAAGCATCTTTTTGCAATCTTATTAATTGTTATAACTTGTTTAGCTTGGGCGTTTGCTTGGCCACATTTACCGGATACAATTGCAACGCATTGGAGCGGCGGTAAAGTAGATGGATATTCTTCTAAATTGTATGGAATGCTTTCTATGGTTGGAATTATGATTGTTTTATATATTTTTCTAAACGTGTTACCAAAGATTGATCCAAAGAAAGCGAACTACGAGAAGTTTTCTAAAGCTTTTATGATGATGAATAACGGGATACTACTGCTACTATTTGTAGGGAATATAGATATTATTACAAGTGGATTAGGATACAATTTATTCATTAATCGCGTGCCGGAATTATTAGTGGGTATTTTATTTATAGTCATCGGAAACTATTTACCACAATGTAAACCAAACTACTTTGTAGGTATAAAAACACCGTGGACATTAAGTAACGAAGAAGTGTGGAGAAAAACGCACCGTTTTAGCGGAAAGGTGTTTGTTGCATTGGGGATCATTATGATTTTAAGTGTTTTTGCACCAGTGGCGTGGAAATCTTTCGTAATGGTTGGAATTATTATTGGTGCAGTAGGATTAACGATGGGATATTCATATATTGCTTATAAAAAAGAAATAGGGGCCTAATAAAAAATTATGGGGGAGAGAGGATGAAAAGACACGTAGTACCATGGAGTTTAATTATTGGCATTGCAATTGGATGGTATATTGTATGGCCATATTTACCAGAACAAATTCCACGCCATTATAATGCAGCAGGAGTAGTAGATGGATATTTTTCTAAAATAGAAGCAAGTTCATTCTCGATAGGTAGTATGGTAGTGCTCTATATGATATGGCTAGTTTTTGGATTCATAAAAGATAAGTCTACACAGCAATCCAAAGTTCTTTCAGCGATTAATTATGCCATTCTCTTTATCGGATTTGGATGTAACATATTTGCACTATTAGCAGCGTCTAATTATATTGCATCGGGCTCAATTGCATTTAATTTTGGACTTGGAACATTGTTTCTTGTACTAGGTAATTACATGCAACAAACGAAGCCGAACGGGTTAGTAGGCATTCGAATGGACTGGACATTAGAAAATCCTGTAGTTTGGAGAAAAACACATAGATTTGCTTCGAGGGTATTTGTAATAGGTTCACTTTGTATATATGCCGGGGCTTTGCTTCCAGATCCATTTAATATTTTTATGGGGATTGGAATCATATTAATATGTATTATCGTATCAACAATAAAGTCATATAGTATTTATAAAGAAGAGTTGAAAATGTAAATAAAGCTGCTTTTCCTTTTAGGGAAGAGCAGCTTTGTTTTTTTTATCACTTCTTCAAAACCGGTATCCAAATTTCACTTTTAAAGTTTGGAGAAGATATATCTTTCTGTTCATTCCACAATATTTCCGGTCCTTCCGCTAGTTCATAGTTCGAAGAAGGGAACCATTCAGAATAAATACGCCCCCACACATTTTGTAATGCATCAGGAAATAGACCGACAGCTTCAAATATAGCCCATGTTGAAGCTGCGACTTCAAGTTGCGCGAATTGCTCTGGACAATCCTTCGTTGTGGCTACTCCAATATAGTAATCAAGTTCTCCTTTTTCCTCCATTCTTCCTTCAGAAAAATTAGTAGAAGCACTAATAATTCCAGTAGGTTCAATGTTCGAAAGGGACTTTAATGTTTGAATAGACTCTGGGTTTAAACTTTTCCACATAGAAGCAATTTCTTCATTTACACCATTAAAAACGATTGGTACTCGTTTTGTAATACCTATAATTCGAAATGCCTCTTTTTCTTCAATTCGATAATTCATTTCATTTCCTCCTTGAATGGATAATTGGAAGGTCATTGGTGAATAAGCCTTCAAAGAATGGCTACTATTTCGGGCTTCTGAAGGTGTTATACCGTGCAAGTTTTGAAATGCACGAGCGAATGAATCTGGTGAGTTGTATCCATATTTTATAGCGATATCAATGACTTTTACATTGCTGTTTTTTAGTTCAAAGGCAGCGAGAGTAAGACGTCTACAGCGAATATAATCAGATAGTGATATACCTGCTAAAAACGAAAACATTCTTTTAAAGTGATACTCAGAACAAAGAGCTAGCCTCGCAACTTCTTTAAAATCAATTTCATTCGTAAGGTTATCTTCAATATAGCGCATTGCAGCATTCATATTTTTAAGTGAATCCATATTATGACCTCCTCTGTACATAGAATAGCAGGAACGAAATAGCTCCATCCGACATTTCGTGCACAACTTTGTAGGTGCATTTTTTACCTTACAAAATTGTAATGTTCCTGTAAGGAGAATGAATGGATGGTATGATATCCCAATGTTATAGTAACAAAGTACTTTAATTCATTACGTTAACTTTTTGATTTCTTTACTTATGTGCCTTACATAACTGTCATGTTTGTGTAAGAAACATCGATAGTGGCAAGAGTAGAGAGTGTATATAGTTGAAAATAGAGAATAGAAGAAATGAGGGATGTCGAGATGAAAACAGTATTAGAAGCAAAAAATATTGAAAAAGTATATGACACGGGTGGTAATAAATTTGCAGCGTTAAAAGGTATTAACTTACAAGTAAAAGAAGGTGAGTTCGTTGGAATTATGGGACCTTCTGGTTCTGGTAAGACGACTTTACTAAATGTTCTTTCTACAATTGATAATGCGACGAACGGTGAAATTTTAATTGATGGAAAAGATATTGTGAAAATGAATGATGATAAGTTAGCATTATTCCGCCGCGATCATTTAGGCTTCATTTTCCAAGATTATAACTTATTAGATACATTAACAGTGAAAGAGAATATTGCTTTACCACTTGCGTTATCAAAGGTGAAAGCGAGTGAGATTGATCGCCGCGTTCTTGAAATCTCAAAGAAATTTGGCATTGATCATATTTTAAGTCAGTTCCCATATCAAGTATCTGGTGGACAGAAGCAGCGCTGCGCAGCATCACGTGCAATCGTTACGAATCCAAGTATGATTTTCGGGGATGAGCCAACTGGAGCGCTTGATTCTAAATCTGCAACAGATTTACTTGAAAGTATGAAGTCATTAAATGAATATGATAACTCAACAATTTTAATGGTAACGCATGATGCATTTGCAGCAAGTTATTGTAAACGAGTTATTTTCATTAAAGATGGTGAACTATATAAAGAATTGCACCGCGGTGAATCGACGCGTAAACAGTTCTTCCAAAAAATTGTTGACGTAATGTCTTCTATTTCTGGAGGTATGGCTGATGACCTTATCTAGCATTGCCCTCCGCAACATACAGCGGAACTTTAAAGACTACTTTGTATATTTCGCATCTATGATTTTTAGTATCGTTATTTATTTTACATTTAAAGCACTGCAATATAATTCACAAATGGAAAAAGCAGCAGAAGCTTCTAAAAAGATTAGCGGAGCGTTCCAAGTTTCCAGTGTGATGCTTATCATTTTCGTAGCGGTGTTCATTATATATTCGAACGGATTCTTTACACGTAAACGTAAAAAAGAAGTTGGCTTATATTCGTTATTAGGTATCCGTAAAAGACAAATTGGTAAAATGCTCTTTTATGAAAATATGTTAATGGGATTAATGTCATTAGTAATCGGGATTGCGATTGGTAGTGTCCTTTCGAAATTATTCCTTGAGTTATTAGTAAATATGATGGGATTAAATTTAAATGTTCATTTTGAAGTACCGATGGCTGCTATTATTGATACAGCAATTATTTTCTTTGTGATTATTTTATATACATCACTTCAAGGATATCGTTTAATTTATCGCTTTAAGTTAATTGAACTTTTCCGTGCAGAACGTGAAGGAGAAGCAATGCCAAAAGGATCTGTCATCATGGCATTAATTTCAGTTTTCTTAATCGGTTCAGGTTATTTTTTAGCGCTAATGTACATGAAAGCAGTTATGTATGCAGACTTTATGGTCGTTGCATTATATATTTTATTAGCGACAGTAGCAGGGACTTATTTACTGTTCATGTTCTTCACAGTATTTGTATTGAAACGTGCAAGAAATAATAAGTCAGCATTTTATAATGGTATGAATATGGTAACGACATCGCAGTTACTATATCGTATTAAAGGAAATGCGAAATCATTGGCGACAATCGCTATTTTAAGTGCAGTTACATTAACAGCGGTTGGTACGTCAGTTACGATGTATTACAACACATTTACGCAATCAAAAGTTGCTGCGCCGTATAGTTATTCCTATGAGAAAAAAGATGCAGCATTAGATAAAAAAGTAAATGAAATACTTGCTGGAGAGAAGAATAATCACCCAGTCACATATGAATCAGAAGTTGAAATGATTCCTGTGAAAGGAACATTTAAAGGTGAAAGAGCTGATCAAGTTCTGAACACACACTATAATGTTACGAATCAGTACCAGCTTATTTCTCAATCAAGCTTTAATAAACATGTGAAACACTTAGATGTAGAACCTGTAAATTTGAGTGCGAATGAAGCTTTCGTATATGATAGCTTATATATTGAGAAAATTGATTTTGGTCCTCTTTATACAGGAAATACAGCTGTATTCCCTGTTGGAAATGAGTCAAAAGAATTAAAAATTAAAGGTGTAAATAATAGAAGCCTTACAAATTTAAATGAACTATTTGTAATCGTTCCTGATAAAACATATGAGCAAGTGAAACAAGTAAACGAAACGCGTACTGTAAAAAATATTGATGTAAAAGGTGAGCGAAATAGTAAAGAGTTAACAGCAAAATTAGCAAGCATTATGCCAGCTGGAGAATCAGAAGTTTTAAAACCATTTAACGATTTCTATACAGGATTCCAAATGGGGCTTGAAACGACAGGCTTAATGATGTTTATTGGGTTATTCTTAGGATTAGTATTCCTATTAGCAACAGGCTCAATCATTTACTTTAAACAATTAACAGAAGCAAGTGCTGACCGTGATCGTTACATTGTCCTTCATAAAGTTGGTGTAACGAAGCAAGAAATGAAGAAAGCTATCGCAAAACAAGTAAGCTTTATCTTCGCTATTCCGTTAGTAATCGGTATTTTACACAGTTTATTTGCACTAAAAGGTTTATCAAATATATTACCATTTGAAATTATGATTCCTCTTCTCATTAGTATTGGAGTATACGGTGTCATCTATATTGGATATTACTTCTTAACGGTTCGTTCTTATTATAAGATTGTGAGTGCGAAGTAATAAGGGGCAGCTATCGCTACACGCGATAGCTGTTTTTTTTATTCTTCATAAAATCTTAAGAAACTTCCTCAATTTTTATTAAGAAACGATAGTTATACTTAGACACAAGTTAAAAACTATCGAACGAATGAGGAGAGGTTTACATGCAGCTCATTACATTTTTACATGAATTTATAAAGCATCCAAAACATACTGGTGCAATTGCGCCAAGTTCAAAAATATTAGCAAAGAAAATGGTCGATGTAATTGATTTTAATAAAGCGAAATGTATTGTAGAGTTAGGGCCTGGCACAGGGGTTTTTACGAAAGAGATTATGAAGAGAAAAAAGAAGGAAACGATATTTCTTCTTATTGAAATTAATGAAGTATTTTTCAAAGAATTAAAAAGAAAGTTTAAAGATGAGCAGAATGTCATTGTTGTACACGGTTCAGCTGAAAATATAAAGAAGTATATGGAGGAGCTCAATATAGAATGCATTGATTACGTTTTATCAGGGTTGCCTTTCACTTCTTTACCAGAAGAAGTTTCAAAGCGCATTTTAAATAATGCGATGGAAGCGATACATGAGAATGGTGAGTTCATTACATTTCAATATTCACTTGTGAAAAAAGGGTTTATACAGCATTTCTTCCCTGAAATTACACTAGAAAAAGTATGGCTCAATTTCCCGCCAGCCTACGTCTTTAGTTGCAAAAAAGAACTAAGGAGAGCATATGCATAATGGAATTACATGAATTATTATCTTATATTGAACAATACGGTTATTGGGCTTTATTTTTCTGTTTATGGTTAGGGATTATCGGTATGCCAATTCCAGATGAAATGATTGTTATGAGTGGTGGTTTCGTATCTTCAGTAGGTATATTAAGTGTTGTTCCTTCATTCGTATTAACATATTTAGGTGTTGTATCAGGGCTTTCTTTAGGATATATATTAGGGAAGGTTTTTGGAACGAAGGTACTCCATAAATTAGTGAAAAAGAAAAAAGCGAAGTATTTGATGAAATCACAAGAAATGGTTGATAAATACGGACAGTACGCGTTAGTTACAAGCTATTTCATACCAGTTGTAAGACATATCGTACCGTATTTAGTTGGAATGAATAACATGTCATTTAAGACGTATGCATTGTATTCTTATACGACAGGATTTGTTTGGACACTCGTTTATTTTGTGCTCGGTTCTTTATTTGGACAACATATTGAAAGGATTGTAGCAGCTGCGATAGAGTATGGTTTGTATTTTGGCGGGAGTATTGCATTGATTGTGAGTGTGTTTTATTTTTACAGACAAAAAAGAAATACAGTGATGAGTAAATAAAGGAGGCGGCAGCCTCCTTTTATTATTAATATGGCTTTATTTATCGAAGTGCTGATGCAAAGCCCTGTGACATTAAGAAAAAGTTAAGAAACCGCACGAGTTTTTATTAAGAAATGCTCTCTATACTTAGAAAGGTCTTATAGAAAAACATAATGAAAGGCGGAATATAGATGAAAAGATTTATTTTAGGATCATTACTTGTCATCATAGCAGGAGCGGCATATTTGTTAAATGGGAGTGCTACAGTAGATTCCATGAATCCGTTTCTTAAATTAGAATATCGTTATGCGGTAATTGATAACGATGGAAAAGATTTAGGTGGAAATAAAGGCCGTGCATACACAGTGAACACATATGATAAGGATGGAAACGAAAAAGAGATAACAATTGATGGAGTGGATACATTGCAAAAAGGTTCCTACTGGCATGTAATTACGAGAGGAAAGTCTGTGCACGATAAGGTACAAATAGAAGAAGAAATAATTCCTGATGGCGCGAAGGTGAAGTTAGGATTGTAAGTATAAACCCGGTTCTAGATGAGAGAATCGGGTTTGTTGTTTTATGGTAAAATGATAAAGGGGGAGGGCGAGAGGTATGCTACTCATTGTTAGCCTTATATTAATTGGGATTATGTGCAGTATGAGAATAGTATCCTTACATATGATAGAGCGACAAATGATAGAAGAGCGATATGTATATTGCCCAAAATGTGATGCGAAAATTAGAAAAGGGAATTCGGCTCCTTTTTGTTCGAAATGTAATTTAATATTTTAGAGAAGGTAAAAAGGAAACAACGAACATATTTCATTTCGTTGTTTCCTTTTTTTATGAAGAATAATAGCAACTTTCTATGTTCCACTGATAATTTCTATAGTTACCTCGGCAAGAATAGTGGATTTTTTTAAATAAAATCATTTTTAATAATTTTATTTTGGAGCTACAGACGTTGAAACATAAAATTGTTACTTATTAGTATCTATAACACTTTAAAGTGCGTACTTTTTATTGTGTTGTAGATAAGACATAATTACATACGTGAGAGGGAAATGAGTAGTGTAGAACTAAAAAGCATATACGTTATTTTTCATAACTATCGTGCTTTGATCGGTCATCCCTTTTCACATTATTTACATCCATTAATCATTTTTATATAAATTTTAGGAGGAGATTTTAAATGAAAGATTTATTAAAAGGTACACTTGGTTTTGGTACGGCGCCACTAGGTAATATGTACCGTAATATTCCGGAAGAAGAAGCAATTGCAACAGTGGGTGCTGCTTGGGATAAGGGTGTTCGTTACTTTGATACAGCTCCACTTTATGGATCTGGTTTAGCAGAGATTCGTCTTGGTGAAGCACTATCGAAAAGAAATCGTGACGAGTACTTCTTAAGTACAAAAGTAGGTCGAATTATTTCAGATGAATTGGAAGATCCATCTACACGTGATTTAGGTGAAAAAGGCGGACTGTTCGAATTTGGTCGTAAAAATAAAATTATCAATGACTACAGTGCGGACGCAACTCTTCGTTCTATTGAAGACAGTTTAAAACGTTTAAAAACAGATCGTCTAGATTTTGTTTATATTCATGACGTAGCACAAGATTTTTATGGAGATGAGTGGATTTCACAATTTGAAATTGCTCGAACAGGAGCATTCCGTGCACTTACGCAATTACGTGATGAAGGTGTAATTAAAGGCTGGGGCCTTGGAGTGAACAAAGTAGAAGCAATTGAACTTATGCTGGACTTAGAAGAAGCAAAACCAAATGTATCTTTACTAGCTGGTCGCTATTCATTATTAGACCATGAGCGTGCATTAGAACGTGTAATGCCTGCAGCTGTAAAAAATAATATGGACATTGTTGTTGGTGGACCATATAGCTCAGGTGTTCTTGCTGGAGGAGCTCACTTCGAATACCAAAAAGCGTCACCAGAAATCATTGCAAAAGTTAATAAAATGAAAAACCTTGCAGATCGTCATGGAATCAGTATTAAAGCTGCTGCTTTACAATTTGCATTGGCTAATCCAGCAGTTGCTGCTGTTATTCCTGGTGCAAGTAAACCGGAACGAATTGCAGAAGACCAAGCTGCATTGAAAACAGTGATTCCGGCAGCGTTCTGGGAAGAAATGCGCGAACAAAAATTGGTTGCAGCTAATGCACCACTACCAATCAACGTTAAATAAAAAGGAGAGTAATTAACATGGCAAACACTATTACATCTATTGAAATTCCAGCTTCACCTGAACAAGTATGGAAATTAATTGGAGGTTTTGATGCACTTCCAGATTGGTTACCGTATATTCCTAGCAGTAAAGTAACTGAAGGCGGACGTGTACGTCATTTAGCTAATCCTGATGGCGATGCGATTGTAGAACGTTTAGAAGCATTTAATGAGAAAGAGCGCTACTACACATATTCAATTATGCAAGCACCATTCCCTGTAACTAATTATTTATCTACAATCCGTGTTAAAGAAGGTAAAGATGCTAACACATCATTAGTTGAATGGTCTGGTAGCTTCACTCCTGTAGAGGTTACTGATGAAGAGGCAATTAATCTATTCCATGGAATTTATAAAGATGGTTTAGAGGCATTACAACAAGCATATTTAGCTTAACCAATTTATTAAACATTTGAAAGTCTGCAGTGTAATAACTGCAGGCTTTTTATGATTTTGGATTTTTCTTTTTAAGAAAATATTAAGAAACCCCGTCACTATTTGTTAAGAAAATGTATCTATACTGAATTCTGTTGCTTAAAGAGAACATCACGAATTATAACAGGAGGTACAAATAGATGAAAACAATGTTAGAAGCGAAAGGGATTTCGAAAATATATGATACAGGCGGGAATACGTTTGAAGCGTTGAAAGATATTCAACTGCAAGTGAAAGAAGGAGAGTTTGTCGGTATTATGGGACCGTCTGGTTCTGGTAAGACGACACTTTTGAATGTACTTTCTACCATTGATACAGCTTCGAAGGGTGAGATTTTAATTGATGGAAAAGATATTGTGAAGATGAATGATGATGAATTGGCGTTATTCCGACGTAATCATTTAGGATTTATTTTTCAAGATTATAACTTATTAGATACGTTAACAGTGCGAGAAAATATTGCATTGCCACTTGCTTTATCAAAGGTGAAGGCGAGAGAAGTAGAATCTCGCGTTGAGGAGATTGCAAAGAAGTTTGGGATAGATCATATTTTAAATCAGTATCCGTATGAAGCTTCAGGCGGACAAAAACAACGCTGCGCGGCATCAAGAGCGATTGTAACAAATCCAAGTATGATTTTTGGAGATGAGCCAACTGGTGCGCTTGATTCAAAGTCAGCGACGGATTTATTAGAAAGTATGAAGACATTAAATGAAAAAGATCTTGTAACGATTTTAATGGTAACGCATGATGCGTTTGCGGCAAGTTATTGTAAACGAGTTGTATTTATTAAAGATGGAAAGTTATATAAAGAATTACATCGCAAAGAGATGACAAGAAAACAGTTCTTCCAACAAATTATTGATATGATGTCTTCAATCTCTGGGGGTGCGGCAAATGAGCTTATCTAGCATCGCCCTTCGTAATATAAAACGAAATTTTAAAGATTATTTTATATACTTTGCTTCCATGATTTTTAGCATCGTCATTTATTTTACGTTTAAGGCGTTGCAATACAATTCACAAATAAGTGAAGCTGGAGATAACATTGGACGAGGATTCCAGCTTGCGAGCGTAATGCTCATTATTTTCGTTGCAATATTTATTATATATTCGAATGGTTTCTTTACACGAAAGCGTAAGAAAGAAATAGGTCTTTATTCTTTACTCGGTATTCGAAAAAAAGAAATAGGTAAAATGCTGTTTTATGAAAATATGTTAATGGGTTTATTATCATTAGTAATCGGAATTGTAATTGGTAGTTTACTTTCAAAAGGATTCCTAAAGCTACTTTTAAATATGTTAGAGCTACATGTAAATGTTCATTTTGAAGTACCAGTTGGAGCGGTTATAGATACAACAGTTATTTTTTGTCTCATCATTTTATACACATCGTTTAAAGGATACCGCGTTATTTATCAATTTAAGTTAATCGAGCTATTCCGTGCAGATAACGAAGGCGAAGTCATGCCAAAAGGTTCGAAAATAATGGCTTTCATTTCTTTATTATTAATTGGATCAGGTTATTTCTTGTCAGTAACGGCTATAAAAAATGTGAGCGGTGATAACTTTATGCCCCTTGCACTTTACATTTTATTAGCGACAGTACTTGGAACGTATTTATTATTTATGTTCTTTACCGTTTTTGTATTAAAAAGAGTGCGAAATAAAAAATCCGCATTTTATAACGGAATGAAAATGGTTACGACGTCTCAGTTACTATACCGCATTAAAGGAAATGCAAAATCGTTAGCAACAATTGCCGTATTAAGCGCAGTAACGTTAACGGCGGTTGGAACTTCTGTAACGATGTATTACAACACATATATGCAGGCGAAGAAATATCATCCAGTTAGTTATTCTTATGAAAAGAAAGATATGGAATTAGATCGTAAAGTAAATGAGATTTTAAAAGAAGGACAGAATGAAGTCATTCATCAATATGAATTAGAGACGGTAAAAGTAGTAGGAGAATACGGTGATGGCACTTCATTACAATCAAGAACAACAGAACTTATCGCACAATCATCATTTAATACAATCGCAAAATATTTAAATGAAGAAACTTTAGATTTAAAGAAGAACGAATTGTATGCATTTGATGGCATGTACAGTGAAGGTAAGAGAGATAGTGGCGTATATAAAAATCGAAAAGCTACATTCCCAATTGAAGAAGTAGCACCAGTACAAGTGAAAGATGTACAAGCAAAAAACATTACAAACTTATATGAACTTCTAGTTGTCGTTCCGGATGAAGTGTATGAGCAAGCAAAGAAGACAATTGGCTCTCATACTGTGAAAAATATTGATGTGAAAGACGAAAGAAATAGTAAAGTGTTAACGGAGAAATTAAAGAAAGTAATATCGGAAGAAGATGCAGAAGGAAGAGAGCAATTCAGTGACTTCTATACAATATTCCGCAGCGGTATTGAAACGTCAGGGTTAATGATGTTTAGTGGTATATTCTTAGGACTTGTATTTTTACTTGCAACAGGCTCTATTATTTATTTCAAACAATTAACAGAAGCACATGCAGATCGTGAACGTTACATCGTTCTTCGAAAACTCGGTGTCACGAAAACAGAAATGAAAAAAGCCATTGCGAAGCAAATGAGATTTATCTTCTTTATTCCTTTAGTAGTTGGTATATTACACACTTTATTTGCGCTCAAAGGATTAGCGACAGTTATTCCGTATGAAATTGCAGTTCCGTTACTAATTAGCATCGGGGTGTATAGTGTTATTTATATTGGTTATTATTGCTTAACAGTTCGTTCTTATTTCAGGATTGTTAGTAAATGAAAATAAGATATACAGTTTTTGAAAAAGCGAAAGAGAGCATAGTGAAAATTATGTTCTCTTTCGCTTTTTTTAGTTAAAATGAGGTGTGCATGAAAATGGTATTTAAATGAAGTGTTACATTTGGAAATTCTTATCATAGCAGGATGTTTATTAATTGGTATCACTTTAATCAGCTTCAGTATTTATCGATTTGTAAAAGAATTAAAAGAAAAAAATTCAAAGAGAGAGAAATGGAAAGTAGTAGCTGGAAATTTGATAGAGTTATTTAGTGATCCATTGCACGGAGCGCCATTCTATTTTTTAACTGGGGGTCTCTTTTTGGTAATCGGACTGTTATTTCTTTCTATGGGAATGGGCTGGCTTGAAATTGATTAAGGCGTATTAACAAAGATATTTCATAGTTGTATTGCGAAGAGGAGAGAGCAAATGCCGGTTATAAGAGATATACAATTGAGTTTTCTAAAAGTAAAAGAGCATACCAGAAACATAGAGGCATTACAGTTAACATCTACAAGCAACTACGATGAAGACATCTCTTTTGGTAAAGAGACGAGCAGTATTACTTCTTTATATTGTCGACATATGCCAAAGTTAAGAATGGATTATGAGAAAGGGATTTTGATTCATTGTGTGGATGATATTTCATTACTCGATGAGTGGGAGAAGAAATATAGAATTTTCCCTGAATATATGAATGTTTTTGTGGAGTATGAGAGTGTGAAGGGTTTTCCATATTTATCAGATAGAGAGAAAAAAGAATTAGCCCTTCAAATCGTTCATGTTGAAATGAAGCGTTTAGCTGTGAAATATGATTGGGATATAGAAGAGTTAGAAAAAGTGAAGAATAAGATACTAGAATTGAATTATAGAAACGAGTTCGTATATATAAAAAAGAGTAGTCCGAATAAAAAATACGTATGTAGTATAACATGTCAGCATGAAGTGGCTTATGCTGACGTGTACTTAGAAATAAGAGAGTATAGAACGAGGCGGTTAATCAAAAAGGAAAAGCTTATTAGAGAAGAAGATATGTATAAGATGTTTCATCATGTTAGTGAAGTGGCTTGGAAGTTAAATCATAAAGTGCTACTGATGAATGATAAAGGAAAAACTGTATGGATGTTAACCTTTTTAGAGAAAGATATCCCAGCTAATTTAGTTTGGAAGATTGAAAGAATAGATTGAAAATAGATGAGAATTGGAGTGCATATGATGGAGACACAAATCGTTATTGGAGTACCTGGTTTATGGAAAGATAGAACAGAATTAATACAAGAAGTTGTGAGTAAAAGTAACTATATATTAGCGGGAAATGTTATGCACCATAAGGAGAAAGAGATTGGCTTTGAAATTGATATATATGAACAAGACCCTTCTTTGAGAGAGGCTTTCTTCTATGCAGGTGGTGAGCGTTTTGATGAAGAATTGCTTCAGGAGTTGGAGAAGCATACTTATATAGTGTATGTTATTGCCAAAGTTGACGATAAAGAGAGATTACAAGAAGTAATTGATGTAGGAATGGAACTTTTAAATGCAGGGTGACTTGCTTTAAAAGTTGAAACAGCAGGTGTGGCTTATTCGAAAGAAGAATGGCAAGAGCTTGCAGAGAATAAGGAAATATTCCCGATGTATTCGCACCTTGTAACTTTAGTTGGAGATGAAGAGGACGGTTACTATTCATGTGGAATGCAAGCATTTAATCGACCAGACGTTGTTTTAGACGGAGGGATAGATCCGGAAGTAGCTGTAGATTTATTAAATGATTTTAACCTACATAATATATTGGAAAAACCTAATTTGAAAGATGGAGATACAATTAGTTTCACAGAAGATGCTCCAGTGTATCTTTTATCTCATTATATAGATAAACGTTATGAACAAGAGGATCCATTTTATAATCCGTGTGGGGTATGGAAGTTAGAGAGTGCTTCGGCAAAGAAATCTATCTTTCAAAAATTGGGGAGTGTGCTAAAAGGATGGAAAAATACATAAAAGAACAGAGGAGTATATGTGATAAATATAAAGCGGAGTATGTAGAATCTCCGAATGACTTGAAATTAGGAATAGCGCAAAATGTGAAAGATGGTATCGCTCCGATTAATGGGTTACGAATGCCTATAGAAAACGGAACGACAGGTTGGTACATTTGGGCTGGTGAAGAAATGGGGACAGAAGAAGATTTCTTTCTTCCTTTACACGTTCAACATATTGATGAATGGGCACCTGAAATAAAGAAGTATTTAGGGTTACCACCTGGTTGGAGATTTTTAATTGCTGGAGATTACGAGGACGTGTGGTATGATCCGAATTTGTTTGATGAAGATTTAGAAGAGGATGCAGATGAATGGGAAGAAAATATGCTACAAGAGTATGGATGGTACATGCATAGCATATTAGCAGAAGATATTGATGGCATCCATGCTAATTATCATACACATGGTCTAAGAGATAACTTTAATCATCAAGATTTACAAATAGCATTAAATATGGATCCTGAAGTCGCGCATAGTGTTTTTTGTACCATAATAGAAGAAATAAAGAGCGGAAAAAAGTTTGAACAAGGGATTGAGTATACGAATATTATTGAAGGATATCCCATTATTATGAAGTCTTTCGTAGAGATGGATCGAGAAGTTTTGAGGGTTTTATTACCTGATGAAAGAGGGATTCTTCCTACGGGGCCAGAGTGTGATGAATGTTATAAGACTCAATTGGATGATATTGAGGAGAGTTGATAAAAAAGAGCTTGAAACTATTCAAGCTCTTTTTTTATGACTATTTATGTCCTAAAATATGCTCAATCTCATGCAAACTTAATTTACTTGCCTTAGCAATCGTTTCAAGTGGTATACCAAGATCATACATATTTTTAATCATTTGAATTTTCCCCTGTTGAATGCCTTTTTCAATGCCTTTTTCAATGCCTTTTTCAATACCTTTTTTAATTCCTTGTTCCATTCCTCTTTTAATTCCTTCTGTCTCTGCATGGGCGAATTTTGCTGCTTCATCCATTAAAACTTTCTCCCTTGCGTCATAGGCTTGTCGGAAAGAAGAATCCTGACTCATACGTTCCCATTTATTTATTGCTTTTTGTAAAATAGGGTCTTGGTTCATAGCAATATCCTCCAATAGTTTAGTTAAGTGCTCATCCTCATTTGCTGAAAGCAATAAAAGCCAACGAACAAATGGATCTTTCCACGGATTTACTTTTTCTTCATGCCATTGTTCAGTTAACTTTGGAATTTCTATAATGTGGATTTCTATGTCTTCACTCAGGATTTTTTTTTGTTGTGTATTCCATAATACGCTCGTTGTATGGAAGGCTGGGTGTTCCGAAAACATTGCGAAGTTTAGTAAGTTTATGGTGATGGTTTTGTGAAGTGCACTGTAGGGCATCCCTTTTTGTAGTTGAGATGTGTATAGCCTTCCCCAATAATATAAACTGCGTTTAACCATATCGTGATTATTATTGAGTTGTATTTCTACATTAACTTTTGTTCCTGTGTCTAATGTCGCTGAAATGTCTAAAATAGATAACTTATCCTCTTCATATTCTCTGTGTAAATGTGGATCTTCTAGTTGTAGAGAAGCAATGGGCGACTCTAAAGACTCTTGTAACATAGCATTTAAAAATGCAATTAGAATATCTTCGCTACCATTCGTACCAAACAATTGTTTAAATGCAAAATCAATGCGTAAATTAACTAACTGTTGGTTGAACAAAGTTTGTCCTCTCCCTTATATGAAGGTACTTCTTTCCTTCATTGTACATAAAAAGAACTAGAGTATGCAAACAAGCCATTCTTCTATTTTTTAGTAGTTTTATTAGAATGTCACAGGTAAGTATGGTTATGTTATACTCTAGTGAAATTAAAAAAATATTTTTGTTTATATCGGGGTGAAGATGATACATATGCAAAAAGATATTTTAAAACTATTAGATAAAAAGCAAAGTAACTATGAATTTCCTGCCTTTGATAATGAATATATGGATATTTCGCAAGTGAAATTCTCTCTTTTCTTTAAAGATACTAAGGATTGGTTAATGGTGTTTCAACTTGTTGGTGTAGGTTCATTAGGTGTATGTAATGATATTCAAGTATATGGAGATAGAATTACTCATTCAATGGGTGATGATTGCATTTTACAATTAAATGATGGCAATTATGAGTTATTTAATGATGAAGGTGAATTTATGCCGAATATTTATAACGGCAGTTTAAAAATTCGTGAGCAGCATTTTGAATATGAATTTACAGAAGAGGATTATATAAATAATGGAATAGAAGTACAAACGACAGAGCATTATCCAACATACTTTATGCGTATGCTTGCTACTAATGAAGAAGTTAGAACATTATTATGGTGGAGTAAAGAAGAGATTTTAGAAGAGTTCGGTTTAGAAGGTAATTGGGAACTAGCGTATGAAACGGAAGAATGGAAACATGTTGAAGACGAAAAAGTAAGTGAAAATGAATTCTTCCAATCAGTAGCCGCTGCAATAGAGAAGAAAGATCCACGTATTATTGTGAAGAAGGATTCTAACACGCATTGGAGAAATTGGGTAGCGTTTGATTGTGACTGAAAAGGATAGGAGAAAGAATAATAAATGAAAAGAAGAAGAAAATCCGGAGAAAAAGTACAAATGCATCGTTTTGCACTACCTCTATGCTACGGAAGTGAAGCACCATATTATTATTACGAGGTAGCGCCCCATGAAAGAGAGGAACGCTTCCATTTAACATCAGAACTTTGCGTAATGGACGATGAGCATTACTTTATTAGAGGTTGTTTAGAGATTCCTATCATTGACTACCACGAAAACTTCATATGGACTGTTTGGGTATCACTTAGTAAAGAAAGTTATGATGAAGTATTAGAAAAGTGGGATGAGAGAGGCCGAGAAAATAGTGATCCTTATTTTGGGTGGTTATCTGTAGAAATGCCAGTTTATCCAGAAACATTAAATTTAAAAACAAATGTACATATAAGAGAAGTTGGAACGGCACCGTATGTTGAATTAGAGCCAACCGAGCATCCTTTAGCAATCGAACAAAGAAATGGAATTACTTTAGAGAGAGTTAAAGAAATACAAGAAATGATTCAAAGACATAGCTAGATTAGAAGAGAAAAAACGAGTGCTAGCACTCGTTTTTTTCTTTACACAACCGCAGGATTATAAATCATCGTAAAGTGTCCTGGTAATAATTCAATGTGACAAGGTGTATGAAGCGAACTTTCTCCATCTGTATCTACTTCTTTTTCTTCTTTCGTTTCAATATGAATGGATTTTGCTTTTACGTGGAAGATGTCATTTTCATTTGAATCCTCGAATAGTTTCTTTCCGATGTAATCTTTAAATGCTTGAATACCTGTTGATTTGACTACGAAAATATCAAGTGTTCCGTCATCACATTTTACGTTCGGAATAAAGGATGGAATACCACCAAGATATTCACCATTTCCAACCATGACAAGGACAGCTTCGTCTTCATATACTTGTCCGTCATAAGTAATTTTTACTGGGAATGTTTCAGCATTTTTTACAGTTCGAATTGTGCTTAAATAGTAACCGATTTTACCAAGCTTTGCTTTTTCATCTGCATCGATATTGTTTGATACTTCAGATACGAGACCAATCCCCCAGAAGTTTAAGAAATGTTGTCCATTTGCTTTTGCAACGTCAACTGGTTTTATATGTTCTTCTGTAATAAGTTTTGCCGCTTCTGCAATGTTTTGCGGAACGCCAAGTGTGCGAGAGAAGTCGTTGCAAGTTCCGCCTGGAATGATTGCAAGTGTAGGTCTAGTTTCAAGAGGTGCTAAGCCATTTGTGCATTCAAATACAGTGCCGTCACCACCAAAGACGATAATTAAATCTACTTTACTAGCAAACTCTTGGCAATATTTTGTTGCATCACCTTGTTTTTTCGTATGAAGGATATGTAGATCAGGAAAAGCTGCGGCAAGAGGTGGTACGATTTTCGTTAAATTTGTATGTAAGTCACCTTGACCAGCTTTCGGATTTACGATGAGGAGTACTTTTTCAAATTTTGTCTTTGTCATTTTTTTCTCTCCCTTTGTCTTTTACGAATTGTGATAGAAAATAAACTTCCACCAGTAATTGATGAAAGTTTATTTTATTATATTATTCCGTTACAACTGAAGCGATAAATGGTAAGTTACGATATTTTTCCGCACAGTCGATACCGTATCCAACGATAAATTCGTCTGGAATTTGGAAGCCAACATATTCAGCTTTTAAGTCCACTTTACGACGCTCAGGTTTATCAAGTAGCGTACAGAATTTTAACGCTTTTGGTTTATGCATAAAGAAGTGATCTTTTAAGAAGTGAAGTGTTAAACCAGAATCGATAATGTCTTCTACGACAATTACGTTTTTGCCAGTAATGTTTACGTCGATATCTTTTAATAGTTTTACTTTTCCAGTTGTTTCTGTTTGATTTCCATAGCTAGATGCAGAAATAAAGTCGATTGTTACATCGTTTTTAATGTGACGAATTAAATCAGCAGCGAATACGAAAGATCCTTTTAGTACAGCGATGACTACGATTTCTTCTCCTTCAAAGTCACGTTCGATTTGAAGTGCTAGTTCTTTTACTTTTTCTTGTAATTGTTCTTCAGAAATTAAAGTGTCTTTTATTTCAATATTCATTGTAATCCTCCTACAGTGTAAAACTTATGAACATTTCGACTGTAAAGGATAGAATAGAAAAAGTCAAAGGAGATAGTAATTTTTTACAAAGATAACGACAAAATCATCTGATGATATGATATACTAAGTATATTAAGAAAACGCTTCCATAAAGGGTGAATATGATGAAGAAGAAACAGTACACAAGTGTAACATTTATAAAAGCATTACTTTTAACAATTGTTCTTGGCCTGTTGGCTTACGTAATTGATGTACCTGCGATTCGTATTTCATTAATTGGAATGACTTTAGTGTTAGGAGCAATTTCGCACGGTATGATGTCGCAGCTAAAAGAAGCTGGACTTGATGATATGAGAGATCATATAGATAAAAAGTAAGAAACCTTCATTATATAGAGTGAAGGTTTTTTTGTTTCTTACAAAAATGTAAGGTAGTTGTAAGGCAAATCGATAGTTGCATAATAGCATTTTGGATAAACTATAGGTGTAAGGTAAAAGGCAAGCATATTTTAGGTAAATTAAGTTTTAGGCACTCTATATGTGAAAAAGGAGTAGGAGGGCATGGAGAAACGTTGGACGACCTTTTCTTTTTTAGCGACTAGTAACACCGTAATGCTAGATGGAAAAATGGATTTTTTGCACTTGTTTGATCGTGAAGATGATCATTCTTCTTCTAAATTTACAATGAAATGGAATAAATGGAGCGAGAGTTGTAGGTTTGAAGAAGAGGCCCCTAACGAAGAGCAAAAGATTATTTTAACAAACCCTATTAAAGCGTGGGTTGTTCAACGTCGTAAGTGTAACGTCAAAAATCACTTCAAGAAAACTGAGCCGAGACAATTAGTTATCGCTCCAGCCCGTTCTACTTCCAAATCACGCGAAAGTAACATGTAAATAATTGAGACACACACCCGAAAAAAACATCGTATATATTGCGATGTTTTTTTCTTTTTCTACAATGAAATCTTTAAATGAAATATATTTCATCTGCATCTTATATTTATATCTCTTGCTTATTCTAGTAATACATCCGGTGCGAGTTGATGAGAATAAAATATAAGGAGAGAATGAAAATGAAAAAGAGACTATTACCAATTTGTGCAATGGCACTTTTAGCAGTAGGATATTCTTCAGTAGCGAGTGCAGATACTGGAACAGTAACAAAGGAAGAAGCACAAGTGCAACAAGATAAAGCTAAAAAAGAAGAAGCAATAAAAGCTGAGAAAAAAAGTGAAGAAGAGAAAAAGAGAATAGCGCAAGAACAGTTAAAAAAAGATATGGCAAAAAAAGAAGCAGCGATAAAAGCCGAGCAAAAGAATGAAGTAGCTAAAAAAGAAGTAGCAAAGCCAGTTGTACAAGGTGAAAAATTACCAAATACAGCATCAAATAATGTAGCAATGATGGGATTAAGTGCATGTCTTGTAGCGGTAGGTACATTATTTGGTTTGAATCGTCGCAATAAGATTAAAGCGTAAATAAAATATTTTCCTATAAAGAATGGGATAATTTCATATATTAAAAATGGTAGGTTACTCCTACCATTTTTGGCATGGAGGAATGAAGAATGAAGTTACTCAATTATATCGGTATCATATTGATGGCTATAGGGCTATTCATGGGATCCTATTATGCTGTGGAATGGTATAAAGGAAGAAGCTCTGCCGGGCAATTAACTGCAGAAGAAATAAAGAGTCTTAAAAATATACAAGATACTCAACTTTCTCGTGAAACACCTGTAACTTCTCAAGTGCCTTCTTCTCAAACAGAACATAAAGAAGGAGAAAAGGTAGCGATGTTAAACATACCAAAAATAAAGAAGAAGTTTTCTATATATTGGGGAGCGGATGATACGACTTTGAAAAAAGGAGTGGGTATGTTCGTTAGTGATTTAACGACAACTCCATCTGGAGGGGGACATACTGTACTAAGTGGACATCGAGATACTGTATTTACAGATTTAGGAGAGTTGAAAGAAAAGGATACCCTTGTCTTAGAGTATGATAATAAAACGTACACATATGAAATTCAAAAGACATGGATTACTCATGCGGATGATCGTACTGTTATTATAAAAAAAGAAGAACCGATATTAACACTGACAACTTGTTACCCATTTAATTATATAGGGAATGCACCAGATAGATATATTATCGAGGCGAAGTTAACTGGCAGTTATTCAAAGTGAAATTATAGTTTCTGAAAGCGGGAGGGGGATATATAAATTATGTCAAAAAATATTTTAATTGTTGAAGATGAAGACATATTACGTGAAATATTAAAAGATTATTTTTTAAGTGAGCAATATGTAGTGTTTGAAGCGAGGGACGGGAAAGAGGCTTTAGTTGTATTTGAAGAAGAAGAGGTTGATTTAGTTATTTTAGATATTATGTTGCCAGAACTCGATGGATGGTCTGTTTGCCGAAGAATTCGAAAGACGTCCGAGGTGCCTATTATTATGCTGACGGCGCGCGTAGATGAAGACGATACGTTACTCGGTTTTGAACTTGGGGCAGATGACTATGTGACGAAGCCGTATAGTCCGCCAATTTTATTAGCAAGAGCGAAAAGGTTATTAGAAAGCAGAAAAGTGACAAAGCAACTTTTAGAGAATGAAGATGATACATTATCAATCCACGGTATTCACGTTCATTTTCCGTCTCGCACTGTTACGGTAGATAGAACCGATATTAATTTAACGCATACAGAATTTGAAATATTAGCGTATTTCATGAAAAATCAAGGAATTGTTTTAACGCGAGAGCAACTCATTTCAAGAATTTGGGGATATGAATTTGCTGGCGATGATCGAACGGTGAATAGCCATATTCGTAATTTAAGAAATAAATTAGGAGAGAAAGCAAAGTATATTACAACTGTAGTACGAACTGGTTATAAATTTGAGGGGAATATATGAGAAAAGGGATTGTTCTAAAATTATTTACTCTTACAACAGCATTATGCATGTTAATTTTAGCGACGATATTTATTGGACAAACGATATTTTTTAAACAATATTATGCGAATCGAAAAGTGGAAGATATTAAAGTGAATTTAAATTCCTTTGAGAAGAACTATTTAAATCATGCAGGAAATGCAGAAGAAATTCAGAAACTAGAGCAAGACTTTTTAAGAGAAAATAATACGTGGATTACGACATTAGATAAGAACGGGAATTTAAAACATGCAGATGATTTTTATTTTGAGGTAACGATAGATCGTAGGCAACAAAAGAGCTTTGGACAACAAATATTTAAAATTCCTTTAGGCAATCTCGTCAATATAGAGGAGATTGATAATAAATTATCGGAGCATTTTTTAGGGCAAGAAATTTATTTTTCTGGAGTGAGAAAAGAAGATAGTTTTATTCCATTCTCTTTTTCTTTATCTAAGCAGAATTTAAGCGGATCTAATAAACCGTTAGAAAAAGCATTTAATGAGAAAATGAGTAAATTAAATGAGGAGAAAAAGAAAGCAGCTGTGGAACAAGTTGGTAAGGAAAAGAAGCCGGCTGTTCGGGAGCAAGCTGCTCAAGAACCAGATGTTTACATAGGAGGGCGTGTTACGAAAGTACAGTTTCCAGATGTAAAAGGCCCCGTAAATCCAATTTATAAAAACACTTTATTTTTGGATAGTATAAAAGAATTTCAAACGGATGTGTTACTAAAAGAGAGTAATCAAATAGAGTATTCAACAAAGACAATGGACTACGAAAAGAATGATATAAAATATAAATTATTAATGAAACCAATAAAAGAAAAAGACGGATCGGTAACATATATTTATGCGATGGCTTCTTTACAGCCGGTAGATGAAGCTGTACAAATGGTGCAAGATTATTATATCTATATCATTGCATTTGTAGTCGTTCTTATTTTTTTAGCTTCGTTCTATTACTCAAAACAAATTGCAAAGCCATTATTGAAAATAAATGATACAACAAAGAAAATAGCGCATTTAGACTTCACAGAAAAAATACCGATTACTTCGAAAGATGAAATTGGAGATTTATCGAAAAATATTAATGTGCTATCAAATAAACTCCATTCGCATATTGGACAGTTAGAAGAAGATATTGAAAAGGAAAGAAAGTTAGAAAAGACGCGAAAAGAATTCATTTCTGGTGTTTCACATGAATTAAAAACACCGCTAAGTATTATGAAAAGCTGTATTTCTATTTTAAAAGACGGGGTAGCTGAACATAAAAAAGAGTATTATTTTCAGGCAATGGAGAGAGAAGTAGACAAAATGGATACGTTAATTTTGGATATGCTTGAGTTAGCTAAATTTGAATCTGGTACATATAAAATGAAAAAAGATTCGTTTTATATTGATACAGTAATTGAAGGTATATGTGAACATCTATCTGTGGAAATAGAGAAAAAAGAACTTCATATTCATAAAAATATAAGTTCATTTGAAGTGATTGCAAATCAAGGCCGGATTGAACAAGTCATCGTGAACTTCATTACGAATGCTATACGATATACACCAAATAAAGAGGATATTATTATTTCTACAATAGATGAGAAGAATCGTATAAAAGTGTGCATTGAAAATAAAGGTACTCATATTGAAGAAGAGCAATTAGATAAAATTTGGGATCGTTTTTATCGCGTGGATACAGCTCGTCAGCGTTCACAAGGTGGGACGGGGCTTGGGCTTGCTATTTCAAAGAATATTTTAGAACTACATGATGCTGAATATGGGGTAGAAAATACAGAAGATGGTGTATTATTTTATTTCTATTTACCGAAAAAAGCGTAGACAATATGATCTATGCTTTTTTAATTTATTTTCATATTATCTTTACCTAATCTTTATTTTTAATCAGTATAATTTGTTTAGAAAATGAGGTTATGTAAGGAGTCGATGAACCGTGCATAGCAATTGGCTAAGTATAATGGTATTTATTTTCTTTTGCGCATTTATTGTATTTTTAATTGATATTACGATATGAAAAAAGAGCGCTCATTAAGCGCCCTTTTTTTGTGTATTCATTTGATAAGCACTGATGCTCTTGAATAAGCGTGGTGAAGTAATAAATAAAAATATAAGTAAAACGGTACATAAAATAAAAGAACCAAGCATTGTACTTCCATTTACGATTAATGAATATAACACAGCTGATTGACCTTTCGGCGCATATTGTCCCCAGAAAATAATGCCGGCAATAAAGTGGCAGAAATAGCGAGCAAAGCTACCGATAAATGTAGCAAGGATAATATAAGCAAGGACTTTCTTACCCTGATTTTGTTTTGATGAAGGTTTGTCTTTACGGTTACCTAAATTTGATTGTTCTAAGCTATTTTCATTGGATGTTAAAAGTGCTTTTTGAATTGGACGATAGAATAAGCCAGCAAATCCGATAAAAGCAAAGGCAATGAAGTACTCAATGAATGCTTGAACAGGTGTTAAAATATAAGCATCTCCCACGACAATTTGTAATAGTCCCCAAACTAAACCGCCTAAGAAAGCTGATTTAAAGCCCCAGCGGTAAGCAATAATAAAAATAGGAATCATAGCGAATGAGATAGAACCGCCTGTTGGAAGTTTAAGTGATAATGGTAAAATATCGATAATCATGGCGAAGGCTGCAAGAATAGCAGATTCGATCATCGCTTGTAAATTGGTGTTACGCATGTTGTCTCCCCCTAAATCCAAGTTGTACAAAAAAGAATAGATATCATAGGAGGATACGAAATACGTAAATAAAAATGAGGTATGTATTTCGGACGTTTGCACAATCCCTGCGTTAGCATTAACTAACAGGTTCGAAGGGTCGGAACGAAGTGTTCCCTCTCAGCGGCATGGCTCCCCCAGCGATAACGAAATTCTTTATTTGTTATTGTTTATTGTAAGCGAAATGGATGAGAATGGCAAACGAATACAGTATGACAATAATTGAAATAGAATTGTAGCGAAATGTTAATAAATATGAAGCAAAAGGGTATAGTACAAGAGAAATTGGGTGTGGTATAATTTTTTTGAAAATAATTATCATTCTCTTCTGAGGGGGAAGGTTATGAGCTTAGTAGATATTAAAATTGGAGAGAAAGTGTTAGTAAAAAGTATTCAGTCTTTAGATCAGCTATTAAAGCGTAGACTAGCTGCTTTCGGTCTTGCTGAAGGAAGCGAACTTCGCCTGAAACAGAAAGCGATGTTCAAAGGTCCTTGTACATTGGAGTGTCGTGGACAGTTAATTAGTATTCGTCATTGTGACGCGAAAATGATAAAGGTGGAATTAGCGTGAATAAGGTAGCTTTGCTAGGGAATCCGAATACAGGGAAGACATCATTATTTAATGCACTTACTGGTTCTTATGAATACGTAGGAAACTGGAGCGGTGTAACAGTAGAAAAAAAGGTTGGTAAATTAAAAGATAGACAAGGAACATTAATTGATTTACCAGGTGTTTATGATTTAAATCCAGTTTCACGTGATGAAGGTGTTGTAACAAACTTTCTATTAACAGAAGAATTTAATCATATGTTAAATATCGTAGATTCCTCGCAGTTTGAAAGAAATATGCATTTAACGTTGCAGTTACTTGAATTTGGTAAGCCAGTCTCAATTGGTTTAAACATGGTTGATGTGGCGAAGCAAAGAGGAATTGTCATTGATGTAAAACGATTATCAGAGCTATTAGGTGTAACAGTCGTTCCTGTTGTTGCAAGAAGTGGAAAAGGCTGTGAAGAACTGCTTACGACTCTTAAAGAAAATGACAAAAAAGAGAAAAAGCCATTCCTTATTTCATATGGTGTACAAATGGATGAAGGAATTGGAGAAGTAATTGCTCTTTTAGAGACAGCGAATTACGAGCATCCGAGATGGTTAGCACTTCAATTTTTAAGCAATAACGAAGTAGTAGAAAAAGAAATGAAAGCATTACCAATTTATAAGGAACTCATAGCCATTCGATCTCGCTTAGAAGGAAGACTTGATTGTACGTTAGAAGAGCACATTTACAAAACTCGTGAAGCGTATATTGAAAAGTTAAAAACAAATGTTATGAAGCATGAGAAAGAAGGAAAAATTCCTTTTTCAGAAAAAATTGATAGATTAATTACACATAAAATTTTAGGACTTCCAATCTTTTTAGCAGTTATGTTTTTTATTTTTCAGGTTACGTTTACGTGGATTGGTACACCTTTATCGGATATGTTAGATGAGTTTTTTGGTGGCCAGCTTACGGATTGGGTGACGGCTGGACTTACAAGTATTGGAGCTTCTGATTTTATTCAAGCACTCGTTACAGAAGGTATTATTGCCGGTGTTGGTGCTGTATTAGTATTCGTTCCACAAATCTTTGCACTATTCTTTTTCATTTCATTATTAGAAGACTCAGGATATATGGCGCGAATTGCAGTTGTTATGGATAGAATTATGGAGTTCTTCGGTTTAAACGGAAAAGCGTTCATTCCGATGATCATCGGTTTTGGATGTAATGTTCCAGGTATTATGGCAGCGAGAACGATTGAACAAGAAAAAGAACGTTTACTTACAGTTCTTGTAACACCATTTATGTCTTGTTCGGCACGTTTACCTGTATACGCATTATTTGCGGGAGTATTCTTCCCTCATAGTCAGGCAACTGTTGTGTTTTCTTTATATGTTGCAGGTATTGTTCTTGCGTTATTAGTTACAAAGATTATGTCTCTTACCATTTTAAAAGCTGAAAAATCTATTTTCGTCATTGAATTACCGCCTTACCGCGTGCCACAAGCGAAAACGTTATGGCTAAGTACGTGGGAGAAAGGGAAAGGATTTGTTCGTAAAGCAGGTACATTCATCTTCGGTGGTTCTGTTGTCATTTGGCTATTAAATTATGCAGGTCCATCAGGATTTGGTGTTGATATGGGAGACAGTTTCTTAGCAATGATTGGTGGATTTATCGCACCACTATTTGCACCGCTCGGCTTTGGAACGTGGCAAGCTGCAGCATCCCTTTTAACAGGATTTTTAGCAAAAGAAGTTGTCGTTTCTACAATGGCAATTATTTATGCAGTTAAAGAAGAGGTGCTTGGAAACGTAATGGGAGCACATTATACAGCATTATCAGCATATGCATTTATGTTCTTTATTTTATTATATGTTCCGTGTTTAGCGACAGTAGCCGTTATTAAACGTGAAACAGGATCAGCGAAATGGACGATTTTCTCAGTCGTTTATCCACTCGTAGTTGCTTATGTATTAACGCTCATTATATATCAAGTTGGATCCTTACTCGGATTCTAGAAGGAGATGTATTACGATGATGGTCAATATTATAATTGGAGCTATCATTTTTGGTTATGCAGCATACACGTTAGTTCATTTTGTAAAGAGAAGTAAAAAAGGAAAATGCGCGGCATGTTCTTTAAATAAGTCATGTCAGTCACAAACTTGTAGTCCGGATATGGAGCAAGTTGCTCATAAATAGAAGAAAGCTTTGCGAATGTCGCAAAGCTTTTTTTATTACTTCTTAATTTTTACAAGTTGTGATGATTCTACACCATTTTTTCCAGGGAATTCTTTACTTGGATCTTTATCGAATTTTAATACCCCAACAGATTTTTCATCGCCTTTTACATTTCCGTATGTTGCATCATCAACAACCGCGAACATGTCGGCATATGCACGGCCACTACCGATAATTGTGTTGCCTTCATATTTTAATTTTGCCCCATCAAGTGTAGCATTTTCTACTTTCTCTTTTGCAAATAATACACCTTGTTCTGTTGTTACAGCCGGTAATTTATCAAGTGGTTTCGTATCGTCTTTTTCATCAACTTTACTAAGTAACTCTTTCTTCACGAGTTCTTCACCAGTTTTCTTATCCATGACAAGAACTTTTTTACCTTCTAATGTTGTCATTTTCATTTTATAGAAGTCTTTTTCTTTCACTTCTTTTTTGTTTTTATCTGCAATTTGTGTTACTTGATCTTCTGTTCCGTACAGTACAAAGCCGTTCGCTTTTTCTCCTAATAAAGAACAACCTGATAATGCTCCGAATGAAATTGCTGCTGCTAATCCGATTCCTACTAATTTTTTCATGATGATTTCTCCTTTTATCTGTTTTATAGTAAATACATTTTTGTATTAGTTCTGAAATGATGAGAAGCTTGTTTGCTGCTTCTTGTATTAGTGTATAAGAAATATGGAAACGTAACTATCGAGTTAGCTTACAGTAACATTACACTTATGTAATTTAGTGAAAGTGCGCAAAAGTAAGTTAATTTCAAAGAGAAATAATGAGAATATATTAGAAATGCAATATTGTATCTAGAATGTCATATTATATTGGATGTATTTTGGAAATAACATGTAAGGACATCTTCATTTTGTTATAATAAGCACGTAGGCTGTAAAAATGACTATTCTTTACTGTTAAGGGAGATTTTTATTTTTCCCAGTAGTGAATTTAAAATATGAGGTATATCATAGGAGGAATTTGAATGTCTGTATTTAAACGATTACGAGATTTAACAATGTCAAATGTGTATTCATTAATTGAAAAAGCGGAAGATCCAGTTAAGATGACGGATCAATATTTACGTGATATGCAAGCGGATGTACAAGAAGCAGAGAAAAGTGTAGCGGCTCAAATCGCGCTTGAGAAGAAATTCAAAATATTATTTGAAGAGCAAGAAGCACTTGTGAAAAAACGTGAAGAGCAAGCTCATATGGCTGTTCAAGCTAATAACTTAGATCTTGCGCGTCGTGCTCTTGAAGAAAAACAAAATGCAGAGCAAAAGATGAATGAGTATAAAGCAAGCTATGAGCAAAACAAAGCTGCTGCTGACAATCTTCGCCTGAAGCTAGAAGAAATGCGTAAGCAATTAACAGAGCTGAAAAATAAACGTGAAACACTTGTAGCACGTGTAAATGCGGCGAAAGCACAAAAAAATATTAATCAGGCGATGTCTGGATTTGATTCAAACTCAGCGAAAGCTGGCTTAAGCCGTATGGAAGAGAAAGCTCTTCAATTAGAGGCTGAAGCGGAAGCAAGTGGTGAAGTTTATAAGAAAGAAAAATCATTAGATGATGAATTCGCAAGCTTAAACAAAAATTCTGCTGTTGACGATGAATTAGCTCGTATTATGAAGCAGTATGAGAAATAATATAGAATAAAGACAAATGAACCGACATGTCTAAACAAATTCATGTCGGTTTTCTATTACTTTTTAGAGGAGGTTTTGCAATGACATGGATGAATGTAGTTGCCATGCTTGTATGGACTGGAGCGAGTGCAGTACTTTTATTTGCAATTATGTGGGTTGATTCAATTTTTACAAAATACAATGACTTAAAAGAAATAAAAAATGGAAATACAGCTGTAACAACTCGTTTTATTATGAAATTATTTGCACAAGGGTACATTTTATCCCAATCAATAACGAAAGCAAATGATTTATGGCAAGCACTTCTTGCATCAGCAGTTTCTTTCGTTATTTTATTAGTGGTAGAAATGTTTATCGAATTCGTATTAAAGAAAATGTCTGGTCTTGATTTAGAAGAAGGTACGAAAGAAGGTAGCGTTGCACATGCGATGTTAGCCGGATCATTACATATTGTTGGTGCACTAATTTTAGGTGCTTGTTTATAAAGAGAAAAGGAGGGGTAGATCATGAGTTTATTTAAACGAATTAAAAATATAATGAAAAGCCCAGAGCCACCGAAGCCGGAAAAGAGTCTTTTAACGTTAGCTCCTGGCGATATGATTGAAGTTTCATTAGTTATGTATGAATTAATTGGGAAAACGAGTATGCATTCGCGTAAGGAAATTGTTTTGACATTGCAAGATGGAAAAGATATTCGTTATTTAAAAATTGAAGACCGAGAAAATACGTATTACAAATTATATACTCCAATTGATGGTCGCTTAGATTCAATTGATGAAATTCCGACGACAATTGAAATGGATGATACCGAGTATCATATGGAAGAACAATATAACGGACGTGTTGTTGTGATGGGAAAAACTCCATTCTCAGCTTCAGAAGAACAGTATATATGGGAATTCCAATCAGATAATCGAAAATTATTGCGTATTGAATGGCAAAATGGTCGCACAATGATGTATGAGGGAGAAGCAATCATTCCTGCTGATGTACAAATTATAAGAGCAACGTAAGGGGGCGTAATCATGTCAAACCGATTGTTTACCATGATTAAATCGTTTGTGATCCCTATACTTGCTATCGTTATATTACTTGTTGTTGCTGGTTATGCCTTATCAGGTTGTCAAGGCGGGCAGACAAAGTCGATTCAAGACCGTTATCCACTTGAATCTGTTGCCAAGGAAGGTAAACAAGAATCTTACGTGTATAGGGCCGCCAATCGGTCAGTTCCTGAAGTCGCAAAGGAACTCATTAATGAAAGAGAACCGCAGCAAGCATCTAAAGAAGACGAAAATCAAATGTTCCTCGTTTATTCTGATAAGATTTATAACCTGCAAAAGGATAAAGAGAAACCATCTGATACGTTAATTGAAATAAGTAATAAAGAATTTGTCCGTCAAAATTACCAACCGTCCTTCTTGCAAGGATATATTATGGGTAGCATATTAAACGATATATTTGGTTCACGAAAATCATCATACGGTGATTATCGAGGATATAACGATAGACAAAATCATAAACCAGTTATTCCAGAGAGACCACCTACAAAAGAAGAAAAGAAAACCCCACCTCCAATTACGAAGGAAGGGAAAGGGTCTATCATTAAGCGAGGCGATAATGTAGATTCGAAACCATCAGTAGGTGATAAGGGAAGTATTACTGAAAAAGGAAGTAATACGACGCCCCCACCTTCTACTGGAAGCAAGGGTAAAATTACAAAAACACCAGGCGGTTCAAGCGGATCAGATGTGAAGCCAAAATCATCTATTAAAACGCCGCCAAGGAATACATCTCCTCCGAAAACGAGGGTCGGTGGTTCAGGAAAGATTACGAAGAGAAGATAGTGTAGAGACCGAAAAGTGTAAATTGCTTTTTGGTCTTTTTTCTTGTTATAAGAACTAATTCCTTTCAGTTGGTGCGATTTAGGCATAAGGGGGGAGAGTAAAAATATATCAGCGATTATTAGAATATATCGACCACAACTCAAAATATATCAGCGATTATTGAAATATATCGACTTACCGACAAAAACTGACAACGATAGCAACTTAATAATAAAAAGAGGGGGTGCCAAAATTTTGGCACCCCCTCTTTTACATAACAATTAATGAATATCACGTTTCTTGAAATTACCGCCTTTTACTTCTGCTACGTCATAAACTGTAATAAAGGCGTGTGGATCGATTTCATTAATAAGTTCTTTCATTTTACTTTCTTCTAAACGGTTAATTACGCAAGAAATTTCTTTGAATTTCTCTCTTGAATAACCACCGTATACTTCGTTATATGTTGCACTTCGGCCTAAACGGTCGCGAATTGTTTCTACCATTAATTCAGGCTCTTTTGTAATGATTTTAAATGCTTTTGAACCACTTAAACCAACTTCAACGATATGAATCACTTTCGAAGCGATAAAGTAAGCAATTGCCGAAAGGATAGCTCCTTGAAGGCCGAATACTGTTGATACGAAAATAAATACGAACATGTTTAAGAATAAAATAAGGTCACTCGTTCCAAATGGTAACTTACGAGAAAGCAATACAGCTAGCATATCGATTCCATCTAATGCTCCGCCGTTACGTAATGCTAGTCCCATACCAAAACCGATGATAATACCACCAACAACTGTAACTAATAATGTATCGCCTTCAATAATAGCTGGTATTCCGTGCATGACAACGGTACCTATTGCTAATGAAGCAATCCCGATAATAGAATAAATAGCGAAGCTTTTACCAATTTGCTTATATCCTAACCAAACGAAAGGAATGTTAATGACTGCGATTAGAGCTCCTAATGGCAATCCAAATAATCTTGAACTAACGATACTTAAACCAGTTACACCACCGTCTGATACGTTATTTGGAATTAATACCGCTTCTAATCCGTACGCTGTGATAAATGCCCCAATAATAATCATCAAAGCTTTTGAAGCAATTTTTAGCTTATTGGGCTTGTTTTTGATAATTTTCTCCATATAATTTCCTCGTTTCAAACTAGTTTCTTATTTGTTACCTCATTCACACCTAAATTTCATTTTAACATTTAATTTGAAAAAATTCTCCTTTAATGGATGTATGCAGGGAATATTATCACCATATTATGTTTAAAATATTTTTGAAATAAGTATAAGAAATCCCATCCTTTCAAAGGATGGGATGCTATTAAGAAAATATAAAACTAAGTACTGATATGAATAAAGCGAAACCTAAAATAGTTCCACATATTTTCATATGACGCTTACGTCCCATTACGACAATCGCAACATATTCACGAATCATTGCGTTAGGCCAGTAATAAAATGCAGTTTTTGACCCGATTCCTTGGCTATTAAGACCGGCTTGTCTTGCATATATACCAGCACGGAAAAGGTGGAAATTATTCGTTGTAAAAATACTTTTATATTTACCTTCTGGTTTTAAAGAATCCATAATTTCTTTAGAGAACAGCATATTTTGATATGTGTTTACAGAGCGATTTTCCTGGACTGTATGTTCAAGAGGAATTCCTTTTTCAACAGCATAATTTTGCATTGCTTCTGCTTCTGGAAGGCCTTCATCTGGACCTTGACCACCAGAGAAAATAATTGTTGGTGGTGTATTTACAGCTGCTTGTTTCCAATAGAAGTCGATAGCTTTATTAATGCGGCTTGCAAGTAATGGTGGTACTTTATCATTAATTAAGCCGCTACCAAGAACGATAATAAAATCTTGATTACGTCTCGGTCTGTTAAATTGGTATAAAAAATAAGCGCTTAAGAAGTTAGATAAGTGTATAAAGAAATAGAAGCTTATAAGAGAAATAGCTGCGAAAATAGGCTCTAAATGCGATGAGACCAAACTTGCTGGATTTATGATAGGGAGTAACATAAAGAATAACATCCCTAAAGCAGCAAGGAGTGTTAAACAGTTAGTGAACCGTCTTCCTTCTCGCTTCATTAAAATTCTAGCATTAAGAAATAGCCCAAACATTAAAGCAACAATACCGAAAGGAAGCATAATAAGAAGTGCTAAAATAGGTAAAATTATAATATAGCGTAGGACATCACTACTTGAATTCACAGATATAATTACACAAAAAAGAAGGAAAAAACAGACAAAGGAATTAAATAAAAAGCCGTTTATTATTTTCCGCGGATCTTTTAAATATGAGATAAGAAAAATAATAAACAATATAAGAGGAATAATTCCAAAATACAGCATAAATATAGTACACCTCAACTTGTATAAGAATTTGACATACCTTTTATATTACATGATTTTATAAGTGAAAATGAAAGAAAAAGGATTTTGAATTTTCTCAATAAAATATATAGATACGTATGTTACAATATATTCAAAGCGATATATTAAAAGTAAAATGGTTGAAAAAGCACTCAGTAGAGTGCTTTTTCTTTTTGTATGCAATTGTGCATATTATATTTTTTTTCAAGTGAAGAGGATTACAATATAAGTTGTAGACAGACTTTATAAAGCAGAATTTAATACAAACATTTCCCTCTACTTTTTGTATCTAACAATCGTATAACAATAAAAAATTCTGTTTTATAGTGTCTGTTTTTGAAAGGTGCCTTTTTTGAAGGCACCTTTTTTTTATAAGTATAGATAGTTTTCACTGTTAGCATAGTGTAAACTATCTATACTAAACATTAGCAATCTTCCGTATAAATATTATCAATTTACTATATATTCCAGTGATGTTAACCTACATATGAAAGGCTTTCTTTTTCAAAATATTACCCCTAATAAAATTTTGAAGAAGTCAACTGTCTCCAAACTTGTCTTTATGCTTAAAGAAAAAGCACTCAAATTGAGTGCTTTTTCTTATTGAAACATGCTATTTTTCTAGGCGATTTTCATAAAATAAAAGTAAAGAAATGAAAGTGGGTGACAAAATGCCGGCAGTTGTGGAAGGTGTTATTATTGAAAATTGCAATGGAACAATTAATGTAGGTGACAAATATAACGTACAGCCGATTGAAAAGACGAAAGCTTATAATGGATCGGGATCATCAAATACAGGAATGAAAGTACAGACATTTAGTGGGATTAGTACAGCTGATGTATGGGATAATGATGCGAATGATCAGGGAATACAGTTTACTTTATAGTGTGATATGCAAAGTTGCATAAAATGATGAACTTCTCCTGTGCTACAATCTAGCTGTGAGCTGTTAATGATTCTTCTGTAGTATAGTTGTTAGATTAGAAATATAACATCTTATCGAAAATCATACGTATAAAAAAGACACTTCATTTGAAGTGTCTTTTTTTACCTTAGTGATACCCTTTAGCAGAGTCTTTATGAATTTTATTTTTAAATATACTGTAGCTCCAAAGCTGATATCCAATAACGATTGGTACCATGACCATTGCAACGAAGAACATAATTTTTAAGTTTAATTGACTACCAGCTGCGTTGTATAACGTTGTACTGTATGCATCGTTAATACGAGATGGTAACATTCTTGGGAACATACCTGCAAAGCCAGTTGTCATAAACATTGCGATTGTTAGGCAAACGAATGTGAATGCAAGGCCGATTTTATGTTTGTACACCATAATAAGTGCGAGTACACTCATTAGCATTGCAAGTACTGGAAGAATGAATAGTACCGGATATTCCGTAAAGTTTTGGAATAAGTTTGTCCTATTAGCAGTTGCTACATAGAAGATAGCTAAAATGATAGCAGCTGCCATTGAAAACGGTCTTGCGATTTTATAAGCACGATCAGATACTTCACCAGTTGTTTTAATCATGACCCAAAGGGCACCGGATACGACAAATATAGCAGTGAAGAAAAGACCTCCTAATACACCATAATGGTTTAATAAGCTAAGTAAATTTCCTTCATAGCCATTTTTTCCGATTTGTAGTCCATAATACAAGTTAGCGAATGTAACACCGAATAAGAAGGCGATTAGGAAACTGCCAATTGCAAATGCCCATTTACAAGTTTTTTGCCAAATTGGTGAATCATCTTTATGCATGAATTCCAGTCCAGCGGCACGAGCAAATAGTGCAAGTAATACTAAGAATAACGGTGTATATAAATAACTAAACATATTAGCATACGTGACTGGGAAGGCAGCAAATGTTGCGCCACCAGCTGTAATTAACCATACTTCATTACCGCCCCAGAACGGGCCAATTGCTTCTTGTAATTGATTTCGTTCTTGTCGATCTTTCGTAACGAAGGGAAAAATCATTCCGTTACCAAGTGCATACCCGTCAAGAATGAAGTAAACTGTCCAAATCACGCCCCATAAACCGAACCAGATGATTGCAAGCATATCATGAGACATGAGCCACACCTCCCTCAGTAGCAGGTTCTTCTAATGCGGCAGGTCCTTTTTTCGCAAACTTCAGCATTAAATATACGTCTGCGATTAAAAGTAAAGTGTAGAACAAAATTAAACTAATTAATGAGAACCAAATTTGCGGAACGGATATAGGTGATACAGATTCTGCTGTACGCATTAGTTTATATACTGTCCATGGCTGGCGACCTACTTCAGCGACGATCCATCCTGCGTTAATCGCGATATAAGGAAGTAAGACAGACCATATTGTAATTTTTAAATAACGTTTTGAGTTTTCTAGTTTTCCTTTTCGGTTTAAATAGAAGCCATACCAAGTTAATGCCATAAAGAACATACCGAGTGCAACCATTAAGCGGAAGCTATAATACACGAGGTTAACATTTGGACGTTCATCTTTCGGAATATCTTTTAAACCAACGATTTCGCCATCAAATGAGTTTGTATAGAAGAAGCTTCCGAGCTTTGGAATCGTAAGGAATTCAAAGTTCTTTTCATTTTTCACATCAGGAATTTGAACAATTGAGAAGCCTTGTCCTTTTCCAGTTTCCCAAACTGCTTCCATCGCAGCTCCTTTTGCGGGTTGATATTTAGCTGCTGATACACCAGATTGATGTCCCATAAACGGTGTAATTGTTGCGGCGAATAAGCCTAACATTAAGCCAAACTTAAATGATTTTTTGAAGAATTCAACTTCATTTTTACGTAATAAGTGATAGGCACTAATTGCCATAACGAAGAAAGCACCAACAATATAGCAACCAACTACAGTATGGAAGAACATATTCCAAGCGTATGGATTCGTAACGAGTGCCCAGAAATCATTTAATTCAGCGCGGCCGTTACGTACTACGTAGCCAACAGGATTTTGCATAAAGCCGTTTGCTGTAATAATCCAAAGGGCGGAAATATTTGTTCCAAGTGCAACCATCCACATACAGAAGGCACGAAACTTTGGTGAAATTTTGTCTTTACCGAATAACCATATTCCCATGAAAGTAGATTCTAAGAAGAAGGCAACAAGTGCTTCGATTGCGAGAGGTGATCCGAAAATATCTCCCATATATTTGGAGTACTCAGACCAGTTTGTTCCAAATTGGAATTCCATCGTAATCCCGGTTATAATCCCCATTACGAAATTAATTGTAAATAATTTACCCCAGAAATTTGCCATTTTGCGATATGTTGGATTCAATGTGCGGGCGTATTGAGTTTCCATACATGCTACTAAAATGACAAGTCCGATTGTCAAAGGTACAAATAAAAAGTGATAAAAAATAGTAATTGCAAATTGAAAACGACTCAGTAACAGAACGTCGGACATAATAAACATTCACTCCTTTTTTACATTATCTACAATCAGTTTATAGTGAAAATACGTTTAAAGTATGTGAAACTTGTTACAAAGCTGTGTGTATATTTTGAAAGAATTATGTCGATTATCTGAAAATATCTTATTTTTACTATAAAACGATATCCTTTTTGAGTTTTTCATATTTTGGTACACTATTTATGTAGTGTAAACGAGAGAAAAGAGGGTTCTTTACTATGAAGTCATTAGAAGAGATTTTGCAGTACAATGAGAATTTTGTTGAAGAGAAAAAGTATGAAGAGTTTGTAGCGGGGAAATTTCCAAACAAAAAGATGGTAATTATTTCTTGTATGGATACACGACTTGTTGAACTATTACCGAAAGCGATGAATATGCGTAACGGCGATGTGAAAATTATTAAAGTAGCAGGCGCTGTTATTTCACATCCATTTGGAAGTATTATGCGTAGTATTTTAGTTGCTGTATACGAACTTGGTGCTGATGAAGTATGTGTAGTTGGTCATCATGATTGTGGTATGGCAAAAATTCAAGCAAGCAGTACAATTGAGAAAATGAAAGAACGCGGTATAACAGAAGAGAAATTAGATATGCTTCGTTATTCTGGAATCGATTTAGAACAATTCTTGCGCGGTTTCTCTAGTGTGGAAGAAAGTGTAGAACATAGCGTATCAGTACTTCGCAACCACCCATTACTTCCGGAAGAAGTACCTGTTCACGGTCTTGTTATCGATCCTGATACAGGAAAATTAGATTTAGTTGTGAATGGTTACGACAATTAAGAATTTACTTTGTCATCCTTTTTATCTGGGACAGGATCAAATCCTCCTGGGTGAAAAGGGTGACATTTTAATATACGCTTACAAGTAAGCCAAAAGCCTTTGAATGCACCATGTTTTTGAAACGCCTCTAATCCGTAATGAGAACAAGTCGGATAAAAACGGCATGTTGGTGGTGTCATCGGAGAAATGAATTTTTGATAAAAGCGTATAATCCCAATAAAAATCTGTTTCATAACGGTCTCCTTTTCAGCATATTCTTAAAGTATTATAGCACGACTGTACATAATACTTTACTAATGTGCATTTCCGTTATATCATATTGGATATAACGGAATTAAATTAAAAGCGGGAGAGATGTTGTATGCCATCAGTAGAAAGCTTTGAATTAGATCATACGATTGTAAAGGCACCATATGTAAGACATTGCGGAGTTCACAATGTAGGTAGTGACGGTATTGTAAATAAATTCGATATTCGTTTCTGCCAACCGAATAAACAAGCAATGAAACCAGATGTTATTCATACGTTAGAACATTTATTAGCATTTAATTTACGTAAATATATTGATCGTTATCCGCACTTTGATATTATCGATATTTCACCGATGGGCTGCCAAACAGGATATTATCTTGTAGTAAGCGGAACACCGACAGTACGAGAAATCATTGATTTATTAGAACTAACATTAAAAGATGCGGTTCAAATTACAGAAATTCCAGCTGCAAATGAAACACAATGTGGTCAAGCGAAGCTTCACGACTTAGAAGGAGCACAACGCTTAATGAACTTCTGGTTAAGCCAAGATAAAGATGAACTTGAGAAAGTGTTTGGATAAAAAGGAAAACTGCCTGTGAAAGGGCAGTTTTTTTATTGTACTAAGAGCGAACATACTCTTCTTTTTTATGAAAATATATTAGATACTCCAACATATAAAACAAAGGCAGAACCGAGAAAATAAACAAATGCTTTTGCTTTTTCCCGTTTCTTCATTTCATCAATTCCAAAAAGGATAAACATAATACTTAAAAGGATAAACACGTAAGGTAAAAGAATAGTGAAGTTTGCAAAGAAGCTAAATAGGGCGAGAGAAAGAGCGATAGTGGCGATTATAATTTGAATGTTTTTTAACATGGAATCCCCCTTAAGTAGAAAGAAATAGTTACTGAGAGAAAATAATTATAAATGCTAAATTGGTCAAAATTTCATTCTACATATAGCGAAAGTAGTTTGATATTAAAAAGAAGAATATGAGACTGGAAACGAAAAATACGGGATACTCATTGATTTTCGTCCGGATTTCAATTCATTAATTCCTAGAAGAATAAAGAAACAACTGAGAATAAATTGTACGTATGGGAGAAGTGAAAAATTATCGGTAACATCGATATAAGTGCTTAGAATGAGTAAGAGAAGCATGAGAAATGCTAAAAAACTCCGTAATATAGTTAGAGTTAGCATTGTATAGCCTCCTTTAGACCATTTATCGGAATATTTCTGTGAAACCAATAAATAAAGCAGCGGCTCCTGCTAGTAGAGCGAGCACACTACCTCCTGTTTGCCTTTTTAATATTTCCTCTAAACTTATGGTGAGGGCCATAACTCCTAAAGAGATAAACATATACGGCATTATTTCTCTATTACTAGTAAAAAATCCATAGATTGCTATACATAAAGCAATAAGTGATAAAGTAATCCGTACTCCTTTTAGCATGCATGTATCTCCTTTTATTTGATATAGCTAATGATGAGAACAATCCAAATGAAAGCACCGGCAATAATACAAATAAGTCCAGTTGCTGATTCCCTTTTCTTTATTTGTTCAAATGCGATGAGAAACATTAAAGCCCCTAATAGAAATTGTGAAAGAGGTAAAGAATTATTTTGACCTGTATATAATCCAATTGCCGACATAACAATCACAGTGAGTGCTACTATGATGCGAAGTATACGAAGCATATTAGGAATTCTCCTTATTCTTTTTTGTATAAGGATTGTCTTCTAGTTTATCGACGGAATGTTTATAAGCATAGCCTTTATTAATTGTCATGACGGAGAGTACGAGGATGATTAGGACGATGATAATACCGATAATTAATATTTTGAACATAAAATCCCTCCTTTTCTTTATTTTACATAATTTTGTAATTGATGAAAACAATAGAAAATAAAAGGATGAAAGAAGGGTGTTACATGGAGACGAAAAAAACATATTATATATCAATAGGAAACGGTCAAATTTCACAAGTGAAGACGGCGGATACGTATAATTTTGAGATTTCCGCAAATGATGAGGAAATTACAGAATTAAGAGAGCACTTTGATCAAGCATATGTAGAAGATTTAGGGTCATTTGTACGCTCCCACGTTCCATTTGTTGAGTATCATCACGATTCAAATAATGACCGATATGATGAACAACTACAAAAAGCATATAAAATGATTTACGATTTAGGAAATCATGAGACGAAAGAATTAGTCGCACAAATGGGAATAATCAATGGATTGTAATTGGATAATATTATGCAGAAAAGCGAGAATATGCTACAATTTGTGGTAGGAAAAACTTGTAACCATCAATAGGGGAGTAATGGCATGTACAAATTTAAAGATTATTACCACAACACTGTACAATTATCGTTTGAACGTTATCCATTTTCTCCTGAGCCAAAGCATGTTTGGGTTGTATGCCGGTACGGGGATCAATGGTTATTAACGCATCATTTACGTCGCGGTCTTGAATTTCCAGGTGGTAAAGTAGAACTAGGGGAAACACCGGAAGAAGCGGCAGTTCGAGAGGTTCATGAAGAAACCGGCGGCATAGTTTCTGATTTAACTTACTTAGGACAATACAAAGTATCTGGAAAAGACAAAATAATCATTAAAAACATTTATTTTGCAACAATTAGTGCGGTAGAAGAACATACGCATTACGAAGAAACGAAAGGGTCTGTTTTATTAAAAGACATTCCTGACAACATTAAAACGAATAGAAAATTTAGCTTTATAATGCGCGATGACGTATTAGCGCGTACGATGAAACATATAGAAGAAATCGGCTGTTTTACGAAGTAAAGTAGCCGGTTTCTTTTTTTGTATGTAAGAATAAATGTAAATATATCTTTATATTATTTTGGGTATATTATACAATTTTGTAAAGATATATTTACATTTTAGGAGGGGGAAGATGGATAAAAGAAAAGAAACGACTGTTACTGTTTCGATGGTTAAATTAAACTTTTCTTTATTTTTTATAATAATTGCTTTGTCGTTTGGAATTGGTTATTTGCATATATTTCTTTCAGGTGGGGTTCAAGTTGAAGTTACATTATTAACGATGTTTCTTTTTATTATCGCAATGATTGTTCTCGTTTGTATTCATGAAGCGATACATTTAATTGGCTTTCGCTATATCGGAGGTGTTCCGTGGAGTGAACTAAAATGGGGCGTTAATTGGAAATTAGGTGTTGCATATGCTCATTCTAAACAGGCGGTTACAGTAAAGCAAATGAAGAAAGTGTTAATGCTTCCGTTTTTACCAACTGGAATTTTGCCAATTGTATTGGGATTAGCTATGAATCTGGAGCCACTCTCATTTTTAGGAATTCTACTAACAGCAGGGTGTATCGGCGACATTGCCTTATATCAAAAAGTTTCAAAGTTTCCAGATGATGCGCTAGTAAAAGATCATCCGAGTAAACCACAGTTTACAGTATATGAATAATAAAGAAAGAGGAGGCGTTTTTGAATAACTGCCTCCTCTTCCTTTATTATCACTTTTTGTCGGTAAATCGATATATTGTGAAAATCATTGATATAATTTAATTACTGTTATTGTGTTTTTATCTCCACCTCTAAAAACGAAAGCACCTCCAACAAATCATCTACGATACGTGAATGCTTAAAATCACCCCAAAACGAATCTTTTTTCCAAACACCAAGAATCCCTACTTGTTCAGAACCAAGCACATCGTTTTCTGGATGATCTCCAACATAAAGACATTCTTCTGCCTTCACATCTAGTCTTTGCAAAGCACGTTCGAAAATTTCAGGATGAGGTTTTTTAATTCCTTCAGCTTCTGAAACGAGAATGGTGTTTGTATACGTATGTATATGTAGTGCTCGAAGGTTGCTCATCTGAAATTCAGTAAAACCGTTTGTGATAATACCAATTTTAATGTTTCGCTGTTTTAACTGTTGAAGTAGTTCATGCGTGTTTTTGAAAGGAATACAATGATGTTGGAAGTTTGTAATATAGTCGTGTAGTAGTTGCTCTTGCGTTAAAGTAGTAATGTTGTATTCGGAAAGGAGAGTAGCATATACTTTATCCTTCCACGTATAGCCATTATTATCGAGTTCAAGAAATCGAGAACAATACTCTGATTTCTCTATACTCATCAAATGTGAGGAGAAGCGATTATATTGCTCACAAATAAATTGTTCTAAAGATTGGCGTCGATCTAATAGTGTTCCATCTAAGTCGAATAAGATTGCACGAATCATGAGAAGCCTCCTTGCAGTTTTTATAATTAATTATCGCATATTCGCAAAAAAATGATTATGATATTTTGTAGAATGGAATAATGGGGGATTGTATGAAGAAACTGTATGGCAAGTTAGTGTGTTGTATTATAGCAAGCGGTTTAGTTGCAGGATGCGATAGTGCTATCGAGGTTACGAAAGAAAAAGAAATTTGTAAAACAGAAGAAGAGTGTACGCAAATAGGAGATAAAACATTACAAAAAGTATATAAAAAGATAGAGGGACTTTCAGAACTTGAAAAAGTAGAAGATTATGACATAGAAGAGTATGAAAGTGTGAATATGAAAGAGGCGGAACAGAAAAAAGAAGAGGATGACAATTATTTCTTTTTAGCTTCTTATTATATCGATGGTGATGAAATTGTAGATCCTTATTTTGAGAAATTGGATCGTAAGAGATTGAATAAAGTTTTTGCAGATGACGAAGTAGCAAAAGATGATTTGTTAAGTCAGCGACAAGATAGAGAGTATCATGAAACCTTATGGGACATGTATCGCACTCTCGTCCCAGTGAAATATCGTGAGAATATAACAGGATTTGGTCTAATAACGGATGGTTATGATGGCGTTGTTGCCCATGTCATGCCAAGTATAGATGACCCGAGAGATTGGGTGCTTAGTTTAGACGTGCTTGATTCTGGGGTGAATATAGATGAAGTGATGAAAACATTAATTCATGAAACGGCTCACGTATTAACGATTGGACATAAACAAGTACCAGTGGATAGGAAATATTTAGAGGCGTTTGATGAAGAGAAAGACATTTCATCATATCGAAATAAATGTAAAACGGTGTTCGTGAAAAATGGATGTGTGAGAAAAAGTTCGTATATTAACCAATTTTATAATGAATTTTGGAAACCAATTGAGCAAGAGTGGACAGAAAAGAAAGTAGAAGAAAGTGAAGAGGCACAAATTGAATTTTATAAAGAAAAGCATGATGATTTTGTATCGCTATATGGAACAACAAATGTAACGGAAGATATCGCAGATACATTTACAGCGTTCATTTTACAAGATTCAAAAAAAGTGAAAGAAGGAACAGAGTTAAAATATAAGAAAATTGCTTTCTTCTATCAGTTCCCTGAGCTTGTAAAAATGAGAGCGGAAGTGCTGTCAGGATTATATGATGTTTCGAAAACGATAGAACAACAAAGTGGAGACTAATGTGAGTTATGCTTTCGATATAGTTTCGTTAAAGAAAAGCGTGAAGAATTTTTAATTCTTTGCGTTTTTTCTTATGTTGATAAAATTGAAAATTATGTATTTTTATCAAAAAGAAGAAGGAACTGGAGGCACAAAAGAGAATTAGTATAAAAATGTCACAATTTAGACACAATTATAATGCGCGTGTTGTAGGGACTATAAGTTTACTCTCGAGGAGGTAATGAAACGTATGAAAACGATTCTTGCTGTTGCTGGTCTCATTTGGGTAATGTCTCACGGTTTTCCGATTTTTGAAGGGGAGCAAATTCGTAGTGCTTTGAATGAAAAGTTTAATGATTATCATGTGATAGATCGAAAAGATAATGTCGTTACAGTACGTGTGAAAGACTGTTTCCATACAGTTACGGTTGCGGATGGAAACATTACAAATGAAACGAAAATGTGTGATAAAAGGTAAAAGAAAGAAGCTGACTATAGCGCACTGTTTTGAGTCAGCTTCTTTTTCTTTTTCCAATTAGAATTTTTTCAAATGCCTCAACAAATACATACATAAGAGTTGCAAGAACACATGTGAGTAGTACGCTAAGTAAGACGAGTGTGAAGTTAAAGACTTGGAATCCGTAGCTAATTAAGTAGCCAAGTCCTTGTTTGGAAACGAGAAGTTCTCCGAAAATAACACCAACCCAGGATAAACCAACATTTACTTTTAACGTTGAGATAATTGCTGGAAAGGATGCAGGGAGAACGACTTGCTTATAACATTGCCATTTATTTGCGCCAAATGTATCCATCACTTTTATATAGTTAGAATCGACTTCTTGAAATGCACTGTAAATAACGAGAATGGTAATGATGATGGAAATGATTACTCCCATTGCGATAGAAGATGAAATGTTTGGACCGAAAATAACGATGATGATTGGACCGAGTGCAACTTTTGGCATTGCATTTAGGACGACGAGGTAAGGATCAAGTACGCGGGCTAGAAGTGGCATCCACCAAAGAAACGTGGCAATAATAGCACCGAGTACCGTTCCGAGAATGAAGCCTACTCCGGTTTCCAGCAATGTCGTCCATATGTGGACCCAAAGTGAACCGTCGATCCATTTCGTTAAGAAGAGATCCCAAATACTCGAAGGAGAACTAAAGAGTAAAGGATCGATCCATTCTTTTTTGCTAGCTATTTCCCATAGTGCAAAGAAAAGAATAAGTAGTAAAAGCTGTAGTGAGCGAGCAATCCAAGCACGCCTGCGTTCTTTCTTTCGAAATTGTTCATGTAGTTGTTTTATATTATCCAAGTCGTTCCAGCTCCTTCCATATATCTTGAAAGAGGGCTGGGAAATCGTAGTGATGGCGTGCTTCTAACGGTGATAAAGAACGGATACTTTCCGGGACGATAAAGGTTTTTGCGATTTTTCCAGGATTTGCTTGCAGTAAATAAATACGATCACTCATCGCAATCGCCTCTTCAATATCGTGAGTAACAAGTAGTGATGTTTTCTTATATTTATTTAGTAAGTTGAAAACGAGTTCTTCTAGTTTTAATTTCGTTTGATAATCGAGTGCGGAGAATGGTTCATCTAGTAATAAAATTTTCGGATCAGTTGCTAACGTTCGAACGAGAGCAGCACGTTGACGCATACCGCCGGATAGTTCACGAGGATATTGTCCTTCTACCCCATGTAGACCGACTTGCTTTAAAAGGTTTAAAGTATGTTCTTTCATTTGTTCATCATAAATCCTTCGAATATGAAGTCCAAGCATAATATTTTCTTCAATCGTTTTCCACGGGAATAAGTAATCTTGCTGCAACATATATCCCATAGATGATGTTTTCGTTGTAATTGGTTCACCATCTAAAAAGACAATACCATCAATTGGATCAAGTAATCCAGCAATGATTGAGAGGAGCGTTGTTTTACCGCAACCACTTGGGCCGAGTATAGAAATAAATTCGCCTTCTTCCACTTGTAAGCTCATATCTTCAAGAATAAGTTTGGCATTCTCTTTTGCAAAAAAGCAGTGAGAAACGTTACGTATTTGTAAAAAACTCATACACTTCGCCTCTATTTCTTAATAACGCTTTCGGCAATTTTTGTATTGACGAGCGCTTCATGTGGGACTTCTTTTTGTAATTCACCAGCGTCTTTCATAATCGTTTGGAGCTGTTTCCATTCTTCCGCATCTAGTAGTGGATTTGTCGCATAAGAATGTTGCTTTTTATACCGTTCAATTACTTTTAATGTAATGTCTTTTGAAGTGTCCTTAAATAGCGGGGAAACAGCATCAGCAATCTCTTCTGGACTATGTGTATCAACCCATTGCTGTGCTTTATAGAGCGCACGTGTGAACTTTTCAGCAGCAGCTTTATCTTTCTTTAAGAAACTTTCTTTTGCCATGAATGTTGTATAAGGAACAGTACCAGATTCATTTCCGAATGAAGCGACGATATAACCTTTACCTTCTTTTTCGAATATGCTTGCAGTCGGTTCAAAGAGCTGGACAAACTCTCCAGTACCAGATGCGAAGGCATTTGCAATATTAGCAAATTCGATATTTTGAATTAAGTTCGTATCTTTACGAGGATCAATGCCATTTTTCTTTAAAACGTATTCCCCAACCATTTGCGGCATGCCGCCTTTACGCTGTCCTAAAAATGTAACACCTTTTACGTCATTCCAATTAAAAGAGTCTAGTTTTTTACGTGAAACTAAAAATGTCCCATCTGTTTGTGTAAGCTGTGCAAAGTTAATGACAGGGTCTTTCGCTCCTTGTTGATGAACGTAAATAGACGTTTCAGAACCGACGAGAGCAATATCAATTCCGCCAGATAATAGGGCGGTCATCGTTTTATCGCCACCAGCTGTTGTTTGTAGGTCAATATTTAGTCCTTCATCTTTAAAAAATCCTTTTTCAATCCCAACATATAATGGGGCATAGAAGAGAGAATGGGTAACTTCGCCGACGCGAATGTTTTGAGTTTGTTCTTTCGTACTTTCTTTTTTACTACTACAAGCAGCAAAAGTAAAAACAGCTAGTAACATGATGCAAAAAATCGCGATTAATTTTTTCACTATATAACACCTCCTAGAAGTCACTCTACAAGCATGATATGTAGGTAATCGCCCATATGTGAGTGTAGATAGCAGGAATTTTTTTGGAGGTAAAGAAGTACAAATATAAGGGGTGATAAAATGGAGTACGAATACGATGATAGCGTACATTTACATCTTGATTATTTCGGGACAGAATGTGATATGGAATCGATTGCTTATAAGAGAAAGAATGAAGACGTATGGGATGTGTATTTTAATTTTGGAGTATACGGTATTCAGAAAGACGATGTAGAGTTAGGGAGATTTATGGACGAATATGCTGGTCATTACGTTTTTTCTGTACATGCTCGCGATCTTAGCTGGGAATTTGGAAGTGCCCAGTTTGAAGAGTGGGTTTTGAAAAATCGGATAGTAGAAAAAACGCTACAAAAATAGGAGGAATTTTGTGATTGGATTTCTCATCTTATTATTTATTTTTGTGGCCGGATTTTTTATTATGCAAATGCTTATTTACCAATTTGCAAAGAAAAACATCCATAAATATACAAAAATAAAATGGTTTCATATGTGGCTACATATGAATATGAAAAAATGCCCGAGATTAGATTTTTTTGATTTTGTAGTTACAGTACTCGTATGTATCGTATGGAAAATATGGCTGCTTCCTTTTATATAATACACATGCTAATCATCTTCTCTTTTCGTTATAGTAATAGTTGTAAAAAACTTGCATTTATACATAAAACAGTGAGTGGTGTTGTGAAAGATATTTTGACAAATACAGAAACACATACATACGGAATTAAAGTGTAATTACAGAATGGACAAATTGGCCGTGTGTAAAGTGTGGGGAATAAGAAAGAGGTCGTCCAACGGTGGACGACCTCTTTCTTATTATGCTTGGTTAGTGCGGAAGAATGGAAGTTTCTGCACAATGTGAATTAATCCGTATGCAAGAATTAAGCACATAAGAGGATTAATGAAAAATCCATAGCGATTAATTGCTAAGAATAAGTTTGAGAAGATAATGTAAATAATAGAACTTGCTACTAGCATCATAACGCGTTTATGTTTAAATGAATTTAGCATGAAGCAGAAGCTGCTCAAGAATGTACCGATGATAAACACTCTATGACATAGTTGCATAAAGTTGTGAATACGGTATTGGTCTACAGCAGGAGCTGTTTTGAATAATTCAATTGTTTTACCGACAGTGAACCAAGAGAACCAATAAGTGAAGTCCGTCTTAAATCCGTTCTTGATTAATTCTTTTGCGTATGCACCTTTGTCATCTAAGCCTTTAGCTCTCATTTCATTTACTATATTTTCATATCCAATTTTATTAAATGGATCTGCACCGGCAATTAGTGGATCTGCACCTTGGGTTGAGAATAAAATAAATTGGTTGAGTGCTAAGTAGTTACGAACAACCCATGCGCCAATAATAAAGAAAGGTCCGATAAACCATAACAATCCGATTCGAATGGAGTCTTTAAATCCATATGTAAATAACACAACAAGAACAGGAATGAGCATCATTGGAGCTGGATTTGGACGGAACATAAGTAAAATTGAAACGACAATTCCAAACCATATATGGAATTTCACTTTATTGTATTTCCATGCGAGAACAAATACATATACACATAACGCCAATAAGAATATGGATGGAACTTCTGTTAGCAATGTACGGAAGTATGTATAGTTACTTGGATAAATAGCATATAAAATACTTGCAACAATTCCATAAATGTTTTTTTCGAACAATTCTTTTCCTATTAAGAATACTAATAGCACTGTGCAAAGGTTCATGATCATGTTAATAACAGTTGCTACGTAATAGTAAGGAATTGATGTAATATCAGAAATAATCATAGCGCCAGCTAATAGTAATGGCTGACCTGGTGTAATATATGCATTTTTTCCTGGAACTTCACTAGGTTCTAAATACACATAACCAAATACACCATGTTTTAATAGTTGTTCAGCTGTTAACGAATAGTTAAAGGCATCATTTGCACCATATGTTACTTTGACTAACTCTCCATCTAATCCCGGCTGTTTTACTAAACAAAAAACGTGAAACAGGAAAGAAAGCGCCAAAATTACATATACCGCTTTAGGCAAACTCTTAAACTTAGTAAGCAAAAATGAGCAACTCCTTTTTTATTAATTCTTTCGTATTTTTATGTGAAATCTTTAATAGTATTAAGGATTTCCAAAACATAGTTATTATATCATAAAGTGGAATGCTGAAATTAAGTTTTTCAAGAATGAGTAATTTGTATGCCACAATTTAACTGTTGATTAAGGGAATATTAAGACAATACATTTATGATAGAAACAAGTATGCAGACGAAATATGTAATATATGTTATTTTAATAGAAATAGTTCTTTCGATGCGGGGGAAATTAAGACATAGAAACGAGGGAATGAATTGAAGTATGGTTCTACACTTTTTCATCTTCCAAAAAGAAATATATTAATTTCTAGCATTATAAGTAGTATGGTGACTTTATTAGTAATAACTATGCTGTTTATGATTTTAAAGGTTTTCAATTTAGACATGATGAAAGATCATTTAAATCAAAAGCTTGTTTTAAGTGTTATGATGATTTTCGTATGGGGCATAACGTTTTATATTACGCATTTCAATAAAAAAGAGATGTCTATACTTAGAGCATCCCTACGAGTGCATTTTATATTATTTTTGCTAGCTCATACAGTAGCGTTATTTTATATTGTCATGCAAGTTAATATGAGTTTCATAGAGGCAATGAATTGGATTTACTTTTATAATATGCAGTTTATATTAAGTTTTGTAGTAATTTATGCAATATATATTCTTGTATATAATTTAATAGGTAAGGTTTTTCTAAGTATGGTTTTAACGAGCTGTACGTTAGTCATTTTATGTATTGTGAATTATTTGAAGCTTATTTTCAGAGGTGATCCGTTATATCCTTCTGATTTTACACAAATTACGCATATGCAATCTGTTATACCGATGGTGATGGACTATTTTAGTTGGAGTTATATTTTTGTCATTATCTTAAGTATCGTAGCTTGTATTGTAGCAGGGATATATATGAGAAGGTATATTCAAAATGTAAAGATTCATCTAGGAATAAGAGCCTTATTAGTAGTAGGATCTATTTTTGTTCTATATGCGTACGGTAATTTTGCGAATACATTTATGAATAAAGTATTTCAAAAATCAGGTGTAGATTTTGTTTTGTGGAATCAAAATGAGAACTATGCTTCAAATGGTTTTGTACTTGGGTTTATTAGCAATTTAGATACAACAGTTATGGAAAAACCAAAAAATTATTCTAAAGAAAATATGCTTCAAATAGCAAACGATATAAAAAAACAATATAGTGGAAATATAGGGAGCCAAAAGAAAAAAGAGAAACCGAATATTATTTTTGTAATGAGTGAATCGTTTTGGGATCCGACGAAAGTAACTAACCTTTCTTTTAGTGAAGATCCTGTACCAAATTTACATCATTATATAGAAAACTTTCCTGGTGGACAAACTATTTCTCCTACATTTGGGGGAAATACGGCGAACGTTGAATTTGAGGCATTAACAAGTTATTCAATGAGTTTGTTAAAGCCAGGTTCTATACCATATCAGCAGGTTATTACAAATAAGAAAGAAATTCCATCAATCCCTACGGCGTTGAAAAAAGAAGGTTATTATACAAGTGCAATTCATTCATTTGGTCGCACATTCTTTAAACGTGATGATGTATATAAGGTGTTAGGGTTTGATAAGTTTAATGCAGAGGACACGATGGAAAATGTGGATATTGATGGAGATTATATTAGTGATTTAGCGATGAGTAAAGAGATAATTGCTGAGTTAGAGAAACAAAAACAACCTACATTTATTCATGCAGTTACGATGCAAAATCATTTTCCATTTACAGAGGGCCGATTTGGTGAAAACCTAATCGAAATTAGCGGTCTAGAAAATGAAGACTCAAAGGGAGAATTAGAGACGTATACAGAAGGATTAAGACGTTCAGATGAGGCTCTTCAATATTTAATAGAGCAACTAGATAATTTTGATAGACCTACATTATTAGTATTCTTTGGAGATCATCTTCCATCATTAGGAACAAATAAATCTTTTTATAAAGAAAATGGGTATATAACGAATGAAAAAACACCGAATGAACGTTTAGCCATGGCGCAAACACCGCTATTAATGTATGCAAACTTTGATATGCCAAATGATAATTTAGGTTTAGTAAGCCCAATTCATTTTTCTAATCTTATTTTTGATTATGCAGGATTAAATAAATCCTTATTTTATCAATTTTTATCGGAATTTTACAAGGAAATACCAGTGCTTAGAGATGAATTAAAAGTTGATAAAAATGGAGAAGTAATCAATGATTTAACAAAGAAACAAAAAGAAATGTTAGAGCAATATAAAATGCTCCAATATGATTTACTCGTTGGAAATCAATATAGTAAAGATATCCTCTTTAAATAAAAGAAACAAAAAGAACTTGTATAACGATACAAGTTCTTTTTTCATAGTATTTAACGGGGTAACCAGACAAGCTGGGTTTAGGGAGTATTACCTGTACATTTAGTATATATGAAAATGTAATCGTTTTATTTGTGTATTTGTGAGAAATATGTGAATTTTATGTTTTGTGAAAAATCGATTATATTAACTTTCGTTCTTGTATTGCAGTTGTTATGCATGTAAAAATTTTATCAGTTCTTTATTTAATTCATCCGCTTGATCGATTGGTGAACCATGACCACTATTTGTAAGAGCATGTAACTGAGAATTTTTAATTCGTTGTTGCGTAAGCTCAGCACTTTTGTAAGGAATTAGTTGGTCGTGAACGCCGTGGAAGATTTTTGTTGGGACGTTAATTTTATTTAAATCTTTCGTTACATCTTCATTTGCAGCTGCTTGTAAAATTTTTATAAGGGCATAAGAAGCGGACTGCATACCGAGATAAGAAAACCATTCAAGGGTTGCAGCCCCTAAGTTTCTATTAAAAAAGGATAAAGATACATCATTTAAAAATTTTGGTAAATTAGCATACATTTGATTAATGAGAGCATCTGCTTGTTCTTTCGGTACACCGTAAGGGGACTCTTGATTTTTAACGAAAGAGGGGGAGACAGCGTCAATTAATGCGAGCTTAGAAATGCGGCGCCCATTATAGCGAGACATATAGCGAATAGAAAGAGCACCACCAACTGAGAAACCGACTAATGTAGCGTTCTCTACTTGAAGTGCTTCCAGAACAATTGCGATATCATCGGCTAATCGATCATACGTGTAACCAGTCCATGGCTTATCAGATTGTCCATTCCCTCGTATATCCATGGCGATACAGCGAAAGCCATGCTCAGGTAAAACATTGAGTTGATATTGGTACATTTGATGATTTAAAGGCCATCCGTGAACGAAGAAAACAGTCTTACTACCTGGACCAGGATTAACGTCTTGCACAAAAATATGCACATCTTTCTCGACAGTAACAAACATAAATTTCCCCCTGTTTTATGAATATGCTCTATCCCAAAAGCGTTGTTTTGTCATAGCTTTAATAAATTCATTTGCTAGCCTCGTAGGGTCTTGTTCTATTAGAACACCAGGCTTTCCTTCGATATTTAAAGATTGAATAATAGAAGAGCCGTTTTGGAAGGAGCCAATCGGCTTAAAGTGATTATATGATTCTACGACAAATGAACTTGCTTTGTTAAGAAAATGATCATCCATCTCTCCGCCGATAAGAAGTAATCCATCATAAAGGAGTGGTGAGCCTGTTAAGAAAGTATCATTTACTTCCCACTGTCCATTTGGCGTTCCCTGCACTACCTAATCGTTCTGAAACGATCACTGGCAGTTCAAGAGTTTTCATCGTTTGAAATTTTAATACCTGTATTTGTTGTCATCTCCTTTCCTTCATTTTCACGCATGAAAGATTGGAGTTGTTCGGTCTTTTTATTTTTTTTGCCATCCATAAAAAACACCTCCCATAATATACGTATTATTGTTTATGTTTTTTATGCTTGTATATAGCATGAAGATATTGCATAGTTGGCATGATTTTCCTCAAATGTTCGATTTATCTTTGTTTGTCTATGAAAATCATTTATTATAATAAATGGTATTCTTCGAGATATTATTTTGAAGGGGTGTTGAAGTGAAAGAAAGTTTTCTATCATATAAAGAAGAAGAAAGAAATGCAAAAATCCTTTTATGGGTGTTATATGTCATTGTTATTGTATATCAAATTTTCTATGCAATCGTATTAGAAGATAAATCAATAATGGATAAGGGATACAATATAATATGGCAAGTTATTTGCGGAGTAGCAATACTGTGCGTGAATATATATTTAATGAAAAAAGAGAAGGCAAACCTTGTTAAATATGCATGGATATTTGCATACATAGGGATAGAACTCGCTAATATATTTTCGTATGTTTTTTATAATAAGGCGGCGTTTGATGCGACAAATATAATAGAAATTATTCTCATTTTCTTTGTACCTATATTTTTAAATAAAAAATTCTATGTGTTTTTACTTTCCTCTATTGTAGGAAAATATTTAATTTATTTATTTGTATTAGAGGAAGTAAAAGCATTTATGTTCCTTATTATGTATACACTTATGTTAATAGCTGTATATATCATTTTAAACCGATTTTTACAATATCTTTCAGCTGTAAAGGAAAGTATTGCGATTGCTAGTGAATCACAGAAATTAGCAGTAATCGGAAAAATGGCAGCGACGGTTGGACATGAAATTAAAAATCCACTCGCTTCATTAAAAGGATTTACGCAATTACAACGAGAGAAGCATGAAGAGGATCCTATTTATAAACGTATGATTTTTGAAATAGAAAATATGAATAATATGATAAGTGAGTTAATGGAAGTTGCTACATGCAAACCTTCTATTTATAAGAAACATGATGTAGGAAAAATTGTATTACAAGTAATAACAAGTCTTCGCGAAAAAGTGAATGAATTAAACGTGCAGTTTATTTCTAATGTGGAAGAAAAAACAATAGAAATTGAATGTGATGAACGAAAAATAAGAGGAGTCTTTTTATATACGATAAAAAATGCTTTAGAGGCAATGGGACAAGGTGGCATATTACATTTACAATTAGAAAATAAAGGGAAAGAATATGTAATGATCAGTGTGATCGATAATGGTCATGGTATTAAGCAAGAAAACTTATCCCGTGTTACAGAGGCCTTTTATACAACGAAACAAGATAAAATTGGTCTGGGACTGACGGTAGCGAATCGAATTGTCGCCGAGCACCTTGGTGAGTTGCATATTTCAAGTGAAAAAGATACTGGAACGAGAATAGACATCATTCTCCCAAGGAAGTGTGGAAATACTGAAATCCAAGTGGAAGAAAAGCTAGGAGTTACCATATGAATAAAGGCTATATATTTAAAAATGAAGAAATAAAGGCGCTAAAAGCATTTTTAAGTTTATTTTTTATTATATTTTTCGTATATGATCTTGCCTATGAATTTATTGTACCGTTAATCGGTGGAGAGCAAGAAGGTGTAGGAGAGTTTGAAGATGGTTTAGGTTTATGGCTTTACTTTTTGATGGTGGTATTGTTTTGCATTGGAATATACTTTATGAAATGGAAGAATGCTTTTGCGGTAAAGTATATTATTCTAATTGGCTATAATGTATTAGATTGTATCCATAACATTATGATTTATTATGGTAGCGATGCAGAATTTGACGGTGGAAATATAGTAGAAGGATTTTTTATTTTGTTTGCACCAATCTTTGTGAATAAAAGATATTTCTGGTTAGTTCCAGCGATACTTATCGGAAAGTATGCTCTTACAGGAATCATTATTCAATCTTCTCTCGTTTTAATCCCAATGGCATTATATAGCGTATTTACTATCATATGTTGGATTATATTTTTAAGGGTTCAGTCTTACGTTCGTACGCTTGAGATGATGGACAAAGAAATAAAACAGACAGAAAAACTAGCAGCTGTTGGAAAGATGGCAACGGTTATTGGTTATAAGATTAGAAGACCTTTAGCAAACTTAAAAAAACTTGTGAATAAACAAGCAGACAAGCATCCAGAGGATAAAATTTATAGTGATATTATGAAACAAGAAGTAGATCGGATTTATATAATTGCTACAGAACTTAGTGGATTTGAGAAATCTAAATCACTAGAATCAGAAACTCATAACATAAAAGAAATTATCTCTTATGTTATTCGAGTTATGGAAAAGCCTGCTTTAAAACAAGGAGTCCACATACAAGGTATTTACAGTAAAGACTTACCATCAATTACATGTGATGAAAAACGATTAAAACAGGTCTTTTTTAATTTAATCAAAAATGCAATTGAAGCAATGTCAGTTGGCGGAACAATTACGATTAAAGTTACTGTAAAAGATGGAATCATCGTTCAAGTGAAAGATGAGGGATGCGGCATTCCGAAAGATAAAATTCCAAAGTTAAATGAAGCCTTTTATACAACGAAAGAAACAGGAACTGGTCTAGGTTTAGTAGTTACAGAAAAAATTATTAAAGACCACAACGGTAAAATGAGTTTTGAAAGTGAAGTTGGGGTTGGAACGACGGTTGAAGTTATGTTACCACTGCATTAACTACAAAAAACATCACTTATTTGGAAGTGATGTTTTTGTGTTCTTCTTAGGTAGACGTTCTAAAAAAGAGGACGATAACGAAAAATAATATATTGATAGTGTAAAAAGAAAATAATGGATGTTTTACTATGAAAAATATATAATGGCTTTGTCTGTTATTTGTTGTAGTTCATTTATATTTCTATTTGTTGACCCGAATCTCGGGTCTTTTTTTTATGAAATGAATTGCTATATGTCAGTGATTAGAAAAATAGAATATATATTCATGCTGTAATACTGGTAGCACCAGTAAACTCGGTGCTACCAGTAGGTTCGTTTTCCGGCACAACGAAAGCATTTACGTTGGTACAGGTGGTGCTTTCACATTTCTCTATTTTTCTGTGGTCGATTGTATTGTGTATATAAATTTAAAAAATGATAGCGTTAGAGCCACCATTTCTCCTGCGGAAGCAAAATAACATCCACATCAAAATTCTCTTTAAACCAATCATACATCAATGTCTCTTTCACTAAATATTCAGAGGCAGAGTGTGACACACCAATTAGAGACATATTCGTTTCTTTTACATAATCCATAATGAGCGAGTATTTATGTCTGCCGTAATCATTATCGATATGGCAATGGATTTCTCCTGTAATATATGCGTCAGCACCTTTTTCTTCTGCTTCCTTCATTAAAGATACGACATCGCCACATCCAGCGATAATTGCGATTTTTTTGATGGAATCATGTCGTTTACCTTCGAAGTCTGTGTAAGGAATCTGGAAGAGTTGTTTTAGATGTTTTTGGAGTGCTTCTGTTGATGTTTCATCTATTTCACAAATAAGGCCAACTGGTTCTTGTTCTGGACCTCCATATGCAAAGTCGTCCACTACAGTAGCGTTTAATGCTTTTGCAATTGAAATACTCGTTCCATGTGTTTTATGAAAATCCATTGGTACGTGACATGTATATATAGAAAGTTGTTTTTCTTTTATTCCTTGCAAATATTTTTCAGGAATTGGTAAGAAACCGCGGCCTGATCTTCCAAGCGGATCACCGCACTCCATTACAAGGGGATGATGCATAAAGAGTAAATCACCGGGTGTGGATTGTGAAATGAATGTTTCAAGAACGTCATCTGTAGGGAATACAGCTAAAAATACTTTGTTTACATTTTCAGATCCGTGCATCATAAGGCCGTTAAATAAATCTACAAAATTTGCTTCGAAAAATTGTTGCCAAGGAAATTTGATAGGATCATATACGGCTGGGATAAATCGACTAAAGGCACTATCTTTTCCGTATTTTTCAATTTGGAATAAGTGATCGAGTGATTGCTCTATTTTTTTTAAGGCTGGCATGTTTGATAATCCTCCTTAAGATGATTCTTGCTTTATGAGTTGTTTGTATTCTTCGTAGCAAAATAAGAAGCGGATAGGAAACAAATAAAACCTAGAATCCAGCTAATAAAAGGAGAATAGGGAAGTACATGCTGTAATAGCATTCCGCTAGAAATGAAGAAACTACTAAATACACCTAATAACATGGGATATCGTTGTAGTTTGAACACAGATAGTAAACATCCTTTCTCCTGCATGAACTACTCATAAAAGCTCGATTGCTGAAACTTTATCACATACATTGTATATTAGTCTTAATTTTCTGTATATAACTTTTAAGAAAAATGGTGATACAATATATGAATGATAAGAGAAGAGAGGATGAAGATTAACATATGTACGTTACTGTAACAGAAGCAGCATATAAAAAGATTATGGATACGATTCCAAGTGAAGCGAAATATATAAAGTTATTTTATGATAATGAAGGTTGCGGTTGTGTTATGAGCGGAATCATCGATTTAGTAGCTGTAGCAGAGAAAGATGAGCGCGATGTGGATATTGAATCAAGCACAATGAATTTTATCGCTGATCGTACAAAGCTTGTATTTATGGACGATAAGTTAACGGTTGATTGGCATGAAGGTGGAGGAACTTTTCAGTTGAAGAGCCCAAGCCAGTTTTATAATCCAAATATGAAATTACACGTTCGAGTATAGTAAAGGTGAGTCCAAAATGTATTTTGGACTCACTTTTTTTATTTTATAAGTCGCTATTATTGTCGATAAGTCGATATATTGAAAAAATCGCTGATATAAATGGAGTTGCGCCGATATAATTTCATTTACCAAAACGTTTCATATAATAAAAAGATTTTTTCACATAATGAAATGTACATGTGATTGAATTTTCTGTATAATCTTCTTTGCGGAGGGGATACGCATGAGAAGATGGGGAATTGAGTTATTAATTTTAAGTGTTGTTATTATTTGGGGGATTAACTATACAATTGCGAAGTATGGACTTTTAGAATTTACAGCAATTGAGTTTACTGCACTTCGTATGATGGCGGCGGCACCGCTTCTGTTACTCCTTACCTTTTGTATTGAAAAGTCGGTTTATATGGAGCGAACGGATATACCTAGATTAATTATCGTTAGCGTTGTAGGTATTGTACTGTATCAAACGTTATTTATGGAAACTGTCAAATATACATCCGCTACAAATGCCTCTTTACTCATTTCTATTTCACCTATTTTTACAACTGCATTTGCGATTTTCTTGAAACAAGAAAAGTTTTCTTCTCGAAAGTTAATCGGTTCTATGACTGCCTTTGTTGGTGCAGCCTTAGTTTTAGTAGCGGGACATTCACTTACTAGTTCTTTTTATGGCAATGGAATTGGACTTATTACATCAATATGCTGGGGGCTTTATCCTGTTTTAGCAGGACCATTAATTAAAAAATATTCAGCATTACGTGTTACTGCATGGTCTGCATTAGTGGGTGCGATTCCGCTATTATTGTTAAGTGGTCCACATGTGTTTGTCATGCCATTTCACATTACTCACGGAATGACACTATTTGCTTTACTATATTCTATTTTCTTTGTAACAGTATTTGGTCTAGTAATGTGGTATGTTGGTGTTCAAAAAATTGGGGCGTCACATACGATGGTATATATGTATATAACGCCGCTTGTAGCGGTTCTATTTGCAGCTGTCTGGGCAAATGAATATGTATCGTTTCAACAAATCATCGGTGGAATTATCATTTTTGTCGGTCTATGGTTTGTGAAATCGGAGAAAGTAAAAGTTCATTCTATTGCAGAGGAACCTATATCAAAATAGGAAAACAGATCACCTATGATCTGCTTTCCTATTTTTTTATTTTTGGTAAGAAGATGAGAAACAAGATAGCAGTAATAAGTGGAATTAAGTTTAAAAATGGAATACGGAAGAGTGTAATAAGAATAATACCTGGAAGAAGAACACCGAGGACAGCGTAAAAAATGCTATGATTTTTCGTGTACCAATACAATGAAAGTCCAATAAGTGCAGGGATAATGAGGTGAATGAGAGCCATTAAAAAATAAATCATTAGACGCCCCCTTTATTTGTGTGCTTATTACATCATATCCGTATGTTCATAGATTGATATCATTTTTTTCATAAATGGACGAAAAAAGTTTGAAAAACCGTCACAAAATATGAGAATATGATGTTTGAAATCTTGTATAATATTATTTTCTAAAAACATTTAAACAACATAAACATACTGTTTATGTTGTTTTTAATTTGAATGAAATGAATGTAAGGAATATGAATTTGAAAGAAATTTTTTGTTGGATAGATAAGAACGAATGAAGAGAGGTACAGCATGATTAGTATGTCACTAAGATCATTTAAAATCCAATCGTATTATATACTAGGTATTCTTTTACTAGGCTGGATGATAACACCGTTTTCAGCACACTTTTTAGGCGCTGGAATTGGGCTTATTGTAAGTATGTATTGCGTTTGGCTTTTAGGCAGAAGAATTGAGAAGCTTGGAGATAGTATTGTAAAGAAGACGAAAGCACCGACACTCGGTATGTTTAACCGTTTTGCAGCTGCCATTTTGGGTGCTATTATTATGTACGAAATTGAGCACCACATGGTTATGTGGGCGTTTGCAGTAGGGATTATGGGTGGGTATTTCTTAATCGTTGTGAATTTAGGTTATTATAGTATGAAAGATGAAAAGGAACTAACAAAAAGATAAAAAGCCTCTTTTTAGATGGAATAGAGGATCTAGCGAGGGATAGAAGCGTTTAAATCCTTTTTTAGCTCCATACGTTGTGAAACTAGAGGGATGTAATTTATATGTTCGAATCCGTAAGTTGTATGTGTAAAAATGAATTTACCCTAGAATAAGGGATCCAGCGATGAATAGTACAACAGGGAGCGAAACGTTGCATAAAATACAGGTTTTTGCTTCCAATAAGTTAACATGAAATTACGTATTAGTATGACTTTTAGGTTCTTTAAAAAAGTTGGATATAATACAAAAAACTATTCCGGTAATTAGAATAATATATTTTATTGTTTCACTTGTATGCTCAAATAAATTAACGTTAAGCATTATAAGTCCCCAAAGCATTTGAATCGCTCCATAACTGAATAAAATTTTTCCTGTACGAGAAAAATTTTTCATAGGTCTCACTCCTTCCTATATATGTAAATTATATCATGAAAAACTAAAAACAAATAAATATAAAGTGAAATTTCTGCGAATTAATAAACTAAGTTACAGATGAAGAGAGTAGCGTTTCACTTTATATAAGATATAGAAAGAAGCTTACGTGAAAACGTAAGCTTCTTTTTTATGTAAGTGTGTGTAACCGTTAAGCCGCATTGGGTTTTGTCGGTGAGTACGCGAAACTTTACGGTTACACGACACTTATTCATATGAGTAAAGGGTTATTCCAACAGAAAGTTTTAATTTAAGCGATTGGACCGCCTAAGTTAATAATGTCTTCAGATACGCTGTCGAACTTTTTGAAGTTAGCTTTGAATTCATTTGCAAGTTCGATTGCTTTTGCTTTGTAAGCAGCTTTATCAGCCCAAGTTTGTTCAGGCATTAACACTTCGTCAGGTACACCTGGTACGTGAAGTGGAACTTCAAGACCGAAGATATCATGTTTAGCTGTTTCAGTTTTTGCAAGTTCACCGTTTAATGCAGCTTGAATCATTGCACGAGTGTAACCTAAGTTCATACGTTTACCAACGCCGTATTCGCCACCAGTCCAGCCAGTGTTTACTAAGAATACTTTCGCATCGTGTTTCTCGATTTTTTCACCAAGCATTTCAGCGTAGCGAGATGCATCAAGTGGTAAGAATGGTGAACCGAAGCAAGTTGAGAATGTAGCTTGCGGAGAAGTAACGCCGCGCTCTGTTCCTGCTAGTTTACTAGTGTAACCACTTAAGAAATGATACATAGCTTGCTCTTTTGATAACTTACTGATTGGAGGCAATACGCCAGATGCATCAGCAGTTAAGAAAATAATTGTATTTGGGTGTCCAGCAACACTTGGCAGTACGATATTGTCGATCGCATGCATAGGGTATGCAGCACGAGTATTTTCTGTTAAAGTAGTATCGTTGTAGTCGGCGATACGTGTTTGGTCATTAATGATAACGTTTTCTAAAACAGATCCAAATGTGATTGCATCGAAAATTTGTGGTTCTTTCTCGTGTGAAAGGTTTACACATTTCGCGTAGCAACCGCCTTCAATATTGAATACACCGTTATCAGACCAACCGTGCTCATCATCACCGATTAATTTACGGTTTGGATCAGCAGATAATGTTGTTTTACCTGTTCCAGATAAACCGAAGAATAGTGCTACGTCGCCTTCTTCACCTACGTTTGCAGAGCAATGCATAGAAAGAATATCTTGTTCAGGTAGTAAGAAGTTCATAATAGAGAAGATTGATTTTTTCATTTCTCCAGCGTATTCTGTACCACCAATTAGTACAATACGTTTTTCGAATGAAACCATAATGAATGCTTCAGAGTTTGTACCGTCAACAGCTGGATCAGCTTTGAAGTTCGGTGCAGAAACAATTGTGAACCCTGACTCATGAGTTGTTAATTCTTCTTCAGTTGGACGAATGAATAATTGATGTACAAATAAATTGTGCCATGCATATTCATTAATAACTTGAATTGGTAGGCGGTAATTGCGGTCAGCGCCTGCAAATCCTTTGAAGACGAATAACTCTTCTTTTTCTTTTAAGTATTCTAAAACTTTAGTATATAATTTATTAAAATGTTCTTCAGAAATCGGTTGGTTTACAGCTCCCCAAGCAATTTTGTCAGCAACCGATGCTTCTTTCACAATAAATTTATCTTTAGGAGAACGTCCTGTATATTTTCCTGTTGAAGCAGAAACGGCACCAGTAGAAGTTAATTTCCCTTCATTTCGCATTAATACTTTTTCCACTAATTGCGGAACACTTAGTTGAATCTGTGCATTGCTTCCGTTCAATAATTCGTGTAAACCAATTTGGACATTCACAGTACTCATATTTATATACCATCCTTTTCATTTAATGAAATATTTCTCGTAATCCCCAACAAGAGTATAACACAATTATATAAATAATGTATACTATTTATTTCTTTTTGTTTGTGTGAATGCATTATTTCACTATTAATATTTCATTTCAGGCGTATTGAGAAAAACTTTCAGGAAAATGTGAATATTAATTGACAAATGAATATCATTTCTTTAGTATAGGTTGGGACGGATACTCTCTTATCCCGAGCTGGCGGAGGGACAGGCCCGATGAAGCCCAGCAACCTCACTTGTAGTGGTAAATACAGGTGAATAGGTGCTAAAACCTGTGCGAGGCTACAGGTCTCGAACGATAAGAGCGAAGGGCAAAAAGCAGTATGCAAGTAGCAAATTAAACCTTTCCTCTATGTAAAGTAGGAAAGGTTTTTCTGTATGCTTGTGTGGGAGAATAAATGTATGTCGCAGTTTGTGGCAAATTAAGGATGAGTTCCGTACAATATATACAATTACTGTAGGGAGGTTTACCACATGACAAAAAAACGTCATCTGTTCACATCTGAGTCTGTAACTGAAGGACATCCAGATAAAATTTGTGACCAAATTTCTGATTCAATTTTAGATGCGATCTTATCAAAAGACGCAAATGCACGTGTAGCTTGTGAAACAACTGTAACAACTGGTTTAGTATTGGTAGCGGGGGAAATTACGACTTCTACTTACGTAGATATTCCAAAAATCGTTCGTGAAACAATTCAAGGCATTGGTTACACACGCGCAAAATACGGATTCGATGCAGAAACTTGTGCAGTTTTAACATCTATCGATGAGCAATCTGCTGACATCGCTATGGGTGTTGACCAAGCGCTAGAAGCACGCGAAGGTCAAATGACTGACGCTGAGATTGAGGCAATTGGTGCAGGAGACCAAGGTTTAATGTTTGGTTTCGCATGTAATGAAACACAAGAGTTAATGCCACTTCCAATCTCGCTTGCTCACAAATTAGCTCGCCGTTTAACTGAAGTACGTAAAAATGATACATTATCATACCTACGTCCGGATGGAAAAACGCAAGTTACAGTTGAGTATGATGAAAATGGTAAACCAGTACGTGTTGATACTATCGTAATTTCTACACAACATCACCCAGATGTTACATGGGAAGAAATCGATCGCGACTTAAAAGAGCACGTAATTAAAGCTGTAGTACCAGCAGAATTAATCGATGGAGAAACGAAATTCTTCATTAACCCAACTGGCCGCTTCGTAATTGGTGGACCACAAGGTGATGCTGGTTTAACAGGACGTAAAATCATCGTTGATACTTACGGTGGATACGCTCGCCATGGTGGTGGTGCATTCTCTGGTAAAGATGCAACGAAAGTTGACCGTTCTGCAGCATATGCAGCTCGTTATGTTGCGAAAAACATCGTAGCAGCTGGTCTTGCTGAAAAAGCAGAAGTACAACTTGCATACGCAATTGGTGTAGCACAACCAGTATCAATTTCAGTTGATACATTCGGCACTGGTAAAGTATCTGAAGACGTATTAGTAGAACTAGTTCGTAACAACTTCGATCTTCGCCCAGCTGGTATTATTAAAATGCTAGACTTACGTCGCCCAATTTACAAACAAACAGCAGCTTACGGCCACTTTGGACGTACTGATGTAGATCTATCATGGGAACGTACAGACAAAGCAGCAGCTTTAAAAGAGCAAGCTGGTCTATAATATATGAAAAAAAGCTTTGCGCGGTGAGCGCAAAGCTTTTTTTATTTATAATTACGTTGGAATAAAGCGAAGAGTTCAATGTCATGCCAATTGCCATTGCGGAATATAGCTTCTTTACAAGTTCCTTCATGTTGAAAACCGAGTGATTTATATAATTTAATTGCTCTATCGTTAAAAGAAAATACTCGTAAAGAAAGGCGATGTAAATTTAATTCTAAAAATGCATAATCCAATAATAAGGTGAAAGCTTCCTTCCCATAACCTTGCCCCCAGTAACCCTTGTTACCAATATCAATAATACATTCAGCGTTTCGGTTATATGAATCAATATGAATTAAAGAAGTAATACCAATTGAAAGATGCGTAGATTTTTCTTCAATGATATAGCTCTTAGAGTCCGAAGAATGAATAAATTGCTGGCAAAGTTTTTCTGTGTCTTGAAGGGAATATTTATCAAGAGTGAGAGTGGTTGAACTCATAACGTCTATATCATTATGCCATTTATAATATGTTAGAATATCATCTTCGGAAAACTTTCGTAACTGGATACGGTTTGATTCAAACAATGTAAGTCCTCCTTTTGTATTTCCTTTTCACATGATTTACAAAGGATTGATTTCTTCTGGAACATATGTAATCAACCTTTCATTTGACGTGCTTTACCTGCGCAAAATGCACTGCTTAGTAAAAATAGCGTTGCGAATATAATACTTACTAATGTAGCGTATGGAATTGCGCCTTTTAGAGAAAAACCGACAGTGATGGAAGCGACGAATAAGAGGATAAATGTTGTTGTTAATTTTTTATAAAGTTCCATACTATGTAGACCTCCAATTTATTTTTTAGTACAAGTTTTAAAATTGAATTCTATTATGTAGAAAATATAAAGAGTAGCTAAAGATGTGTAGTCTAGGAGTATAAGAAAGGGCACTTTCCTTTTTGTGGGTTAGTATACTTATATTGTATCATGGCGCATGATTGGCTTCATACATAATTGTGTAAAGGTATGTATGATAAAATGAAGAAAAGTCTTTAAGAAAGGAAAGATAAAAAATGAGTGTAACTGAACATAAAAAACAAGCTCCAAAAGAAGTGCGTTGCAAGATCGTGACGATTTCCGATACACGTACGGAAGAAACAGATAAGAGCGGACAACTATTACATGAATTGTTAAAAGAAGCGGGCCATACAGTGACCTCTTATGAAATTGTAAAAGATGATAAAGAAAGTATTCAGCAAGCAGTGTTAGCTGGTTATCATAAGGAAGATGTAGATGTTGTATTAACAAATGGCGGTACTGGTATTACGAAGCGCGATGTAACAATTGAAGCAGTGTCAGCTCTATTAGATAAAGAGATTGTCGGGTTTGGTGAACTGTTCCGCATGATTAGTTATTTAGAAGATATCGGAAGCAGTGCAATGTTAAGTAGAGCGATTGGTGGTACAATTGGGCGCAAAGTAGTTTTCTCGATGCCAGGATCGAGCGGGGCGGTTCGCCTTGCGATGAATAAATTAATTTTACCGGAATTAGGCCATATTACATTTGAGCTACATCGCCAATGAGTAGGTGGGCTGGAATTGTATTAGCAGGTGGTATGTCGAGTAGATTCGGTGAGCCGAAAGCGTTAGCGAGCTGGCAAGGTAGTACTTTTATTGAGCATATTTTGAAAGTGATGACAAGTGCGCTCCAAGAAGTTGTAGTCATTAGCCATACTGATATAAAAGAGCGAGTAGAGCAATTCGTACAAGTACCTGTTATAGAAGATATCCCGCACTATAAAGGGAATGGACCGCTGGCCGGCATTGTATCAGGAATGGAATACATAGAAGCAGATTGGTATGCTATTATGCCTTGCGATGCGCCAAATGTTTCGCATGAATGGTTTACCATTTTACTGGAGCAAACGAACAATGAATATGATGCGGTTGTACCTATTGTTAACGGAAGAAAACAACCGCTACTTGCAGCGTATCATAACCGCGTGAAAGAAAAGATTTATGTTTTACTTCAGGAAGAAAAAAGAAGTATGGGCCAGCTTTTATCACAATGTAATGTGAAATATGTTTCTGGAGAAGATGTACAAGCGAATGCGGATTGGTTTATAAATGTAAATACGAAAGAAGAATATGTGCAGGCTCAAAAAGACCTTTCAAATGAATGAAAGGTTTTTTGATATACAGAATTGGGGAACAATTGCTGTATAAAGGTATGTGAGTAAGTTGATTTTAAGGGGAATTCTTAAAATCATTATACAGTTTACTGTATAACCATATATTAATTTTTATGGGTTTTTATTACAAGTATGTTTAGTTATGTTTATTTTTGATATAATTAATATAGAAATAAAACAATGCTTAACCTTATGTATCATTTATTAAACTAAAATTTATGACCATGTAATAAACTCCCTTCGTTTTTTTGAAGGGAGTTTTTCTATTTAAGCAAGCAACTCTGATGCGTTATGCTGAAGGACTTCTTCATATTGGTTAAGCAAGCCACGAAAGATCTCATCCCAGCTCTTTGATTTCGCAAAAGATGAAGCTGCTATTCCCATCTGCTCAAGTCTTTCTTCATTTTGTAATAAAAAATAAATGGATGATAGAAATGCGTCCTCATTTTTAGGCGGACAAAGAACTCCCGTTTTTCCATCTGTAATAATATTTTTAACCCCGCCACTATTTGCACCAATAACAGGTGTACCGCATGCGAGTGATTCAAGTACGACATTTCCGAATGTTTCAGTAGCTGATGGAAATACCATTATGTTAGAACAAGCATATGCTTCAGCTAAATCCCCGCCTTGTAAATAGCCAGTAAAAGTGATATTTGTTTTCGGAACAGCTTCACGTAAACTTGTTGCTAGAGGGCCGTCTCCTGCGATGAGCCAATGAATATCGTTTCGAGTATGTGCTGTTTTAACGATAAGGTGTTGCAGCGTATCAATATCTTTTTCAGGAGCAATTCGTCCAACGTAGGAAAGGACGTACTTCGCTGTAATATTATATTTTTTTCGGAATAGGTCTGTATTGTAAGCTGGATGAAAGAGTGTGCAATCTACACCACGTCCCCATATAGAGAGGGTCTGAAAGCCTTTATTTTTTAATTGATGTAATGTTTCAAAGGAAGGTACAAAATTTTTTTGCATATGACTATGAAACCATTTTAAATAGTTCCAAAGCATATTGGAGAGGAATTCGATTTTGTAATAACGTAAATAGGCATCGAAATCAGTATGATAAGAACCGACAACTGGGATGTTTAACTTTTTTGCATAATACAATCCACAAAGTCCCATGTTGAAAGGTGTGGCAATGTGAATAATGTCAGGTTTAAAGGAAAGTAGTTCCCGTTTAATACGCGGAGTAGGAAAAGAAAAACGACATTCTGGATATAATATTGTTAACGGGATACTTCTCATCTTATTCACATTCGCTACAAAATTATCTTCAGCTGTATGCTGAGGGGCGAAAACAGAATAGGCGATCTGTTCTTTCTGAAAATATCGTGTTAATCGCTCTAACGTTTTCGCAACCCCGTTAACTTGTGGCGTAAAAGTATCGGTAAAAATGGCGACTCTCATCATATCACTCCTTTATGTGAAAAGTGGGATGAATTGATAAAAAGAGATGATGCCAGAGCAAGTGCCAAGGCACATACCGACGAATACATCTGACGGATAGTGAAGTCCTAAATAAATACGTGAAATACCGACGCATAATGCTAACGGTAATAGGAAAGCAAGTAAGCTTGGGTTATAGCAAATAAATGGAATGAAGACAGAGAAAACGGCTGTTGTATGACCAGACGGGAAAGAGTGGTCTTTTAATGGATGGACTGGATATTTTGCATCCTGAATTGTTAAATAAGGACGTTTTCGTGGATACCATCTTTTTAATATTTGTACAGGAATATGGCTAATTGCTAAAGAAATAGCAGCTGCAATTGCTGCTTGGTGTAAAGTACCTTTTGCAAAAATTAAAAAGAAAAGTGTGAGTGCGATGGAGAAAGTCGCGCCACCGATATGAGTAATATTGCTGAAAAAGATATTTAATGTTTTTTGATCAAAGTAGCGATTAATTCCTTTGAAAATGTAACATTCTATTTTATATAATCCACTGACCTTCATGAAAATTCTCCTCCCTCGTTTACATATATATGGAGATATTAGCTTTTATTTTAATAAGATTTTGTTGAGGGAGTAATAATGTTTTGTAAAGAAAAAGTTAGTTTTTATATAAAAAAAGCTGCCAATCTTATGGCAGCGGAAATTTACTTCTGTAATGATTTATAATATTGACCTTTTTCAACGTATTGCGTGCGAATACGATCCATATCTTTACGGTCTTCTTCTGTTAATTCACGAATGACTTTCGCGGGACGACCGAAAGCTAACGTGTTTGGTGGAATTTTCTTTCCTTGTGAAACGAGGCTTCCAGCGCCGATAAAAGCTCCTTCGCCAATTTCAGCACCATCTAATATAATGGATCCCATTCCAATTAAAGCATCTTTTTTAATATGACAGCTATGTAAAATAACTTGATGCCCAACTGTAACATCATCTTCTAAAATAAGAGGATACTGAGGGCTTTGGTGGAGTGTACATTGATCTTGTACATTTACTCGGTCTCCAATGATTGTTGGTGACACATCACCACGGATGACTGTATTAAACCAAATACTTGATTCCTCGCCAACGGAAACATCGCCTGTAATCGTAACATAGTCAGCGATAAAAGAACTACTCGCAATTTTCGGTTTTTTTTCTTTGTAAGGATATATCATGTAAAGTCTTCCTTTCCTAGAGACTAGTTTTAGTGTATCAAATTATGAGAAAGAGTGAAATGGAGGAGAGCCGTATGTGGAATTATGAAGCGGAGGAAGCAAAGGCTGTCATTGTTATTGTGCACGGCGCAATGGAATATCACGGACGTTACGAAGCCGTTGCGGAAATGTGGAATCATATCGGCTACCACGTCGTGATGGGGGATCTTCCGTCACATGGAACGACTTCAAGAAATAGAGGACATATTGACTCATTTGATGAATACATAGAGGAAGTTAAACTATGGGTGAAAGAAGCAAGAAAGTATAGGTTACCTATTTTTCTATTCGGTCATAGTATGGGTGGTCTTATTGTCATTCGTATGATGCAAGAAACGAAGAGAGAAGATGTAGAGGGTATTATTTTGAGTTCGCCTTGTTTAGGGGTAGTGACTGGACCCTCTGCTCCGCTTCAATTTGCTTCAAAAATATTAAATGTTGTGGCTCCAAAATTGCAATTTGCAACGAATCTTACGGTGGAAATGTCAACACGTAACCACGAAGTGAGAGATGCAATGGAGAATGATTCTTTGTTCTTGCGCAAAGTATCAGTACGTTGGTATAGTGAATTGATTAAGTCTATCGAAATTGCTCATAAAAAAATAGATGATTTTCCAGATGTTCCGCTCTTGCTAATGCAAGCTTGTGAGGATAAACTTGTAGATAAAACACGTGTCCGCACTTGGTTTGATAATGTTAAAATAAGTGATAAGGCTTTTAAAGAATGGCCGAATTGTTATCACGAGTTATTAAATGAGTATGAGCGTGATGAAATTTTGAGTTATATTCAGTCATTTACTGAAATGCATGTCAATAATATAGTAAAAACAAACAAATAAATCATTATTTGTACATTTAATAGAGGAGATGAAGGAAGAAGTGAACGTACCGAGTAATCCCATAACGCTCATGGCGAAAGTATACCGTGATGTGTTTCCGGTTGTACACCATGAGCTAGCGATGTGGAAAGAGCGTGCCTACCATATTCCGAATGATGAGCTTCATAGTCAGGCAATCGCAAGTATTGAGCATAAAAAGTTTCATTGTGAGGGCGGTGGCATTTTAGCGCTATTAGCAAATGAACACCGAGAAGAATGTATTCGTTTTATCGTAGCGTATCAAACGATCAGCGACTATTTAGATAATTTATGTGATCGCAGTACATCACTTGATCCAAATGATTTTGCCGCACTGCATGAATCGATGTTAATGGCATTATCACCTGAAGTAGAAGGCGGCGGTAATTATTATCGTTATCGTGATGATCAAGATGATGGTGGTTATTTAGATGAACTTGTTGAAACATGCCAAGATGTTTTAAAGAAAACGAAGCACTATGACAAAATTGCTCCTGTTCTTCATGAACTTGCTTGTTATTATTGTGATTTGCAAATTCATAAACACGTGAAGTTAGAAGAAAGAGAGCCGCGCCTGAAAACTTGGTTTGAAGCACATAAAGAAAACTTACCTGAGATGAGTTGGTTTGAATTTTCAGCATGTGCCGGTTCTACACTTGGAATTTTCTGTCTTGTAGCATATGCATTTCATGATGAATTACATGATGAAGATATTGCGAAAATTAGACAAGGGTACTTCCCTTACGTACAAGGACTTCATATCTTACTTGATTATTTCATTGATCAAGAAGAAGACCGCGCCGGCGGGGATTTGAATTTCTGTAGTTATTATGAAAACGAGCAAGCAATATTAGATCGTATGAAACACTTTGTAGAAGAAGCAGAGAAGAGCATTGGTGATTTGCCTCATGCGAAGTTTCATCGCCTTATAAGCCGAGGATTACTTGGTATTTATTTATCAGATCAAAAAGTATCAGCACAAAAGAATATGCACAAAATGGCACGGCGCATTGTAAAGTACGGAGGCCTCACTTCACGATTCTTCTATTGGAACGGGAAGATGTACCGAAAGAAAACAGCGCAGTGATGAAGAAAACCATGGTATTATCCCCTATAGGTAGACAGTAAAAAAAGAGTCCATCTGATATGATGGACTCAATACTGTTTTATCTGGAGGGGATTTTTTTATGGCAAGAAAAGGACAATCAT
>NZ_JAKUHC010000014.1:0-103750 GCF_022664295.1 Bacillus cereus group sp. BfR-BA-01311
GGACGAAGAAGAGGACGAAGACGAAGATGAAGAGGAAGAGGAAGACGAAGAAGACGAAGATGATGAAGACGAAGAAGACGAAGATGAAGACGAAGATGAAGACGAAGAGGAAGACGAAGAAGACGAAGATGATGAAGACGAAGAAGACGAAGATGAAGATGAAGATGAAGACGAAGAAGACGAAGAAGACGAAGATGAAGATGAAGACGAAGATGATGAAGACGAAGAAGACGAAGATGAAGATGAAGACGAAGATGATGATGATGAAGACGAAGAAGAGGAAGATGAAGACGATGATGATGATGATGAGGATGAGGACGACGATGGTGAAGAAGAAGACGCATAAAATAATTAGCACTAAAAAACGCTTGGTTCTCCAAGCGTTTTTTGTTCTTTAACGTGTACATAATAGGCAGCCTTTATATATCTTTTATATCAAATACACGTATTTATTTTTTCGATAGAAGGCTCTCTCCTCAAAAATATAAAGATCTGAATTACTAAATTTAGGAAGAGTTTGAATATCGGCAAGCATTAGTCTATCTTATTTTGTACAATACAGGGACCATACATAAAGCCGAGGTGCAATCCATATTAATCAATAACATTTGGAGTTTTCTCATTTATAAGAATCGGGAAAACGAAGTCTGAATTGCGAGAACCATTGTTTATAGCCGTTTTGCATTCAATCGTTTCCTCGCTATGCGAAATCATACTTATAAATAAATGGGGAAAACATTAACGTACCATTCTTGCTCTGCTGAGTTTCCTCAATAAAAAGCAAAATGGTACGAGAAGAAAATTGTAGTTGTATCAATAATGTTTATTTCTAGTTAGTTATGTTCGAATTGTTTTGATCAAAATAAAAAAGTTAAGAATCTACATCTTCTTGAGTAGGATCTCTCTTCTTTTATCACGCATATTACGATTGAGATGTTAATATAGGACAGAATCTTAGCAACAAAGCGCTCCACCTCTTACCCCTAGGAACTACAGGAATAGCTTAATTAGTTAGAAACCGTTAAGTTTCTGTATTTAGAGGAATCCCTCAATTCAAACAGCCCATCAGATCGTTAAATGCTGGGCAGTTCAAACAATTAGAATTTTGAGAGGGCGTATTAGATTTCTAGCAGGTTGATTAGTAGATTCTGCTACTTGTTTATATACCTGATCTAGTTTTTTTGCTGTATGCTTAAATGTAAAGTTTTCTTCCACAATTTTTCTTCCGTTTTCAGCAATCCATTGTGCAAATTCTCGTTGGGATAACAAAGCCTGGACAAGTCTGGCGAACTCCATTGGATTATTATATTGTTCTACTAGGCAGCCGTTATATTCATCTGTTATAACTTCTGCATTTCCCCCACGGTTTGTTGTAATAATTGGGATTCCAGCAGCCATTGCTTCATAATGAACACGTGCCAATGGTTCGTTCCATTGTGAGCTACATATAAATATATCCCCCATTAGAAATATATTATGAATTTGATCTGCAGGAATAAATTTGGTGAAAATTACGTGCTCTTTAATTGGTCTAGCTAGTCTATATAGCCTTTTAACATATTTATTTACTCGGTTATCACTAAACCATTTACCACCAACAATTACAAGTACCGTATCTTTATGCGTTTGAATAATCTTCTTCATAGATTGAATGAGCAAGTCTGGACCTTTATTTTTGCATAATCGGCCAACAAATAGAATCACTTTTTTATCTTGGATACCATATTTTGTACGAAATGCATTTCTTATCTTTTGTCCTGTTGGTGTCCAGATGGAGGGAGATTGTTTTAAATTAACACCAGAGTAGACAATGGAAATCTTTTCTTCAGCTTGTGGAAATCTCTCAATCACAGTTTGTTTAATATAGTTACTAACAGTCACAATGGCGGTAACCATTTCAATAATAAGATTGCCTTCACAAATAGATAGTTTATGTTCAGCAAACATATCGTTATGAAGACCTAATACAAATTTACTGTGTGGAGAAGCTTGTTTATATAGAGGTATATTTTTAGGACGATTAAAGACATGTATAATATCAAAGGTATTGGTTTGGAGTGTTCTTATAACGTGCTGTTCATAATCTTTTTGAGGCAAATATACGTAATTGACATTATCTTGTGTTTTTTGATTTGGAAGATTTGGATCTGAAATGGAGAAAATAGTAAGTTCATAATCTTGACTTATATAGGGAGACACCCCATCAATCATCATTTGAATTGCTCCACCTTTAATCGCTGGAGATGGTAATTTTTCTGTACATATATATGCAATTTTCATAAACTACTCCCCTTTGTATAGTTGTTTTATATAATGATATTCTGCTTCCAGTCCGTCGGATAGAGAAACTGTTGGGGAATATTGCAGTAATGTACTGGCCTTAGATATATCCGCCCATGTCTGCTTCGGTTCTCCAGGAACTGATTTTAGAAAGTTTTTGGTTGCTGATTTCCCGGATATTTTTTCTAACATAGAAATGATGTCTAAAATGGATGCTTGTTCTTTTCCACCGATATTGATAACTTCACCTATTATATTTTTTTTTGTCTCTAAAGCGGCCACCGTTCCTCGTATACAGTCATCAATATAGGTAAAATCACGTGTTTGTGTTCCATCACCAAATATTGTGAGAGGTTTATCTTCTAGCAGTTGTTTAATTAATCTATGAAATGCCATATCAGGACGCTGCCTTGGCCCATACACTGTGAAATATCTTAAAATAACAATTGGTATGTGAAAATTTTTGTGATAAACATGGCATAAGTGCTCACCACTTAATTTGGTAACACCGTATGGAGATAGAGGGGTAGGTAATAAATCTTCAGAAACTGCGCCAGATTTTTCACCATAAACAGAAGATGTGGATATGTGAATAAATTTATCTAATTTTATGTGTTTACAGGCTTCAAGTAATTGCTGTGTAACTATTATATTATTTGTAACATAAGGCTGAAAATCTTTTCCCCAACTTGATCTCACGCCAGGAATAGCAGCTAGATGATAAACAACATCTATATCTTGTAATAGTTTTGATAAATCTGTATTTAGAATGTCTTCTCGTATGAATTGAAAACGTGAATTCAATTCGAGAGATTGTATATTACCTGTTTTTAAAGTAGCTGGAGTAGGACCGATGAAATGATCAATTCCAACTACATGATATGCACTATTTTTAAGTAATGCTTGACACAAATGTGAGCCAATGAAACCAGCGGCTCCTGTTACAAGTATTTTCATGACCGACCCACTCCAATATATTGTAATCCGTATTTTTCTATTTCATCTTTTTCAATGCAATTGCGTCCATCCACGATTGTGCATCCCTTCATAACTTGTTTGACTTGTTTCCAATTAAGTGTTTTAAATTCATTCCAGTCCGTGGCGATAATAATACAATCAGAATTTGCAATTGAAGATTCTAGGTTATCATGCTGGGTAACTTGTCTTTTTAAATGTGAAGGAAGAGAAGCTTTGGGGTCATAAGCATGTAGATCATAGCCATGAGGGATTAGCTTTTCAAGAAGTATTACAGCAAGGGAGCTACGAATATCATCAGTATTTGGTTTAAAGGCAATTCCTAAAACCGTTATTTTTTTTGAAGAGGGTTCTTTTATAGCTTTTTTAATTTTTTCAACATAGAGATCTATCTGTGTGGAGTTAATGGATTGTACAGCTTGTAAAATAGGAACTGCTACGTGCCTATCATTTGCTGTATAAATGAGTGAATGTAAGTCTTTTGGGAAGCATGATCCGCCATATCCCATCCCCGCCTGAAGAAAATGAGGGTTAATTCGAAAGTCATAGCCAATTCCTTTTGCCACTTCAACAATATCAATGTTATATGCATCACAAATTCGAGAAATTTCATTTATAAAAGATATTTTGGTAGCCAAAAATACATTAGATGTATATTTTATCATCTCTGCTTCATTTAAACCTGTACAAAGGAAAGGAGCACTAATCCCTTTATATATATCCTGTATGATTTTTAACGACGTTGCGTCACCTTTTTGGATACCTATAATAGTTCTATCTGGAATGAGCATATCGTGAACAGCAGAGCCTTCGCGTAGAAATTCAGGATTGGAGACAATATTGAATAAGGTGGATGAAACCCCACGTTTAATAAGTGTCTCATATAATAGTTGATTTGTACCTGGTGGAACTGTACTTTTCGTAATAATAGTTTTATACGATGTTATAGCTGGAACTAGTAGATCAATGACGGAGTATATATATTTTAAATCCGTCTTTCCACTTGATGTAGAAGGGGTTCCTACAGCGATAAAAATAACGGGTGATTGTCGAATAGCATTATCGATATCACAACTGAATCGTAATCGGTTTCTATTTTTGTGAATAAGTTCCTTTAAATCTGGTTCATAAATGGGGCATTCCCCCTTTTGAAGAGAATGAATTTTTTCTTGATCCTTATCTACACATATAACATCATGACCTAAATCTGCTAATACTGCTGCTGATGTGATTCCCACATAACCAGAGCCTATAATACATATATCCATATGATAATCACCTCTCTGAACTTAGTACTATAGTACTAGTTGTTACAGTATATTGAGGGACAAGTTGGATTGGTGACAAATGAAAGGCCTATTCATATAAGCAATGAAAGCAATCAGAAGGTAAAAGCCTCTTTTGGAATCGCCATGCGCAGGTAAGGTAGTTACTGAATATTAATATTGTAAACACTCGAGGGAGCGAGAGATTAGTGATAAAAAAAGCAATCATTCCAGCCGCCGGTTACGGCACAAGGAGCCTTCCAATTACAAAGGTAATTCCAAAAGAAATGTTTCCAATAGGTAATAAACCTGCGATTCATTATATTGTGGAAGAGGCTGTAAATTCAGGTATTGAGCAAATATTAATTGTACTTTCTAGCAGAAAGGATTTAATAGTTGATTACTTTGATTATTCATTAGAATTGGAGGCTTTTTTAGAAAAAGAAAAAAAAGCCCATTTGTTAAAAGGGCTTGCTATTCCTAATGTTCAAATCCATTATATAAGGCAGCCATATGCGAGAGGACTTGGCGAGGCGATAAAATTAGGTGAAACATTTATTGGTAATGAACCTTTTGCTGTACTCTTGCCAGATGATATTGTAGTTTCGGATAAAGAAACTGCTTTAAATCAGTTGATTAATGTTTATAAAGAGACGAAAAATAGTGTAATAGGCATTCATACGGTACCAGATGAGTGCATAGAGAAGTATGGTATTATTGAAGGGAATATTGTGAAGAATAATTATATGAATATTACAAATATAATAGAAAAGCCAAAAGTAAATCCTCCATCTAATCTTGCAGTAATTGGTAGATATGTTTTTACGCCTGATATTTTTCCTTTATTAAAAAATATTCAACCTGGTGTTGGGGGGGAATATCAATTAACAGATGCAATTCATTCTTTAATTATGACTAAAAAAGTATATGGAAAAATGATTGAAGGGAAACGATTTGACATCGGACAAGAAGATGAATATATGCAGCTTCTTAATCTTATATATGGACAAAATAAAACAGGTGAAAAATAATTTTGAAAACGGATTCAGAAAACATATACTTGAGGTCAACAAGCGATTCCTGAAGAGTTGATGAAACATATATATAAGTTAGGTAATTAAATACATTTATATCGTACCTTTGAATCAGAAGAGAATACAATCGATTTTCATTAAAAAAAGAAAAGGAATTATATTGCTGCAAATTTATTTTTCAAAAAGCCTTGGGTCTTTTCATGTTTTAAAGACCCGTGTTATCGCAAGGGAACAATAACCGATTGTAATTGCAAAAAGAAAAAAGATATCCGTAGGCATCTCAATCAGATAAGTAAAATATCTAGATAACATCAAGGAACAGATCATTGTTTTATTAAGAAACGGGGTCTTACCGAAATTTTTGCTAACCTAATACACATTCATACCTATAATCGATGGAAAATGCTATTATATGTATTTCCTTACAACAAAAAATGAATTGCGAACTCTTAGTCATCCAAGATTTTGGTTCGTTCATCCGTTAGAATTAAAGCTCTCAACTTTAGTCAAGGGAGTGTCAATCCAGATTTTTTATTTCCTTTCTAAATATTCAGTTGTTTTTATAAAAAAGTTCGTGATACTGAGTCTTAATCTTCATAAAACAGCATCTCCATTCAAAGGATACCTTCAACTATCCCTCCATTCCAATTAAGCTGCTTCACTTCTCCGCCAAAAGAAACTATTATGTATTCTCTCACATTCTATTGCAACAAGCATATAATATATAGAGACATTCCTTTCTAACGAAACTCATAAGTCCCTTTTTGGGGCTTTTTTATTGTATGAATTTTTAATCAAGTATATAACTAAAATACAGTTAAATATTACCAAAAGGTTGTGGTTAATAGATGCTCAGTTGTCTATCTAAGCTAAATATAACAAATTTGGTTGTATAACGTGGGAATATTATTTAAAAAATGATAATAAGTATATGCACTCAATACCGCATGTTTTACTTGTTTTATATATTAGTTGTTTTATATGTTTTATATGTTTATATGTTTTAAGAGCATGGAACTTCTTGATATATAAGGGATTATAACTCCTAATTATAACAAAAGTGGTTCTAAAGATAACAAAAATGGTTTTAACTCTAACAAAAATGGTTTTAAAGGTAACAAATTTGGTTGCTTAACTCTAACAAAGATGGTTTTAAAGGTAACAAACTTGGTTTTAATTATAACAAAAATGGTTTTAAAGGTAACAAATTTGGTTGCTTAACTCTAACAAAGATGGTTTTAAAGGTAACAAATTTGGTTGCCTAATCCTAGCAAAAACATTTCTAAAGGTAACAAATCTGATTGTTTAAATCTAGCAAAAATAATTCTAAAGATAATAGTTTTAACTATAACAAAAATGGTTCTAAAAATAACAAATTTGCTTATATACTTTGTAACTGTAAATATTTTTGAAATAATATTTTCTATTCAACTGACTTTCGGAATACTTTTATATAGAACAAAGTGCTTTTTCACTGTAATAGTGAGAATTTAATTTTCTGAATTAATAAAATAAATTGTAGGGAAGGTAACATATTTGTTATAGTTAGTAGAACAGTAGAGGTAAGAAAGAAGGGACGTATGTAGGTATGCCTGATAGGAAAGATTTGCAGATTAAAGAAAATAATATTGTTTCAAAATCAAATACTTTAATTGAAGCAAATTCACGTTTGAATTTAGTAGAACAAAAAATATTACTTTGTTTGGCTAGTAATATTGAACCTAATGATTGGGATTTTAAAACCTACACATTCTCGATTAAACATTTTCATAATCTACTTGGTCTAAATGGATCTACTAAATATTCGGAGTTAAGTAAAATTACTAAAGAATTATTATCAAAAGTAATTGAAATTCGTACTGGGGAAGAGCTGATACAGGTATCTTGGCTGTCTTCAGCAATTTACAATAGAAATAAAGGAACAATTGATATGCGTTTCGATCCGCTATTAAAGCCATTTTTATTAGAATTAAGCAACAAGTTTACAAGCTATAGATTAGCTAATGTTATTAAATTGAAAAGTACATACGCTATACGTATTTATGAATTATTAAAACAGTATGAAGATTTAAAGGAACGTACAATTAGTCTTGAAAATTTAAGGTATTACTTAGATGCAATGGATATATACCCTAACTATGCAAATTTTAAGCAACGTGTGTTAAAACCTTCTCAAAAAGAATTAGATCAAAAAACAGATATTTCTTTTGAATTTGAAGAAATTAAATTAGGCAGGAAAGTACAAAAAATCAAATTTATTATCTATAGCCAAAAAAAGAAAGATAACAATTTAGTGCATTTTGAAAAGAATTTAGATAAATTTCAACAGCCCAATACATTTGAACAAAAAATTAAAAGATTTGAAGAACGCTGTAAAGAAAAAGTATTTCCTAAAGTGTTAAAAAGATGGGAAGCTCATAAAGAAATTGTATTAGAAATAATTGAGGATATAAGATTTCGTTCAGATATTAGTTCTCCAATAGGTTATGTCGAATTCACTCTAAATTCCCGATTAAAAGAACTATCTGATAAAGAAATAACAAACAAAATTAGTCATTATGAGAAGAGTTCTCATAACGATACAGTATTAGAGATTGATAGCATTATAAATTTAGTTATCAGTAAGTATTCAACAGCTACAGGTGCTGTAGCTACATTTTTAGTTAAAGACACAGCAATTGAGAAATTAGTAAGAGTAGTTACATTAGAAGAAGCTGAAGCCATTTGGATAGAACATGAAACGTTTGTTATGGATAAAATTTATGAATACATTAAAAATAATATAAGAAAGAAAAGATACTAGATTTAAAATAAAATTGGATCATGTTGTTTACCTGAATTTGTATGAATATGTAGGAACTGTTCACTTAATAAGATCATACTCATGCTAAATTTACTTCCCATTATATGGCTGCATCTACCTACACTTGGATGAACAGGCGAAAATAAATTAGGAAGTTAAATTTTCATATGAACATGCACCTTCTAAAAATAAAGAGAAGTGTGGAACAGTTCCTTCGTTAGCAATGATTTTTGAATATGAGTTAAAAGAAGGGGAGATACCTTGTCTTTCCGATAATCTAGATGGAAATTAAACCGATGTTAAATGGATACCTTTAGACGAATTTCAAATGGTGAAAATGATTTGGATTTTCTTGAAAGAGAAATGATATTTCGATGCGTAAAAGCATCAGGAAGGAATGAGAAAAATATATTCTTTATTTAAAAACTAACATCAATAATACCTGCACAGGGAGGCGCAGGTATCTAATCAGGGTGTTTCGATATGTAATTCATATTTTATCAAGGTTCCTTGGAAATGACAAATGAAATAAAAGAAAATTCTGTATAAATAGTTAAGAAACAAAAAACTGACTTCTAACTCCAGTCCATGTAATATACCTAAAAATAAAAATTCTACCTTATATTTATTTTAAAAAGGGTATATTTCACATTTCTCTCGTTATCAGTAGTTAATAATGAAGAGAATTTTTATTATGGGGGTACTTCAAAATGTTAGGGTGATAGGCATTCTGTTCTGATGGGCGTCTCACAAAAAGCCTATCAAATTGAGCGATTTTTAGGAGCATATCTTTTTATTAGCTTAATTGTGAAGGATACAGACCACAGATCCAAAAAACCTCTTGTTAAGAAAATTTTAACAGCGCTAAGAATGTTCTTTGAGGGTGAGGGGAATTCTCCTGATTAATAAATGTAGGATAAAAAGCGTAGAATCGATTATATGGAATGTATATTAATATATTAATGTAATAGGATTTAAAGTGATGAAAAGAATCTAAATTCTTGATAGATAGAAAATATGTCCTTTCTTTGTTAATGAAGTTGTATCTAGCAGTGTGTTGGAGCACCATATAATATATGTATTTATTAGTAAGGGGTGTTTAATTTCCGAAATATGTATCTTAGTAAAAATAAAAAAGGACAGTTAAAAACTGTCCTTTTTTCTATCTTTTAAAGATAGTTACCGAACAGGTAATTTAGGGTTTTGGGGTGTAAGATGATTATCATCTCATTGTTAATGTATGCAAGTAATACAAAATGGCTTGTACAATTGTTGAAATTAGTAATTTTTATTTTAAATAAATTAGCTAATTGGGCAATTGATAAAGGAAGAATATCTAGTCCATTAATTTATTTCTTTCATAATATATAGTACAAATAAGTGTTTTAGGAAAAAGGGGTTATGTTAAATGTCCTTTGAACGTAGGTGTGAATGTGATGAATGTAATAGAAATCGAAGAAAAAGAGACCGTGAGGAAGTACGAAAATTTGGGGATTTTAAAAGACGAAGAGGATTAAATGCTTTACGGGAAGGCGATAAAATTAGAGTTTTTTCGGGTGGAGATCAGATCGATGGAATAGGAGTCTTTATTCGTATAGAGGATAGATTTCTTATTTGGGTGGATGCTGCTGCGAACCTTAATACGACAAGCCTAGATGCTATTAGTATTCAACGAGTAGTTTAATGGAATTTTTAATAAATATTAAGAAAAGATAAGAGGGGAAGACTCTTTTCTTATTTTGTTTTTAGGGATTATTATGTTATGTAGATTGAATGAAATATTTAAATATTAAAAAAAGAAGGGATTTATATAAGATAAATCCCTTCAATATATTAATAGAAAGGTAGAATACATTATATGTACAGATTTTCAATTAGGTTTGTACTTTTTTAATAATTTAATTTTTTTATGTAAAGGTGCCAAGAAATACTTTGTAGTTTTATTTCTTGGCGTGGGTATTTATTTGGGTCATTTGGATGCCGACCTTACAGTAGTATATGTCCGATATATGGAATGGTTTGTTATTTATGTTCAGTTAAGTAAAATTTATAAAAGAAAAAAACCTATTTTTTTAATAGGTTTTTTTCTTGCAAATTGGCTTATAAATTAAGGGAAAGATTTTTCCTTTAATTAAAATTTATTAATCTTCTCTATGATCATGTTTATGTTCGTCACATTCTTTACAATGTCTGCGACGTTTACAGCAGAAACGATCACAATCAGGTGAATTAATAGAGATTACATTAATTTTGTTAATTGCAATACGTGCCAATCCTGGGAAACAATCAAAGTCAGATAATATAATTACGTTGTTTCCTTGAAAACCTTGGAATGTTGCACTTGTAGGTGGTTGACAATCATATTGAATAACAAGACAAGTACCAGGAGTTAATGTTCTTAAGAATTGTAATAACTCTGGATTATTATTCACATGTCTATTGTTCTCTTCTTTTCGGTGATGATCTCTATGACGATCTCTCCGATCATCACATCTATTGAAATCACAACCTCCCCCAAAACCAAAACCCATCAAAATTACCCCCTTTCGTTCGTTAGTACATCTTATGCTCGTCTAGAAAGGATGGTGTGAGTATAGGAGTCTAGTTAAGTGTGGATTTTTTATGTAAATATGAAATTGGTTTAATAAAAATTATTTTTGGTTCTTGTGCAAAAAATCTATAAAACTTTGACATCCTGATATTATTACTCTAAAAAGGTGTGTGTTTGGTATGGAAAGAATTGAAGCGGAAATTCGAGTGAAAACTTCATTTAGCACAACAAAGCAGCCAGCTTGATTAGCTACCCACTTGTTGCACAAAGGAAAATTAGGCCCTACAAGTTAGTGTGTGTAACTTTAAAGCTACAGTTATAGTATAAACTGGATTGGAAATGTTATTCGGAAGGGAATATAATAATAATTTCATTTTGTAGAGATTATTTACGCATGAAAAAAAGCGCTTATATAGCGCACTTTAAAAGGTGGATTTCAGATCATGTCTGCCCATAGATGATCTAAATGTATGTGTAGTACACAGTAGCATATGGAAATTTGAGTTGAATTGTGCAAATAAATTAACAATAACGGAGTGGAGTAAAAATGTTTATGAATGATGGGAAAGAGTATAAATTTAACTTGCGTTCCGAACAATTATTGTGGATTATTTTAATGGACGGATATGAAAAAAACGCTTATATAGCGCTTTTTGAAAAGTAGGTTTCAAATCACACGCTAAAATGTGATCTGAATACGGGTGCATACAGTAGTGTATTTGAAATTGGATTGTGCAAACAAATTAAAGATACGAGGATAGAGTAAAAGTGTTTATGAACAGTGGAGCAGAGCTTAAATTTAACATGTATTCCAAACAATTAATAATTCTTAATTAAAAATATGGAATAATTTAAAAAATGAGTTGGCTCTTATCAATGATGTAATGATTAAGCCTGCTAATATTTCTTCACTAGAATGTATATCAATGCATACATCACTAATTAAATTAAATTTTATATCTTGTTTGTACAAAAAAGCGTTCATAACAGGTTCTTATGCTTTGTTATATTGAAACTACACAATCAACGTATTTAAATCTTTTTTTAGGCATAATAAGAATTGATGGTCATACAATGATATAGTACGGTGTATCCAACATATAAATTACCTCTGGCACTCTGAAAAGACACCTAGTTAAGGTGTCTTTTTATATTTTATATATATTAAAGTGTAAGATGAGCTTAACCAATCCTATTCCATTTATTCAGTTAAAACTCCAATCGTATTAAGAGCATCTACTGCCCCGGATGTTCTCTTTTTATTGAACAAAATCGTTATTTCAAGTGAATAAAAAAGAGCACACATATAAGTGTGCATCTAAACTAAAAGGGTTGAACGTATGGAGTGGAGTGCCCCATACAATAATATATGCTTGTCTGATTTAAAGGTGAGAAGTTTTTTATAAAACCGCTATTTGGTATGAAAATGTAAGAGCACTTCGGAAAGTGCCCTTTTGCAACGACTATCCACTCTAAAAAGAAAGGATGCAATATATCATATGAAGTTATGTTTGTTTAATCCTGTGTCTTTTGTATAAAAACCCCATTTTATGGAGCTTATTTATACATTAAAAAAAGCGCTTATATAGCGCTTTTTGAAAAGTAGGTTTCAGATCACACGCCCAAATGTAATCTGAATACATGTGCATAGTAGTATATGTAAATTTGAATTGAATTGTGCAAATAAATTAACAATACAGGAGTGGAGTAAAATAGGTCTATTTAAATATATGGGAAATGATTAAAAAACAAGTTAGTTCGTATCAATGATGTAATGATTAAGCCTACTAATAATTTTTTCATTAGAATTTATATCAACGCATACATCACCAATTAAATTTAATATATTTTCGTATAAAAAGGTGTCCATAACAGGTTCTTATTCTTTGTTGTGTATAAATTATATAATTAATATTAATATGAACGAAATTAGAATTCATCTTCCTTAATTAGATTTCCAGCATCGTTATCTTTCGTTAATCTTTGTTTTAGGTAGTTTTCTTTTGTTGTCCTGTCATTTTTATGACCTACTGCAGCTGCTATTACATGAGGTGCGAGTCCCTTGTAGTCGTATAAGTACTGTACATAAAAATGTCTAAAGAAGTGAGGAGTAATTCGTATATTCTCCGTAAAGGGTAACTTTGTATCCTTAATGATTTTAGAAATATATTGTGATAAATAATTTTCTCTATAAGCAGTATGATTCTTTGTTTGAAATATAGTCTTTCCATTTTTATTTCCAATGTCCACAGGTAACCGTCTCCGGATTCGAAACGCAACAATACGATTAAAAATTTCCTTATTAATAGAAACAATCCGTTCACCATCGCCCTTTGTATCTACGGTTAAATAGTATCGTCCTCGTATAGCATCATACTCAAGATCTTCCCACTTTGCATGGGCTACCTCTGCCACACGTAACCCAGTAGTAGCAAGGACCGATAATAATCCATAGTTAATTTCATTATCCTTGTAGAAGTTTAGCAGCTGCTTCACTTCTTCATAGGATAACTCGCGTTTTGGTTTATGTTGCTCGTTTACTGTTGTACTAAGAATCTCCACATGAAGAGGTTCATGGATATATTGAATTTCATATAACCACCTTAAGTAAGAGCGAATCACTCCTAATTTTCGACTAACTGTAGATGTCTTGTATTTTTCTTTCGATTGATAGGAGATTGCCTCTTGGGAGAGCCATCTTTGATAGTTACGGATATGGCGTTTTCTAAGATTCCTCCAAACTTGGCCATTTTTAAAATCTTTTACATCTTGCTGCAGAAACTCTGTACTTTGTTTAATAAAGAAGTAAAACTGGCTTAAATCACGCGCATATAAAGTCCTAGATACATCTTTAATACGTTTTTCTTGATTAAAGTGGGTTTGTCGATTTAAATAGTAGTACAAAATCTCTTCATCAGAAAACCCCTCGTATGTATAAAAATCTTCTCTTTCGTTATTTTCCTTTTTAAACTCAGCATTATCTATATAGTCACGATTCCATACTGAAATTATGTTTACAAAATTTTGTTTATTGTTTTCTATGTTTTCTAAAGAAGTTTCGTTATGAATCGAATTCAATTCAAATTTCAACAAGATTCAACTCCTCATGAATTAACTTTATATCTATTATTATACTCTATATACATGTGAAATTTTATTTATAATAAGATTAATTTTTGTAAAAATGATTTTATATAACAAGTATAGAAAATGTCCTATTTTCTATGTTAATAATCAATTTTTATATTTAAATAATTTATAGAAAGATTTATTTAAATGTAAAAATTAATTTAAATAGTAAACAAAAAATGATTTCGTATATCTGTTTGAAAAAAATGAACACTGCCTATGATATAATAAATCTAAGTATATATTTATAAAATAAAAATTAAATTTAATCAATAAATTTATTAAATATAAATTAAATACACGAGGAGAAATAATATGGATGAAAATCAGCAACTCAATATGAATACAACAGAAGTAAGAGAGTTTTTGGAGATTAGTAATTTCATTGTAAACAAACTGGTAAAAAAGGGACAATTAGTTCCAATTAACAAAGATACATGGCGATTAGATGGGAGTTTCCTTTTCAGAAGAAGTGATGTAGAAGCAATAAAAAAAGCAAGAGAACCTGAAGGTCTTACTTTGTACCAGGCTAGCAAAAAATATGATGTGAGTACATATCAATTAGAAAGATGGCTAGAAGATGGGGAATTAACAGCCACTATACAAGAATATCGTAATCGTGAAACTAAATTCATAAGAGAAGAAGAGTTACTCAAGCTTGTACATCGATTAGATCAGGCAAATGCACTTTATACATACTCTCAAAAGTATAATACCGTTTTATTCCACAGATACATGCAGGGGAATACGATAGCAAGAGTCATTTCCATTCCAAAGCGTGGAGATATTATGTTAATTGATGAGTTCGGAAATGAACTTACCTTAAAAGAAGCAAAAAAATTAGGGTATGAACCAGCTTATGAGTTGACTGATAAACCTCGGAGCCATCATCAAAGATTTATTAAGTTCCGTTTACCTAAGTCTGATCAATTACGTAGTAGTTCTTTCCAAAAAGTTGACTTAATACTTCAATATGTCTCACCAAGAAATATAAAGATTTCAGAAGAGGAGGGTTTTTGGTATTTAGATGTAAGACAGTCACTTATTGAATTGCCTATGGGTATGCAAATGGAGTGGGTTGAGAGCCTCTCACCATATTTAATTGAAGGAAAATTAGTGAAACGTGTTAATAATAGCGTCTATTTAGATAGCAGCAGTGTGACAAAACCAGTTACGATTTCCAGTAAAGAATATCAAGTACTTAATAAAATAGTCGAAGAAACAAACAGCACTATTGAGGAATTTATTACGTCCGCTATTCGCGACAAAATCATTCACTATCAAAATACACAATAAACGTATTTATAAGCTATTTTAAGCATAACGAGAATTGATAATCATACAATGATACAGAAAGGCTTTTCACATGGTATCTATCTCTTATACCCGAAAAGACACCTAATTAAGGTGTCTTTTTATTTTTCACCTTTCAAGGAGAACAATCATATATTAGAGTAGAGGACGAGCTTGATCACCCCTCCTCTATTCTAATTTTTGGTTAGAACCCCTCACACAGTAAGAGCATCTATTGTCCTGGATGCTCTCTTTTTATTGAACAAGATGGACACTTAATGTTCGGTACGTGTAAACATAGAGGCAGTAATAACCATTGAAATTAATAAAATTATTTGAAAGAGTGTTTTCTCACTGCACTCGTTTTTGTTCATGGATTTTCTAAACTTTTTATTGATAATATTAAAATATAAAGAATATAGTTGAGGTTAGATTTAAGTTCTAACAAAACATTCGAATTTGATTAATTAGTACAACCGTCAGTCAATTAACAAATGCTGGTACTAGTTTAGTGATGATTAATACGATCGGGAAAGATGTATGAAATATAGATTCAACATGGAAATAAATCGTATACGTTCACATCGAAAAAGGTTGTCTCATAATATATTAAGACTGGTTTATTAAGATATTGTAAGGGCGTGAATATATGGAAGACATACATGTGAAAATTGACAGTCTGAAATCAGAACAAAAAGAGATCATGCGTGATATTCGTAATTTAGAAACACGAATAATAATTAACGAGAAAGATATTTCAACAATTAATAAGCAATTAGAAAAAATAAGCACAAATACCTCTTGGATTTTACGCATAATTATAAGTACGATAATTATGGCCGTTCTAGGTTTGATACTAAGAGGGACAATTTAAAATTCCCAAAAGTACCTTTTGAAGAGAGACAAGTGTCTCTCTATTTATTTTGAGGAGACGCATGTCGGAAAAAGATAAAATACTAACTTGGATCATATATCTTAAAAATAAATGTAAATAAGTAGCCCCAACTATTGAAACTACATAATTCTTATAAATACCACTATTCATGTGTTTACTTAGCAATTCTTCTTCACCTGTCGTTCCATCTTTAAGACCCATATCAACGATAATATAAATCCTTACATGAAAGGGTCCATATTCAATTACCATCATCCTTCTTATCCAAGTGTAATTATCTTTCATACTTCGTAGGCATAACAATCTATATTATGTGAAAAGTCATTATCTTAACTAAGTTATGTAGGAGATTCGATATCTAGGGCTAAAAGATTAAATGAAATGATTATGATGGTTAATCTAATGAAAAAATTTACTGTGGGAGAATTAGCACATGAATTGGTTGTTTCAAAATGAAGCATTTTCAATTAGGTTTGTACATTTAGATGGTTAAATGTATATAGGTAACTTTATGGATTGGTGGTATAGTAGGATCTTCTAATCCTTAAATATATAATATAAAAAACTTGATAATTAACTTGTACACTTTTAATAAATTTATTTGTTTTATGTAAAAGGTGCCAAGAAATACTTTGTAGTTTTATTTCTTGGCGTGGGTATTTATTTGGGTCATTTGGATGCCGACCTTACAATAGCATATGTCCGATATATGGAATGGTTTGTTATTTACGTTCAGTTCAGTAAATTTAGGAAAGAAAAAACACCTATTTTTTAATAGGTGTTTTTTTCTGCAAAGTGGCTTATAAAATTAAAGGAAAGGTATTTCTATTTATTCATTTTTAATAATCGTCGCTATGATCATCTTCTCTACAATGCTTACGCTTGCAACAGAAACGATCACAATCAGGTGAATTTATAGAGATTACGTTAATTTTGTTAATTGCAATACGTGCTAATCCCGGGAAACAATCAAAGTCAGATACAATGATTACGTTGTTCCCTTGAAAACCTTGGAATGTTGCACTTGTAGGTGGTTGGCAATCATATTGAATAACAATACAAGTACCAGGAGTTAATGTGTGTAAGAATGGTGCTAATTCTGGATTGTTATTCTTTTCTCTTCTATGGTCTTCTCTTTCTTCTTTTCTGTGATGATCTCTCCGATCATCACATCTATTGAAATCACAACCTCCACCAAAATCAAAACCCATAAAATTACCCCCTTTCGTTCGTTAGTACATCTTATGCTCGTCTAGAAAGGTTGGTGTGAGTACATGAGTCTAGTTAAATGTGGATTTTTTATGTAAATATGAAAGTTGTTTAATAATACCATCATTACCTTCTTAATTCACCTAATATGTTCGAGTTTGATTTATGGTCTAATATGACTAAGTATTTCTTTTACCATAGTCACACATACCCATCAACTTAAGAACGGAAACAAAATGAACTTTCGTTCAAATAAAATATAACACTTTTAAAATGTTTTTTATTCTTAAAAATGAGCATGCTAAATAAACCTAGATAGGTATCATTTTTAAAGATTATGCAGCTTTCTTTTGTTTTCTAAGTTCACTATACTCATAGACAACACCCATAATATTAAAGATTGTTTTCTTCTCATATCGATGAGATTTCCGTCCATTTTTCTGTAGCAGGTGGAATAGACGTATTAGAATCTTTGTTATTTCTTGAGTGTCTTTCTGTATAGCTTGATCCAAAAGGTATAGATAATCTTGGATCATTCCTATCGCTTTATAGTCGCTTAATTCTCTATTCTTTTTTTGCAAAAGAAGTTGGCGCATTTTAAATATAGTAGAGGAGCACAGGAAAATAGCGATTAGTTTTCCAGGTTTTAAAGACAATCTCTATTTGCCAACGCAAAGTATATAACTCATGTACCTGTTCCATCGGAACCCATTTCCAAGGTGTATTGTCACGTACAAGTTTAATCCCGCTACCATTTTACTTTTCTCTGAGTACGTTCTATTTTTGGATTTTTCTTTCTCTAAGATTTTTGCTCGTCTTTTTTGAAGTTGTTTTTCTGTTAATCGATTAAAAATAACACGTGCAAACAGTTGTTGTTTATCACCAATATAAGCATGTTTTAATTCAAATATTTCTCCGGGCTGTAGTTGGTTTAAAAGCTGTTTCACATCAATTTGTATATATTCCGATTGCTTCTTAATTGCACCATTTTTAAAGTATTCTGGGTTTGGATTTTTCACATATACATTTGTATTTAATTTTAAACGAGAAATATAGTATGTACCTCGTTGATCCATTTGATCTAAGTCTTCCAATGAAAAATAACCCAAGTCACGAATACATAAATCTTCTGGTCGTAAGGTATCTAAGCATTCAGTACCAAATGTTTTGTCATTATTTTTCCCTGGTCCAACTTGAAAGTTAAGAAATTCCCCACTGTGCAAATCATATTCTAGTTGAATTTTGATTCCAGCTGTTTGGGCACCTGGATATTCATTCTCTAAAGCATTTAGCACTTGAAATACGGTGGCATCTAGGATGCGGATTCGTTGGAAATAAGAAAAGAGACGGTTAGAAATTTGCATTTGTTCATATACCTTTTGTTGTAATAGTAAAGAAAAATATGTTTTAAAAACAAAACTTCTTTCACATTTAAACGTTTATTTAAGCCCTAAGGGCTGAGTAAAGTATCTGTAGCTGCATGAAGCCTACTACATAATCGAACTAAAGGATCACTTGCCACCCGTTGACTAATCCAAATACAAATAGTAGCTAAGTCTGATCCAGAAAACTCACGTTTTCGTTTTATAAATCCAATTTCTCTTGTAAGTTCTTCTAAAAATACAGGTGTCACATATCGTTGTAGTTCTTCAACAAATGATTGTAGTTCATCTTGAATCGAAATATTCATAAGAAAACGCTATCCTTTCTAATCTAGCTTTTTTAGAAAGAATAACGTTTTTTTGGTAATTAGGGGTATTAAAATCGCTTGAGTTGATAGCGATGTGGCGGTACCTTACTTGAAAATAGTGGTTTTTAGTTAAATTGTAATAACCTTAATTCTGTGCAATAAAGTAATTAGTAAATGGAACTAACTGCTTTGTTACACATAACAAGCCCACGCTTACAGCAATGATTTGTAGCCTTCAGTTACATATATAGTATAAATCACATTAGAAATAGTATGCAAAATGAAAACGGGTTTAAAAAGTATTTTATTTTTTGTACTTCTATAGACAAATTATGTTTATCATCAAATGACCTTTTTATTTGTTATATAGAAAGAATGCAACTAATAAAAGTATTAGATATTTAGAAAATTTGGATTAGCGATATGATAATGCTTGTTTCCCTAATGCTTCCCACGATTGAATGAAGATATCTTGGCTCACTTTATGTCCTTTTTTCACAGTTAATGGGTCATTTATATAAATGTATTTGTCCCCAAAACCTACAATAACAACAGCGTGTAGATCCAAAGGGGCTGTAATTTTTTTGTCATCATGTTTCCAAGACTCCCATCTATCTGGAAGGCGATAATCTCCTGTAGTCCATACTACCACAGGTTTACCGAGCTTAATTTGAGCTAACACAGTATTAAAAGTTTTTCCTGTTAAGTTTACTGTACGATTTGGAAGATAACGTTCCATTAATTCTTGTAACGGTTGAACGTGGACGGCGTATCCCTTATTTTTCCCAGTTATATCTCCAACAAAACCTTCTTTAGGATCTCCCCATTGAATGATGTCTCCACTTTTATTTGTAGACAGTGGGGTAGGATCTTTTTTTATCTCGTTAGCTAAATCCATTTTATTAACCTTAATGCCTGCATGCTGTAATACCATCGCTAAGCTTGTAACTTCGCATCCATATTTTAATTCTGGCTTTTGCGATATAAGCGGCACATCTAAAATGTTTTTTTTAGTGGCTGAAGTGGGGGATGGTTGTAAGGGTTTACTTTTGGGAAATGAATGTGTTGTATTTTGAGTCAATTTGTTATCTTTGTGTTTAACTTGTAACTCATTCTTTTTAAGAGAGGGTGTTTTTTCTGAACATCCCGCTAAAATTAAAGATAAGGCATACAAAGTTAGAAATCTTTTCATATCATTCACCTTTTTAATATTACTTAATACCATAATATTCTACTATCCGATATTTTTAGAGGTGTAGAACGTTTAATAACCTTCATTTTGAGCAACTAAGTAAACTAACTATGTGTAGTAAAAAGGCAGCCCACGCGTACCGAGTAGTAATTTGTAACTTGAAGTTACAGTTATAGTATAAGCGAGTTGAGGAGAGCTATGCAGGAATAAAAAGTATTAAAAGCTTTATTCCAAAAGTGACTAGTAAAACAGGTATATATCTGTCTAAAATGTGTAGAATGTTTCGTTGATTAAAATGAACTTTTTTAAACATTTTATGTTTTTTGAAGAGGGAAATGAATATTGAATCCTTTAACAAAATAGAAAGGGAGTATATTTCTTTCTTTTTATACAAATTATTAAGGGTGAAATACTTATGAAATCAGTAGCTTTTACTAAGAGATTATAAATTGTTGAGGTGATTCAATACATGCCAAAGTTAGATGTAGAGGGGTGTAACCTTTATTACATAGTAAAAGGAGAAGGGACGCCTATCATTTTTATCCACCCACCTACACTTACCTGTGAAAATTTTGAATATCAACTAGAAGAATTATCTAGAAATTTTAAAGTAATTGCTTTTGATGTTAGAGGACATGGCAACAGTCAGAGTTCGAGTCAGCCAATTACGTATTCACTAATTGCTAAAGATATGAAGAGTTTACTGGATTATTTGGAAATAAAAAAGTCTTTTGTATGTGGGTATTCAACAGGAAGCTCAGTTGCCTTGGAATTTTTATTAACATATCCCGAAAATAATTTAGGTGGGATTCTAATAGGTGGAATGTCAGAAGTGCGTCAAGGCTATTTAAAAAATAAGATTTCTCTTGGTGTCCAATTGGCGAAAGCAAGAGCAATTTCATTTTTAGCATTTGCCATTTCTTGGGGGAACTCCAATACAAAAAAATTATTCAAAAAAATGTTTCGAGAAGCTCGGAAAGGTAATGCCAAAAATATCGAACAATATTATCGCTACAGTTTGCAATATAATTGTACCAATCAACTTAAAGACATTCATCTACCTATGTTGTTGGTTTATGGAGAAAATGACAAAACTTTTTATAGTCATGCAAACTTACTACATGAAGAATTGCCATGTAATGAATTAAGATTTATTACTGGTGCAAAACATCAAATACCAACAAAAGCGGCTACAGAGTTAAATCAAATGATTGAGCAGTTTGTTTGTACTCATGCTAAGGTGCCTAAAGAAGTTCTTAAATCATAAAGTATTATCTCAAATCCTAAAGGGGATTATAAATTTATATTTTCAAAAAGGATAACGGTATGAGTTTTATTTCTAACTTAAAAAAATTATGATGAACAGTAGATCAATTAGAAATTAAATTGTGGAAACAGGGGATTTCGAAAATTGAAGATGTAAAAAAGTACCCCATGAACCTAATGGACAATGGAGGTATGAGTCAAAGGAAGATACATAACAATTAACAAGTGGAGATGTTGAAAAATTAATTCGGATCCCCATATCCAAAAAAGAAAATTTTACGTATTAAAACAGATTAGCCGATTTCCTGTAAAACAAGGAACCGGCTATCTGCTTTTTTATAGAGTTGTTGTCTTTTAATAGTGACAGTTACTAGTTTGGATTACTTTGTTTCTTTTGTGTGTTAGGCTTAATTTCATCAGCAAACTCTATATTTGCCAAGTTTACTTTGGATGGAATAAATGTTCTTGTTTTATTTTGAAAACCTTGGAACGTATGTTTTATAGGTCTCATCATACTTGAATTACGTGTTGCTAATAATCCAAAAACTGTTCCTAATCCTAGTAACGAAGCCCAAATCCATCCTTTATTATTCTTCTTTTTATTTCCGAATAACTCAAACATTTGTTGAGTTGTTTTTTTAGAATTGAATAATGAAATCAAGAAGTTAAGGATATTCATTTTTGTCCTCCCCTGTAAAAAGATCGTAAAAAGAAACACTAGGTTCAATTTCACATAATTTATGATGCAATATTTTATAGAAATTTATGATGCCAACTTATACTAATAATTCTTGATTTTTAAACCGGAACCTCCTAATAGTACCTAAGTGTTTTTTACTGAAATGCGCAAAATAGTTTTATAAAAAATTAAAAAAGGAAATGAAAAGTTATGTATTATTAGATTGGAACTTTATGACTTCTTTTTTAATAATCGGTTATGTAATGTCGAAAGGGTGAGTAACGCAAGAATCGAACCTACTAAGGCAAGTGACATATCCCATTGTGCATCCCATATATCACCTTGCATACCTAAAAAGTCTTTTGCTGCTTTTCCTCCCTTTGCTATTTTAAAAGCTAACCATTCGATGATTTCGTATAATGCAGCAATAGCAAGCGAAATACTTATACTAATCGTAACTAACCAAGGACCTTCGGTTAGTTGAGTTTTCCGTAATAATATTTCTCTTATCACAATTATAAAAAAACCTTTTATCAAATGTCCAAATCGATCGTAGTGATTTCGATTTAAATCAAAAGCATCTTTTATCCAATTAAAAAGTGGAACCTTTGAGTATGTGTAATGACCACCGATGAACATTATAATGGCTAGTATTGCAATAATGATATAAGAGAGAGTGGTAAAGTGAAACTTATTGTATATTGAAATTATAATGATTAGACCGAGAACGGCAGGAATAGCTTCCGCTGCCCATGTCGAGTATCTCGCAGGCTTAATAACGGACCATATAAAAACTGTGGTAACAATTAATAATAAAAATAGATGAATCATTTTACTTTTGTCTCTTATCACTTTTTTCACTCCTATTGAAAGGCTTTCTACTTAAAGTATTTGAAAAATCGCAGTTTCGTATACAGAGTACTTAGAACTGTTTGCCTTAGTGTACACTTAAGAACAGCTTTTTTAATGAGGAAAGTGGTCTTGCCTAGTAGATATTCACAAAGAAAATAGCTATATTCACAGCATGATTCGCGTACCTAAACTAAAAATGTACATAACCAGTAGGAGGAGCATTATCACGTTAAACATGTTCGATTTGCAACTATATTATTTATCTATTTATACCGAGTAGCATAATAAGAAAGGACATGCACACTACATAATTCTCTTTCGCGAGGGCATTATATTTATATAAACATTTCAAAAACAAAGGAGAGCATCTGCATGAATTACAAAATGTTTAGGGCTATCAATCGTCTAGCTGGTCGTAATTCAACCATAGATACATTTATGATATTTATTTCACAAAAGACTCGATTCCTGTACATTTTTTTGTTAGCCTTAATGTGGTTTAGAAACAATTCTTACAAAAAAATTATTTTATTTGCAGGGGTATCAGTAGGATTTTCATTATGTATAAACCGTTTTATCCAGTTCTTTTATTTTAAACCTCGTCCGTTTGTTAGACACCGTGTGCGTTTACTTATTCCATCAAAGAATAATTCTTCATTTCCTAGTAAACATACAGCCGTAGCATTTTCCTTAGCAACCTCCGTCTTACTTCGTGAACGTTTATTTGGATCAATCATGTGGTTTTTAGCAATTTTGACAGGATTCTCACGTATCTGGCTAGGGCATCATTATCCATTTGATATCATAGGAAGTGCCTTCATAGGAATCTTAACTAGTATAGTTATTGGCAATATTTCATATTTATTTAATTCTTTTGTTATTTGGATTATAAATGTATATAGAAAAATATTTTTTGTAGATTTGAAACATTCCTGACGATATCTTTGATAAATCGCAGTACATAATCTTTCATATTTTTTTACTAAAGTAACTTTTTCTTGAGATATGTTTTGGAACAAACTACAGACATTTAGTCAATCCCTTAATTATTAAATTTGATATAAAGGAAAAAATGTCGGGAAGACTTTAGCATATTCTTTTTTTTTTTAGGCGGATGATAATAACATAAATATTTATTTGAAAGGAGCAATAATCACTTGAAGAAAAGAAAATATCTACTTGCTATCATGTCTACTATTTTATCTGTAGGTTTCTTGTGCGGTTGCAATGGCGTTGATGAGAATGAGCCAGATCCAACTGAAGAACCTTCTGAAGAAATTCAAGAAAAGAATAATCAATAACAGGTTAATGTAAAGATTATTATTGGCTTACAGCGGGTTCTTAAATATAGGAGAACCTAATTGAAGTAGAACGATATAGAGTAACCCAATAGAATAAAACAAGAAAAAACACCTCTTATACCTTATTTTATTAGATATGGTACAAGAGGTGTTTTCTGTTCATGGGTACATTTCAGAAATTTATAAAGTTACTTCTTATTTCCTAACAATAGTCATTGTAACCATGCTACTCACCTTTTCAAAATATTCATGCTAAGCATCCTGATCTTAAAACAAAAAGTTGTTAAAATATAAAATGCCACAACGCTTCTTTATATTTAGAAAAATTTCTAAATTCATTTTTATCTTAATCTGTTTAATCTTTTTTGATCATGTCGATAATGGATATGGAATGAAAGGATGATAGGGATGAATTGGCTTGTAATCGGAATTGTTCTATTGCTTTTTTTTATTGTTGTCGAAAATATCGTTGAAAGTTTCTTTCCTAAACCTTTTCAAATAAATGGTATAACTTAAATGAAACTGGAAATACGTTACATACTAAAAGTGCTTAAGAAGTTTCTAATCGAACTTCTAAACTCACAAGGTATTCAACACAAAATCCCTTGTCCTAATCCCATGTCAAATGTACAAAATAAAGAACCGGTAGCGGTTCTTTATTTTTTATCTATGTAGAAATATTTAAGTATAGAAAAGGCTTAGCTATAAAAATTAAAATATTTACTTTCTACATAAACTAATCCCGCAACTAACTAGGAAATCAAAATCTAACCATTGCCTTCGTTAGTCAAGTAACCATAATTAAAACTAGCTCCCTGTTTACTTATTATTGAGTAATAAGAATACTTAAGTAGTTTGAAGTAAATATTATAACTGTTACAAATCAAAAGGAGGTCATTATAATGAACATACAAAGAGCACAAGAGATTGCCGCTTCACCAGTCATGGCTAATGTAACGTATAATGGAGTTCCAATTTATATTCAAAATGTGGATGAAAATAATGAAACAGCTAGAATATTTCCTCTTAATGAACCCAAGAATGAACAAGAAATTCCTTTATCCAACTTAATAGAACATTAATTGGTTATATGTTACCTCAATAAATAATTACTCAAACATACAAGCACCACTTACAATGGTGTTTGTATGTTTGAGTAATCTTATTTTCTATTTTCTTCTAGCTAATTAGGTTAATAAGGATAAAAAATATTTTTGATTGGTGGTTACAATCCTCTTTAATAAAGCAAAAAAACTACCAACATTATGGTAGCATTTACTAAATAAATGACTTATTTAAATTAGTGATAACAATTTACCTCCAACGGCACCAGTAAAAATGTAAAAACATGCATTGCTGATTTAAAGGATAGAGTTTCCGTATTAGAACGTGAAGAACCTCAATATAAAGGGTTTTAAGTAGAATGGAGGAATTACTATGTCTCACCTACCCGAATGGACGCTTGTCATTCTCCGCTCTGTATTCATATTAATTGTTTTATTTACTATTACAAAATATTTAGGAAAAAGGCAAATCTCTCAACTTTCCTTTTTCGAGTACGTAGCTGGAATGACAATTGGTGGTATCGCCGCTCAAGTATCTACAGGGCTAGACCAAAAAATTTTCCATGGCGTCTTTGCCATACTTATTTTCGCGTCGGTACCTTTTTTCGTAGGAATTCTTTCCTTAAAAAACAAAGCCGCGAGAGATTTCTTTGAAGGTAAGTCTATAGTTTTAATAAAGGATGGCAAAATACTTGAGGATAATTTAAAGAAAGAAAAGTATACCAGTGATGAATTACTTGAACTTCTCAGAGGAAACGGAGCCTTTAGTATATCCGAAGTAGAATTTGCCGTCTTAGAACCAAGCGGAGAATTAAATGTATTATTAAAGAAAGAATCTCAACCACTTACAGCAAAAGATATTGGCTTGAAAGTACCAAGTAAAAAGGAACCACAAACTGTTATTATGGATGGAAATGTACTAGATGAACCTCTTTCAGCTAGTGGGCATAACCGCGCTTGGTTACATTCTGAACTAGAAAAACTCGGTGTTGTTATTGAAAATGTCTTTCTCGGTCAAGTTGATTCATACGGACAACTTACTATCGACATTTATAATGATAAACTCCAAATGCCTTCTCCTCAAAACAAACTTTTATTATTAGCATCTTTAAAAAAATGCCATGCTGATCTTGAACTATTTTCTTTAGAAACGAAATCAAAAACGGCAAGTGAAATGTATAGTAAAAATGCACAACAAATTGAAGCTATTTCAAACAAGGTAACTTACCTTCTAAAGGAATAAAAAAGGACGTTCTCACAAGCGTCCTTTTCTCAAAGTGTCGGAAAACCCTTTAGGGTTTCCGACACCCTGATGTCTTTGTAGATTTTAGCAAATGAAAATAATAAATAATGATAGAAATTAGAAAAATAGCCCTTCACCTGCCCTTTTTGGACTTGTGATTTTTGAATGATAGTCTCACATAAATTAATGCTATATTATAATTTGTTAATATAAAAAAGACTGAAATGGGCACACAGATTAAGGTAACACCGGAACAATTAGAACAATACTTGGATATTAAATTAACACCTTTGTTAGTTGAAAAAGGCTATTTACTGGCAATTAAGTTTAAACGCCTTGGAAAAAGTGTCGCTGATAATGGGGAGTATGTTCACTTCTTTCTTAGCTTATAAACTAAATGAACAAGGAAAACAACTTGTGAAAATAGACAAATGGTTTCCTGCCACAAAAACATGTAGCAGTTGTGGAAATGTAAAAAATATGACATTGTCTGAACGAGTCTATTCTTGTATTTGCGGTGTAAATCTCGATAGAGATTATAACGCAGCTATCAATATCAAAAATGAAGCAATACGCCTATTAGCGTTAGCATAAATAGTAATAAAACAACCTTTGGAACAAGGGAGTTAGCTCGACTGCCTTAGGACGAGTTCGTTAGCTATCAAAAGTAACGACTAACCGAGAAGCCGCCACTTCAAACAGTCCGTTAGGACGTGAAGTGGCGGATAGTTCACTGATATGCATTGTACTCCTATCTAAGTTAGAAGATAAGGTAATAATAACAAGTTAATAAAAGAAAGAATTTAGTGATATAACTTGTATCCTATTGCATCTCATAATACAATTAAAGAGTAACTTAAAATAATTGCTATATATAGTAGGCGGGTCATCTCACTTCCATCCAGTAGGGAGGGAGGTGATAGAATGATCGCATTTTTAATTGAATTAGCAAGTGGATATGCTAAAGGTATCGGAATAGGTTTAGGGACCTTAACGATTACTATAATCCCTTTCTTATATAAAAAAGCGAAAACCGCCCTACTCGGAAAAGATAATAAGGACGGTTCTCGATCTCAAAGTTAATTAAATTGTAAAACAACCGCGCCTACTATCTTCCCAAATAGCAAGTTTAAGTTGCGAAAGGCAGAAGTTTCTCAGGCTTCTGTCTTCTTTATTTTATGCAAAAAGCTTATAAACTTATACACGGTATTCATATTCTCCAATGAACAAATTGAAAAATTTATGTGCGAATACTATGTCTTCATTATATCCAATTTGTTGACTAATAGTCAACAAATTGGTATATTTTCATGCGATACAATCATCTCTATGCAAATGAAACTGCATTGGAATACACTTGAGTGTACTAGAATACAAAAAATAACACAAAGAAAGGGATAATTTTTTTTACTCTCATTGCTTCTAGAAATTTTAGAGACTATATCATTTAGGGTTATACTTACTTTATTAATTCGTTTTATAATAGGTTGACTATTATTGAGCCGAGAGTTTATCTCTATTTGTTAACATTACATGTTGCCACCCCAATACGTTTTTCCTTCTTTATTTTTGTATAGTGTTCAGGTACATCTATTTGTTATTTCTCCAATGATACTAATTGTTTTGAACTTACAAATGGAAATAATGGCTGCAGGATTAGTCCTGTAGTATTCACTCTAGCACTAGGTATAAATTACCGCCGAGTTACAAGAGAAAATTTATTTATACAAGGATATATTCGTAACAGCATTGAATATGCAGGTAGTGGATTGGATTCACTACTATTTGATTGTATTGCGAATATTTTATTTTCTGGTTTTATAGATTTAACAGAAGGTTATTTGCCATTACTAGCATTAGTTGTTTTTTCCTCAGACACTACACCTCACTTTATCATTCCTAAAAAATGGTGACTTACCATGCTTAGACAAATACTTTCTAAAAATCCAGTTTTTTATAACGAACAACCATATTGCGAATTAGTCAGTGCTCAATTTTTTGAATTAGACCTTTCTCCTTGTCCAACAGAATTAAACGAAACATTTGATACTCTTCGCGAAAAAATTATACTATATATTACTGTTAAAATTTCACAAGTACAAGTATAAAATAAAAAAGACAATGTCTTTTTTATTATTATAAAACATATATAATGATGAAACGGTCACGTATCAAAACATATTTTATGATTTTCATAAGTGGGGGATGGTGATGGAAAAGCCATTGGTTGGTAAGCGAATATGGAACAAATTTTACAAAGGGGAAATACTAAATGAGCAAGATGATTCACGCGAAATAAGAAAAAATAAGAAAAATGAAAAAAAAGAATCAGAGAAAGAAGAAAAAGCAATACAAACAGAGAAAGAAAGAAAAGAACCAGAGTCAGAAAAAGAAGTGAAAGCAATACAAACAGAGAAAGAAAGAAAAGAACCAGAGTCAGAAAAAGAAGTGAAAGTAATACAAACGGAGAAAGAAAGAATAGAAGCAAGATCAAAAAAAGAAGATAAAATAATTGGGTTTGAGAAAGAAAGTGAAAAGAATTTACTAGAAAAAGAAGCGAAAGCGAATGAATTAGATGAAGAAGAGGTGAAAATTAAATCAGCAAAAGTAGATAAAACGAATGAATCACAGAAAAAAAGTATAGATTCGGAATCAAAAATAGCGACTTCAGTACGTTCAATAGAAGTAAAAACGCCATTTTCTATTATTTCGGATGTTACTAGTTTTATAAAATTCCCTAATATTAAGGTGAAAAATCAAGAAACATTTGTATTTCGAAGTGAAAAAGATGTAAGAGGGCGTGAACTGGATTCTAAGTTATTAACTACAATGCAAAATTATCCTGAAGAAATTAACTGTAATTTAGTTTCTTCAAACCTTCATGAAAAGAGAGTGCTTTTAGAACTTTCTAATCAAAAAGTAAAAGGGAATATGGAAGAACGTTGGGGAGGCCAATCTTCGTGGATTCCTATCCACAGTATGATATTAGAGAAGGACGTTGAAGCAGATGTAAATAATTATATAACTGCGAAACTACCAATAGAGATAGGGAGGTATAAAGGTGAAATTAGTTTAATAGAAAAGGTAGTTTTTAAAGGGAAAACTATAGAAATAAAAGAGGTGTCACAGGAAATTATTTTGACAAAAAAAGAATTCTTATTGCCAAAAATAATAAAGAAAGAACATAATCCATCTATAATTGAAAAAGGAAGCTTATGTGTAGAAGGATATATATTTCAATGTATTGAATTTATATCAGAACAAAGTAAAAATCACGATAAGCGTTATCAGTTAATGCAAAATATTGTATTGGAATTAACTATCCAATTATTACAAAAACAGGAAGTTATTGTGAGGGTTACATAAATGATCATATATCCATCAATCAGTTGAAATTTTTTTCAGGAGTATGTAATAGATGAAAACAAAAAGGGTGCTAGCAAGTTTGCAAATAATCTAACTAACATGTATTAAAAGTAGAGGTGAAATAATAATGATGTCTCGCTTTAAAACAAGTTACTTGACTAGGTGAAACAGGATAAATCTATGTTAAAACATGCGGTGAGATACAGCGTGTATTCACTTCCATTTTAGAAAAATCCCAACTTAAATAATATTACATGTTTATCGTAATTATCCAAACAACAATTATATTCTTTGAATAATTGGAGGAACAACTTCTTTCGCAGTTTCTACTAAAACAAAACAAGTTTCCCAGCCAATTGTAGACCTCTAAATTTAGGGAGAATAAAAATTCCACCTATTTCTATAGCATTATCATCTAGTTGGACTAATTGTCCAACTCAATTTCATTATATCGTCACCTTCGAATGTTTGCTCTGATACCTCTATTATAAATAAATTTTATGATGCTTTTTTTAGGTAGGACCATTCATCTCCCACTTACGCTGTGCTTAGAGGAAGGAGAATTCTGGCTGAAGTTCGTTAAAATGAACGATATGTTATGCTTTTTAAAAGAAGCCGCTTTATAGAATGTATCCATATTCATTATTTAGGTGGTGTGTATAGAATAGGAACTCTAATAATAGTTATATTTCCTAATATACGAATTCACAGCTCTAACAGCTACATCTGATAATGATTAACAAGATAGAATGATCAGTCAAGCGAAGTTGCTACCAAATCCACTGCAAGAACCACCGTAACTCATAAACTTTTCTCCTTTAATTAGAAGACCTAACAATGGGATAGAATGTTGTTTTAATGGCTTTACAGTACTGTATATTTTATGGAATGAATAAGAAAGTCTGTTTAGTGTAGCTTTTGAAAAAAGTCTGATTATTTATAATAAAGATCGATAATTTATTATAAAGTTTGATTAAAAATCCTGTGTTGATATGCAGGATTTTTTCTTGTTCAACAAACGGGCCATTTTCTTGAGTAACACTTTAATGAAAATAATTATGGAGCAAAAAAATTGTGAAGATTTCCCCTTAAACTAAAGGGTTGTAAAGGGGGAAATCTAAATGGTTGAAAATGCTCAAACAAACAGTAATTCGGTAATTTCTTTAAACCTTGGTATTATTTAGATCCTAATACCATTGATCGTTTTTTTTGGTGGTTTAGGAGTTGTAGTTGCTAGAAAAGCGACAAAAGAAATTGTAGAAAAAAACCAAAGTGGTAGTGGATTAGCTACTTCCGGTTTAATTTGTAGTGTGGTGGGAATTATCATTCAAATCTTTTTAGTACTCAGTATTCTCTTTTTCTATTCTTTAAGAATTGTAGGATATCTTATTAAACTAAAGGGCCAGTCCTGCCATGGTTTGGGCGTTCAAAGCGTCGCAAACCATGAATAGGATTGGCTTACTATGGGGAGTAGTTTAGTGTTTCATTAATAATTTCTATTTTTTGCTACATGAAGAAATTCCTTAACCGCAGGAGAAGCATTTGCAATTGATTGACAGGCAAGTGCTACTTCACGGCTGTTTTCAATATTTAGTTTGCTGATTTTTATGTTTTGCTGTGTCTTTAAAAATAATTCTGGACCTATCGTAACGCCAAGTCCTTCCTGTACCATATTAGCGATGGTTGTACAGTCGTGTACTTCAAAAAGAATAGATGGTTTAATTTGCGCTTCTGCAAATAATTCCTCAACATGTGATTGGTACATCCCTGTGGGCATAATAAAGGATTCATACATTAAATCATTCATTTCTACTATTTCTTTAGAATGAAATTGATGATCAGGGTGATAAGCGACTACCATCTTGTCTTTAATCAAAGGAACCAAATCGAAATTTGGGTTTGATTTTCCTTTTACTACAAATCCAATGTCAATAATGCCTGAACCTAACCATTCCGTAATCTCTTCATAGGTTCCTTCGTAAAATTTAAATTCTATTTTTGGATGCTTTTTCCGGAATTTTGCAAGTAATTTAGGCAATAAGCAGGAAGAAGCACTTGCAAAAGTGCCGATACGAATAATACCTGTTTCCAAGCTTGTCATAAGCGTAATTTCTTGATTAATGACTTCCACTCTTTTCAATATTTCTCTAATATGCGGCAGAATTTTTTGTCCTATATCTGTAAGTGTTATTCCTTTTTTTCGATCACGAATTAATAAAGAAACTCCCCATTCAGATTCTAAACTCGCAACTGCATGACTCACGGCAGATTGGGTCATATTTAATGTTTCAGCAGTTTCTGTAAAGCTTCCTAGCTCAACCACTTTTGCAATGATTTCGTAGCGCACAATAGTCATGAGTAATTACTCATCTCCTTTATTAAAAACATCAATTTTACTTATGTTAACATGGAACATAAAATAAAAACAGTAGTTCAAATATAAGGAGATGTACAAATTGAAAAATAATATGAATCAACTAATCATCATACTTTTAGCTTTAGGGGCTTTTGTAACAGGAACAGCAGAATTTGTTGTTTCTGGAATTTTAGAACTGATTTCTTTTGAATTAGATATTTCAATTTCAATGGCTGGTCAGTTGATTACGATTTATTCTTTATCTTATGCTATTGGAGCTTTGATCTTGGTCATGCTAACGTCTAAATTGAACCGTAAAAAAGTGCTTTTATATGCTATCTCTTTATTTATTTTAGGAAATCTAGTTGCATTTTTCAGCTATAGTTTTGTCCTTCTTATGTTATCCAGAGTCATTATGGCGATGAGTGGAGGGCTATACATTGTTGTTGCCACCAATTATGCTGCGCAAATTGCAGTTCCAGAAAAAAGAGGTAGTGCTATGGCAACAGTCATTACAGGTTTCACTGTTTCATTAGTACTTGGAGTGCCTATCGGAACATTTTTAGCTGGACATTTTGATTGGCACTATATTTTCTTAATCATTGCGCTTGGCACATTTTTTTTAATGATAGGACTTTACAAATTATTACCAGCTACAAAAGGAAATCAACCGATGCCATTTACACAACAGCTACAAATTATAAAAGATAAACGAATCCTTACGGGTTTAATGACAACGATCTTTTGGATTTTAGGATATACGATGGTATTTGCCTACATTGCTCCATTATTAAGTCATACTGCTGGCTTTTCTATTGAAATGACAAGTATTGCTTTATTTGTTTTAGGCACTTTTGCTTTTATTGGTTCACGCTTTGGAGGATATGCGGTAGACAGATGGGGACCTAATAGAACAATATCATTAAGTTTATGTGTTCATATCATCTCTTTATTTGTACTGGCATTTACACAGTATAGGACAGTTGGTGTATTTGTCACACTAGCTTTTTGGGGAGTAGCAACTTGGACAACGACACCTGCAAAGCAGTTTTATCTGATTTCACTGAAACCACAATCCTCTGAAACAGTACTCAGTTTTAATACCGCCTTAATGAATGTGGGAATGATGATTGGCTCTGCATTAGGAGGAATCATTATTCAATATACTAATATAGAAAATTTAAGCTGGATTGGTGGATTATTCGTTATACTTGCACTTATTTTTATCAGATATTCTTTCTATTTAAACAGAAATTTTATGACGAATCACCAATTTTAAGGATACAAATACTCTCCAATACCAGCATTTCAAAAACTTGTTGAAGGTTTTGAAAGGGGAAATCATCACCCACCTTTGCAGTTGTGAAGGGAGAGGAAATGTATATTAGAACGAACGTACCGAATATCAAGTTCGCTGTGCATTTAACACCTTTTGTATTGAAGAAGAGAACAAGGAAACTTTCATTAGAGTATGACTAATGAGTATAGGATTTGATAAATATTTTAGTTATTCCATTAAAGGGCGCGATTGTGGAAGATCACAGGCATAAAATAATCAAACTTTTTTATAAAAGATCTATACTAATTCACAAGAGAAGAATCCGTTTTGATCAATCTTTTTTCAAAACGGATTCCTTTTATTTAACGTAAAATACGAGTTTGAAAGGTAATTTTGATCAAACACTATTTTAAAGCCACATTTAGAAATAAAGAAAAGACACTCTTATATGAGTGTCTTTTCTGATAGTTTTTTAGCAGAAGCAAGCAGCTCCAACTATGATTAATAAAATAAATAATACAACTAATAAAGCAAAGCCACCAGCAAAACCGCCGCCACAACTACCACCAAATCCCATAATAGATCCTCCTTTTGATAAGAGGGTAAAACAAGGGTTCACTCAAGTGCCTTAACGGGTTCATTTTATCTTATGTTTTTATAGAGTAATTGAGCAGGTCCTTTTAAAAAAGAAAAGACGCCCTAAGGTACCTTCTAAAATTTGAATTACTGTATTTTTTAGTTGGAAGGAGGTGGAATTCTAGATGCTGCAAAACGTGTGCCGTTACCTGCTAAAAATGGACCGGCGGGGTTAATTATTACAGGTATAATTCTTTATGTAGCTAATAATGGCGATGATATGATAGAAATTTATGATATTGCAAATCCGATATTACCAGTATGTGGAGGTGAATTTAATGGTGGGAATTTAAATCAGCCTATAGGAATGGCTATCTTTTCGTTATTTGGCTAGTTTTCTTTGGATGATGGGTGGGGGCCTCCATCGCTATTTGAGCTAAGCTTATGTAAAGTCACTTAAAGGTGAGATTGTTTTTTGTTAGGGATACCGCCAGGATTTTCGAAATAAACCACGTTAAGAATATTCTGATATAACAAACCATCATTTGTGTTGCTTTAAGGCATGAGAATACCAATGAAAAAAGTTATTAATGCAAAGCGATTTATCAAAGCAATTTAATTTTGAATACAATATAATTTAAATTAGCGATAAAATGACTCGAAAATCCTTAGCGTGTTTTTTTCCGTTTGGCAGTCTGTACCCCATATATGGTTTGAGCTTATTTGATTACGAATAGTGATAAAAACAAAAAAGTATATAGTTATTAATAGGTATTTTAGTCTCTTTATTTATAGTGTTTTGAATATATATTTCTGTTAGTGGTTTTAAGGGTACCAGTGGATATGAATGTAAACTAATATCTGAATGTTTACATTGGAACCTAAAATTGAAATTCAACATACAATGCCATGAGCATTTACAACATAGTTTTAGCCAGAGCAATAAGAAAAATCATAGCAATTGCTGTGGTTTTTCTTATTGATGAAATGGAAAGTGAATTTCTATTCAAAAGTTTACTTTCGAATTAGAAGAAGGAAGTTTTTGGTATCCGCTACCGAATTTAACGATTGTAATACATTGTTCTTTACAATTTAAGGATGGAAAATTATAAAGTTTCGCTACTTCCGGTGGTGTAAATGTTGTTCTTACAGCTGCACTTGTAATTACGTTTTATTCATATATAAAAATATACAGGTGCACTTGGTGGTAGTGGGAATTCTTAAGTTGATGTACATGGGACGATTTGTATTCTTAACCTGATAGACATGTTATTAAATAATTTCTGAACCAGAACTAAAAAGACCACCCTAAGGTGGCCTTTTTATGTAGGGCGGGAAAACATCGGTCTTCCCTTCGGGTTGTCCCAATGGAAAGGGCGTTTTGTTTCCAAAACTGTTTTTCCTAATTATATAGTATGCAAGAGTTTCAGTTTCAGCTTTTCTTGATGCTACTCCTATAGACACGTTTCTGTATCTAGCTGTGGCGCTATGCGTGTAGGAAATCCTTCGTAAAATGCTGTTTTTCCAATGCTTTTTACGTATTCCATCTATTACTTTCGCTAAACTCATTTCTTGTTCTTACTGCGTTACGTTATCCAAAAGAGAAACTTATTTCTCTCCTTCCTGGATTAAATTTGTTAGAGAAATGTGTATGCTGAAAATGGATGGTCCAGTCTATTTTTGATGTGAAAAATAGAAAATAGTCTCATATTCGGAATTTTGTCTATTATTATCAAATTCTCTTTTTATTAAGTCCTCCAATTTATACCCATTTAAATTTAAACAAGTACCTAACTAACCTTGTTTACCATATATTGCTCTCAAAAGTAGAATTATGATGTTAATTAATCCATATGGTTTATATATAATTCAATGTGGTCAATTTAGTAATTACTCTCCACAATATTTATCTAGATTAACTCCATTGTATTCATTATATTATCCAGAGTATCATTATAATTATTATGTTAATTGGGATTATGGGAGATGGAATAATGAAGACAATGGAACGTCAATACATGATATTCATAGTTCTGAATCGGAACGAATGAGTTGGGTGAGCAGTGGGTTAGATTATTTAGGGCATGAGATAGATCATGCAGTACATCATCCTTCTTCTGTAATACCTCCTGTGTGTCACGGTCATACTGGATACCTGACAAATAAGTTTGAATTAGAACATAAAATCGAAAATGGTGGTTGGGTTGCAGCTTGGTCTGATGACATTGCAGAAAAAGATGTATTACAGGGAGTAGTAGCTGCAGGTGTATCTGTATTTAGCGCTAATCCAACTGCTTTTTTGTACTGGATAAATGAATTAGTAAATCGTACTATTTCATCTATACAAACTGATGCACAACACAAGTTTACGGCTGAGATGAGGAGAGTAGCTAATGAAATAGCTGCAGATGTTATTAGACGAGCAATTCAAGGGAAAAGTCCATTAGAGACCTTTAAACGATTTGATACATTTGATTTTAAAGCAGGGGCAATAAGATATTCTGGTAGAAATATGGCTTGTGGAAATACAGTATCTACTACTTGGGGAATGAAGCCTTATATTGCACTTAGAGTGCGCTAAATTTATAAACCTGAAGATAAGGAGAATAGTTTCTAACAGTGGAAGTAATGAATGGATTTGTTCCTATAAACAATACAGAGAAGTGATGTTTATATAACTTAAGGAAGAAGGGGCTCAAATTGAGTAGCCCCTTCTTTTTTATTTAAATTCTACATGAAATTTATTGTCAATGATTCCAAAAGCAACTTTACATGGGAAAGGATTTTTTTCTGTTGAAGCATTACGCATACAAGAAAGTACCCAATATTCCAGTTCTAAAGGTAAGCGGAATACTTGAATACTACCATCAGTGTTTTTTACTGTTGCAATCGGTGTATTTGCCCTGGTTGTAGCAAAACCTTCTGTTTTTATCATTGCTACTGCATTATTAGTATGAAAACCAGTGCTTAAAATTTCATAAAGCATTCCATCTTTCTCATTTATAATCGTAGGTATGCTTAAATAGGGATAGTTCTCTATATCATTATGAATAACTGTTCTTGCTGTATTCTTTCTTATCTGATTCCCTTGCATTTTATACACTCCTTAACAATCCCAATGTGATTACTTAAATCTATTCTATTTTACGTCCATTATGTTAGAAAATTGTAGTGTCATCTTATTATAAAAAGAATCGGTACATATAACAGCACTATTTAGCGGATAAATATCAACAACAGTCATACAACTTGAGAGAAAATAGCCATCTTCATAATATGTAATTAATATTTTTTCTTCTTTCCATTCATTTCTTAAAAGCATAGTTAGTTCAGTCATATCTCGTCCTATATACATACTTTCATCTTTATAATATGTAGTTTGAATGAGGATTAAAATAATATGTGGAAGTTTAAAAATATAATTAAGAATAGCTTTTAAATGGATTGGTTACATTATTGATTGTGGAGGTGAGAAAGATGAACAAAAAACAACAAGGGTATAACAAGGCAACTTCTGGTGCTAGCATTCAAAGTACAAATGCTAGCTATGGTACAGAGTTTGCAACTGAAACGAATGTACAAGCAGTAAAACAAGCAAATGCACAATCAGAAGCAAAGAAAGCGCAATCTTCTGGTGCTCAAAGTGCGAATGCTAGTTATGGCACAGAGTTTGCAACTGAAACAGATGTGCATTCTGTGCAAAAACAAAATGCACAATCAGCTGCAAAAAAATCATAATCTTCTAGCTCAAATCAGTAATGAAAGAAAAACACTTCTCTAACTCGAGAGAAGTGTTTTTTATTTGGAACAGTGTTTTAATCGTCCCTTAATATTTTACCCTTTAGGTGACTTATCAAGAAAAACTTAAACACCCACATTGATTGCGAAGGGACAAATTAAATTCATAGGGAACTAAAAAGAAAACAACTGGTTAGTTTGAATCAGGTGATTTTCTTTTTTACTGTGTAATGGGTTTGTTTATAAGGGGATTATCTTTGACTATGGCGCTATGTGGATGTGTATAATTCCGACAAAACATTGCAAAGAATGTGCGAGCTTCGTCGATGGATTTTAAGAGGTATTAGCCCTTTAATATGGAATTTTCCTTATAGGAGGTGGCGTAGCGCTATGTCAGAAGCAGAGATAGTATATACCAGCAATGAAGTCTATAGTCGTTTAGGAGTAAGTGGCAGCACACTTAGAAAGTATTCGGATGTTCTTGAACGTGAAGGGTATGATGTAAGAAAGAATAGTCGAGGGAGAAGGGAATATACAGAGTTTGATGTTTTGCTTATTGAACAGTTAGTAGAGTTGAGTAAGCAAGATGGTATGACTTTAGAAAAAGCTGCGAAAATGATTGCGAAGCAGTTTGGAATTGATAATAAGAAAGAGGAATCCCAGGGGACAGATCCAGTTCCTTATCAGATGCAGTATCAATTCCAGCAACAATATAGCGCTATGATAGAAGAAATTAATAAGGTGCAGCAAGCGAATCTATTAGAAATGGAAAAGAGACTCGGTAATCGTATAGATCAAAGAAACAAATTAATCGAAGAGGATATTAAAGAAAGAAATAAAGTAATAATGGAAGATATGAAAGATCGTAAGGAACGTGAAGAAAGGATAGAAAAAAGGTTAGAGCTAAGAGATGATAATCTTATGAAGATGGTCAGAGAGATTCAAGATGCTAAACGTACTATTGTATCAGCACAGGAAGAAATAGCGGCAGCAAAAAGGAAATCCTGGTGGAAGTTTTGGAAATGAGTACATTTATTGTTAAGTGTACTCATTTCTGTGATAAAAGGGAAAATATGCTTGTCCTTTTTATTTATGCTAAACTATAATTCCACATACCGTAATTTATATAAGAATTGAATTATATGAAATAAAAGAATTTTGAGAACAACAGAGCACATACATAGCCTGGTGCACTTATATATTTCAAGTGTATGAAAAAATGTCACAATAGGGATATATGTTGTTATTTGATTTACTAACAATACATAGTGAAAATCGCCTGGTTGATTTGCCCTAAATCAATATGGGGCTATTCGTGTTTACTTTTATTTGTTTTGTAATAAGAGGTTGTAGCATTCACTTGTTGCCCTTTTTTATTATTATTTTTAATAATTTCACGTACCGTAATAAAAATAAACTTTAGCGATTGACACAATAATCTCTAGAGTGTTACGTTTTTAATGGTAAAGTAATAAGAGGTTTATTATTTAGATGCAACATATATAATGAAAAAAGATGTTGGAATACGTTTAGAAAAAGGAAAGTGTTCTTCTTATTGTCTTTAAAGTTAAATATACAGATAATACAATTATATTAAATGAGCCTTACATTTAGGGAGGAAGAAAGTAAGATGTTTAAAAAAGTTACACCGGTTGTGGCTTCTATTATAGGATCTAGTCTTTTACTAACAGCTTGTAGCAGTGGGGAAAAAGAGACTGGTAATACAGCGAAGGCAACTAACAAGAATGAAAGAAAACAATCCATTAATTTGCCGTATATAGCGGAGATCCCAACAATGGATGTAACAAAAGCGACTGATAATGAATCAATGAATGTAATGCGTAATGTGTTTGAAGGTCTATATACGCTTGGGGAAGACAATAAAGTGGTTCCTGGTGTGGCGAAATCTTATGATGTGAGTGAAGATAAAAAAACGTACACATTTCACTTGAGAGAATCAAAATGGTCAAACGGAATGCCTGTTACCGCTGAAGACTTCGCTTTTGCTTGGAAAAGAGCTGTGAATCCTAATACAGCGGCAGAATATGCGTTTTTGTTCTTTGATATAAAGAATGCGAGGAAGGTAAACAGCAAAGAGTTGCCTGTAAATCAGTTGGGGGTAAAAGTAATAGATCATAAAACATTAGAAGTGCAATTAGAACAACCTGTTCCTTATTTCATTCAATTGACAACATTTCCAACGTTTTTACCGATAAGCCAAAAGTACTTTGAATCAAAAGGGAATCAATATGGCCTAGAAGCGGATCAATTAATATATAACGGAGCATTTACGTTAGATAATTGGAAGCATGAGCAAGGTTTTCAACTTAAAAAGAATGCGAGTTACTGGGATTCTAAAACAGTTAAATTAGATGAAATAAACTTCGATATTGTAAAAGATAAGTCGACAGAAGAGAATTTATATGAATCGGGTCAAGTTGATCGTGTAGGGCTAACAGGTGAATTTGTTGATAAATATAGAAATAATCCTGACTTCAAGGAACGTCCTGAAGTTACTGTACAGTTCTTACGTTTGAATCAGAAAAACGAGATATTGAAAAATAAAAATGTAAGATTGGCAATCAGTAAGGCGTTTGATAAGAAAGATTTTGTGGAAAAGCTCTTAAACAATGGTTCACTTCCAGCGGAAGGGATTGTACCGTTCAATTTTGCGAGGGGAACGGATGAAAAAGACTTCCGGAAAGAAAATGGAAATTTAGCAAAATATGATGTGAATGCAGCGAAGGAAAGCTGGAAGAAAGCCAAACAAGAGCTAGGTAAAGAGGAAGTAGTATTGGAGTTGCTAACTAGTGACAATGCGTTAGCGAAGAGAAATGCAGAGTATTTTAAGGGGGAACTTGAAAAGAATTTGAACGGATTAACCGTGAATGTTAAACCGCAGCCACGCAAACAACAAATTGAATTGTTATTAAGTAGTGATTATGACATAGGTATTGATGTATGGGGGCCTGATATTCCTGATCCTATTACTTTCTTAGACTTATTTTCGACAGATAGTACATATAACTTTGATAAGTATTCAAATAAGCAATATGATGAACTAATTTATAAGGTGAAAACCGATTTAGCTGATGATGAAAAGGCACGTTGGGAAGCAATGAAACACGCAGAGAAAATATTATTAGAAGATGGAGCAGTAGCGCCGATCTACCAACAAGGAAGATCATATTTACAACGTTCTTTTGTCAAAGATATTGTGACCAACGATTTTGGTGGAGAATTCAACTATAAATGGGCTAAAGTTAAAAGATAGGTGGGTAAATTTGAAATATGATGAAGAAAAGGAATAGGTAAAAAAGGAGTTGATTTCCGAATCCTTTTAGTTATAAATAATGTGGAGTTAGAGTATAATTTTATATGGGTATATGGTATTAGATGAACGCTTTATCCTTTAATGGTGATTAATGAGGGATTGTAAGGGGAGGGGCTTACAGCCCTTTTTTTATGGTGTTCTATAAGTTTTCTTATATAAGTAGATGCAGTTTGTATCAAGTAAATTGATATACCTTTGAAATAAATTTGTACCGCTCTATCCCTTTGTATGAAGGGGTATTTTTGTGCACATGTGTACAATTACACATGTGCACAAAAAAACAAAAAATACGCTATTCTTTCTGTAGAATCATAGGAAAGGATGGCGTTTTTATATGTCTATTTCAGTATCTGATGAGTTACAATTATTTGCTCAAGAAATTCAAAGCTTTTTATTCCCAAATATCTTACGAACTCTTGCTAGAGATGTTGGTTTTGTGCAACGAAACTATGAACCAAAATGTCGCTACGATGTCTTTAACTCAGTTATCTAGCTGTTTAGAAGCATCAACAGAAGGACTGAACCAACGATTTAATCAAGCAGCCGTTCAATTTTTACAACATATAAAAGAGGAAGTCCTTATTAATGTCATTTTGTCACCTAACTGCATTTATTAAGTTATGATAAATATTTTCGGAGGTGACATATGTCAGAGAAAAATGAGTTTGAATTACATGAGATTCTATACGGATCGGCATTTGATCCGAATTTAATTGGTTCGAAACTTCCATCAATTCCTCCTTTTACATTTCCGACAGGATCGACTGGGTCAATCGGACCAACAGGATCAATGGGACTAACCGGACCAACGGGGTTAATATCTACCAATCGGATTTACGTAACAAATGTTAATAATGACAACGTTTCTGTGATTAGCGGGGCGACTAATGCCGTGATTAGTACTATTCCAGTGGGGAGTACTAGACAGGGAGTAGGAGTCAATCCATTTACTAATCGCATTTATATATCAAATGTTAATAATAACAACGTTTCCGTGATTAGTGGGGCGGCTAATGTTGTTATTGCGACTATTTCGGTGGGGAGTTCTCCAGTTGGAGTAGGAGTCAATCCATCTACTAATCTTATCTATGTAACAAATGCTAATAATGACAACGCTTCCGTGATTGATGGGCTAACAAATAGCGTGATTGCGACTATTTCGGTGGGGGGGGCTCCAGTTGGAGTAGGAGTCAATCCATCTACTAATCAAATTTATATAGCAAATGGCTATAATAATAACGTTTCCGTGATTAGTGGAGCGACTAATGCTGTAATTGCGACTATTTCAGTGGGGATTAATCCAGTTGGAGTAGGAGTTAATACATCTACTAACCTTATTTACGTAACAAATCTAAATAGTAACAACGTTTCCGTGATTGATGGGCTAACAAATGGTGTGATTGCGACTATTCCAGTGGGGAATGGTCCATTTGGAGTAGGAGTCAATCCTTAAACCGAATATAAAACACTAGGCGTGATAACTAAGGTTACTTTCACATCCGAAAACTATGTAAATATTATGAGAAAAGACTCTATTCTTTAGGAGAGTCTTTTTCGTTGTTATAGAAATCGTTTAATTAGGTATGACTCACAACATTAGCTATACAGCTAGATAGCATGCTTGCAATAATTGATTGCATTCTAATTCCATATTTACTTTTAATAGTATAATTTTTCGTTTTGGGGATAATTCAAAAAAATAGCTTGATGGTCATGGATTGTACCAGAAATTAAGGTAATATCTCATGTGAAAAATTACATTTAGCATTTTTTAAGAAAAACATAAATAAAAATAAACTAAAATGAGGTGATATTATGGGAGAGAAAAAGCTACATTTAGGTTGTGGCCGGACCATTCTCGAAAATTGGATAAACCTTGATGTAGTCAAACAAGATGGAGTAGATGTTGTCGCTAATTTAGATGATTGTAAAAATAAGCGTTTACCCTTTGAAAATGATAGTATTGATGAATTTTTAGCTGAACATTTATTAGAACATATACAATATCCTTTATTCTTAATGGAAGAGTTACATCGCATTGCTAAACCAGATGCAAAAGCAGTTTTTAAAGTGCCTTATGGATCAAGTGATAGTGCTTTTGAAGACCCAACGCATGTGAGACAATATTTTTTACATTCATTTGATTATTTTTGCCAACCTTGTTATTGGCGTGCAGATTATGGGTATAGAGGCGATTGGTTAATTGAAAAAATTATAATCATTGTAGATGCAAACAAATATCAAGGGAAAACTGGGGCAGAGATATTAGATGATGTGAATAAGTACCGGAATATCGTTCTTGAAATGATAGTTGAACTACGAGCTATAAAACCAATTCGAGAACCACAACGTGAACTACTTACAGCCCCACCTATTGAGATTCGTTTAGGTACTACGTTTTAGGTGGAAAATCCAAATTAAAATAAAATAAAGATATCTATAACAGAGGTGCGTAGATGATTACAATTAGTTTATGTATGATTGTAAAAAATGAAGTTGAAACACTTAATAGATGTTTAGAATCAGTTAAAGACATCCCTGATGAGATTATTATTGTAGATACAGGATCAACAGATCAAACGAAACAAATAGCTAGTAAATGGACGAAACAAATTTTAGATTTTAAATGGATAGATGATTTCTCAGCAGCTCGAAATTATTCTTTCCATCAAGCTTCAATGGACTACATTTTATGGTTAGACGCTGATGATATACTTTTACCAGAAGAACGTAAAAAGCTACTTGATTTAAAACAATCAATCACTCAAAAAATTGATGCGGTTTCCATGATTTATCACGCAGAAATTGATAAATTTAATAATGTTTTAACTAGCATTCGCCGCAATAGATTAGTTAAAAGAAGTAAAAATTTTCAATGGCACGGCGTTGTTCATGAAGATCTAAGTATTCATGAACAGTATAATTCTCTCGAAAGTGACATCATAGTCACCCATAAAAAAAATTATGCCGATAATGAATCAGATCGAAATCTCAAACTATATGAACAATTTTTGAAAAAAAATAAAGGTAAGCTGACAGTTCACGATATATTTCATTATGCCCGAGAATTACATAAACATAAAAAATATAAACAAGCCATTGAATTTTATAACAAGTTCTTAGACTACGAAGATATCCAATTAGAACATAGGCTTTTTGTTATGCATAAATTAGCTAGTTGTTATCATCTAATCGGAAATTTTAAAAAAGAAATAGAAATCACATTTCAGTCTTTAGAATATGATGTTCCTCAACCAGAATTTAGTTGTCGCCTAGGTGAATTCTTTCTTAAGAAGAATCAGTTTTCTCAAGCTGCCTATTGGTATGATCAAGCTATAGAAGCACCTTCAGCCAATTCTGCTCATTTCATTGAACAACAACCCTTTAAAACTTGGTTACCGCATAAACAATTAGCATTTTGCTACTTTCAGCTAAAAGACTATAAACAGACTTATCATCATAATAAGATGGTTCTTCGTTACTTACCAACTGATGAGGAGACCCTTAATAATATTAAATTAATTAAGGAGTTAATAATGACTGATGAACAATCATAGGATGTTTGTTCATCTGTAAATTGAACTACCCCCACTTTTACTTCGTTTAGAAAAGGGGGTAGTTCAATACTGTATTAGCATGGAATAAATATAATAAAATTCAATAAGTATAGACAAAAAAGCTTATCTTTTAGCACTTAATGATAAGCTTTTTTATTGTTTTCTTCACCTCTTTTTCATTTTAGGGGTGATTTTATTTTGTTAGCTTGATAGTAATGTGATTTAACCCCTGTAAATACAGTTTTAAAATTTAGGTTATATATTAATGACGTTACACCTGTTCAAGAAAGTGAATTAGAAGGTACGACTCTTTATGTAGCAAATGCTGAGGGTGACACGGTAGAAATTTATAATATTTCCAATCCGACAGTTCCAGTACGTGTAGGAGAGTTTAATGGTGGAAATTTAAATGATCCTGCTGGATTAGCTATAACAGGAGATATTCTATATGTGGCGAATACTAATGGTGAAACGGTGGGAATTTAGATAGTCCGACTATATTAACCATTTTTTCGTTATTTGGATAGTGATATTCATTTCAGAAGTAGACGGAACTTTAGTTCAGTCACCTAATAGTTATTTTTTGCGGGACAATATTACCTTAATAGGCATAGTAAAAAAGAAATCATTTTGTCACCCCATTACATTTATTAGGTATGGTAAATATTTTTGGATGTGACGTATGTCAGAAGAGAATGAGTTTAATTCACATGGGATTCTAAACGGACTGGCATTTGATCCTAATTTAATTAGTCCGACACTTCCACCTTATTCCACCATTTACATTACCACCAGGACCTACTAGCCTGACTGGAGTAATAGGGATCAGCACCCAACATTAACTTTCGTGCAGAAAAAAATGATTAACAATTTTTTCCCGTACCTGATTTAATACAATAGATGAGCTTTGGCAATGTGATATTTAAAAATGGAGGTGGTTATTCTGCAGGCACTAGCAGTTTTACTGCCCCTATAATCGGTATTTATCAATTTACAGTTAGTGTTGCTTTTGGTCCAGATGCAGTGCCATTTAATATGCTTATAGACATAACGCGAGATTTTTTGCCCATAGCTGCCAGTACAGAAACTTCTATTATCCAAATTCCATATATACCTATTATTAATTTAGCAGCAGGTCAGGTAATACGTGTACGATTTGTCTCAAGTCAAACCGGAGTTTTCGCCGGAGCCAATTCATCTCCCACCTACTCACTTCGCGTTCCTTGAGGAAGGAGTCTTCTTGGCTAAAATAATAAATTATTGCTGATATGCCATCTTAGATAATAGGCATAATTAATTAGAACACATTAATACGAAATGTTCATAAAATCATACTTAATATCATTTATATAATGTTAACAAAATCCTTATTTCATAACAAGTGAAAAAGAGCATGTATATAAGCATGCTCTTTGATAAGAAAGATAGTTTTCTATGAAAGGGGAACCTTCATACAATAACATATGCTTGTCTAGTTAAAAGGTGAAGAAGTTCTTTGACAAAATCTTTATTTAATTAAAAGAGCACCATACATCAGTGTTCTTTAAGGCAGGAGGTAACTCTCTGAGCGGAAAGTCTAGGATAGAAATATATGATGTGAAAAAGAAAAAAGAACAAAAATTTTTATTATTTTAATACAAAAAAGCAGCTAGCAAAAGTTAACTGCCTCCAACAGGGATATAACTCTAGATGTAGTTATAGTATGAACGGAATATTGAGTTTTATTCAGAGGGGAACTTATAGCTTTTTGTTTGAACTTAATCTATATCCCACAAACAAATAGAGGGAAATCGATAAAGTCAGAACCTTAAAGTGTTTTGGAATCAAATGGAATTAGCCCAACTGTTCACGATTCCTTAAAATCACGCAATAACTTTATTCGTTCGGATAAAGATTCTGATATGTTTCTACTGTCTGTTTAATTAAATCCTTTAAAACATCGATATCGATATCAGCTAATTTATTAACATAAATACAAGCCTTACTCTTCGTGTGCTTACCAAATTTCACTAATAATTTTTCTCTTTCTTCACTTTCATAGGTCAAATAAAGACTAATTTTCACCTTTCTTGGTGAAAACCCCACTAAAGGTGCATCCCCTTCACGTCCTGATGCATACTTATAGTGATAGCAACCAAAGCCTATTATACTAGGACCCCACATTTTTGCCTCGTAACCAGTTACTTCTTCAAAAATTTTTAATAACTGATAGGCATCTGCCTTCTTCTTCTCATTTTCCACACTTTCAATAAATTCAATTACACTATTTTCAGTTTCTTTCATCCTCGGTTCATACATATATGCACCCTCCCATTCTCTGAATAAATTTATCTTAACATAAAACTTAAACCCGGTATCCAAACTAAACTCATCCGTACAATATATAGTTCTCGTCATCGGCTCGATATGTAATATATTTATGTACATGTCGTGGACCATCCCGTCACGATAGTATGAAATCAATATTTTCTCTTTGTTTTGTAGTAATTGCACAAGCTCTATTTGCAGTTGTTCTTTCATATCTTCAGTTATAATTGATTTTGGTACTTTATTCAAATAATTTAGCATTTCTCTAATTCTTTCGTATTGTTCCAGCATACTGGCCATTCGTTATCAAGACCTAAATCGTAAAACGCCATAAAAAATAAGGGATGATACATATTATGCATGACTAATTCATAGTCAACAGCATCCAATATGGTATGACAAGACTGGAAGTGCTATGAGCACAGTTGGACATTATTAATAAGAGCCCAATAAAAAATTCTCTTGGATGCAAGAGGATTTTTTTATTGGGAATAGTAAGGGTGAGGGGAGGTGCATTACATATGGGAAAAGGTAGAAGTAATAATGCTGGTAAAAAGCAACCGAATTTCGATGATTCATCAAATTTCGCTAAACAAAGCCAACCGACAGAAAAGAAGAAGAAATAAGAATGGTAAACGGGTGTTTGAAAGTTTCTGTTCCAATTTAATCAGAAAAACAAAAAGAACTTGTAGGAATTACTACAAGTTCTTTTTAGTTAAAGGTGAATATACGGGACAAACAAAATATCTTACAGGTCCATCCTAGAAACTAAAGGGGTAATACTTTGACAAGTATATTATATAAAAATATTAACATCCACTGATATATTTTTTGGAAATCATCAAAAGTTGCCATATTGAGTATCATTGTATGTTTCCTGTAAAAGATCCAATACCAACACCTGATCAGTTATCAGCAGCTAAGAAATATAGATATAACAAGAAACTAGCAGGAATCGTGTACTCTAAGATATTGGGATAAAGGTATGCTTGAGCCGTATGTTAAGAAATTAACAAGTACGGCTCTGAGGGGGGAGCCATCGAGAGGTCGCCTTCCTACCCGACGTAAAACTGTATATCTTATACAGCTTAAAAATAGAAAAAACCACTGAATTTACTCAATGGCTTTTTCCACCTTATAAACATTTTATAAATGGTGAAATCACTGTACTAGATTTTTTGTTTGTGTATTACTGTATCTATAGCTCATGAATGATAACAAGGAAGCTATCAAGGCCACTAGTCCCCCAACCCACCGATAAGTCTTGGATGTTTCCATTTGCCATAACAACCGATCCCAGGGCAGAACCAAGTGTAATCCCTAGGTTAACTGATACGGGAGTCAATGAGGGGAGGCAAAGGAAAAGACCCTTTATATAAAGAGTTCTTCTGGTGATTTAATTTATTAATTGCACTCGTGGTAATATTCATCACATGAATCGTTATTATCGTTACAGCAGATACAAAATGTTTTTTGAACAAATAAACTAACTAGACTAGTAGGACCTTCCTGTCTTGTAAGAGTAAGACTTTGAAAATCTTCAACTTGAAATATTTTTGTTTGAGCGGGTTGTAATGTAGTAGTAATTGGTATGCTAGATCTTCTTGTTAGAATAGTTACTTGAACGGGTGCACTCATACCAACAACAAATAACTGAATTAACGTTTTATTGTGATTGTTTGTGAAATCCTCAAATACAGTTTGTGGAGTGGTAGTTTCAAGGAAAACAGATACAGGTATATTTCCATTTACATTTTCTTCAGAACCTGCAATTGTATGCGTCTCAATAAAACAGTTGTTTTTTTGATTGCTCGAATGTGACTGTTTTTTATAATACTTTTTACCATCTTTATAAAAGTAATCAGCCATATGAATTTAAGGCTCCCTTCTTTTGAATATTTATATAGTCTATTTAATAAAGCGAAGTAGTGCTTGTACAACATTATAAAATCCGCTCTCGTAATGAAAATTAAAGAGCGCTATCCAAAGCGATCACGGATAAAAACTAATATTAAAAAAGAATACTACATGATATCGTATGTATGCTTCTAACGGGTGTGTGGATTTAATATAAAATAGTTATTTGATTAGTAAGTAAAAAAGAGCACCTGACCAGGGTGCTCCGCCCAAAATTATGAATAACAATCCATAAATAATATATGTGACTTTTGCATAATGGTGATAATTTTTAATAAAAAACTAAAAGTACGACAAAGAAATGATTACAAAAAGAATATAGCATACCAAAGAGATATTAATGTGATTCATCCAATAGTAAGAGCGATGTATTTTAAGGTTTTCATGATTAATCCTTTTAGATATAGAATGTACCAGGATGGAGGATTTAATAAATTTTTTAACAAAATTCTTATTGTAAAGAAAAAGAGATTGGGTTCATAACCCCATCTCTTCCAACAGAGATAAATGCAATTTTGCTTCTTCGCAATTTTGATTAGTGCAGTAATGAATAAACGTATGTTCATCGTGTTGTATAAGAGGTTGATCACAAGATACACATGTGTACGGTGAAAGCATTTTACATACCTCCTTACAGATTATGGGTTAATTTTAACATGGTTTTAGTTGGTTAAGGAATAAGACAAAATCGTTATTTGAAAGTAAATAAAAAAAGAGCACACATATAAATGTGCTCTTAGACTAAAAGGTGTGTACGTATGGACTGGAGTGCCCCATACAATAATATATGCTTGTCTGTTTTAAGGGTGAAAAGTTTTTTATAAAAACGATGTTTTGTACTCAATAAATGATAAAACAGCTAGCGAGATTAGCTAGCTGTTCTGGTAAAAAAAGAAAACGGCGCTTATTAAATGTTGCTGGTGTAATTGCGAATTACAACCATAGTATGAGCAGAAGTGAAAATGTTATGCAAGAAAGTTAAATAAAAATTTCATTTTGTAGAAAAAAGTAAAAAGAGCACTATTAATTAGTGCCCTTTGTAAAAATAGCGTAAGTGGCCAGCTCACGTTATAGAAAAAGGTAGAATTTAATATATTCAAAACCTGCTTAAATGGTGAAAACAAAAGAAAACGGTTGCTATTCAGGAATTGAACAGCTTGTAGATATTATGTGGGAGTTTCGGGATTTTATTCAGATGAATTTAAAAAAGCAGCTAGCAAAAGCTAACTGCTTAGCCCGGAGGAAGAGAGAGGGCGCTTTATTAGGTCTAAGGCTGAAATAAGAGTTTTAGATGTTAAGACCTAAATATAGTATGGATCTCACTTCAGAAATTATGCATATACTTGTATTCCTACAAAGATTGTTAAAAACCAGCAGTAGCTCAATTAGCTAACCACTGATTTTACAAAAAAATCAGGTGTTCTATAAGTAATGATATGTAATGTTCAGATACGGCTATAGTATAAATGGAATTGTGAATGTTATGTGGGAATAAAAATGAATAAAACTTTATTTAAAAAGAAGGTGGTGATACAAATGTATATCTGTCCAAACTGCTTAGAATGTTTCGCTGATGAATATGAGTTTTTTGAACATTTTACATTATGTGGAGAGAATAATGAATAGAGTATTTTAATAGGTTTAAAGGTATAGTCGTTTTAAAAAGCTGGGTCAGTGATATGCATCAGAATAATACAGAGTTACGCTTAACATATGAGCGTAATTTTTAAGGGGATTTCCTTTTATTAGACACTTATAATAAAAAAAGAGAAGGCTAAGAGACAGTTAAAATTATTAACAGAGAGATATGTGATTGAATAGGATTAAAGTAATTACTTAATGTTGGGATAGGTTATAAATGGAGAACCAACTGAAAGAAATATTTGGTGCATTGCTAGCAGCTATAGGCACAATTACTTCTGCTATTGGAAGCACGCCTTTCCATTTTATAAGTGTTAATGTAAGGAAAGATTTGAATATATATGGGAACGTATTACAAGCAGTTGGAAATTCTTTAGAGGCTGATGGTCAAGGGGAAATATCTCTTGAACAGATTGGGAATGAACTCCAATCAATTGGTAATGTAACTGTAATATCTGGATTAATTATTGATTTTAAAGAACAAACACAAATTAAATTAGTGATTGCTGGGAATTGGATACAGGCATTAGGAGGGCTTACAGCTTTAGCAGATGAATTTGAGGATACTTCGGATAAAGATGAATCTTTAAATATTATAGGGAACTTATTGCAATCTATAGGAAACTCATTGCAGGCAATTGGGGGTATTTACGAGTTGAAAAGTAACAGAGAGGAGCAGCAGTACAGTCAAGAAAATGATGTGGAGAAAGATACAGACACTCAAGTAAATAGTGAAACGAATGAAAATGAAGAAGGCCAGTTAATAGATACTGTAGGGAGTTGGATCCAAGCAGTTGGTTCTGTAATTTCATTAATTGGGCAAATACGTGAAGAGAGTGAGGAGTTGGGAGGTAAAGATTAACTTTATTTTCCATAATTAACCTCCATAATTATATACATTTACTAGTAAATTCTACTTTGTTTTCTATTTAATAACAATTAATGCTTGGTTAAAAACGTCGATAAATAGCCTATAAAGTGGTGAAAAAGAGGAGGATATCTAGATGTTTGAATCGCTTTATCATTATCTTACAAGCTCATTAAAGAGCTTTGGACAGCCCTTTGACAACCGCATATCGAAGAGGATTAGTACACCTATAAGTGAAACGTTCTTATGCGAGAATGTCATGGTAACGTATACCGCATAGTAGAGCGGGCAAGGCGGTACGAACCTGCGTTAAGACGAAAAGACCAATGATTTAATTACAATGACATATTCCAGTGTGGCGGGTGTGAGATAACTCGCATTCGGCATGCTGTTTCTATTATGTTTATCAATCAACTTGGAATCCACCTTCTAGGTTGATAATAAATATAAGTCTATTTCTCTCTAATATGTCGGTTCTTGAAAATGGAATGGGGGTGGTTGCTCATGATTGAATGAGCGATGCTTACATGAAATTTTAAGACCAATATTATTTCGCCAAGTACATCAGTAATTACTTAAGAGCTTTATTGATGTAGCAAGCAAAGAGCTCTCCACTCTTTGTTTGAGCCAATACAGCGGAAACATTCTCCTTCCGTCCCTCTAGTGTATTGGTTCAAACAAGGCGTCGGAAGAAACGCATACGTCTTGATATAAATCCTTTATAATTCGATATTGGCCAGCAAAGGTGAACATGACATTAAGTAGCCGAAGTATTGAAACAGCTCTATGGAGCATAAACGAGAAGATTCCTAGTCTTCCCCCAGTCACTGAACACAGGGCGTGTAGCGATACTAGTTGATGCGGTGGCTTGGAGAAGGTTGAGAGCACTCAACCTTGATCTAAGAGAAACTTTGCCATTTGTTTTCTCTCTTCCCCCCTTTAGAAAGCCAATTTTTTAATTCGATTAAGAAATAGGCTTTTATTTATGTAGGATTTCTATATATAACGTCAAATATATATACGTGGGAGGAGATGAGGTATGGATTATAAAGAAGTAATAACAATAGCGGACATCAAAGAGAATGTCTATTTACCAATTAAAGTAACTAAACCATTAGGTACTGGTCGTAAAAGTGTAGTTTGGAATTGGGAGATTAAAATAGCGGACGATAGTAGTGATAATTATTATGGAACTGCTAAGGATTCTTCTAGAGAAGTGGTAATACCGTGGACTAAGTTAAATAATCTTGAAAAGACGCCATTAGAGCAAATGAAAGAATTGTGTATGGAAAATACTGAATTTAAATAAATGAAATTAAGGCACTCTGGAAAATAGGGTGCTTTTTTCTTTGTTATATAGAAATTACACATTAAACATATATTTATACGCTTTGTTGCTACACGTTAAGGAATAGTAATAAAACGATGATACTGATGAAACCGTATAAAAACAAAAAGAATCCTAAGATGGGTAGTTTTTTATGAAAGCTGAGCATGATAAACCTCCTTGGGTATATAAAGGATTATAATACATCGTTGGTCTATTTAGAATAGTAACCATGAATTGGATGGAATTACGCATGATAAAACCAATAGCAATTATCGTAGGCGCTGCCGTGATCTGGTGGTGTCTTGTTTGTTGTTAAGGAAAGATAAGGGGTAAATAAAAGAAGAGAGCTAATGCCCTCTTTTTTTGATATCGTAATTAATCGCAGATTGGTATTCCAAGCACTCTTAGAGCTAATGCTACTTGAAGAGAAATCTCTAATCTAGCAATTTCAATACCAGCTACTGAAAGAACTAAAAAAGGTTGTCCATTTACAAACACAACGCAACTATCCATGGTTACGCCTCCTTTCTAGCAATCTACTATAGTATATGAATAAAACGGTAATATGTAATGATTGAATTTAAAGATTTATAAGAATTAATAGATTAACCTATTTAAGCAAAACAAACGAACACAAAGAAGGCGAAAATTTCTTTTTCCCTGTCTAAAAATTGATCCTTTTGTACAATTAAAATTTATAGTGCAAAAATTTTGTAAACAGATAGTTGTTAATGGCTAAAAGATAGTCTAAAAGTATATCTTTCTTAAGACTTTTAGACTATTTTGAGTTGATTTGGATGGCTATTGTTGGTTATGCAAGGGTAAGTACAAAAGATCAATACTTAGATGAACAAATTGAAAGGTTAATAGAAGATGGATGTGACAAAGTATATTCTGAAAAGTACAGTGGAGCTAATAGTAATCGAGGAATAGCGGTGGTATTTCTTAAAGAACAAATTGATTTTTCAACGCCTGCGGGTAAATTAATGTTTACTATGTTAGGAGCTATTGCTGAGTTTGAAAGAGATTTGATTAATGAAAGAACAGCTGAAGGAAGAGAAAGAGCTAAAGCAATAGGCAAACATATGGGGCGAAAGGGACAGGATGAAAAACAGGTTAAGCAGGCTATGAACTTATTCTTTAATAGGAAAGAGAATGGATTGAGTGTAAATGATATTTCAAAAATGACGGGAGTTCCGCCTTCTACTATTTACGCTAAAGCGAAAGAATTAAAAGAGGGGGAACTATGATGGAGGAATATGAATAGCTACAGCAGGAATTTCGAAATATAAGTAAGTAATACTGGAAGAAACCTAAGAAACCTAAAATATGCGAAAAATGTTTTTCAAAAGTAGATGTTCACCTGCACCATAAAATTCCGTTAAAAACAGGCGAAACAAACGAATATGAAAACCTTATTCCTTTATGTGAAGAATGTCATTGGGAATTCTATAGACACTTTGAAGCTGTAAAATCACATGAATATTTTATGGGAACACCTAAATATACAGAACTGATAGGTATATGGGAAGTGTTGAATGATCCATTAGTGGATTTCTTATCTATGAAAGAATTCAAGGAGATGGTTTGCAAGAGATTGGATTTAAAAAGAGATGTACTAAAATCATTTAATGAAGAAGAAATATAAGTAAATAATAAACAGTTAAAGCCTAACAGCTGCTTTTTTATTTTGTCACCATTTAAGAAGGACATGAATATATTAGGAGTAAATAAAAAGCATAGGAGTGATAAATATGTTCTTCGCAAAGTTACGTGGTAGAAATGAAGTTCCACCAGTAGAAACAGATGCACGAGGACAAGCTTTCTTTAAATTGAGCCGGGACGAGCTTAGTTTAAAATTTAAGGTGGAGTTATTCGATTTAGAGAATGTAGTAGTTGCCCATCTGCATCTAGGAGCAAAAGGAACAAACGGTCCTGTTGTAGCTTTTTTATTTGGACCTATAACAAATCCAGTTTCAATAGAGTGTGCAACTTTTACAGGAATAATCACTCAAGAAGATTTGGTTGGGCCGTTGGCTGGTCAAACATTAGATGCTCTTGTAAATGAAATCATCGCTGGAAACATTTATATTAATGTTCATACAGTACAGCATCCTACTGGCGAAATTCGTGGTCAACTGTATCATTGTTAATTAAAAGTAGCGAATTCGCTGCTTTTTTATTTTATAAAGAAGTAATTATAAAGGCTGTTTATTTATGGTAATATAAATAGGAAAAGATGGTAGGTGAATGACACTAGGATTAATTTTAATTGTATTAGGAGTTTTAATTATCGGTATAACTACGTTCTATATAGCAAGGAAAAATGAAGGGATAAGTTGGATAGAAGTCCTGGCATTTCCTATAGGTTTGATTCTAGCTATGACTACTAAGCCTATAATACCGAAGGTTTTCATAGTTATCGCGGCTTCATAATTGTGCACATGTGCATTTGTGTACTTATACACATGTACACAAAATTCTTTTTTTAAAAATATAGCGATTTATCGCTACTATACATATATATAGGGTGTATATCAGTCTATATGTTTTATGTAGGTATAACATGTGTAAATGTGTAAAAGACCACATGTACACATTTACACATGTTATTTTTATTTCTTTTGTTGTTTCTTTGCTTCTTTAAGAGCAGCTTTGCGTTTGATGTTTTCAAGTTGTGCGTGGAATAGTCTAAGTTGTTCAGGAGACAATTTTTCCATATATAAGTTATGCATTTCACCAAGCAGTTCATAAGCATATTGATATTCTGAAATCTCAAGTAATGCATCAAATTCATGTTTAGTTTCTAAAGGCATTCGAATAGTACCACGCTTATCACCGTTAACTAGTGTTACCTTTGCTAGTAAACTTGAATCATAAGGTGTACCACATTTATTCCATCCAAAGTAAACTTGGTAAATATGGGATTTTCTGGTTAAATTATACCTAACAACCAAAAGAAACATAGTAACCAAACTAATAATCATCACCATTACAAGACAATAACCCCATCAAAAAAACAGTAAATAGATAGCCGGTTCTTTATCTTACAAGGAACCGGTTAATTTATGTCTAAACGTACAATTTTCTTTCTTAAAACTAATCAAGATCACAAAATAATACCATTTTCATCCGATGTTTCCCCCTTCTATTTCACCTTTAAACTTATAGCACCTTGATAACCCAAGGATAATTTCTTTCGTTTAGGAAATTTTATAAATAAACTTTTCAAAAATTTCTTGAGGTGCAATCAATGTTTTTAAACCAGAATAAAAAAGAAAACAAGTTCCTTATTTTTGCAGCAATTATACTCATTCTTTATTTATCGCCTTTATTTATTCTTGGAGAAAATGCGCATATTCGTGTTCATGATAACCTTGATTCCAATTTGTCCTGGTATAAGGTTTTGGCAAGGAGCGGAGAGATAATAGGTCCAATGGATGCTACCATTCCACAAGTGATAAACAATAAATTGTCAAGAAACGCATTTAGCACGGAATTTAGTGGTATTGTTTGGTTGTATGCTTTTTTTTCAAATATGGTTGCGTATGCATTGAGTCAAACGATTACAAGAGTGGTTGCGTTTATAGGGATGTATATTCTTTTAAAACAACATTTTTTACCTAGAGAGGAATGGAGGATCATTTCAATAGGAGTTTCATTAGCTTTTGCTCTTACTCCTTTCTGGCCGTCAGGAATGCTTAGTACTCTCGGAATGCCTCTTGCACTTTGGGCATTTTTAAATATTCGAAAAGGTGAAAGATCTTGGAAGAACTATTTCGTACTTACTCTTATTCCTCTATATTCGAGTATTGTTTTAGGTTTTTTCTTTTTTTTAAGCGGCATAGGGGTTCTTTGGTTAGTAGACTTAGTTAAAAAAAAAGAATGGAACTTTCGTTTTCTTTTTTCAATTATTTATATGACGCTCATTTACATGATTGTAGAATATCGCTTAGTATCTTCCTTCTTTTTCTCTACTGCACCTAACAGTAGAGACGAATATTTTCATGCAAAATTATCGTTATGGCGGTCTCTCCGCCTCACAGTAAAAAATTTTCTTTTCGGACATACCCATGTCATGACAGTCCATACATTTGTCATTTTACCTGTCATACTTATTGCTTTTTATTTTATCATTACTAAGAAACAATGGAAGCAAGAAAAAGTCTTTGTCTTTTTGTTTTGGTTTAATATAGCTTTGTCAATTTGGTATGCTTTTTGGTTTTATAAAGGTTGGCTTCCATTAACAAAACGTTTTCACATTTTGGATACATTCAATTTTGCACGTTATCATTTTTTGCGACCGTTAGTTATTTATGTATTATTCGCTCTTGGATTAAAAGTTTTATGGTTACAAGGGAAAATATGGAGACACGCTGTAACAGGTTTTGTGATTGCTCAAATTATTTTATTAAGCTTTTTTAATGAGGAAATTATTTTTCAAAATAAACCTTCAGTAAAGGAATTTTTTGCAGAAGAACAATTCCAGAAGATAAAAGAGTATATCGATTTACCTTTGGAGCAGTACCGTGTCGCTAATATTGGTTTACATCCTGCTATCGCACAGTACAATGGATTCTATACACTTGATACATATAACAATTTTTATCCTCTATCATATAAATATGAATTTCGAAAAATAATTGAGAAGGAACTAGCGAAGAATGAAACGATTCGTACGTATTTTGATGAATGGGGTGGCCGCTGTTATATTTTCATCGAAGAACTTGGAAAACACTATATGTTTACAAAAAATTCGAACAAAAGCTTGGAAAATGTAGAGCTAAATATAGAGCATTTTAAAAAAATGGGTGGTCGTTACATATTTTCTGCTGTCCCAATTGAAAATGCAGCAGAAAATAATTTATCTCTTGAAAAAATATTTATATCAAACAAATCCGCTTGGAAAATTCATTTATATAAAGCAATATAGATACTTGAAATAGATTGCCTCTCTCGATGTAAAATAATAAATTGAACTACTTACCATAAAAATTGCGCCTAGATATATCTAGGCGCAATTTTTATGAAACATTATTTTTGATTTGCTTATGAACCACTTTATTATAGCAACCATGTTTTACTACTTGCCTAAGATCATCTACTTCAATTCCCATTAGCTCTGTAATATCTACAACAATTGTATTCTGTAGAACACTTACTACATATCCGATTAATTGTAAATTAGGATTTTTACGATATAAAAATTGAACGTAATCCCCAATCATTACCTTTGTTTTATATTCCATTTGGTACCCCCTGAATCTTCATTAATTATTCGTTAGGGTTCCCTTTTTTTGCTTCTTCATACTGTTTAGTAAATTTATAAAATGAAGAACGCTTAATATCATATTTCTTCATAGGTTCTACTACATTAATTGTATCGCAAAATTTTAGTTAGTAAACGAAAGATAAATACTTCCTTATTGTTTCTATTGTATTTAGAAGGTTCTACTCTAAATACAATAAGAAAAGCAAATACACAGGACACATAAATTATCACATTATTCGTAACGGGGAAACCATATTGATTACGGCTTGATTCCATTATATAACAAATATTAACATCCAGAGTTTTAATGTTTGAAAATTGTGTTAATTAAAAATAAAAGCCCGCCTTTCCTCTAAAAATCCCATTTATTGATTTTATATAAAACGTTTTAAATCAATTTTGATATCATAATAAATTAGATAAAATATAGACATAGGTAAATGGAGAAGAATGGTGCATTCTTATCTAAAAATCTATGATTATATTTATATTTAATTCAATAAAATAAAATGGAATTATTATTATCTCTAACTATAATTCTTAAATATATATAAATAGAGTTTTCTTATCTTTTTTATGTATTTGATGAATAAATTAGGGATAGGAAAATTAAACAAACGTGTATTTAAAATATTTTAGTTATGAATCAATGTGTGAGACTATTAATTACTGTTACAATTTTAGATGTCTAGTTTAGTTAATCCCTCATTTATTATGTAAATTTTATATAGCAAAGAAAAAGCATCCGAAAGGGATACTTCTTCTAATAATTTATAGCTACATTGTGATAAATTTCCCGGCTTTTGCGTCTTATTCCCCTTTTGTTTATTTCGTCCCAGTCTCTCTTTTAATAATCTCTTTCAAATTTTGCACTTCGGAAGGACAAGAGGATAAAAAAATAAGTCATGATTCCGAAATAGATGCTGATAATCAACGAATGCAGTAGGGAAATAAATAAGTTCATTCCTGTGAAGATGGCAAGTACATCCACAAGAGATTGTGCTACCAATAAGCAAAAGTTAAGGATCCACCCCTTAACCATCACTGCACGTTCTTTATAATGGCGGATTACCTGAAGCATAATGTTGAAGGAACAGATAAGTACTAGCATAGATGCTCCAAGGTGTAGCATATGCACCATCTGCGAAATGCTTAAACCGTAAAGGCTAGAAATCAGCATTGGAGCAAAGTGGGAAGTCTCCACAAACAAGACTTGCATTCATATGTCGTACAAGTGCTCCACCGTAAATAACCGCATAGATGTAAATTGTATGTAGATAGAATTGGATCCGCATCCCTTTCCTTATGAAAAGTTCTCGGGCATTGAACTTTTTGTCTACTTCGAAAACTAACAGTGTCAGCAATAGTATCGAAGCAAATGAAATAAGCGAGATATCAAAATGTAGCACCAATACGGTATCTGATTGCTGCCTTTGCAACCGACTTGCAGGAAAAAGCTGTTTTAACTGTATTTGCCTCATTTGAAGCGATACATGCGAGATCTTATTTCTATATATTCACAACTCTTTGTACCAACACGGAGATTGACGAGCTTTTTGAATGGGTTAAGGAGAACGAATTTCTTCAATATAAAGCAAATAAAATTGGAGATATTTATAATGGTATAGAGGAAGGCAATACTGAAAGTTTATAGAAATCCATGTTTTCCTCAATTATGTTAGAGTCATTTCTATTTTATTCTGGCATCATTCGTGTTCTCTTTTCTCAAGAGCTATAGCGCTATAGAGTCATGGAATATAGCTACTTATTGCCTTTAAGCTGATAAGTATCCAATGAATCGTCTATTAGATAATAACGTGTCTCGTTATATGGTGAAGTGATAGCGAAGTACATATATATATGACCGTTACGAATAAACTTAATTTCCTCATCTCCTCCAATTGAATAAGCTTCAGGTAATAACTTTTTATATCTAAGAATGATCTTTAATTCTTCATTAAGATTCATATAAATCTTCCCAGGGGTTAGCTACATTAGCCTAGAAAGGGATAAGAAATTGAGCAGATAACCATAATAATTCCAACGATAGTAGTGAAAAGCGCTAGGAAGCTAAGAACAATATAATATAAAAAGTAAGTACCAATCATAATTGCTATTAAAAGCCCTATTATGAGAGATAATGTTCCAATTGTATGTAGAGAAATTACATTTAAAAGTACTAAATCTATGACTATTAAACTTATAATACCGAGGGTTCGCATGGTTATCGCTCCTTTCTAGCTGTGTACATGTGCACTTGTACACATGTACACAGAGTTTATTTTAAAAAAATATAGCGGTTTATGGCTACTACACATATATATAAGGTGTATATCAGTCTATATGTTTTATTTAGGTATAACATGTGTAAATGTGTAAAAGACCACATGTACACATTTACACATGTTATTTTTATTTCTTTTGTTGTTTCTTTGCTTCTTTAAGAGCAGCTTTGCGTTTGATGTTTTCAAGTTGTGCGTGGAATAGTCTAAGTTGTTCAGGAGACAATTTTTCCATATATAAGTTATGCATTTCACCAAGCAGTTCATAAGCATATTGATATTCTGAAATCTCAAGTAATGCATCAAATTCATGTTTAGTTTCTAAAGGCATTCGAATAGTACCACGCTTATCGCCATTCACTAGTGTTGCTTTTGCAGGTAAACTAGGATCATAAGGTGTAGAGGGAATGACATCAGCTTTATAGCCAACATCAATTTTCACTCCTTTATTTTTAGCGCCAGGTTTCTCCCCGCCCTCCTTTTTTCCGAAAAACCCCATGTTATTACTCATTTCTCAATTCCTCCATTTTCTCAATTCGTTCTAAAAATTCATCTGTAAATGGTTCAAAAACTTCAATAAATAATTTCTTGTCCCAATATTGATCTTTATTTAAACCGATACGTGGAATGCTTTGGATTCTTTTAGCGTAAGGTATTAAATTTTTAAATAAATTATTTTCTCCAAAAATGTTTTTTGCATCTTGTAATACTGTTGCATCGATTTTACCAGCACTGTGTAATTGATTTGGTAATATGCCGATTACATCAAGTGGAGCATTAAATTCTTCTACTAATTTTCTTAAGAATCGAGAGATATAATCATTAGCACCATCTAAACTATCACTTTGTGTTTGGAATGCAACGAGTACATAGTCACTTGCTATTGCAGAGCTTTTTGTATAATAAGATGCTGTAGGTGGACTGTCAATGATAACAAAGTCATAATTTTGTTTCAAAGGTTCTAATAGGTGTCTAAAGTAATTAATCTTATTAGCCTCTACTTGATGATAGTTAGGATCCGAAGGTTCAGTATGACCAAATCTTGATGTTAGTAAAGTTTCAAAGTTTTCGAAGTCACTATGAGAAGGTAGTAAATCTAAATTCTCCATTATATTCAACTGCATGTCTTCTAAACTACCATCTTGTACAGCTCTCATTAATGTTTTGTCAAAAGCAAAGTATTCATCATTAATTCTTTTTCTTGTTAAGATCATTGTTTTTGTTGTATTGGCTTGCGGGTCCATATCAACTGTTAGAACTTTATATCCCTTTAAAGCTAAATGATAAGATAAGTGTCTTACAATAGTAGACTTACCAACGCCACCTTTACTGTTTGCTACAGTAATAGTTAATGGTCTTTTTAATTCCATATGTATCCCTCCAAAAAACTTTTCGTTCGTTTACACATATACACATTTACACAAGTTCACATGTGTAAAAACTCTTTAATGCAATTATACTACTAGGCTAAAAAAACATCAATGTATTTTTACACAAGTTCACATGTCCACATTTACACAAGTTCACATTTAAAAGATAAACGCTGATATAATAAGATTTCAATGGATCAATATGAATAATCACGTCCACATTTACACAAGTGTACATTTACACAAGTGTAAAAATCATTCCGATGATTTTTGTCTAATTAATAGAATAAAAGCAGATGAGAGGCGATTTACACATTTACACATTTACACATGTTCACATGTGTAAATGAAAGGAGTTTTGTTGAAATTCCTTGTTTACAAACAAAAAAACTTGTTGTAACGTTATAGACAACAAGTTTCTCAACGCAATTCGATTTAGTTTGATAATATACATAAAAAATTCGGAAGAATTTGTAGGATATATAAGACACATAAACAAAAAAACAAATAAAAAAGAACGGCTGTCTATGAGACTTGGAAATCTCGTGGACAGAGGAAGTAGATCTGCTGGAAACATTTCTACTTCTTGGTGAATACAATTTGCTGGAAACATCTTGTATTCCATTTACGTCACTGCTGTATCAGTGAGTAAACTTCCCAAACCGTTCTAATTAACTATACTAATATGAAATATCTCCTATTAGTATAGTTAATTAGTGTAGATTTGTAAAGATAGAAACCCTTATTTAAGTGCATCTATAAGTGTATTTAATTATGGATTTTTCTAACTTTGTATACAATTCGGGGAGTCTATTTATTTAGGTGAGCAGTGATTTAACTGCTCACCTTTTTTTATTGTTTTAAATCTAGTAGAAAGGAGATCCAACATGAATACAGTACAGAAAGCTATTAATCTTATACTTCATAATGGTGTTCGTAAATATAAACATCAAAATTCAAACGCTGCACTTGTTTCTATTGCAGCTCAAGAGAAATTTGAAAAGAAGATTCTAAACGGTAAGAAAAATAAAAAAGGATCTATTTTCATTACACGTAAAAAAGAAGATTTAAGTGCGAAATTCGGGACGCGTGGCGTTGTATTAACTTCTGAAGAAGCTGTACTGGATCATGTAGGACAAGCTTCTCACTGGACACCGAATGTATATAATTTTGGTACATATAGCGAAAATAGGCTTCGTACAATTGTTGGCCATACAGAAAAAAATTTACAGCAAATCAATTGCTTTGTAATCGATATTGATTCAAAGTCATTCCCAATGACGGCAATTAACGATGTTGCATTAAATGCTGGCTTTGGTGTGCCTACTATGATTCTTCAAACTACAAAGGGATATCAAGTGTATTATGTATTGGATCAAGCTGTATATGTAACAAATAAAAAGAACTATATCGCTATTAAATCAGCAAAAAGAATATCTCAAAACTTGAGAGAAATGTTTGCTGAAAGCCTACCACAAGTGGACTTAACATGTAATCACTTTGGCTTCTTCAGAATGCCATCGGAAGAGAATATGATTATGTTCTTTGAGGAAAATCTTTATTCTTTCAAGGAGTTGCAGGAGTGGAGTAAACGCCAAGATGATAATAAGGGTAAAAAGTTTTTTGTAAGTCCAGGAGAACATAATGTAATTGAGACACCTTTTTCTAAAAATAAACCTGTAGAACAACCAAAACAGATAGAAGAAGCATGGTTTAAACAAGTTATTAATTGCACAAACATTGCACCAAAACAAACAAAAGCAGGGCGAAACAATGCGATTTTCACCCTTTCTTTAGCGTGTTTTCAAAGTGAAGTGTCAATTAGGGAAACCTTAGATATGATGGACCAATTTAATAGTAACCTGGAACAGCCGTTAGATCATGAAGAGGTTAGAGGAATTGTAATGTCAGCATACTCTGGGAAGTACCAAGCTGCACATAAAGATTACATCGATCGACTCCTTCAAATGTATACGACACCTGGGCAGGTAAATTCTTTTCGATCTCCAGCTGCCTTTTGGAGAAAACATAAAAAGCAGCGTGAAGATCGGGTGCGTTCGCATTGGCATGAGTGGGAAGCTGATATTGCTGCCTTCCTATCAATGAATTCTAAGAATAAACCTGTGTTATACTTTACACAAAAAGAGCTATGTGAAGCGCTTAATATACCTAGAAGTACCTTAAATACTGTCTTGAAGAAGAGTAATAAAATATATAAGACTGTAGAAGGGAAAGGTAAAGCAGCAAGAACGGGATTTTCAACAATTGGAATGTTAATTTCATTTGCATTACGTGAAAAAGGGCAAAAAAAAGAAAATTACTTAAGCTATTTAAACAAGATATTCCCCAAAATGGGTAATATCCTATTACAAGCAAAAAGTAATAGCGCTATGGCAGAAGAAACAGTGTCGCATAGCATCATCGAGGGGTTACCAGCTGGTTGAATTTAATTGTCCACTGTGCCAATACATAATTATATCTACGATAGCTTCTTTGGTGAGACAGCTATAGCGTTATGCGTTTAATATATGTTTTTTTCTTTGATGTTTGGGGTTAATTTTTTGTTATTGTTAGTTATAGATTCATTATGGTATGTGAAATTACTTAGATTGTTTTAGAAATTTATTATACTGGTGGTGTGTTATATGGGTAAAAATTATTCTATAGATCGTGATAACAAGGGCAGATATAGACATTCCTATGTATTTATGAGGGGGCTACTGTAGAGATTAAGTTACTTGGTCATGACACTTTGTTAAAAGGGAAAGTTATGACCATTGAAGAATATTATTGTGTTGTAGATGTGGAGGGGGACGATAGTTTTTATCAGGTAACTGTTAATTTTGCAGAAGTGAAATATATTAGGCATGAAGAGTTTGCAACAGTTGAAGAAAGATCCCCTAATTTTAATCCTAAGGATAAGAAAACATCATTTGTGTTTGAGATAGGGGAGAAGGTTTCTTGTGTATTTAAAGATGGTAAGCGTATGAAAGGATTTGTGTTATCTGAGGGTGCCTATTATTTGTATATCAAAACAGAGAAAGGCAATTATTGTACAATTATGAAGAGTGCCTTATCTTATATTGCACATGTAAAACATACTCCTTTATTGGAGTTAAATGATTTTTATATAGAGGAAATGAAAACAGCTGGTCATAAAAAACTAACAGAATATGTTTTTTCTGTCGGAGATGAAATTACTGTATGTTTTGCTAATGGTAAGAATGTATCTGGTGTGGTTCTTGATGAAGGTAAGTATTGGGTGCTGTTACAGTCTGAAAGATTTCAGATTACAGTTTTAAAAGGTAGTTATTCTTATTTCAAACATGGAGTTTTTAAGAGCAAACCTTATTTGTATGTAGCTAATAAAAGGCTAAAAAAGACGTTAAGGAAAGATAACTAGTTATGGCGGGCGGAGACTTTATTAAAACGATAGAGTCTCTTTTTCTTATAATAAATATAGAATGTCTATTGCAATATAATTAATTAACTAACACAAAATTAAGTTATAAGGTTGTTGAGTGGTCTACAATATAGGCAGTTGCATAGAGTTTAATTGTTTTATATTTTATTCGTATTATGAAACAACCTCAAATTTCAAGGTGTTTCGATTTACTATAATATATTCACCTGTTGATTTATTCATTACTTGAGACACTTCCTTGGTATGTGTTACCTCAAACTAATCATTTTGTATATCCACCAATAATTTTATTTCTACATCACTTTCCCCATATTTTAAACCACTATAAGATAATTTTGTCATCGTCATCATCCTTTTCTTAATGAATAATATGTTTTAAATATAATGTTCGAATATCTTTTTTATATTATCTATTATTATTATACTATATCTTATTGAAATATATAAAAATGCAACAATTGTTACAAAAACAGTCTCATTTTTTGTCTTAATTCCCCATAAACGATCGTTTATGGAACTTTGTTAATGTACGGTAAAACCCAGTTTTTTAACTTAGAAATTCGTATTTTGTTAGCGAGACCCTTATTGGCAATGTGAATGATGGAATAGGGGGGAGTGTCGGACCAATTAAATTTTGGTCTACTGCCGCATCATGTAAATCTTTTCTTTTGACATACGTTACCTCCGTGAATTACTTATCATACCTAATCAATGCAGCGGGATGACAAAATGATATTTGTACTCTGTATTTGTTAAGAAGACGGAAACATATCATCTTAAAATAAACATTCGCTTCATAATTTCACCAAATGTAAAAAAGAGAACTTGACGGCCCTCTTTTTACTATTCATCTTCTTATTAAAATTTTTTCTCTAACGCCCGATATTAATCTGCAATTCTTGTTACCACTAAAGATGGATTTCCATAAGAAGAAACTTCACCTTGTGCAACATCAATTATAATACTTAATGAATCATTTGCATTTAATCTAATTAATACTGTTTTCCCGATGGTATACGCATTCAAAACGTTTGCAGGGACATCTGTACTTATAGATGTCGTACCTTCAAATTCACTTTCTTGAACAGGTGTAATATCATTAATATATAACCTAAATTTTAAAACTGTATTTGCAGGGGTTAAATCACGATTAAAGACTCTTGCTGTTAAATCCATATTAATTTCATATATTCCACCACTCAACACTTGGATACTATTATTTAATAAATTAAGATTTGTTCCCAAAGATGGACCAAGATTCTGAAAAATCACTTTTTGGCCTACATTTGCTGTACGAAGTGTATTAGATCTATCATACAATGCTCCATAAGCTACAGTACTTCCAATTCCTGTTGGACCCGTTAATCCGGTTTCCCCTGTGGGTCCTGTTGGACCAGTAGGGCCTGTCGATCCGGTTATTCCGGTCGGACCAGTAGGACCTGTTGCTCCCGTGGGTAAAGTGAATGGCGGGATAGGTGGCAATGTAGGACCCAGTAAGTTCGGATTAAATGCTGCTCCACTCAAAAATTCATTTTCTTCATTCATGTATACACCTCCTTATGATGCTTGTACTTATCATAATTATTAAATGCTCATTACTAGACAAATGATCTTCACATAAGCGGAATCTCTCTTTTTTATTTTTATTTTACATAAATATGACAAAATAGTTGTAGCTGGATTTGTTATGCTTGGTTTAAATCTTCCGAATTGGATGTACGGAGGGAATTTCCTTTTTACAGATGGATGGTGATATGAAAGATGATGAGTTTAATAAATATAAAGAAGCTATGTATAAGGTAGTGAAATAATTGATTTACCCCTATCAGTGGACATTAAAAAAGATGGCTCCGATCGAATATCGGAACCATCTTTTAAGTGCTTGATTTTCCAGGGCTTTTTATTAAACTGTCCATTTTATAGGGTACAGTTCATTTTTAGGCAGCCCTTTTTATTTTGTCCTTTAAATCAATTAATGATTACATGTCATATGTTGTATTGATTTAAAGGGGGTAATGTTAATGTATTATTATGATGGATTTTATAATTATGTACCTTGTAATAATTTATATTTACCAACTGAGTTTATACCAAATTATGAAAGATATTATTATCCTGAGATTAACTATCCTATTCAATATGTGTATCCCGACTATTCAACTTACGAACAAATTCCGCAGAAATATCAAAATAGTCACTTTGGGAGAGGTCCTGTAGAAAATCCGAGTGTTTTAGTTCCAGACGATAAATCAGAAGGGCTTAGAGCTGATCCAGTTGTATTAATTAACTATTGGGCTGAGAAAAATCCAAATTTTCGAAGAAGATGTGGATGTGATAGTTTTGGTTCTTGTCCATCTACAAATCATGGGACATCATACGTAGCTGTTGATTATAATCACAGAAAAGGGCCAGGTAAATATAATATTCGAGTATGGATTAAACAATATGGAAAAGAGTATTATGGTAGATGGAATACCTTCGAAGAAAGATGGAGAAAATTCCAAAATGCTCCTCGAAGTTATACCCATTTTACTTCAGCAATACTATCTGGTCCTAATGCTTCTGGAAGGCAAAATTATTTTAGAAATGGGCATAATGATACCCCTGGTTTACGTACTGGCACATTAGGACTTGAAGTTTATGACAAAAGAACAGGTAGGTCAGTATGGAGGGCCTTATATTATTTTGATAGTGGATTTGGAAGTTTTGGAAGAGAGTGGTTGAGGTGTGGTCACGATTACGGATTTCAATTTGAAGATAGTTAAACTTTATTAAGATAAAGGTAGGAAGTTGTTCTGGTCACTGCACATTGTGTGGGGATTTTTTCATAAAGAAAAGACACCCTAAGGTGCCTTCCGACTTGAACCACTTTAATTTTAATAATATGTATTGGACTCCCATCCAAATATTATTTTACCATGTTAAGTAATATTTGGGTACCGCCAGCATTTCGGAAAAAACCACGTTAAGTAAAAACATACAATAAGCTGCCCATCAGGACAGCTTATTTACATAACTATCGTTATCAGTAGTTAAAAGAATAAACTTGTTTTATTATTTATTATATTAGAAAAGGGAATCTAACTGCTTCAAAGTGCATAAAAATTTGGTCAGGTACAGTAATACCATCCACGGTAGCTTGTGCAAGAATTTGCACGTTATCATTTCTAGATAATTGTGTAATGGTAGAAACATTCAACAGATTACTCGTAACGGTTACTTCTTCACCAAAAAAATCGTTATCAGCCGCCGCGGCCGTTTCCCTATTTATATCAATAAACATCCTCAAACTATAATTTGAGGGAACATTTGGATTAAAACTCAAACTTGCAATAATTAAATATATTCCATCCTGTTTTGGAGTAAAGGTTGATGTAATTGGGTCATATTCATTGTTTAAATCAAATACTTTATTTGGATATGCAATTTGAGTCAAATCAGCAGGTCCTACACTTTGTGTAGTTGCTGCATTGGCAGCCCTAAACGCTGATCGCGGTTCTGCTTGTGCTTGAATTGGAGGAAACGCGCAAGGATTGCACAGATTGTAAGGATTGAAGTGTCTATTTTTTGAGAACAAGAATAATCAAGCTCCTTTCTCTAGTAATATTTAATATATTAAATGTTAGAAAAGTCTTTTTTTCTTGTACGCTTGTCCGTGCTTTTTCAATAAACATGAATGATGAATACCATATTCATATTTGGTTAACATAATGTCTCATTATCGGTAGCGAAGAAAAAGACGAATTCCTATTCTCACAGGGGAATCGTCTTTTTTTGTTCTATGGATCTATGCATTTTTTTATACATTCCTATTCTGGTGCGATTTTAGGGTTCTTGTCTGTTATTGCATTAACCGAAAAACTGTATAAAATTTTGCTTTTTATTAGATAAATATGAACAAATATACAAGCCAAATTACTAGATTCAAATATAAATAATTATATTAAGTTTCAAAAAAAGAGATGAATTATTTTGAACTCATATTTTCAAAAACTAAAGAAATGCTGTCGTAGACTTTTTCCTGCTTTTCCACCTGCTGTCCCTCCTATTATTGTGAAAGATAAATTTCTTTATATATCTAGTACTGACAGGGCGGTATCGATGATGACACGATAGAAATTTATAATATTATCAATCCTACAACCCCTATACGTGTAGGAGAGTTTGGTGCCGGAGATTTAGATTTCCCTAATGGATTAGCAATTTTTACGGTATTCGGATACAACTAGCAATAATAGGACGTTATGTTAATTCTCTATGAATGTTTATTCATAGAGAATTTTTCTTGAAAATTAAAAGAGATTCTTATTTTTAAGCTTTTAAACTTAACGATAACAAACAATCTATTCTTTCCTAAATTTTCAACTTTTATATAAAGAATGAAGTAAGAAAAAGAAAATATAAGATAGGTTAGTAAACAAGCATTCCTTTTATTAAAACATAAAATAATATAACTCTTATTTGCAAAGGGGGGATAAGAAAATGAGCTGGGATAATAATTGTTGGAAACACAAACATCATGATGATTGTTCAAAGCATAGACATCATTGTGATTGTTGGAAACACAAACATCACGATGATTGTTCAAAGCATAGACATCATTGTGATTGTTGGAAACACAAACATCACGATGATTGTTCAAAACATAAACGCCATTGTGATTGTTGGAAACACAAACATCATGATGATTGTTCAAAGCATAGACACCATTGCCATTGTTGGAAGCATAAACATCATTGTGATCGAAAACATTGGTAAAATTGTTTATGATGTTTTACTTCCTATGAGAAATTTTATAAAAAGACTCATTCATGTAAGAAAGAATGAGTCTTTTTGTTTGCCATCAATAATGATAATTGTGTAAATGAGCTGTCCATATGGGCAGCTTATTGTATTTTTTCGGTTAGTGTAGATTATTTTACAAAATGCTGGCGATACCCCTAGTAGAGCTTGGAGATGAGTGAGCCGAATGTTAAATTAAATGCAAAGAAAATCTTGAGGAGTAAAAGTATTAGTGTTGGATTATTTGATTTAGATAGGGTCCTGACGGCAAAACGCGGATTTTATACGCTAAGAAAAATTCTATAAAAAAAGCCGATCTCCTCGTATGTTAAGGAATCAACTTTTTAGAAAGTATTTATTTGATACATATTCTTTGTGATTAGCTTTAAAAAGCTAATCTATAATTTTAAAAAATGAAGGGATATATAAGAGCTGTCGAAACAGCCACAGGAATTGGAGCTACAACTTTATATCGTTATTTAGGTAAGAAAGCATAATCTAGTGAATAGGAGAAGTGTATCATGAGAGGAAAGGAACTACTGACACCTGAGCAACGACCATGTTCATATCTATTCCAAATGAAATGATTGAACATGATGTGGAAATGTATTACACCTTTACTTCACAAGATATTGATTTCATCAATAAGCACGGAAGAGATTATAACCGACTAGGGATTGCTGTACAACTTGGTGTTCTTCGTTACCCTGGCTGGACTTTACTTCAAATCAAAGATGTACCTAAATAAATTATTACTTATATTTCCAAATAAATTGGGGTTTCTCTACAAGAATACTCGAAATATGCACAGCGAGTAGCAATCCGTAACGAACACTTAGAAGAGTTGAGACAATGGTATGGTTATCAGAACCTGTCCTTGCAGGAGTATCACAAAATTGCTCAATATACGCTTCAGCAAGCTTTAGAGAATGGAAATGCAGAATATCTCATTCATGCAACCATTCAGGAGTTACGAAAACGTAAGGTCATTTTACCTGCTATGACAACGATTGTGCGGAGGAACGAATGTTTAAATCTGTTGTATCACCCCTAAGTGATACGCAAAAGCAACAGCTGAAATCACTATTTAAAGTAAGTCCTGTATACAATAAAACGACACTGGCTTCGAGAGGTCCCTGGTCAATCTTCTCCGGAAGCCTTTCTCAAAGTCATACAGCGTTTACAGGTTATTAGAAATTTAAAGCTACGGGTAGATGTAAAAAAATTCATCCCAAACGACTATTGCAGTTGTCTTGCTTAGATTCCAAATACGAATCGCGTTCCTTCCGGAGGTTTAAGGAAAATAAAAAGTTTGCTTTGCTAGTTTTGCATCTTTTTCATCTGAGCCAGGACCTTGTAGATCATGCATTTGAGATTCATGACAGACAGATTACGTTGTTACTATCTAAGGGACGAAAAACACAAGAGGAAATACAAAAATTAAACGGGAAGGCTGTAAATGAAAAGGTCATCCACTTTGCTGACTTAGGTTCGGCATTGATTCAAGCAAGAGAGCAAGGGATGGAACCATATGTAGCCTTAGAACCTATTATGCCTTGGGAGGACTTTGTAAATACCATAATGTAAGATTTCCGCACCAATCATAACAAATTCAGTTACAACCATTTTGTCATATTTCGTCGAAAGAAAATAAAAAAAGAGAGCCGTAGCCCTCAATGGATAATGGGGTAAAAATATGCAAAACTTTACCTTTATTAAACGAGAATGATTTCTTTTATGATGGAATCAAAATTATAATATGTCTTTGTTGCTTTGTAGCATTTCCACATATAAAGAAACCTGTTTGGCAAAACGTCCTTTCTGACGCCCATCAAGCTCCTCGTAGGCTTTTTTGATGTCGCTTTGCAGTAAAGCTAGCAGTGAATCATCTTGTTCATTCTCGAAGTTGAGAAGGGCATCTGTAGAAATACGAAAAATCGACGCTAAAGTTTTGATGCTTTCAACATCTGGTTGGTGTCGATCGGTTTCCCAATGTTTCATTTGACCATGACTAAAACCATGTTCATCAGCAAATACCTCTTGGGTTAAACCTGTCTTTTTTCTAAAATATTTAATAGTTTCTCCTAATGTTCTCATAGTGTGAGTATAGTTAATCAGTCAGCTACATACCACAAAAGTTAGAAATACTAACTTAATAATAAGTAAAGTTAGATAACGAAGTAATTTTAAGTAATTATAGAGCTTATGTTCCTTTTTTGGTGGTAATATATGCATATGGATTATTTCTTTTTCAAACATTTGATTATTTTCCTTATCGTGGAGGAGTTTAAGGGATTTGTAAGTCAATATTGTAGATGAAAAATAGTTAGCTGATTAGAGAAGGAGAGAGTGCAAATGAAAAATACTCAACAAATGTTAGCAATTACTGAGGTTGGAAATAAGTGGATTAATGAAAAAGGAGTGATTATAGAACATAAAAGTGAAGGTATTAAGTGGGAGCTAACAGATTCCTTTGTAGAAATGGGAGTCGAGGTGTGGAATATGAGATGGTTAAAGCTTCTTAAAAATCCTGAACTTAATATTCTACAAGGAAAAGAAAAAAAGGAACAAATGTCACTTATGTTCACACCATCTCACAAGGAAAAAGCTCGTAGAATTGCAAAAAGCCATAACATAAGTGTTAGCGAATTATTTGCTTATTGGCTAGACCAACATTAAAGTAAAAGGATTTTAATGGTTGAACAAGTAAAGAGATTCAATGCTTTCGTAAAAGGAATGCTTTATGAAAAATGGGTGGCTTGCAATAAGTAGTATTCTATTAATTAATAAGCTTTCATACTTAGGAGAGTTGCTTTCTGGTTGGCGTCTAAATAAAAACGGTAACATAGCGCTATGTCACTGTTTTTATTTAGTTTAAAAATTCATAATTGAAAATAGGTTCGTTTGCCATCTTTCTTAATAAGTTTGATCAGCATAATGTATAAAGAGAAGGACGTCCCCTCTTGTTTAGAATAAATTAACTACTCAAAGTAGATAAAATAATCATTGCCTGCTGAAAATGTCAGTGGTTATTAAACTAATTGTCATATCTTATAGGATATTTTGTATTGATTTCAGTGCTGCTTTAAACATAATTTGTGAAATTATGTTTAAAATAATTACACTATCATTTTTATTCTTTTTTTAATAAGTTCGTTGATTTTTTGTTTACTAATTTTGGGGTTTTCATCAAGAATATTATCTTTTGTAGGTTGTTCTTTAGTTTCTTGTAAATTTGTTAATGATCTTTAAATATGTAATAAGGCTTGTGCCGATAATTTAAAGATTTGTGCTACAACTTCCATTGCATTCTCTGTGTATCATCTATATTCACCATTTCCATATCAACTTCTTTATGAAATGTTTAACATATTATGACACATAACTGGAAAAGGTGGTAAGATTTTGGGGTATTAGTAAATGGGCAAGCTACGGGTTTACCATGGTAATCCCCAAAAACGTTGTTTTTGACTTGGTAGGATTTTCCTACGACCTTTACAAATATAAATAAGCAATTTTTTACAAAATCACTTATATATTTGTTGTCGCTTCGCTCGATTAAATAATAAAATGGGTGGTGAAATTATGGGGTTTATTCATAAAACATATTTGCAAATAACTTTAGATGAAAAAGATAAAGAAATGATAAAAAATAAAGCTGTAGAATTAGGATATAAATCGACTTCAGCATTTCTTATTGATTCAGCAAAAACTCATTTTAAACTTAATGTCGATATGAAAGTTTATAGGGATTTGACTAAAGAAATAAACTATATTGGTAAGAATATAAACAGCTTAATTAGAAGGATCAATACAGACGGAATTTATACGGATATCGACATTGATTTTTTAAGAGTTAATCAGAGCAAAATTATAAATTTAATTAATACCGAATATGACCGTTTAATTGATTTGAAAACCAAGTTTAATAGCGATAGTTTGAGTAAAAAACAAAAGGAAAAATTAATACAATCGTTAACTGAAAATCAAATACAGATACCAAAAAAATTGGCATTAGAGGAAGTGTACGAAAAGATTAAAGAAGATTTTATTTACATCATTGAATGTATAGAAAATTCGCCTGAACAAGATAAAGAAGTAACAGAATATGTTTGGCAATATTTATATGGAGATACACTTTTTAAGTTAGATGATAATCAATTAATTGAATTGGCCGATAGCATTTTTATTTTTGTACAGAAATTAAAATTTAAGCTTTCCAAACTTGATAATGTTTTTGAAGATGATGATTGGTTTGAACTGAAGGATATATTAGATGAATATGAAATTTATTAGGTAGGGATTAGTTACAATGTCTATTGCTACAATATAAAAATTGGTTTTGTTGCAAAGATTACATTTATTTGAAAGAGTTATATAGATTCCTAATAGTTGATGAATAAACTTCATTTCATTTTGGACAGACTTGTCCAGTAAATAAGTTGGACTTTTTTATTAAAACGATGATCTTGCTCTACAATGTTATTAGGTTATTTTATCTGTCTTATTTGAATGCCTACAGGCATCTTTTTCTCTTTCTTCAATTCTTCGATTTCCATAGGGTTGGCCGTTTTTTGGTCTACTGTAATCACACGGGTCTTGGAAACATAAAAAGACCACAAATCTTTCTTGGAAAAGCGCTTTGCAGCTTTTGATTCTCTCGTTTGTTTAGGGAAAAATCAATTGTGTTTCCTTACGAATCAACAACACGATAGAGATGCATCCATTGACCTTTTACTTTAATATATGTTTCATCGCTCCTCCAAGAGTCGTTTGTTTGTCTGAGGTGACTAAGGATTCGTTTGTCCAATTCATGACCATACTGATGAGCCAAACGCATAATCGTTGTATGAGAAATAGATAACCCCCGTTCTTCTAGCATTTCCACCAAATCACGAAAACCGTAGGTACCATCTTACCATTAATAAAATAATATCAGGTTGATAATGCTTCCATTTGAATACATTTTCCTTTTCCATATCAATCATGCATCCTTTCTAAAGTAATAGTAGCAGTATGTTCAAGAGTTATAGGTCCTTAAGTTTTTGTATAAAAAACCTTTTTCTTTTGTGAATAAGATAACCTTACAACTCCTTAATATAATAAGACGTAAAAATAAAATCAAAAATCTAATCCCTTATAAGAAACAGTTTTTTGTGTTCTTACAAGCAAAATACAAAATGTTCATATTCCCCTGTCTACTTGACAGGGGGCAGTTCACAAATAGGTCGTGAGAGATAAAAAGATAACATAGCGCTATGTTATCTTTTTTGTATGATTTTTCTGAGAAGAGAACAAGGGGGCTTGTTATGGCTGGTGATAGTCCTAATGAAGACCATCATGTATTAGAATGGGTCATTATTGGTTTTGAGGTCTTTTTTACAATCTTTGGTTCTTGGAAGTTGAACTTTATTTTTAGAAAAATTGTAAATATAAAATGGAAAGAAAACAGGATTAATTAAGAAAATGAAGGGGAAATCCGAGAAGGAATTTGATGGTCATTTGAGATTATCAGCATCAGGGAGACTGGATCTTGAATTTGCAAGTAAGTGATAAGAAATAAAAAAGTTCTTTACTCATTCGGAAATGCAACTATTAAGTGGTTTGTTAGTAAAGAACTTTTTATATAAGGACAGTAAGAAATAAGAGGAGGAGAAATAAATAAAAAACTGCAACATCAGTTGCAGTTTTTTATTTAAAGTAAATTCAGAAATGCATCTACTAATGTAGATGTTCCTAGTAATATAGAAATAATCTTTTCGAAGTTACATGAAAAATCGCTGTCTACATTTCTATTATATTAGAAAATTGCAGCTTCATCTTGTTATAAAAAGCATCCGTACATATTATAGCGCTATGTTGCTGGTCAATACCGACAACAGTCATATAGATAGAGAGTAAATAACCATCTTCATAATATGTAATTAGTATTTCTTCTTCAGATAATAAGGAACACAATAACATGTTCTCGATCAATAAGATCGGCCGAGTTACTTTGTTTTTCTCTTTAATGATTTCACGGATACCAGCAAACTGTTCAGGCATCGCTGCAAACGGAGTGAATTTCACCATACCTCTTCCTTTTGGCATATTAGCGTTAATCATGATCTATGTCCTCCTATTAGTGTGTTTCTATGTCTAGCTGTAGCGCTATGTGTGTAGGAAATCCCTCGTAAAATACTGTTCTTCCCAAATTTTGTGCGTATTTCATCCATTACTTTTGTTAACTTCACCTCTTATTCTCGTTTCCTGACATGATCAAAAAGAGAAATTTGTTCTTCTCCTTCTTGAAGTAAGTTTGTTAAAGAGATGTTTATACTGCGGATGGGTTCACCAGTATACTGTTGATGTAAAAAGTATGTACAAATTTTATAAATATCCATTGTTAAGTTAGTTGGACGGCTTAAAGTATGTGTTTTGCTAATACCACCGTTATAATTCTTGCTATAACCGACAGAAAAATGAACGGTTTGAGCAAGTTTAGTTTGTCTTCTAAGCCGATAACAAACTTCTTCTATATGCTCCAGTAGAATAATCGGGAATTCTTCTATTGTGTAGTCACGCATTAAAATTTGGCTTTTTCCAACAGAAGTTGTTGCGGGAACATATTTTTCTGAAATGCGACTAAAGTCGATTCCGTGGCTATGTAAGTGTAATTCTTCTCCAATCTTGCCGAAACTCTGTTTTAAGTATTTAAGGGGATAATTGGCTAAATCTCCATTAGAGTATATTCCCTTTCTATTTAACTTTTCTTCTGTTTTATATGATATGCCCCAAAATTTATTAAGGGGTCGTATGCTCCATAGTTTGGTAGGTATATCCTCGTACTGCCACAAAGCAATTCCATCTTTGTTCTTCTTAGCTTCAATGTCTAGGGCAACCTTACTCATGAGTGGGTTAGGAGCAATTCCGATTGTACATTCAACTCGTGTATGATCATATATTTCACGTTTGAATTTCATAGCGAATTCGTAAGGATCTTGGGCGAATAAATGGATGCTATCAGTAATATCTATAAAAAATTCATCGATGCTGTATTGATGAAAATCCTCAATAGGAACGTATTGCAAAGCTAATTTTGTTATGTAATTGGAGCATTTAATGTATGTACTCATTTTCAGGAGTAGCATAGTCTATGCTGCTCCTTTTTTCTATAAAAAATTTTAAAGGTGGAGTTTTGAATGGAGAAGGTAGAAATTGCAAATGAACTCTTGAAAAATAGTACAGGAAGTATAAAAAAATTTTAGAAGAGTATCTTTTAAAATTTTATGAACTGGAGAAAAGAAAATATGAAAATGAAGATGATGAATCATTAGTACGTCTTCATAATTGTATTTCGTATATAAAAGAAGAAGATTTTGATATTACAGGATGGGAGTTGTGGGAAGTTCCAATTTTATATTCACACTGTTTTTTTTATAAGCAGACTAATGAACAATTGGATCTAGCGATATTTTATTTTTATGATAAATGTGTAAATGTACACAAATACACATTTACACTTGTTCACAATGTTTTCGAGAGTAGCATAATCAATGCTGCTCCTTTTTTAATATGAAATATGTGTAAATGTACACAAATACACATTTACACTTGTTCGCAATGTTTTCGAGAGTAGCATAATCAATGCTGCTCCTTTTTTAATATGAAATTTTAATAATGAGATGAAGTAAAAACATGTCCGTATTAATCCTAGCGGAGAAGCCACCATAAGCAAAAGCATATTCTGAACCGTTCCCAAAAGTTAAAAGGAATGATGGCTATTTCCACGTTCCACCATGCTCTTTATTGCCAACTGGAGGGAATATTACTTGAGCGATTGATCACTTAGTCGAATTAAAAACACCTTCTATTTTAAAATATTATCTACTTGTATCAACAATAAATCTGTAAGTATTCGTCTTGCTTTTATCAAACGCTTAAAATCTACCATCTAATTTAAATTTGTCGCCTATTTTATTGCCAATTACTTTTAAATATAAAATATTCCTTCTCTTAACTTAAATAAGGAGTATAGCGCTATGTGTAGATTTGAAATAAAGTCACGATATTTATAAAAAAGATGTGAAGATTCCCCCCTATGAATATGGATTGTAGGTGAATTTATTTTTGTTTGAGTACCACGTATACCCTTGTCAATTCTCCACTTCCGGATAATTCCTCCAATAGTTTGTTATTTTATGGAACGTATATTCATCGGAAAAAGTTCCTAATCTAATTATGTAATTTCAAACAGGAAAGGATAGGATAGTTTTGTCGTACAATCGGGGTTCAGATGACAACTTATTATGGAGAGATGAACATGCTGAGAACTTATAGGATGTTTCATGGTGGCAATGGAACGACGCCGGTTGATAGTGGATTGCCCTTGCAGGGAATCTTCTATAGTTTGAAGGGCCGAGACGGCTCTCTCGAATGGAATAAATATTTAGGCCAAGGTGAGCCATGGTGGCACCCAGCGAATGAGCATAATTGGGATTTTAACACAGGAAACCAGATTGGCCGAGACTTCGGTCATATGTTGCATGTGTTTGGATGCGGTGACGGTGACATTATGGCAATCCACCCAAACGGGAATCTGCACTGGTACTCCTACAATGGGAAAGGCGAGCTAGACGTGAACGGTACGCTTGGATGGCACCAAAATTCCGGAAACGTAATTGGAAACGGTTGGCAAAAATTCATCCGTATCTTCGTTCGTCCGTATTCAGGAAGATCCAGCACGGCACGGCTCGAAATCTTTGCTGTCGAACAGAACGGCGATCTGCGTTGGTATTCATACAGCGGCATTGGAGAGAACGATCCTTCAGGAACCCTTGGCTGGCATCCTAACTCCGGTAATCGGATAGGAAATGGTTGGCAAAACTTTAGAAACATTCACGGATCGGGAAGAGCCATCTTCGGAATTCATGAAAATGGGGAGCTGTATTGGTATTCATATAGCGGCAATGGCGAGGACGATCTTTCAGGAACCCTTGGCTGGCATCCTAATTCCGGTAATGTGATTGACCGTGGCTCCTGGAAGGACATGAAGTATGCTTTCGGAGGCGTAACCACTCTTGGAGGAATCGGGCATGTTATCATGGCTGTTGACCAGGATGATAATCTGTTTTGGTTCAAATACACTGGCGAGGGCGAGGGGCCTGAGCGCGACTGGGATTTTAGGTCTGGAACTCGCATCGGTAGATCGTCATTTACGAGAGCCATCCACAGTGTTGTTGTACACTTTAAGACCTTAGTGTCTCTTTCTAGTGAGAGAATAAATTGGATTAATGAACAGTTTCAAGCTATGCATGATCTTTTTGCACAAGGTGGAATAGCTGTTTACCAAGGTACAACAGAGGATCTTAGTAATAATCCCAACTTGCAACAGCTTAAAGATATCCATGTGGGCGAATGCAGAAGAAATGAACAGCCTTCACAGGAGATAATTGAACTTTTTAATAATCGCAATTATGTTGGTCCTAATGAATTGGTGATTTATTTAGTTGATAATATAACCACAGACTCTTCGGGGTTCCCTTCAGGCTGTGCGGTTTATCCAAATGGAAAGCCGGGAGCAGTAGTGAATTGTAATTTTAGTCCTCATGGGACCGGCGATTCTAAGAGATTTGCATGGTTGGTGGCGCATGAGGTAGCACACGTTCTAGGATTAAACCATTCTCCAAATCAAGATAACCTAATGTATGAGGGATTGAGGTTTACGATTTTTCCACCTCAACTCACCTATTCTGACTTCAATATCCTGCACGGAAGCGAATTTTGCCACCAATGCCGAACAGTGGTTGGGGCCAAATCGCCACCATCCTGTTGCTAAAGCAATCCCTTCAGCTTGTAGTTGTTTGATATCTAGACGCTCTTTTTCAGCAAAAGCCGATAGGATGTTTGCAGTTGCTTTTCGTACAGCACTTTGAATAATATCATTTGTGGCGTTTCCATTATAGGTTACATTGATAAATGGTTCTTCCAAGCCTTGTTAATGAATCGAGAACAATTGTCTCACCGGTGCGAACTATGTGATTCAGTATTTAATATTTTTCTCTATCCATAATATATATTAAGAGACCAGTTATCTCCAATTTTTTGAGAATAATTAGTTAGTAATGGTGAGGAAGATGATGACAATAAAACTAAACAACAGTATTATTTTAACTAAAAGAGCAGCTAGCAAAAGCTAACTGCTCAAATCATTAAACGCTAGTAATATTAAAAGAAGTACTTAAAATTGGTTATGAAGCTGAAAATAGCTTTTGAATATTGTTTGTTGTCACTAGGCTAGCTTATTTACCTATCTATTGAGTATAAGTGTGCTTTTAAGGATTAATTCCTATCCCCCTTGGCGAAAAACCTACAGAAATAGTGGTAATCACAGTATTTGTTAATCCATCAATTACGGTAACATTTTGAGGAGGCCCAGATACAACAGTATAAATTCGATTAGTAGATGAGTTAACTCCTATTCCCTTTGAACCAAAACTACCTGGCTGAGTTCCAGTAGGGATAGTGGCAATCACGGTATTAGTTGCGCCACTAATTACAGACACATTATTGCTCCCACGATTTGGTATATAAATAAGATTGGTAGATAAGTTAACTCCGACTCCTCCCCTTGGTTCAAGTCCGACAGAAATAGTAGTAATTACAGTATTCGTTGATCCATCAATTACAGAGACATTATCACTGTTAGTATTTGCCACATAAATAAGGTTAGTAGATGAATTGATTCCCACTCCAATTGGATTAGATCCCACTGGAATAGTAGCAATTACGGTATTCGTTAATCCATTAATTACAGATACACTACTATTACCCTGATTAGTTACATAGACCCGATTGGTTAATGGGTTAGCCTCAGCGCCCCTTGGAGCATTTCCGACGCTAATAGTAGTAATTATGGTATTGGTCGCCCCATTAATAACAGAAACATTCGAACTATTAAAATTTGGAACGTAAATAAGGTTAGTAGATGTATTGACTCCTGCTCCATCTGGATTAATACCTACTGGAATAGTACTAATTACAGTATTCGTTAATCCATCAATTACGGAAACATCATTGGTGGTACTATTTGTTACATAAATCCGATTAGTTAATGGATTAACTCCAGGTGTAACTGGACTGGTGCCAACAGGAATGGTAGCAATAACAGCATTATTTGCTCCATTAATGACAGAAACATTGTTACTGCTTGAATTTGCTACATAAATTTGGTTAATAAGAGCTGATCCAGTAGGCCCAGTGTTGCCAGTAGGCCCAGTGTTGCCAGTAGGTCCAGTGCTACCAGTAGGTCCAGTGTTGCCAGTAGGCCCAGTGTTGCCGGTAGGCCCAGTGTTGCCAGTAGGCCCAGTGTCACCGGTGGGTCCAGTGTCGCCAGTAGGTCCAGTGTCGCCAGTAGGCCCAGTGTTGCCAGTAGGCCCAGTGTTGCCAGTAGGTCCAGTGTCACCGGTGGGTCCAGTGTCGCCAGTAGGTCCAGTGTCGCCGGTGGGTCCAGTGTCGCCAGTAGATCCAGTGTCGCCAGTAGATCCAGTGTCGCCGATGGGTCCAGTAGGTCCAGTTGGACCAATAGGACCACCAGATGGCCCGGTAGGCCCGGTGGGTCCCATTGGTCCACCAGATGGCCCGGTAGGCCCAGTATCGCCGGTAGGCCCAGTATCACCGGTGGGTCCAGTGTTGCCAGTAGGCCCAGTATCGCCGGTGGGTCCAGTGTCGCCGGTGGGTCCAGTGTTGCCAGTAGATCCAGTGTCGCCGGTGGGTCCAGTGTTGCCAGTAGGTCCAGTGTCACCGGTAGGTCCAGTGTCGCCGGTCGAGCCAGTATTGCCAGTAGGTCCAGTCGGAAATGTAAAGGGAGGGATAGGTGGAAATGTAGGCCCAACTAAACTTGAATTCAAGGTAACGGCACTCAAAAATTCATCTGGGTTAAAGGCATTTTGAGATTTCTTATTATACATGTGTACACCTCCAAAAAAATTAATATCATTATTACTTAATGCGTAATATTAGTAAGATAATACCAATAATTATGAAGTGTTAAATTTTATCCGTTTACTATGTTTCGTTCTTATGTAATTTAATGAGTAATTTTATCTTGTTATATATCATTTTCTTGTGAAGTCCAAGGAGATGTTATAGAGACAGAGTTGTATCAACGCGATTGAAGGGAATGAGGGACTTGTTTTATTTCGCGCAAAAGTTACGCATTTCAAATCTCCTGTCCTTTTTCATACAATATAAAAATTCACCTCCATTTCAAGAATCTAATTACTTAAATACAGTATTTATAATAGTTAGCACAGCGTCTTTTTATCGATAGCAAACAAAAAAGCCCATCCTTTTTTCATAAGGGATGAGTTTTTTTATTTTTCTATTATTCTAGGAAACTGGTAAAAAATATAATGCAAGCAAGTGTTAAACCTTGTATCTTATTATCTCTTTCACCAAGTTTTTTTGCTTTTTGATAAATTTCTTCAATTTTTTTATCAAAAGTCGTATCTCGTTTTGTAAAATATTCAATCGTTTTTTGCATATTTTCAATTTGTTCTAGTGGCCTTTGAAATAAATGCGTTAATTTTTGAATCTCATATTGCATTCTGTGCGGAATTAAATCGTCCTCTGATTCCCTATTTATCAAAGAGTGCACGCTTTGTATCGGTGATTCTGGTTTCTGTCTTCGTATCACTGCTAAGGAAGCCACCAGATCGAGGTTTACTCCAGCTTCTTTTCTAGCTTGAATTAAATCTCTAAATGTTAACTCATCTATATCAGTGAAAACCCTTGTATTGTTTTCATTTTCCCGAAAAATATACCCTGATTTCTTAAGGGATTTTCTCTAATAATTCAATGTGAAATATCCGACGCTTATATAGGAATGACTAATAAAGTATCAACTCGTGAAAATTCTTAATGAGAAAGCCAATAAAATATCTACAAAAAATAAAAAAAATTGAAAACCTATTATACAAGCTTATACATCAATAAAAATAACGAATATATTGCCATTGAACAGTTTTAAAAATCTAAAGTAATTTTAAAAGGAGATTAGATAATATGAGCGAAAAATGTCCAATCAATGTACCATGTCAAACGGTAGGACAAACTCAAACACCACTAAGTGATGAGACTGCAACACCAATTCTTACACCAGGAGCACCGATTGTAAAAATCCCAGTTGTATTAGCTGAAAGAACAATTCAAATTGTTGTAGAATCAGATGTCCCATTAGCACCTTCAGCATCCGAAATTAAACGTGTGTTAAAAAACGTATTTTTAACACAGTGTAAGTTAGTTCCTGTAGCATTCACTCCAGTACCAGGTACAGAATTCCGCCGAGTTACAAGAGCAAAGTTATTTGTACAAGGTTATATTCGTAAAAATATTGAATATGCAGGTAGCGGGTGTAATTCAGTATTATTTGATCGTATTGCAAATGTTCCGTTCTCTGGTTTTGCAGATTTAACAGAGGGGGATTTTCTAACACTACCTTTAATAGCAGCTTCCTCAGACACAACATCTCACTTTATTAACCCAAAAGACGGTGATTTACCACGTTTGGACAAATACTTCTTCGAAAATGCAGTTGTTTATAACGAACAACCATATTGCGAATTAGTCAGCGCTAATTTCTTTGAATTAGACTTTTCTCCTTGTCCAACGGAATTAAATGACACATTTGACACACTTCGTGAAAAAATTGTACTAGATCTTACTTTAAAAGTTTTACAAGTACAACAAGTACAAATAGCATTATAAAACAAAGAAGCACTCATTTTGAGTGCTTCTTTGTTTTATAAATTTGTAACTAAGAAAACTTCTTATTTTTCAAAATCTACCTACTTAAAAAGAACACCAATGTCCGTTGGTGTTCTTGGAAGGAAACTATAAAATTGAAATAAGTGAGTGAAACCAATTCCAATACTATAATATATGCTTGACTAACATTTATAGTGCTAAAAATTAAATATTATTAATAGACGGAAAACCTACTTCTTATCTTGTTTCAAATAGAAAAAACTTTTCCTCACCATTAGATTTTAATTTATTTACCAAACAAGCGACTTCAAAACGATTTCTTCTGTTCTGAATTTGCTATAAGGCGCATGCTATCTTGTATTTCTGTTAATATCTGCATTAATTGAACATCTCTTTATTCTTTACTATATTATTCTTTGAGCATCTGCTTCCTTTGATACTCCCACGATAGACCATATAGATTCGTGTGCCGCCTCATATATGTCAATAACCGGAGCGTTAGTGAAAGGCTTTAGTTAGATACATAAATACAAAATTGCTGTTCATATTTAAGCGTTTTTGTATAAGCTTATATAATCGAAGCTGAAATATTTAAAAACAATCACTACAGTATTTTTAACGAGGACAGACGGAAGCAAAACATAAGTCATCTAAATCAACGTCTACAATCTTATTATCAACTTTTATTTTTATTTTAGCTGGAGGACTTAAAACGTCATCTGCATCTTCCTCTCCCTCCTGAACACTAATTAAAACCCCTTGTATAAGGTTTTCTTCATTTTGCAGTCGAATTGTAATTTTCTTTCCGATAAATCCTTGTAAGTAAAGTGCTAAAGAAATACCAAAGAAAGTATTAATTAAAAGGGGATTTGCTGCTACTGTTTTTCCAAAATGTAATATTAAATTTTGGCGAATAGGTGGAGTAAAGTTAAACGGTAAAGGTTGAGGTATAGGATTTTGATTACAATCCCGTTTCAATAAACAAAGTTGTAGATATGGGATCAGTATTTTTCCTTTTTTTTCGTTGGTTAACTCAATGAAATCCTTCCCTGCATTTGTTAAAGTGCCTATTTGCTTTTCCTGAGTATTGTCACATGCAATAATTGCTTGTACTTTTAAACCACGAAGTGTTAAAAGAAAAAGCTGTAAGGCTCTTGTGTTTTCTGGATTTCTTGGATTTGAAATAATATGGAGTAAGTTATTTGCTTCTTCAATGCACGCTTGTAATTGATCTAATTCTTCTTGTGGAAGTGAGCTGTTAGGAGAAGGGAAGACCGGTGGGGCATCAGGAAAGCAGGTAAATGATGGAGGACAGGGAGTGGTATTAAAATAAGTTGGAGTCCATATTGGGTTTGGGTTGTCCATTTTCATAATTTGAGGGCTCCTTTCGTTTCATAAAATATGATTAGTATAATAAATGCGTTTGTCATACTTTCTGTGTCATCATTCATCCCATTGTATACGAAAAAAAGGCTATCACCTGCCCTTTACAAGTGGGATAGCCTTTTAGCTTAAACTCCTGGGATTTGTTGAATGTTTGGAATCTTAAATTTCCCGTCTTCAATAAAGAATACTTCAATCTCGTCAATATGTAAACGAGCCGTCATATTATCAAATTCATTAATATGAGTTGTTTCAATTTTAATAAAAGCGTAATCCCCCTGGACTTCAACAATGGTACCGATAATCATAAAAGGAAATTGTGCAATTAGAATAAAAACCCGAGAACCGATGTGGTTTGCAAATTCTTGTGCAACATTAGCACGGCGTAATTCATTAATTAAAGGATTGTTAACTGAGCTTTTACACACTGGAGGAAGCGGATTTTTCTCTTTGAGTTGATCTTGATTTTCCATTTTTTACACCACCTTTATTATTATGGAATTGGAAACTTAGTATTAGGATCAAAGGGTAAGAAGAAGACGATCATTTCAATTGCAAAATCGAGAGGTGTAGGGAATTGAAAAAATGGTGCATTATTCATTTTAATGATGACAGGATAAAGTGTAATGAAGCCATCTGTTACCCTTACAAGTTTTCCAGTGAAAATAGGACGAAATGTTTGCCCTAAAATATTTAGTTGATCAGCACGTGTAGACAATAAAATATTTTTTCCTAATAAATCGACAAATACTTGATTTTCAGGTAGAGTTGCTGTATTTTCTAAAGGGATTTTTTTGGGTGGTGAACAATCGACTGTTTCAGGTGGTCGTTTTCCATGTTTTGGTTTTGATTTGTTTTTTGACATACGTATAGCGTGAAATCTCATGGTATGTACCAAGAGAAAATACGCATATCCCCCTTTCATTATGAATTTTTACTATCAATTTATTATTATGCAGGGGTTTGTACCTTTATTTCCATAAAAAAGAAAAAACACCTTTTGTTTTTGGTATGTCTCTTTTTTATTCTATTTTTCATAAGCTAAGAAGAGAATGAGTCAAAGGAGAGGTTGTCTTTTGCGGTCTGATAAACAAAATAGTGGGGTGTCACGCCCTTTATTAAATATTCCTGGATCAGTAAAAAAGAAAGAAGGTTTAGAAGGTAAAAATCGGAAAATGGAACAGAATACTTTAGAGAAAAAAATAGAAGTCCCCATTGTTAAAGAATCACAAGTGAACAAATCGATAGGTAATAGAAATCCTATATGTAAAGAGTTGGTCCCATTAAATTTTAATGGTTTAAAGGAAAGATTAAATTTCCAGCTTTTAAAAAATATCGGCAATAGAATAGAAGTAACAATACGTTGTGATGAGAATGATGAAAAGGTTATTGTTGGGAAGATTCAAGAAGTGGGAACAGATTTTATCGGCGTATTGCAGAAACAAAAAGTAATAGTGACAATATTATGGGTAAATATAAGAGAAATTCGTTTTAAAGATGGAGATGTAATTGTGATTGACCAACCTGATGCAGAAGAAGTGATTTAGAGTGTATTTGATACAATGAATATGAAGGCTATCCCTACAAAGCGGGGATAGCCTATTTTTTAGGGGGTTCGTAAAGGAGGGAGTTTGTCATTACTCTTTCCTAGTACCCGAAGTATCCCCCACATACCAAGTTCAATGTCCCAGCGAATATTACCCGAACGGTACATATAATCGCCAGGTCTGCCGTTTAGACCACCAGCTCCATGTGCAAGGACTATATTTGCTCTGGAACCAACGCTATTTTCTCCTTGGAGACCGATATAGGTTGAGTTTAAATTATTCTCATTTCGAAGCCATGAATGTCCGTGTATTGTAAAAGCATGTGCTCGAGGTTTGTCAGCAGGGAAAGTATAACGAAAGATAATTGGATCATTTACATGTGCTAAAAATATCGGTGTAGCAGGATCTCCGTGAATTTTTGTACTAAATACTGCTGAAACATCTGGATTTTGCTTTAAGCGATGAATGATACGTTCTGAGCGGTAGTTAAAGCCGCGAGATCCTTGATCTTCTGGATCTTCTAGTCCTTCTTCCGGTGCTATAAAAATTGCTTCGGGATCAATAATAAGATTTCCATTTTTATCTACAAGGCGAACACCATCATGCATTAATAAAGCAAATTCGCGAAATTCTGGGAAAAGTGGATGTGAAATAACTGCTTGATTACCCGTTCGGATTGGTGTGCGCTTTATAGGATCGAGATGAAGAGCGCCAGTTTGTTCTGTAATTAGCATACCAAAAGCTCCGTGGTGCCGGTGATTACGTAAATCAGCCATATCCCAGAGATTACAAGCGCCAAAATTACGATCAATAAACCAACGATACGTAATACTTTCCCCTGGTGCCACGGTTTGATCTGGATTAAATCCAACTGTAGCACCATCTGAGCCAAGAACGTCATATGCAATCATTTGTGCATGAAGAGAAATTCGTCTGGATGGCGTGAAAACAATATCTTCATCGGGCACTTCTGGATAACCATGAAGTTCTCCTTCGTTATGAAATGGCTCTGTTAATTGATTGTGGAGAGTAACTTCTACACATTCACCGGTATTCGCACGTAATATAAGTGGTTCGGGATTTATTTTCCCGTTCTTTATATTTTCAACATCTTCTTTTAAAGCGAAAATAATACCAACGGGATCATTATCACCAGCTTTGTTATATTTAATTTTAGTTTGAAATGCAACAACTTCAAATTTTCGAACTGGTGCATTTGGTGGACAAGGCTCACCAGGATCTGTTGCTGGTGGAGGTTGCTCCTCGGTAGGTTTTGGCAATGGTTTTGTTCTTTTTGGTGGTTGCGGTCGGTCTGGTAGAGGGAATAGCTTTGGAACCCGCTCTTTAAATGTCCGGAAAATTCCCCAAGCTCCGAGCCAAATATCATCAATTCCACCGTAATAGTACAGCATATCAAAATCGCCATCGCCTTCAACCGCAAATTCTGCTGTAAAAGCTTCTGATATTCCAATAGTTTGTTGTTGAGTAAATTCTGATTCTAAATCCGGACGATTTCTACGCCAACTTTGTCTGTGTAAGTTAAAGCTATGAGATTCCTCATGAGCGCCTTGAAATAATCGAATGCGTACTGGATCACCATTATAAGTTTGTAATAATGGTGTCACAGGATCCCCATGAAGGAAAGAGCTAAAAACAAAAGCTGGGTCAGTTTCAGGATTTGTTAATCGTGCTGATAGCGGTTCATTTCGGTAATTAATGGCCATAACGCCAGGGTCACCTTCAGAACCTGAAAATTCAGGTGCATTAAGTGGTTTACCCCTACGATCAAATAAAAGCGAAAAATCATGAACAAACAAGGCAAATTCACGAAAATCAGGTATGAGTGGATTTGTAATGATTGCTTGTGTACCAGACCGTAAAATTTTTCCTGTACGAGGATCGAGAAACTGGGATCCCTTTGGTTCAATACATATTCCTGCAAATAAACCATGCTGTTGGTGTGAATTCGCAAATAAATGATCATGAAAGAAAACAGCCTTCAATTCAACATCTGCAAACCACTGCATTTGAATTGTTTCACCTCGTAAAGCGCTACTATCATAATTCCAGCCAACATTAGCACCATCGGCAACGAGAGGATCGAATTTGACGAAGTGTACGTGAGTAGCTGCTTCATATGTTCGTTCTACAAGTTGAAATGCATTTCCGCCTAATGTTTCTGGAAACTTATTTGTAAAGTTAATACGAATACATTCACCGGCATTCGCACGTATGACAAAAGGTTCTGGTTTTTTACGACCAGATAACACATCTTCTTCATCTTCTTCTAATACAAATATACGACCTTCTGGATCATTCCAGCCTTCTTCGTTATATATAATAGGTACTTGAATACCAACGACATTAAAAACCCGTTCTACTTTTGTTCCTTCGGGACAAGGGTTCACAAATACGGCACCCGGACGAGCGTTTGGATCAAATTGATTGATTTCAAGCTCTGTTGACTTGCGGCCACCTACAATTCCAAGTGGTGGACGGGGAGCTTTACAACCAAACACACCAGGAATAAAGTTCGGGAATCCTGGTTTCTCTCGTGTTGGTGCAGGTGGAATTGGCCGATCAGGAAGCGGCTGTAGTGCTGCAATAGGCACACCATTTGGATAAAACTGGTTTCCGTCTTGTAATGTATTAAAAATACGATTCATTCCCCACATTCCCTCACCAAAATGAGGATAAAGATGACAATGAATAATAACATCGCCAAATGCACCTTGTGAGCTTCCTGCACCGTATAAAGGTGAAACGGTTATCGTATTCTGCGGACTGATAGATAATGAATCGACTTCTAAGGAATTAACATTGTTACGTTCAAATAGCCACTGATGGACGTGATAATGAAAGACGTGTGTTTCTTTTACCCCACCATGAATAACACGAATTTTAAGAGGGTCTCCTACGTAAGCACGTAAAATAGGGGTGGTTGGATCGCCAAATACCCAGGAATCATGATGAACTTCTTCACCTTCACAATCAGGACAAACAATCCCCTCTTGAATAAGACGAACGCGGTTTCGCATCGGTTCAGATCGATAGTTAACCGAATGTGTCTCCCCAGGTTGTAATGTATGAGGGTCAATTGATTTAGCTCCTGTTAAATCTTTGACTTCCATTTCATCATGGAAAAACCATGCGTATTCCCGAAATGAAGGTAATAGTGGATTATGGATATCAGCGTAAATTCCGCTGTTAATAGGTAAGCCTGTTATAGGATCTGTCCATGTAGATCCTTTTGGTTGTGCGATTAATGCACCAAATAAGCCATGTACATTACTTCCTTCTTCGCTGGAAAGTGGATTACCTAAATCAGAGAAAAGGTGAATCTCTTCACGGATGATTTCCCAAGTGTAGATTCGTTTTTGACCAGGTGGAACAGTAGTGTTTTTGTTATTTCCAACAAATGCTCCATCTGAAGTCTGTACATCGTACTCTGCTAATTGAATATGCATGGAAGTGCTAAAAGGTAATTGGTTTTCAAAGGTTACTTTTACGGTATCTCCTACATTGGCACGAATAACGAGTGGTTGCACGAGGTCTACTGTTGAAAAAGGATTTTCCTCTACGAGCTTTTTTACTTTACTGACATTCTCTTTTAAAACATATATCTTACCTTCAGGATCGTGATCGCCATAGTTGTTAATAACAATGCGAATTGGAATGGCAACCACATGATATTCCCTCAGCATTATACCAAGCCCCCTTCTAATTAAAAAGAATGGCATTCTATCTCAAATATAAAAAATGATGTGAAAAAATATTCGTACTTTATTGGTGTTTTTTTACATAAATAGATGATTATATACTCCTATCCAGTCGTGAATTATTATATTACATAATAATAAAATTACCTGAAAACAAAGCGAAAGAAAGGTGTTTTTTTTCTGTTTGATAAACATGTACAGGTGTATCGAACAAAGGAGAATGGTTAGTAATTGAATTGTGAAGAAAGTTGCTCCAGATGTATTTAAATTCAAATAAGTAAAATAAATAAACAGATTATAGGTGAATAAAATGGCTGCCAAAATACAAGCATATAGATGGAATTTAGGGAGAAGTGATTGAACAAAGAGTCGCTTTTGAAAAGTAGCTATAAATAAGTAACCTCCTCCTAAAACAGCAACAATATATAAATAAATATTTTCAAGAATTATTGTAAAAGGAGATGGAAATATAGTTAGGGTATAGACTGTCATACTTTTAAAAAACAGTATAAGGATTATCCATATAATACAGAATACATTTGAGCGGGAAAGAAAGAAAAAGCCTATGAAAGCAAGTGAAAGTAAGGAAATCCAGGAAACTCCATACAATATATCTATAGGTATTGCTAATATTTTTTGATTCATATCGAAATCAATTGTACTAATAGATTGGATTATAAGTAAAAGTAATGTCGCGAGCAAAAAAAATAATTGGAAAATAAAAAGATTAGTTTGATAACTTTTGAAATTTGTAGAATCAGTAGATTTAAGCAAACTTCCCCATATAACCCATCCAATTAATACAATGATACTTACGTAATGAAGTACGTTCATCAAGTAAAGGAGTATAATCCAGGTGCTGTTTGAAACGGTTGCGAAAATATTTCCACAAAATTGAGAATCATACTTAAGTTGAAAGAGTGAAAGAAACGAAAAGATGGACTGTTTTGCTTTGTCTTTTGACAGTGTATCGATTGTAAATATGTAAGAATCACGAATTACTTCCCCAGTGTGCAAGGGTATATAATAAATAACTGTATAAACCCCGCTTGTTAATGGAGGTAAATGTATAGATAAAGTTGTTTCGTTATTCGAAAATTTAATTGAATTTTCAACCTTACTCGTTCCTTTTTCATCAAAAATTTGAACAGTAGCTTTTTCTGTATTGATTTGAGCTGAAAAAGTCATTGAAAGATTCGATGGAGTATTTGTTAATTTCTGATTGGGTTTAGGAGTCGTTTGTATGGTGTTCGTTTCTGCAATAACATGTTTTGTTTGCAAAAAAAGACAGATAAAACTAAATAAGATGATTATACGTTTCCATCTAAGAAGTGTGCACATAACTAAATCGCTCCTCCACTAAAAACTCGTTAATTTCGAACGGAAAAGCGCAGCAAAATGAAAGATAGAAATACGACGATAGTTGTACAAATAATTAAGAAAGCGGGCTGTGTTGAGTGTAAACCAAGCATTGGCCCCATGAGTCCAGACATAATACCGCTTGCTACACCGGTTAGAATTGTCTGATAATCAACTAATGCTCCAAATACAATACCAACAGCAACAGCAATTATCGTTGTGACAATTGTAATGACACCTTCATCTAAAGGGAATTGTGATCCGAGAACGGTACCGACAGCTAAACCAATCGCTGTACTAGATAACATTGCAATATTCATACCTAAGTGATAACCAATGAGATGCCGAGATTTGTATAAATAGAAGTATGAAATAGCTGCTATAAAAAAATAGCTAAATAAAAGAATTGCATTTAAAAAATTCATTCGTGTTTTCACCTCCATACTAAACTATGAGTTACCATCATAAAATATCTATGATGAATGAAAAAATAGGAGGTTTTTATGCAGAAGGACATAATAAAAGTTCGTGATAAGGATCGTCTTGTTTTCGATTATAGGGAAAAAAGAGAAGAAGGATATATATCTCCAGCTAGTGCTTTACCGACTCATGAATTAAAGATGCTCCAAGAATACATGCATGGTACTAATTTAAAAGTACTTGGTGAATGCTTACCAGAGCGAAAACAAGTCATGATGCTAATGAAGTTTTTTAAGCATAAACGTTATCAGCGCGTGGAAGTTTTTTCAAATCGGGGTGGGAGTAGCTTACATACAATAGCGAAAGTAAATGAAATTGGCCGAGACTTTGTTGTGCTTACAACATTAATGGATCGTATTTTTATCCCATATACAGCGATTCAAAACGCGAATATCCCGTATGCAATACCTAATATTTCTACATCTCATCAGCACTTAATATATGATGAAAATCTCCGAAAAAAATTGATGCTGCAGTTTGGAAAAACCGTAGCAGAACAAGTAAATTTAAAACAACAATTTTTTGAAGAAGCATTTATAAATCATTTGCAATTATGGGAAGGGACATATATAAAACTATACGATCAAAAAGAAGTTTATACAGGACGGATTACCAAAGTCACGAATGAACATGTTTATTTAAGGAAACGTAGTAATACACAAGAAATAGCAATAAGGGATATTACCTATATTAATATCATGCGTGTTTCCACTTTTTTTTCAAGTTTGGTAAAACGGGTGAAGAAAAGGCTGCATCAATTACGAAAAAATAAAGTGAAACTTTAATCAATGAGGGTTTTCTCCATCTCACACTAATTATTAGCTTTTGTCAATCGGGACTTTCGTCTCTTCAGAAATTTTTTAGGGCAATCAATTTTTTTAAAAAATTATTGGAAATTGAAGAGAAATGTAAATTATGTGGAGCCGATCTAATCATAAAAAAGGTTAGAAAGAACAGGAATTGTAAAGTTAGTCTTTGGCATGAGTTAAATTAATATTTAAAATAAGAAAATATTAATTTACGAATTACTCATTTTTATGGAAACTTTTACGAAATCGGTCTCTATAAAATTGTAAGCAAGGGGAGATTTGTATATTTGGCATTCCTTTGGGTTTTCAAAGTTGGCTTCACATACAAAAGTATCAGCGAGGATGCTAAATTGATGCTCCTTTTTAATGTCTTTTGATTCTATAAGACCTTGAAAGGGAATGTCACCTTGTATCCTATAGTTTGGTATTACCTTGTTATAAGCTAATGCCGTATAAGTAACAGTCTTGCGGATAAATCCTGAAATAGTGACTACTTCTGAACACACCTTTTCAATCATAGTAAATATCTGTCTATCAACTTTGATGGTTCCTTTTTTTGCAGGAGGAACTAACTGGATTTTATGCTTTATAAATTGCCTAAAGCACAATGTTTTTAATTTGGGGGATTTTGGTGTTTTTTTCGTTTTTGGAGTTTTAGGAAAGCATAAAGATATTCTTGTTACTTCAGGAAGTCCTGATAAATCAATATGTGGAAAATAAGGCGTGCTTGTTATAATGGAATTTTTTTTGTAGTGTAAATTCATATAAGTTTCCCCACCTTTCCATTGGAATATAGTTTAAAATATGTCCTCCTCATCACATATGCTTCTTTTTGACAAGGAATTTTCCAAAATGAGCTCATGTCATATATCGATACTATGTATTGGACTCCGAGTAAATGTCATCGTATTACGCAATAATACTACTTTTTACTTCGCTACTTTATCCATAATTTCTTTATATTTATTAAACTCTTTATCGTTCATATCGACATTCATCTGTAAAAGGAAATCCCCCTTAGCATAGGCATGCGAGAAAAGCATTGGAGCTGAGTTCTTTAACTCATCATAGTATTTCTTAGACTGATTTAAATCTTCTTTTTTACTAAATTTAAACACACAGCCAGCTTTATCCCAAACTAATTTCAGAGTAAGGATACGTTTCCCATCTTTACGCATGTTTCCAAATTTTTTTGTTCTAAATCTGTAGCGTTCTCAGCTTCTTGTTTTGGTTTTGCTTCACTCGCAGTCTCCTCATTTGAACTACAAGCAGCGATTTCCATAAGTAATGCGCTACAAGCTAATGCTGTAAGTAATTTAAGTTTCATTTGAAAGAGGTATACAGGGTTTTAATAAAACTGGTTCTTATGGGGAGCTCACAAAATTCCTATTAACTTAAGTAATTTTAATATCCCTAAGTAGCAAAAAATACGTTATTCTTTCTATAGAATCATAGGAAAGGATAGCATTTTTGTATGTCTATTTCTGTATCTGATGAATTACAACTATTCGTTCAAGAAATCTAAAGTTTCTTCTCTCCAAATATTTCAAGAAATTCTGCTAGAAATGTCGGATTCGTGCAACAAACCGGTAAATAATTAAAAAGAATTGTGGTGATAACACAGGTGGAGTTGCTGAATCTTAGCTTTCATACTGCAAAAGTTTTTGAGGGTGAGAGAGGAACTCCTATAGTAAAGGAAATGCTGAATAAAGAGCATAGAATCGATTATATGGAAGGGAATTAAAATCCTATTATCAATACGAAGTGATTTAAAATATAAAAAAAAGAACCTAAATTCTTGACAGATAGAAAATAAGTTCTTTTTTTGTTCGTGGAGTTTTATTTAGCAGTGTGTTGGAGCACTATATAATATATGTAGTTATTAGTAAGGGAGTGTTTAATTTCCAAAATATATATCTTTGTAAGTAAGAAAAAAGGCCAGTTGAAAACTGGCCTTTTTTCCATTTTTTAAAGATAGTTAACGAACAGGTAATTTGGGATTTGGAGTATAGTAAGATGTTGATCATCTCATTGTTAATGTATGTAAGTAATACAAAATGGCTTGTACAATTATTAAAATTAGTGATTTTTTTTTGATAAATTAGTTAATTGGATGTTTGATAGAGGAAGTAAGTCTAATCAATTAATCTATTTCTTTCATAATATATAATGCAAATAAATTTTTTAGGGCGAAGGGGGTATGTTAAATGTCATTTGAACGTAGATGTGAATGTGATGTATGTAATAGAAACCGAAAAAGAAGAGAACAGGGAAATCTTGAAGGACGAAGAAGATTAAATGGTTTACGAGAAGGCGACAGAATTGAAGTTTTTTCAAGCGGAGTTCAGATCAATGGAACAGGCGTCTTTATTCGTATAGAGGATGGATTTCTTATTTGGGTGGATGATGCTGCGAACATTAATGTGACAAGCCTAGATGTTATTAGTGTTCGACGCATAGCTTAATAGTATTTAAAATAATGTGAATGTGTTAAACGTAATAGAAGCCGATGAAGAAAGAACTGTAAGGAGGTGAGAGAATTGGCGAATTCAAGATTAAATGGTTTACGAGAAGGCGACAGAATTGAGGTTTTTTCAGGCGGAGATCAGATCAATGGAACAGGCGTCTTTATTCGTATAGAGGATGGATTTCTTATTTGGGTGGATGATGCTGCGAACATTAATGTGACAAGCTTAGATGTTATTAGTGTTCGACGCATAGCTTAATAGTATTTAAAATAATGTGAATGTGTTAAACGTAATAGAAGCTGATGAAGAAAGGACTGTGAGGAGGTGAAAGAATTGGCAAATTCAAGATTAAACGGTTTACGAGAAGGCGACAGAATTGAAGTTTTTTCAAGCGGACTTCAGATCAATGGAACAGGCGTCTTTATTCGTATAGAGGATGGATTTCTTATTTGGGTGGATGATGCTGCGAACATTAATGTGACAAGCTTAGACGTGATCAGTGTTCGACGCGTAGTTTAATAGCACTTTAAATAAATATAAGTAAAAGATAAGTAAAAGATAAGAGGAGAGGGCTCTTATCTTATTTTGTTTTTAGGAATTATTATGTTATTTGTTTGAGGATTGATTACGTTATGTAGATTATATTAGGTATTTAAATACTTAAAAGGGATTTATATAAAATAAATCCCTTTTTAAGATGATAAGAGAGGTAGAGTACATTATATGTGTAAGTTTTAAATTAGGTTTGTACATTTTTTAATAACTTATTTGTTTTATGTAAAAGGTGCCAAGAAATACTTTGTAGTTTTATTTCTTGGCGTGGGTATTTATTTGGGTCATTTGGATGCTGACCTTACAATAGTATATGTCCGCTATGTGGAATGGTTTGTTATTTACGTTCAGTTCAGTAAATTTAGGAAAGAAAAAACACCTATTTTTTAATAGGTGTTTTTTCTGCAAAGTGGCTTATAAAATTAAAGGAAAGGTATTTCTATTCATTCATTTTTAATAATCGTCGCTATGATCATGTTTATGATCATCTTCTCTACAATGCTTACGCTTGCAACAGAAACGATCACAATCAGGTGAATTTATAGAGATTACGTTAATTTTGTTAATTGCAATACGTGCCAATCCTGGGAAACAATCAAAGTCAGATAAAATGATTACGTTGTTTCCTTGAAAACCTTGAAATGTTGCACTTGTAGGTGGTTGACAATCATATTGAAGAACAATACAAGTACCAGGAGTTAATGTTCTTAAGAATTGTAATAACTCTGGATTGTTATTCTTTTCTCTTCGATTGTCTTCTCTTTCTTCTTTTCTGTGATGATCTCTCCGATCATCACATCTATTGAAATCACAACCTCCACCAAAACCAAAACCCATAAAATTACCCCCTTTCATTCGTCAGTACATCTTATGCTCGTCTAGAAAGGATGGTGTGAGTATAGGAGTCTAGTTAAGTGTGGATTTTTTATGTAAACATGAAATTTGTTTAATAAGGATTTTTTTATGGATTGTTTCTAGTCATACTATATCTTAATAATGTATGACTAGAAAAAGTATTTGCCAACTTGTCTATTTCATTTATTAACCTTGAACATATTCTATTGTGATAAGTAATGATGAACTAATTTAATAGGATTTCATAGTTATTTATTAATATTTAGTAGGAAAGGAGTGTATTAAAATATGGCTGCAGAACAAATAGACACTGAAATTCTTACTTTATTAGAAGCATTTCAATTGGTAGGAGCAAGAGTTGGATTGTTTTTACCGTCGTTTCATGTAAAGGGCCTTATTACACGAATTGGAGAAACTTTAGTTACTCTTGAAGGCGTTGAAGTGATTAGCAACGATAGTGGTGAAGCTATTGAAAGTCCAAATCAAATTAGTGTTAAAATTAACGATATTTTATCGGTTAGTGATGCTCAAGAAGCAGAAGAACCAGAAGAATAAATTCAAAAATGTACTGGGTAGTATAAATACCTGGTACATTTTTTTATAACTTGTTTATTATATAGTACATATCTTTATAGGGGGGATACAGTTGTGTGAGTTTTGTTCTAATTTTAAAAATAAAGAACGTAAATTTAGATTATTTGAGGTAAATCCTATTCCTTTTTTTACTCCGTATAGATCAAGAAGAATGGTTTATTCTTCAGCTGAATCAGATAAATCTTCTAACGCTTTATTAAAATCAAAAATGTCCTCTAACTCTTCTTCAGAATCAAAGGGATCTTCTTCTTATCATTCAGTAGTGAATAGTTCTATCAATAATTTTGCAGGGGTAACAAATGAGATTAGAGAACTTTTATATGCCTATCAGTTACTTCATTTACGTACTGTATTGTTTTTAGAAGGAATTCATATTAAAGGCATTATAATGAATGTGAGTCAAAATTTAGTGACTGTTAGTGGACCAAATGTTGAAGTAACAAGTAATTCAACTGGTAATATTATAGGTTATCCGAACAGAATTAATGTTAAACTAGAGTCTATTCAAGCGATTGGTGATGTAGAATAGTTTTCTAGTTAAAATGTAAAAAACAATAGGATAACGAGTGAATTTTAATGTTGATTTATATTATATGAAAATATTAAATCAAAAATGTATCAAGAATATTATCTTTTTTTCTTTGTTACTTCCAATATATTTTAGATTAACACTCCTTACTCCTCTAGGACTGGATGCATATTAGATAATTCTAAGCATAGAATAGCAGTAACATCGAGAAATGTTCATCTATACGTAAGAGCTATCAACTATTTTGAGAAGGCGCTTAAATAAAGCGTCTTTTTGCTTACACCTTTTGAGAAGGACAAGCATAAAATGGAGTGTGGGGAAACCACTTTATATATGAGAGCATCTAACAATAGTTGATGCTCTTTTTATTTGCACGCAAAAAATTACTATATTGAAGGGGCTATTCTACAAACTCCTTTTAGGGGCATGCATTAAATAAAGTCAGCTTGTACATATTTTGTTTGGAAGTGTATTATAATTTTGAATTGAACAGTCTGTGTAAGTTCTATGCCTTTATTAAATGCTCCTCGTTACAGAACCTTGCTGAAACAATCTTCACTTAACTCCCTAGTGGTTCTAATCAATTAAGCTATCCCTGTAGTTAAGAGGGGGATAGCTTCGTTTCTAAGATTTAGTCCTGCGTTAACATATCTATCGTTATGTGTACTACAAGAAGGGCAATCACACTCACGAAGATTAAGATTTTTAACGTCTTTATTTTGGTAAATGCAATTTGAACATAGCTGACTAACAATAAACGTTTTTGATATAACTACATCTTGCTTCCCGTATCATTTTCTTTTTTAATTGAGTTAGCTCGTCAGTGAAAAAATGATACGTTAACCTTTACCCCGCTTTCTTATAAGTATGATTCCATATAGAAAGAAAACGATTAAATACAAAACAACTTCAAACAATGGTTCGCACAATTAAGGCTTTTTATTCTTGTTTCTAGTAAAAACGAAAAAACGTAGACTTATGCCTACCAACATTTAACTTCCACCTAAAATGGGTGTTTCATGCCTTCACATTTTTGAGGAAGCGTCTTTCTGTCGGAAAAAGATAACAGTAACCTTTGCATCAAAACGGTTTGTATTGCGTATTAAAATTCCTCTATTAACATATTTAAAGCTTTTGACTTTATTCTTTCATATTCCATAGCTCCAGCAAGTTCTTCAGCAAGTAATGGTGATTTTCTGACGTATTTTTCACGAATCACATCATACAATTCGTAAGGAAATAACATATCAATAAACATAATTTTCTTCTGCTCAGCTGTTAAAGGGGAAACTGACTCATATGCGTTAATCATAATTTGAAATTGATCTGCATTCCAAACACCAGTTGTATCTAGGAGAGGAATAATCATTTTACGCAAGTCTCGAATAGGAAGATCGTAAGAAACTGTATCTAAATCAATTACCCAAATTTGATTACTTGGATCTAATAAGGAATTTCCTGTTCCATAATCTTGATGACATAAATTAGGGAATTCTTGTAATTCATCAGTCCATTTTGTATATTCAGATTCCAATAGTCTTTGGTGTGTGTGTTTTGCTTCTGAAATGAAAGCATCGATTTCAGTCAAGTACAATTGTGAAAATGGGTCATCCGGCATAGTTGCGGATAAAGTTTTCCAAATCTCCATCTGTTGAAATCTTTTAATGTAATGATTGGGCCAACGTCCCAGTTTTGTAAAGATAGGTATGCCTGGTGGCGGTTTGTAGCCGATAGAAGCTACATGAAAATCCGCTAACCCTTTCATAATCATTTCAAGGTCTTCTTGCATTGTAAGCTCAAATGGTCTTCCCTCAATCCATTCATAAACAACAAATAAAAATGGACCGTGTTTTGTATATAACTGATTCACTTTGCTTGGGATTATGCTCGGAACACGCATGCCTTTTTTGGCAAGATAATCTTGAGCGTGAATAGAAAATAAAGCCTTTTTTTCAGGGCGATGAATTCTCTTTAAGCAAAATGGTCCATCTGCAGTATGAATTTTCCATACTAAGGCTAGTTGTCCACCTTGTATTAATTCGATTGTAGTCGCTTGAATGTCCCAATGTTGAATCATTGTCTCTGCCAATGCTACTAATTTTTGCTCCTCTTCGGGCGATAATGTATACACCGCTTCTTCATTTTGATTCTCCACATATACCACCATCCTTTTATACTCTCTTATTACTGTATGGTACATGACCATTTTTGCTCTAGCCATTTGCCTTTAAGAAGAAAAAGTACTATTTACCAAATTTAATTATAAAAGATGAAATAATGCTTGATAACTCACAAATATAAGGGTTCCTTCGTAACATATGAAGAAAGTTGTATTTTATGAAACAGGGAGGCGATTTAATGAAAATTGCGATAATATCCACTGAAAAGCTACCTGTACCAGCTGTACGGGGTGGAGCTATTCAAATTTATATAGATTCTGTTGCTTCCATTATTGCTTCAAATGGAAAAAATGTGACAGTTATTTCTATAACAGATCCTAATTTAAAGTCGGAAGAAAAAAACAAAGGAGTAAGGTATATACGTTTTCCAGAAGAGGAGTATCTGCCTGATGTTATTAAACATTTGAAACAGGAAAAATATGATGTGGTTCATTTATGTAATCGTCCCAATTGGATTACAATCTTACGTGAGGCGGCACCACAGACCAAATTCGTGTTAAGTGTGCATAATGAAATGTTTGCATACGAAAAGATAAGTGATAAAGAGGGCGAAGCATGTATTGCTGCTGTTTCCAAAATTGTAACAGTTAGTGATTATATAGGAAAAACAATTACTTCGCGCTTTCAAACTGCAAAAGCAAAGACAAGAACAGTATATTCTGGTGTAGATGTAAATGAATATTATCCTTCGTGGACCGCGAATGGTACAAAAGTTAAAAGTCATGTGCAAAAACAGTTGAATTTACAAAATAAAAAAATAGTTTTGTTTGTTGGGCGCTTGAGCAAAGTAAAGGGTCCTCATATTTTGCTACAAGCTCTTCCGAAAATAATTGAGAAGAATCCAGACATTGTAATGGTTTTTATTGGTTCAAAATGGTTTGGAGATAACAATGTAAATAATTATGTAAAACATTTATATACTTTAGGTGCGATGTTTCCAGAACATGTAGTCTTTATTAAATTTGTTAAGCCAAAGGATATTTCAACACTTTATGCTATGTCAGATATTTTTGTTTGCTCTTCACAGTGGCAAGAGCCTCTTGCTAGGGTACATTACGAAGCAATGGCAGCGGGTTTACCGATTATCACAAGTAATCGAGGTGGTAACCCTGAAGTTATTGAAGAAGGAAAAAATGGATATATTGTCAATGACTTTGAGAATCCTGATGCATATGCAGAAAAGATAATTAATCTATTAAATAACGAAAATAAAAGAAAACAGATAGGGAAGTATGGACGTGCGAAGGTTGAAAAAGAATTTAATTGGAACCGAGTCGCTATGGATTTAATGAAAGTGTATGGGGAAGTTTTATAAAATTTAAGAGGAGGGTGATGAAAGTTGGAAGAAACAACTGGATTAGAGAGTGAACATTTAAAAAAGGTCCTTAGCTTTTATCCATTTGAAGTAAGTAATATCATTTTACAATCAAGCAGAAGTGGGAGAACAATGTGGGAAGTTGAAACAGAAGAAGGATTAAAAATATTAAAACAAGCACATATGCACCCCAAAAGGATGCTATTTATTGCTGGAGCACATTTACATCTCCTTCAAAATGGATTACCAATTACAAATATTCATAAAACAAAAAGAGGGGGCTTTTGTATCGGATCTGATGGGTATGCGTATGTACTATATGATAAGCATCAAGGGAAAGAAGTCATCTATTATAATAAAGAACAATTAGAAAAGGTACTCATATATGCAGGTAAATTTCATCAAGCATCAGAAGGATATGTTCCGATGCAAGAAAGTAAAATTCGGAGTCGATTAGGAAAATGGCATAAATTATACAGATGGAAATTACAAGAATTAGAAGGAAACAAAAGAATTGCACTCTCCTTTCCAGATGATGTATTTTCAACGATGTTTTTAGAGTACGTCGATAAGATGTTAGCACGTGGTAAGAGAGCATTACAAGAAATAGATGATCCATATTATGACCAATGGACAAAAGAAGTTATTGCATCTAATAGTTTTTGTCAGCAAGATTTTACTTTAGCAAGGTTTGCAGAAATAGATGATGCTGTGTTTATGAAAGAGCTACATTCTATTACAAGTGATTTACCCGTGAGGGATCTACGTATCATTTTAAATAAAGTGATGAAAAAAATGTCAGTTTGGGATACTAATTTAGCAATTCATATGTTGAGTGCATATGATTCGGAAAATTCCTTATCAGAAAAACAATTTCGTGTTCTTTGGACTGATTTATCGTTCCCTCACTTATTCTGTGCAATTGCACATAAATACTATTTAGGACAAAAGCGTTCGTGGTCTGATGAAAAGTATATTTGGGCATTGCAAAATATCATAGCACTTGAAGACTCTAAGGAAGAATTTTTACAAAGTTTTTCTGATATTTATCACGAAATCAAGAGCAATAGCGGAGGGAAATAAAATGAGTTCAGAACAAGAAGAAATAGTAATCCCTATTTTAGATTTAGAGAAATTTGTGTTTTCTCCACCCGGTCCAATGGGATGGGAATTGTCAGAGTATGAGCAGCAAAAAAATATTGTACTAAATGAATCTTCGGTGCTAGAGAATTTAGCGATTATTAAGGAAATAGAATTAGAAGAGTTACCCAAAATCGGATTGCTAGATTTAGAAGAGCAATCCTCACAAAAACCTACAATAATTGATGAAGAAAAAGGTGAAGTAAAAGACGAGTTAAAAGATGAAGTAAAAGATGAAGAGATTCAGAAGACGAGGAAGAAGAAGAAAAAGAAAAAGAAGAAGAAGACAATAGAACTAGAAGAGCAATCTCCACAAAAACCTACAATAATTGATAAAGTAAAAGATGAAGAGACTCAAAATGCAATAGAACTAGAAGAACAAAACCCGGAACAAGATGAGGTCGTTCCAACTCCAATAGAAAAGCCGAAAGTAAAAGTCAAAATTATCACTCCCGATCAGCCATTAAAAAGCCCATGGATAGCAAACTTAGTACAGAGTGCTAAGGAAAATGGATAATGAAATTTCCGCAAATAGATTAATCTTTTCATATTCTTTCAACATAGTATATATAAAAATATATTGAAGGAGTTAGGTAAATGGCTGATGTGAAAAGAGCAAAAATAAAATTAGATGTTGAGAATGGCTTTAGTGTTAATTCAGATGGTGATTTACAGGAAGTTCTAAAAGCTCTAGCTGAAATAATTCAATCTGGTACACATAATGGTGTAGAGGTTGAAATTCAATATGTTGATGAAACAGAAGTTATCTTTACAGACGAGGAAGAAGACGATGATGAGGAAGACGAAGAAGAGGACGAAGTAGAAGAAGAGGAAGACGAAGACGAAGAAGAGGAAGACGAAGAAGAGGACGAAGTAGAAGAAGAGGAAGAGGAAGACGAAGACGAAGAAGAGGAAGACGAAGAAGAGGACGAAGACGAAGAAGAGGACGAAGAC
>NZ_JAKUHC010000015.1:0-86334 GCF_022664295.1 Bacillus cereus group sp. BfR-BA-01311
CTTCTCTTCAATATAAATTCCACCGTTGTTTGTTTCATATCCATATAATTGTCTATTTAATTGATATTCATCTGGATTATTATAAATTACTATTGTTAGTACATCATCAGCATTACCCGGTTCTAGTGCTTTATCATTTCCAATTACACGGTGATATTGTGCTTTTACTTCCTTGGCTGCCCAATATAATTTCTTAATTTTTTCTTCTGTTACTTTATCTCCCGTCTTAAAGACAATAGATCCGTCATCAAATATAATTTTTTTCAAATACGTAGAAATATGGTTTAACCAGTAATCAATGATCAGATCTTCTTAACTTAAGTAAACCTAAATCTATTTGTCTCCATACAGAAAGAGATAAATAGTTTTGTTCCTATTCATGAAATAGTACAATATATGCAAAATTACATATCTAATTAATTGCTTTTAATGTTATATTTTAATAGCGATGAATGCTATTATTTCATAAGTTGTCAACAAGCGTTATGTATGTATGAGAAAAAGGAAGGAGCCAAATAGGCCCCTTCCTTTTTCTACTAATTAACTAAATTACTCTCTGGTAAAAATTTAAATAGTAATGCTCATTTACAGGCGTCTCATTATGCATTAAACATGCTAACTTAGCTTGCTGTCGGAAAAAATAAAAACGATAGCATTAAGTTATTAAGAGACAAAAATTCATCAACACGAAGACAGATTTGTCTTGGCTAGATAAATTTGGTGATAAATACAGGAAGTAACTCTTACGATTCAATGATTCTTTTTCCTGCCTTCTACCCTTGCCACTTCTGTTTCATGACTTGTAAATAGAGATCTTCAAACTCGTTAAAATGGACGCGAAAAACACCTAATGTATCGATATAAGTAGAAATCACATCTTTTTCATTAAAATGGATACCTTCCTGTGCTAAGTCATAGCTATCATTAAGGCTGTATAAATCAAAATATTCTTCTTCCCAATACAGGCCTCTATTTACTAGTAATCGAGTAGAGCAAGTAATAGCTTGTTTAATATTCCATTTCTGAGCTACTAACTTTTCATTTAAGACTGAAAGAAGGATGTTTACCGAGGGGTTTTCATCAACTATGCGGCTATATGACAGTAAAGCCGATTCTATATATATCAGCTTTGCTTTAGACATTAAAGATATCTCCATAATTTCATATGGCGGGTGATCATTTGCTTCAATCAACCTATCGCACCATGAAATAACCTCCTCTCTATTCCAAAGTCCGCAGCCTAGTCCTAATGCATACAAGTGGGCTAAAGTTTGATAAGATTTCAATATGGTTCACCTTCAATTTAACTGTATAGTGGTATTGCATTCATTTTGGAAATAATCACGCTTAGTAATAAATATAATAAGCTGCCCAAACGGACAGCTTATTTGCATTAAAAACGCTACACATGAACTTTTTCTTTTTTTCGACGCACAAGCCACCAAACTAAAGATAGCAGTACTAGGGGAAACGGAAATATCTGAATAAACAAAAATACTTCCCAAAAATCGTGCATCGTACTACCAGGGGAATCTGTTGCCATCCCGCCAATAAAAAAAGACAATGGAATGACAAGTATATTTATACCTAAGCTAATCATTAGGAATGATAGATTTTTCTTCCAGATTACTGGTAATGTAGCCACGATTAATAAAACCAATGCAGTACCCAGTATAAGAAACAGTGCTCCAAATAAAAATACAAAGTATAAAATAGCATTGATTAAAGGTTCCACAATAGCCCTCCTAAGGATTCATTCTATAGAAACACTCATGTTATTTAGAAAGTCAGGATGCTATACCTCTTAGTTGTCTTTCAATTTCTTCATCGCTATAGTCTTCATTTATCTGCTTAGAATACTTAATCTACTTGCTTATATTCTGGACTGCGTTAGGACATATGTTTCTATTGTACAACCAGCTAGCAAGAAACCCACACTTATCCCTGCTAATACGGTACCTTTAAAGGCTCTGTTCATATTCATTTGCCCCTTTTATCTTTTCGTATTTTTTCTCCATCCATAGACAGTCCATTATGAACGTTTTCATTATAAGTATTGTCTGCTCCTTACTATCTGTTTCGGCCCTGATTCTTCTCGTTTACCGTTTCAGTATTACGCTTCAATTCGCATTATCATCACATAAAAAGGACATACCTATTCATATATATACCTTTATTATTTTATATTGAAATAAATAATGATTCAAAGTTATTTTGTGAAAATTATACAAAAAGTAATAATTCGTCGTTTACCTAACAATAGATAATATAGATAAAGAAAAAATACTAGAGAATATCACATTGTAGTAGTCTCTAGTATCTTTTCATAGTATTTTAGCGGCTATGCAATACGGAGGGATAAAAAAGGACCTCTTACGGAAAGATAAGAGGTCATCAAAAAGATAAAAATGTTGTATTTGAAACACGCGAGTTTCTAATTCATATCATAACACAATATATTCGTATATTCAATATATACATTAAAGATAAGGAATATTACATCATTGAAGATTACGGTGAACCAGGAGATAGTGTTGAAAATGAACCTACTTTGCGCAACATTTTCCCGAAAAAGTATGCGGATGTCGCACCTGCTAAGACATTTTGAATAATCTTTGCAGCTGCTACATCAACGGGTAATTTATTGTATTTCCAATCTAGAGAATCAATTGTCCAATCCCATACTTTTAAAACTAGTGAAATAGATCTTTTTAATTACATACTTAATTTATTTTTTAATGTCCAATATTTTTCTCCATTAGCTTCAAAAGAGAATTCTACCCATCCATTCGGATCTTCACGATAAATAAAGATGGTTGTTCCAGGAGTTACTGTACCAACTTTATTCTCCTCGACAGCTACATCTGGTCTACTTTTAATTTTTAAATTAAATGGATAAGGTACCTGATAGTAAGTAGCTGATGATACAACATTTGAGCTTGAACCGTCTGCATACATTTTATATGGAATTTCATTAGATAACGCGTCGACATCTAATGTTTCAGGATTCTTTGGTAATTTTTTTGCATATGTATAGTCTTCTACACGAAACGGTTTAATACGTTCCATAATACCCGCAATTTTCTTAGCCCAGCCTTTATCTGATGCATATTTCACGTTCATGCCAGTTAATGTTGACCCGTTATAATACATACCACTTTCTTCTAAATATCTTTCTCGTACATAATTAGCGTTATAAGCAATGCTATCGCCGTAGCTTGGTAAATATTTCGCATATTTAAACGGGTCTCCATCATATGCACGTAGACCGAATAAATTATGTTTTTGATATGCAATTTCTGATTTTCCGTATCCAGATTCTAAAATCGCATGCGCCGCTAAATAATGAGCACTCACGCCATATTGATTTTGCGCATTGATAAAATCTTGTCCATGTCCAACTAAGGGACTATCTGAATGATATTTTGCAATAAAACTATCAATCTCTTGAGCTGTAATTTTCGAAGCCACTGTTAAATTTAAATCTTCATATGAGGTAGCAGTAGTAATCTCTTTTTCATCGTTTAAATTTTGTTGTAACATATCTGTTTTTGCAGTAAGTTGAGCAGCTTCAGCACGTGTTATAAATCTATTTGGTTGCCAACCGTTCTCGGTACCATTAGAAATTTTTAAATCTATTAAAATATTGGCATGTTTTTCTCCCCAATGCCCTTTTAAATCTTCAAATCTAACCTGCTCGTTATGATTTGCTGTGCTTTGTAGTTTATATGCATTTACTAGCATGGTAGCCATAGCAGCACGAGTTACTTTTCCGGATGGATTAAAGATTCCATTCCCTTCACCTTTAACAATACCAGCTTTTTCAGCAGCAGCAATATACGGAGTAGCCCAGTGGTTTTGTGAATCTGTAAAAGATGGTTTTGCATTAGGCTCAATTTTTATACCTAAAACTTTTGTCATAATTTTTGTAGCCGAAGCTCTGTCTAAGGAGTCATTTGAACCAAAAGTTCCATCTGGATAACCATTTAATACCTGTTTATCAACTAAATAGTTAACGGATTTATCAGCCCATGTAGGAACATCAGGGAATTTATGAGTATCTGCTAAAATATTAGAAGAATAGGATAATATAGCTCCTGCAAGGATACCTGTTGCAATTAATTTGTGCTTCATTAAAATAAACACCTCTACCATTGTATTTATCAAATTGAGATTTTCTATTTTTATATTTACATGTTTGTAATAATAATAAAATCGTATTATCACGCATTCAATTTGATGTAACGAGTATAGTTACTTATATACACAAGTGTCAATGAATTTATTTTACAAAAATACATAATATTTACATTATTTTATAATTGACTTATGTATAAATTTTGTAAAGGACCTTTTGATAGATTTTACCTGAAGAAATCTCTTTAGTTGTTAATTTGCCAATCTTTCTCGTTTACTATTAATCAATTAAAAAAAGAATTTTTTGTTTGAAAATCTTAAGTTGATGGATGTGTGGACGTACCGCTACTAAAATTCTTGCTTTTAATTTATTGTTACTGTATTATATTTACGTATCAATATAAGGATTATAGTATATAAAAAGGAATCAAGTCTATAAGTAAGATTTAAATCCTTTTCCAATTCAAAAAGATTTTGCCAAAATCTAATATAATTTATGCTTATCTTTTTAGTATGTATCTAGTAAAAACATATTTTTTATCCATAGAATTCTGTTTTCAATGATATGAATTAGTGTTCTAAACAAGGAATCCTACAAAGTGATCTGAAAAACCTGAGAGATATTGTATGTAGTTTGCTCATCTCCAGGTACTACAATAAAAGAGCCTTACCTCTCTAGGCAAGACTCTACTAGTTTAGTTGTATACTATTTACATGATAACTAAGAAACAGAAAACATATAACACCAAATAACAGCACCCTATTACTCCTCCTACAGCTAATACCTGTTTAACCCAACTCTTAAATTTTTGATTACTGTAAATCGCTTGCACTCTTTCCATATTTCCTCCTATTAAGGAGAACCCTTAAAGACTCTCACCTCGCTATAGTACCATTAAAAAATGAATAATAGAGATCTAATGTATAAATATGCAATATTGCATACGGAAATGTATTGTTATTGTTGTAAGCGCTTACTATAATAAAGTTATAAAGATTTATTACATTTTAATACGAAAAAGAGGAGAGAATAATATGGAAATCGCAATGGCAGTTTTAAAATTTATAGGTGGAGCAATCCCATTAATTCAAGAACTTCTAAAAGCATTTATGTAAATTCACTATTTAGCAATTATTTATAAAAATTATCATACAAATGATCTGTATATCAAAAATGAATTGGCTTACAGATCATTTGCGTGATCAAGGTCCCTTTAACATGGCTAAGGGGCCTTTTTAAAATTTTTAAATAATTAAGGTTACGTCACATCACCCTCAAGTTAGCAAAATAAAATGAAACTTTAACTTGATGGTGATGGGGTAACAGTTGTGATTTAGAGATAAGATCAGATTATACAAAGTTTTGCACGTCAGCGATACCGGAAATAAACTTCGCCTTTAGTAGCAAGAATCTCCAATAAAGATAGTCAACTTACCTATTTAGGAATAGGAGTGTCAATTTAAATGATGCGTTCCAAGGCACTACTCTTCTTCTAAAATAGCGTAATAATATTCATCCCACCATTCATTCCCATGTGGTATACACTTCCTGAAATAGCCTTCTCTTCTCATTCCAATCTTCTCCATTACTCGATATGATGAGGTATTTTGTGGCTGACATGTAGCTATAATCCTATGTAATTTCATTTCCTTAAAGCCATATTCCAATGTAGCTTGTGCTGCTTCAGAAGCATATCCTTTATTGAAATATTTAGGATTGAACACCCAACCAATCTCATATGTATGCTCACCAAAATATTTATGAAAAACTATATGACCAATCAGAATATCTTTATGAATTAATACTACAGGAAAGTTCTTAGCGTTTTCACCAATGTTTTCATTCACAAAGTTTCTTGTATTTTCTTCAGTAAAAACCCCTTCAGGTATGTATTTCATAACATTGATATCTGATGTATACTCATGAACAGCTTGCCAATCTTTGAACTCAAATTTCCGTATTAATAATCTTTCTGTTTTTATAAACATTTACTTTTCCCCCTCAAAAAATTGCAACTATATTTTAAATCCACATTTAACCCTTAAAACAAAAAGAACTTGTAGGACTCTCTACAAGTTCTTTTTGTTTTAAGGTGAATATACGAGCCAAACAAACTATCTTACAGATTGACTGTAGAAACTTTAGGGGTAATGCTTTGACAAATATATTATATAACAAATATTAACATCCACAGGATTTATTTTTGAAAATTATGTGAATTAAGAAAGGAAGTAGTTTTTTCTTAGCTATTATTATTATTAACTGACGGTATCATTATATTTTATTCTGCAACTTATTTAGAAGAGCTATGTACATTTCGAAGAAGTTCTTCAATAAGTTTTGTTTTTTCATTTACCTTTGTGGCATATGTGAAATCACCATAACAATATGGATACCTAAAATTATTTTTATTTCCACCACAAGTATACATCGCTGGATTTTGATCAACTTTCATCTTAGAAAACTTTTTGGCTGAATCCTCCGAGTGTTGTTTAACTTCTTGACTAGCAACAAAATCAATATAACCTGGCCCCATATTATAGCTTTGAATAATTGTATCCATGCTAACATCCTTGTCCGTTCCATATTTGTACATTTTAGCAAAGTGTTTTACCCCTTGTTCAATGCTCAAGCTTGTCTCTTGAATTTCATTTGGCTTTAATCCAAGTGATTCAGATGATTGCATAGGATCGTTTCCCTCACCTCTACTCTCTTGATACATAATTCCTAATAAAATTGGTGTTTTCTCTCCTAAATTATATTTTTCTAATTCTTTTTTTAAGGTAGACTCATATTGCAATACACGTTTTTCGGTGGCTTGCGCTTTATTTTGTTGAATATTGGTTTTATGATTAAAATATAGCATTCCAAGTATTATTACTAAGCCTAAAATACTAATAAGGAACACTTTTATAATTTGTTTTTTACTTGTATCCTTCATATATTCCTCCTCGTATAAAAAATTTAATTTTTCAAAGGTAATTGGTTATTTACAAACTATGTAATGAGCATCTATCTCCCGCCCTTTTTAGACTCAAACATCAATACTTTAAGGTTTTAAGTTTAATATAAAAATTTAAAGATAAGGTAAAGATAAGATAAAGATAAAATAAAGGGTATTTTTTAGCGTACTTTAAAAGATATTGCTACAAAGGGATATATGGGACAACTTGTTGATATGAATGGATTTAGTGATAATTGAAAGGTATTGTACAAGTTATTAATTATGGAGACATCATTCCAGAAGATTTAATCCATCTTTTCAATATGCTTTATATAAAAACCACAACATAACATATAATAAAAAACGGCGAACCCTCCACCTAGGAGAATCCACCATCACAAATAATTGATTATTTCACACCTAGTTTTTTTGCTTTCTTAGGGATCCCGTCTTCCAGCACTTCCTCTCAAGCTGTTACACCTGGAATATGATGTGATTGCATTTGAAACAGGGCTTTGGGAAGCAGCAGCTGTTCAGCAAAATTTTGATAACTCAACCGCTACAGAAGCGATGAAACAATCCTTATACTCTGTATGGAAAACTGAGGAACTTGAACAATTATTTACCTATATGAAAGAACAAAAAGAAAAAGGAAAGCCACTCACATTAGCTGGTTTTGATATGAATTTGTTTTATAAATCTTCATTCCGCTCTTATGCAAAAGAATGGTTGCAAAAAGTAAATCCTGAAGTAAAGAGTGAATTTGATACAGCAGTGTCAGAGTTGATTGAACTGGATAGGTATTACAATAAAAATAAAACATATCCCTATGATCGGTTTAAAATGGAGATACAGCCCGTAATTAACAAGTTTGAAAAGGTTAGAATGTTTATTCAGAATCATAAATCTGAATTGATTCAAGTTACACCACATCCTACGTATGATGTGAAAGTCAGAGGTGGCATCTCCTCACCTAACCTGACAGACTATTCTTTTTATATCCGAGATCAAAAAATGGCACAAAACTTCGCATGGCTAACTGAAATGCAGTATGGAAACAAACTGGCCCCCTTTAACAAGTAATAATTTGTTCTGCACCCATGTTGATAATTCTTCTGGTAATCGGAATGTAACGGAACCATGTTGCTCTTTTATAATGACATAGGGATTGCGGAATTCTTCTTGAATGCCGATTCCAATCACTTGATACAATTTCCTGCACTGACTCGGAAACAATATATTTGGAATGTCTAATGATTCAATTTCATGAAAAGAATGACGGAATCTCACATCCATTGCAAATACCATCACACCAACTCCCAGCTATACGTAAAACACAATTAGTATACCGATGAGATCTATGTTACGTGCAGAAATCCCCGTTTTCTCCCCAGACTTATCTACAAGAATAAAAAAGGAATCACAAGATATGTTCCCTTTTCACTATTTGTTTTCTACACTTTTAATTCCAATATTTCTAGATGCTGAATAGATCCGCCCCCTGGCAGGTAAACATCTTCTTCCTTCAGCAGGTATACGGAACTTTCCGTTTCTACTAGTGATGGAAGATTGCGCACGCCAAATAATAATACTTTTCCCCTATTGCCCAAATGACGTGGGGTATGCATGGAAATCGTAAGGTTGTTTATGCATGTAATTGTTCCTGTTCTTAAACATTTTCGGGTATCTATTTTTATTATGTTTTGCTTTTGTAGTATTTCTTATTTTTATTGTTTGATTGTTATGACTGGCATTTGCTCGTTTTCGGAAATTTCACTGTAACCAAAATAAAGTAGAAAAAACAATAAAATAATTGTCCAAATAAATATAAACACTTTATAACTATACTTCATATGAAAAACCTCATTTTCCCTATATAAGTGAATGTACATACACCCTATAAATCTAATTACATAAATTATTGGATGTTTTAGTAGTAGAGAATCATTAAGTATTAGGAATTGTTATTCATAAACATATCCAAGAATTCTTCAAAAAAATATCATCTAGGCATTTTAACATTTCATCAAAATGCACAGATGATATTTTGTACGTTTAGCTTGGTAATGCTTTTTATGTAATGAATTCTTATCTCTATTTCACCTTAATGTTTATATGTACAAGAGTCTGTGTAGCAATTAGACTGTACTTTAAATATGTACTCAATTGTGTGTGGGAAAGGAAGCACATTTTATTTAAAGTGGTTACTTTAAAGCCCTTAATTAGTTGGTAGTCTTCTTCATTCAGACAAAAAGGAAATTTAAAGTGTGCACGTACTTTCAACTCAGACTTTTTACTACACACACTCCTATACACATAACAATATTTATAGTTTTTTGTAACATTACGGAAATAACAAGAAATAATACCGAAACATTTATGATATCTTGTAACAACTTAGTAACATCACTGTAACATAACGTGTATAATCGCACAATACTTTTTAACTGAAAATCAATAAATTTATGTAAGTACCCATAACGTATTACATATTGTTTGTGAAACCTTTTAATGAACAAGTATAAGTGGATGGCGGGAATTGAACCCACATCAGAGGTTCTGGAGGCCCCTGTTTTACCCTTAAATTATCCCCCCTCGTGGTCGGAATGACAGGACTTGAACCCGCACATTCAACGGCTACTAGATCCACAATCTAGCAAGTCTAGCATTTCGCCACAAACTCCATAAAAATAGAAAAAGACCACCGAATGTACTCGATTGTCTTTTTGCCATGCATATCTGCACAAGAAGTGTATACTTCAAACCCTTTAATATTTTTAGCTATGAGCATACTTATAAAACTCTAAAAACTATTTGATAATCTTTTAGAATCTAACTTTCTTTTAATACTATTTGCTATTTCTTCAATATTTTCATTTAGAAAGAAATGATTACCTTCAAAAGAATGAAAAGTACACGTTTTACTTGTGTATCGTTCCCATTTTATTACTTGATCATATGTAGTAAATTCATCATTTTCCCCATTAAATATAAGAAAATCAATATTACATGGTTGTGTATTTTTGTCATGAATATACGTCTCAACGATTTTAAAATCTGCTCTTAGAATAGGGAGAAAGATCTCCATTAATTCTTCTGATTGCAGTACCCCAGATGGTGTACCTCCCATTGCAATAACTTCTCTTTTAAATTGCTCATTAGAAAGATTATGTCGGATATTTTTTATTTTACTATTTGGATGATTTCTACCGGACAAAACAAGAAATTCAGGCGATACGTTTTTAGAATCTTTTATTTTTCTGGCTACTTCATAGGCGATCAAACTTCCCATGCTATGCCCGAATAGAATGTAGGGCGAATCATCTATCTGCATAACTATTTTATTGTAGACATCATTTACTGCCTCTTCCATACTTTGGTACAAGTTTTCTTCAATTCTATATCCTCTACCAGCTAACTCTACCGGGACTACCTCAATATATGGATTAAAGTGATTTTTCCATTTTGCGTAACTAAACGCAGATCCCCCAGCATGTGGAAAGCAAAAAAGTTTAGTCTTCTGCATTGATTTTCTCCTTACTTTCAAATTTGTATATATTTTGGAAAATTGCATAAATGTCTTTAATTATTATCTCTTGCGGAAATTCATCCCTTGTTGCACAAGCAGATAACTTATAATTTGGATCAATGTTATATTGTTTAAAGTAAAAGTTTTTAGTTATATTCTTGTATGAAATTAAAGTTCGTGATTCTTTTTTTATAGAGAATGAATTTAATGGGGTATAAAGCCCTTTTCCAATCGTTTTTATATAGCTTTCTTTTAATGTCCATAAATCAAAAAAACAATTAATTTGTTCATCAGAATTCATATTAGATATATCATAAAATTCATCCGCTGAAAAAAATTCTTTTGCTAATTTAAGAGCCTCTATCTCTGAAATCTTTTCTATATCAATACCCACATTAAAATTAGCAGTAGTACAAACCACCCATTCTCCTGAATGTGACAGATTAAAATGAAAGTCAGAAAAATTTTCAACAAAAGGTTTTCCATACTCATTATATTTAAATCTAATTTCTTCATTATTAATTTTATACTTTTGGCAGATTAGAGATCGGATTAGTAAATCCCCTATCAGGGTCCTATTAACGTCGCATGAGTTTAATAAACGCTTTATTCGTTCTTTCTTCTCATTTGAAACTAAGTTACTAAGTTGCTTAAACAAATGACTTTCAATATTCTTTGGTATTTTCACAGCTTGAATGTGTATGATAAATCACTTCCTTTTTTAAAAGATGGCTTCATATATGTGCGTTACATAAATTCAAATTAACTTTATTAAATTGCAAATACAATAGAAAAGGTGCATATTTACATATCAATGAAAATATGCACCTTTCCTCAGTAATATCATCAGGCATTCGCTTCTATTACAAAGATTTCTATGTCTCTACCAATTACTTTTTACATTATCCTCTTAAAAAGTAATACTCTTGATATATTCATTATTGCCTACACTTTATTTGCAGTTATTGGGCTGCCCTTTTCGTTCATAGCGTTGCATCTTTTGCACTCTCTACTTTTCAGTTAATGAAAGGGATGTTTCTTTTATCTCTTCAAATTCATTTAATAGGTACTTAGCTATCTTTTCAACTGCGAGGAAGTCTACTATTTCCTCATGTGATCCAGGGACAGAATACTTATTTACTCTTCCTTTTAATAAAGGTCCCCAATCTGTAAACAACTCTTTTCCTTCCTCAGCACTAAAATAGAGAACTTCTCCAGAGTATGGTATTAAATCATGATCTGCCATTATGTTCAGGCATTTCCTATGAGCATTGATAACTTGCTTCAAATTCATAAGATCTGCATCAGGCGGGAGTACTCCTTCCATAAGTAATCGCTCTACAAGCATATCTTGTTCATGGAAGAGGCCTTCCCCCCGCTCAGTAAAATCTCTAGAAATGAAATGCTCATATATATATGAGAGCATATCCTCCGTTGTTTTATAGTCCTGCTCTGAAGGTACTTTAGTATCCATTAGTATCAACAACTCAACTTCCTCACCTTGATTCTTTAGTACAGTTGCGATTTCATAAGCAATCGCACCGCCTAAAGACCATCCTCCAAGACGATATGGACCTTCTGGCTGAACACGTTTGATTTCTTCAATGTAAAGTTGAATTACTTCCGGCAAGGTCAATTCATCAATTTCTCCCTTTTCTATAAGAGGATTCTGTAAACCATAAAATGAACAATGGTTCTTAAGTAATCTTGCTAGTTGAATGTAACAGAATACATTCCCCATAAACGGATGAACACAGAAGAAAGGTCTTTTCTCTGATTCTTGTAGTGGAACCAGCGCTGCTACTGATTTCGTCATATCATGCTTATCACGAATAAGGCATGCGATTCCTTCCAATGTTGGATTCTTAATCAATGTAGACACCTTAATCTCTTTTCCAAACTTCTCCTTAATTTTTGAAATCAATTTAATTACAAGGAGAGAATGTCCCCCTCTATTAAAGAAATCATCATTTACATAGACATCTTCTATCTGTAACACATCCTGCCAGATTTTAATCAACTGATATTCAATTTCATCCCTTGGAATGATTGGTGTAGACAAATTATTTTCTCTTTGAATTGTTAAACTGTTCAATGCCTTTCGATCAACTTTTCCATTCGGTGTAAGAGGAATCTTGTCTACCTTTATAAAGTGTGCGGGAACCATATAATTCGGTACTTGTGTCTTGAGATATTCACGCCAGTCATGCATACTTCCATCTCCAACTACATAAGCAACCAATCTCTGCTCTCCTAGCTTATCCTCTGTCACCAAAACTACTGCTTCTTTTACCAATGGATGCCTCTCTATACTCGCTTCAATCTCTTCAAGTTCAATACGAAAGCCCCTAATTTTCACTTGATTATCAATTCTTCTCAAGTAATCTAAATTACCATCAGGTAAATAACGAACCAAATCTCCCGTACGATATAAACGCTCTTCTTCATTAAATGGATGACGGATGAATCGCTCTGTTGTTAATTCTGGACGATTCAAGTATCCTCGCGCTATACCTGCACCACCAATATATAGCTCACCTGTTACACCAACTGGAACAGGTAACAAATTTTTATCTAATACATAAGTTTGAACGTTCGGCAACGGACGTCCAATTGTAACTCTCTTACTATCTGTTTCGATATGATAACACGTTGCATCAACCGTACATTCTGTAGGACCGTATACGTTATAAAAATCAATTTTTTCAGTCTCTACTAGCTGTTTCCATAATGACGGCATGATCGCTTCACCACCGACCAATATCTTGCTTGGCACATGAACATCAGCACTTGTTTCTAGTAATCCTCCATCTATAAGTAATTGAAGTAATGAAGGTGTCATATCAAACATTTCCAATTTATTCTCCCTAATATAAGACACAAATCGTTCCGGATTAGTGCGAACTTCACTTGGGATAATATATAAACTTGAACCATACAGCAGCATTTGTAATTGCTGAATAGATACATCAAAGGCAATTGATGCATTCAAACCGACGCGCATATTACTAGGTATCTCATGTGAGAAAACTTCTTTTTGTAAACCATAGGATAGGTTTATTACAGAATGGTGCTGTACTAAAGCCCCCTTTGGATTCCCTGTCGAACCAGAAGTATAGATAACATACGCTAAGTTTTCCCCTGTTACCTCACATATTGGTGAAAGTTTGCTTTCTTGAGAAAGCATTGCTTGGTCCCTATCTAGGCAAACTGTCTTGATGTCTTTAGGTATCCATCCTAGTAATACCTCATTTGTAACTAACACTCTAATTCCCGTGTCTTCTAAAATATATTGCAGGCGGCTTTCCGGATTCGATGGATCTAATGGAACATAGGCTGCTCCAGCCTTCCAAATTCCCATGAGACCAACAATCATCTCAACTGAACGCTCAAAGCAAAGGCCAACTAATGACTCTGTCCCAATTCCACATTTCTGTAAATGATGGGCTAATTGATTAGCTCTTTCATTCAGCTCTCGATATGTTAGTTGCTGTTTTTCATCTACCACTGCCAACGCGTCAGGCGTACGATTTACTCGCTCTTCGAATAGTTGATGGATTGCATTCTCACGTGGATAGGATATAGTATTATTATTCCATTCTTCCAATAGCTTTCTTTGTTCAGCTTCCGTAATATATACTAGCTCCGATAGATTTTGATCAATGTTTTTGAGCATTTGCATTAACACTTGGTGTAAATGACCCAGCATTCGTTCAATGGTTACTCTATTAAACTTACTACGGTCATACATTAACTTTAACGATAACTGGATTCCTGGAACTACAGCTAACCCTAATGGGTAGTGGATTTGTTCTACCCCTTCCAATTCACCAATTTCCAGATTTTCTGAAGACTCCTCTTTCACTGGATAATTTTCAAACACATATAAACTATTGAACAGCGGTATTCCTCTAGGAACTTCACTCCACCCCTGAATCTCTGTCAAAGAAGCATACTCATATTGTCTTCTTTCTATCTCTTCCTCTTGTATCTTCTGCAACCAATCTATTAATTTTATATCATCCATCAATTGAATTCGCGTCGGTGACGTTGTAATGAAAGGACCTACGATGTTTTCAACATCAATAATCTCCGTAGAACGCCCTGAGCTTGTTACACCAAAAACAATGTCATTTTCTCCACTATATCGGCTCATGAGATATGCCCATGCACCTTGAATTACTGTACTCAAAGTAAGTTTATTGCGTTTCGCCCATCCTTGTAACGCTTGAGTCTGCTCTTCTGATAAATACGTAACCTTCTCTGTGTAACCTTTTTCTTCCTCTTTACTTTCTAAGCCCAGCAAAGTTGGCGCAGTAAAACCTTTTAGCTTCCCTCTCCAAAATTGTTCCGCCTGCTCCTTATCTTGCTCTCTTAACCATTGGATATATTTCTTATATGGTGAGGACTTAGGTAACTTCACAGCTTCTCCATTCATTCGCTTCTGATAGACTGTAAGTAATTCATTAAATACTAATGGTAAACTCCATCCATCCAGTAAAATATGGTGATGGGTCCAAACAATCCGATATTCTTCCTCACCTTCTTGAATGACTGTTACCCGCATCAATGGTGCTTCATCAAATTGGAAGGCTTGTTTTCGATCTAATGCCAAAAAGACTTTTCTTTTTTTCTCTATCTCTTCACTTGTCATTGTACGCCAGTCTTCTTTGTTCACTTTAAATGGGATATTTTCATACACCACTTGTACAGGTTCTTCAATTTCGTCCCATACAAATGCTGTACGAAAAATTTCATGCCGCTGAATTACAGATTTCCACGCCTGCTCAAAAGTAGGAATATCCATTTCCCCTTGAATCATAAAACTCAATTGCACTATATACGGTGCAACATGTTCATCCCCTTGATCATGCAATGTGTGGAAGATCATACCTTCTTGCAAAGGTGATAGTGGATATAAATCAGTAATCTGATTTTTCTTTCCACGATGCATTTTATTTAGTACATTTGTCAAACCTTCTTGGCTAAGATTAGCCATTGCAAAATCCGAAATGGTCAGTGCAGATTCTCTATCTGAAGATTGAATCAATGTACTCAGTTGATATAGCATATTCTGTGCAATACTTTGAATCGTTGATTTGGCAAATTGTCCAACATTGTATACCCAAGTGAACTGAAGTTTTCCATCCGTTACAACCCCAATTACATCAATTACATGCGATCGCTTGGAACCGGCAGCATGATCTAAACGCTTAAATTCGTTCTCTGGAATAAACATTGCATCGCTAGAAAACATTTGGTCAAATTGTCCAAGATAGTTAAAACTAATAGACGGTGTATATTGGGAGCTTAATGGCTCACACATTGTTGTGTTCATGTAACGCAACACCCCATAATCAACACCCTTATTAGGAATTTTGCGAACTTGTTCTTTAACTGCTTTTAATGCTGCAATTGGCGTATTAGCATTAGTAATATTTAAATGAACTGGGTAAATACTTGTAAACCATCCCACGGTTCTCGATAAATCAACATCTTCAATAATCTCTTCTCGACCATGTCCCTCTAAATCTACGCTTAATATCGGCTGCCCCGTACATGCTGCTGTAGCTTGTACCAATGCTGCTAATAATACTTCATTGATTTGGACACGGTGAGTGCTTAAAGTCTCTTGCAATAACATACGGGTCTCATTCTCGTTTAACACCACAGTAATTTCCTCAGTTACTGCGCTTACTGGATTACTTATAGTACCATCTACTGGCAGTATAACTACGTCTTGTTCAACCTGCTGCTCCCAGTAATGTAGCACTTCTTTTGATATTCCAGTTTGAGCGTAATGTTGTAATTTCTCCGACCATTCTTTAAAAGATGTACTCTTCATAGGTAATTGAATTTTTTGCCCTTGGACCGCTTGCGTATATGCTGTTTGCAAATCTTCCAATAAAATCCGCCAAGAAACACCATCCACGGCTAAGTGATGAATTGTCCAAAATAATCGACCAGTCTCCTCACCTTCATCAAAATACACCATTCTCATTAAAGGACCATCATGTAAATTCAATCTTTCTTGTGCAACATTAATCTCTTTTTGAATAACTTCATGCCAATCCGCTTCCGGCACTTCGTCTAATGAAATGACAGTCAGCATCAATTGTTCTTCAATTCCTTCATTCCACTGTTCCCAAGTCCCATTAGGTAAACGTTCATATCTTAAACGCAGGGCATCATGATGAAGTAGAAGGTTACGCGCTGCCTTTTCCAGTGATCCTATGTCCAATTTCTCTTTCGTTCTGAAGAACATGGATTGATTCCAATGATGTGGGTTAGGATGATTTTGTGCAAAAAACCTTTGCTGAATAGGTGTAAGTATCGTCTCTCCAGTTATAATTCCCTGTTCAGCTTGTACACCTTGTTCTTCTTTGACTACTTGCGCCAACTCAGCAATCGTTTGGTGTTCAAATATTTGTTTTGGTGTCAATTGTAAACCAGCTTGCTTCGCGCGCGCGACAATCTGAATGCTAAGAATTGAATCTCCACCAATTTCAAAGAAGTTATCATTCATACCAATACGTTTTGAACCTAGCACACGTTCCCAAATGATAGAAAGCTTATGTTCACGTTCATTTCTTGGGGCCACGTATCCTTCTTGTGTTCCTTGATAATCTGGTATAGGTAACGATTTCCGATCAATCTTTCCATTTATGGTTAGCGGTAATTCTTTCATTTCGACAAAGTAGGAAGGTATCATATGGATTGGCAGCTTTGTTTTAAGATACTCTCGCCATTCTTCTAAATTGCCTTCGCCCACTACATAAGCTACCAGCCTCTTATCTCCCAACTGATTTTCCCTAACCATTACAACTGCCTCTTTTACCAAGTCATGCTCCTGTAAGGTCGACTCAATCTCCCCAAGTTCGATTCGAAATCCTCTAATCTTCACTTGATTATCCATTCTTCCTAGATAGTCTATATTACCGTCAGGAAGATATCTCACAAGATCGCCTGTTCTATATAACCTCTCGCCTTCTTTGAATGGATGAGAAATAAATCGTTCGGATGTTAACTCTGGACGATTTAAGTATCCCCTCGCTAGACCCGCTCCTCCGATATAAAGTTCGCCCATCACACCAACTGGAACTGGCAACCTATTTCCATCTAATACATAAGTTTGGATGTTAGGCAATGGACGCCCAATTGTTACTCTCTTACTATCTTTTTTGATATGATAGCATGTTGCATCAACCGTACATTCTGTAGGACCATATACATTATAAAACTGTATTTTATCAGTCTCTACTAGCTGTTCCCATAATGACGGCATAATCGCTTCACCACCAACCAGTACCTTACTTGGAACATGAACACCATCGTACGTTTCTAACAATCCGGCATCTATAAGTAATTGAAGCATTGAAGGCGTTATATCAAAGATTGCTAACTTGTTCTCCCTAATATAAGCTACAAACTGTTCCGGATCACTTCGTACTTCGCTTGGAATAATATACAAACTTGAACCATAAAGCAGCATTTGTAATTGCTGAATAGATGCATCAAAGGCAATTGACGCATTTAAACCGACATGCATGTTAGATGGTATCTCATGTTCGAAAACCTCTTTTTGTAAACCATGCGACAAGTTTAGTACAGAATGATGCTGTATCAAGACACCCTTTGGATTTCCCGTCGATCCCGAAGTATAGATAACATACGCTAAGTCTTCTCCTGTTACTTCACATTTTGGTGAAAGAATGCTTTCTTTTGAAATCATTGCTTGATCCCTATCTAGACAAACTATCTTGATTTCTTTAGGTATCCAATCTTCTAATGACTCGTTCGTAACTAATACTTGAATTCCAGTGTCCTCCAAAATATATCGTAGGCGACTTTCTGGATATGATGGGTCTAATGGAACATAGGCTGCTCCAGCCTTCCAGATCCCCATAATACTAACAATCATCTCAACTGAACGCTCAAAGCAAATTCCAACTAATGATTCAGTCCCAATCCCACATTGCTGAAGATAGTGGGCCAATTGATTAGCTTTTTCATTCAGCTCTCGATATGTTAACTGCTGTTTTTCATCTACCACTGCTACCGCATCAGGTGTACGATTTACTTGCTCTTCAAACAGCTGATGAATCGTACTTTCCTGTGGATATGCTACAGTATTATTATTCCACTCTTCCAACTGTTTTTGCTGTAATCCTGATAATATAGGCAACTTAGCTAATGATTTATCAGGATTCTCCACGATTACATTCAACCAGTTCCCAAAATGTTCAGCCATGGATTCAATAGTTAAGCTGTCAAATAAATCAGTTCTATAAACAAAAGTAAGTAATAAACCCTCTTCCACTTCTGCAGCAGTTAAACTTAAATCAAACTTAGCGATTGGAGCATTACTTTCCATTACTTCTATATTTCTTCCATGTAGTTCTGGTAGCTTCTGTCCCGCATTTTGCAATGTAAACATGGTTTGGAAAATCGGAGAATGGCTTGTATTTCGTTCAGGTTGGATAACCTCTACAATTTTCTCAAACGGAACATCTTGATACTCATACGCCTTCAATGCTTTTATCCGCACTTGAGACAACAACTCTTGAAATGCCGGTGCATTACTTAAATCAGCTCGATAAACCAAGGTGTTGACAAAGAAACCAATCAGCCCCTCAATTTCTCGATAATTTCGATTTGCAATTGGGCTGCCAACAATAATATCCGTTTGTCCCGTATAACGAGCAAGGAAACTTTGATACGATGCCAATAAGGTCATGAAAAGTGTGGCCCCTTCTTGACGACTTAGTTCGTTTAATTTATCCAGTAATGAGCGCGATAACAAAACATTATGAGTTAATCCATGGTGGGTTTGCACTGGCGGACGCGGACGATCCATTGGCAACATTAAGACTGGTAACTCACCGGATAATTCTTCCTTCCAATACGCAAGTTGTTGATATAGTACTTCATCTTTCAACCATTCTCTTTGCCACTGAGCAAAATCGGCATATTGAACTGGTAGTGGTTCCAGCTCTGCTTGTTTTTCACCAATCGCATTCTCATAAAATGCCATCCATTCTTGAAGCAAGATTTCCATCGACCATCCATCTGAGATAATATGATGCATATTACATAGAAGAACCCATTCTTCTTCTGAAATTCTTATGAGTTTCCCACGGAACAATGGCCCTTTTTCTAAATCAAATGGAGATTCGACTTCAGTTTGAATCCATTGCTCCAACTTTCTTTCTCGCTCCTCTAATGAAAGCTTAGTTAAGTCCATTTGCAGAAGCGGACGGAAAACGTACGGTTGAATCCGCTGCATAGGATGGCCATCCTCTTCATAAAATACAGTCCGCAAAGATTCATGACGCTCTATCAACTGATTCCATCCCAACTCCAATGCCTCAGGTAACCAATTCCCTGTAAGACGGCATGCCATTGGCATATTATAAAGGGCACTATTAGGTGCAAATTGATCAATAAACCATAAGCGCTGTTGGGCATAAGACAGTGGAATATTTCCCCCTCGTTCCATCGGCATCAATGGTGGAATTTCTCGTTTTTCGCTCCCCTTACGTAACTGATCTATTCGTTTCGATAATGCCTCGACCGTTGAATATTCGAACAGTTCACGTACTGGCAATTTGATTTGAAAGACTTCCTGTAAGCGTGAGACCACTTGTGTAGCAAGTAGAGAGTGACCACCGAGCTCAAAGAAAGAATCCTGAACATCAATGTCTCTTATTCCTAGCACTTGACTCCACACTGAAGCAATAAGTTCTTCCAGCGGAGTTCTTGGGTATACAGTATTTTCAGCGGATTGTTCACTAAGTATAGGCAATGCCTTCAAATCAAGCTTTCCATTCGGTGTAAGTGGTAAAAATTCCATCTCAATAAAATTTGTTGGAACCATGTAATTAGGTAAATGTGTTTGTAGATGTTCTCGCCATTCATGGACACTTCCTTCACCAACTACATAAGCTACTAATCTCTTATCACCTTGATTATCCTCTCGCGCCAATACAACAGCTTCTTTCACAGAAGAATGCGCCTGCAAAACAGCTTCTATTTCTCCCAATTCAATCCGGAAACCACGAATTTTCACTTGGTCATCTATACGTCCATGGAACTGGAGATTACCATCAGAAAGATAACTTGCTTTGTCCCCTGTATAATAGAGACGTTCTCCTGACTTGAAAGGATGTGGAATAAATTTTTCCTTTGTAAGATCCGGACGATTAGCATATCCACGTGCAAGACTCTTCCCTCCAATATAGAGATCTCCAATTACACCAATTGGTACTAGCTGAAGATGAGAATCTAATACATAAACTTCTGTATTCGCAATCGGTCGACCAATCGATGGCGTACCTGTTGTCACTCCTATAGGTACATAACTATCTGTGGTAACGACTGTATTTTCCGATGGACCATACTGATTAATTACCGCAAAAGGAATATCGTTAGATGGATACTGTGTTAATTGATCCCCACCAGTAATGATAAAACGAAGATCCGTTTTATCTGGCCAAGATAATTTCAAGAGTCTTTCCAGAATAGGCGTAGGTGCAAAGCTAGCTGTTATTCGTGAATCAATGAGCCAGTCCCTTAGTGCTTCTGGATTAATTCTCAGTTCCTCTGTTGACAAGTAGAGTGCTGCACCAGCAGTTAGATACGGCCAAATCTCCTGGACAGCCGAATCAAAAGCAACCCCTGCAATCTGAGTCGCACGATCCTCTGCTGAAATACGATAAACTTCTTGATGCCAAGAAACCATATTCATTAATGAGCGATATTCAACCATAACACCCTTCGGTTTTCCTGTAGAACCAGAGGTATAAACAATATAGGCTAAGTTCTCTGGATTTATTTGACGTGTAGGTGGGATTACGCTTTCCACCGTTAATTCTTCTAACCTCACCATTTCGACGTGTGCGAAATGTCCTTCTTGTCCTTCCGCCGTCACTACAAATTGAATTCCTGCATCTTCAATCATGTATTCTAACCTTGATTTTGGATACAACGGATCTAAAACGACATAAGCTCCACCAGCTTTTAAAATGCCTAGTAAACTTGCCATCAGCTCAGCTGACCTCGGAAGATAAACTCCTACCACTGACTCTGGGGCTACTCCCTTTCGCTGTAAAACATTTGCCAACTGATTTGCTTGTGCATCCAGTTCACCATAAGTCCACTGTTTTGTTTGATCAACTACCGCAATCGCATCCGGACGCCTTGCTACTTGCTCCTCAAATCTGTCGCAAATAAGACCCTGATGAGACATTTCCATTACAGTGTCATTCCATGTTTCTAATAACAAAGTACGCTCGGATTCTGATAGCATGCTCAGGTCATGCAACGGATTTTGTGGGCGATGAGAAACTTCATGTAGCCATTTCTCAAAGTGTCCTGCCATCCGTTCAATAGTAGTAGCATTGAATAAATCCTTATTGTACTCAAAAGTAAAAAGTAATCCCTCTTCCGTCTCAGCTGCCATTACACTTAAATCAAACTTTGCAATTGGACTATGGCTTTCTATCATTTCAATACTTCTACTAGATAACATCGGAAACTCTTGTTTCATATTTTGCAAGATGAACATAGTCTGGAAGATTGGCGAATGACTTGTACTTCGTTCCGGTTGTACAACTTCTACAATTTTTTCAAATGGAATATCTTGATATTCATACGCCTTCAATGCCTTTTGACGAACCTGATATAGTACATCTTGAAATGTCGGCCTACCACTCAAATTAGCTCGATAAACCAGCGTGTTAACGAAGAAACCAATTAGTCCTTCAATTTCTCTATAATTCCGATTCGCAATTGGGCTTCCGACCAGAATATCTTCTTGTCCCGTATAACGAGATAGAAAACTTTGATATGCAGCTAAAAGCGTCATGAAGAGTGTAGCCCCTTCTTTTCGACTAAGTTCATTCAATTTATCATGTAGCCTGCTTGGCAGAACCAGAGTGTATGTCGACCCGTGATGAGTTTGTATTGCGGGACGCGGGCGATCCATAGGAAGTTGGAGTACAGGAAGCTCCCCAGACAATTCTTCCCTCCAATATTGGAGTTGTTGATTAAGCACCTCCTCCTTTAGCCATCCTTTTTGCCACTGAGCAAAGTCTGCATATTGAACCGGTAATGGTTCAAGTTCCGCTACCTTTCCATCCGTTGCTTTCTCATAAAATGCCATCCATTCTTCAAGTAGGATTCCCATTGACCATCCATCTGAAATGATATGATGTAGAGTACAAAGGAGTATCCATTCTTCCTCTCCCACATGCAAAATACTTGTCCTGATTAATGGACCCTCTGTTAAATCAAATGGCACTTCTGTTTCTTGTTGAATTAAACGTTTAACTTCTTCTTCTTGATCTTCAGAAGAAAGCATAGTTAAATCCGTTTTCGGAATTGATTGAAAAGCATACGGTTCAATTTGCTGTACGGGTTGACCGTTCACTTCGTGAAAGACCGTCCGCAGTGATTCATGACGTTCTATTAGTTGATTCCATCCCGTTTCCAATGCTTCAAGTAGCCAATTCCCTGTAAGGCGACATACCATTGGCATATTATAAAGGGCACTATTAGGTGTAAATTGATCAATGAACCATAAGCGTTGTTGGGCATAAGATAGTGGGATAGCTTCTCCTCGTTTCATTGGTATTAGCGGCGGAATCTCTCGTTTTTTATCTCCTTTACGTAACTGATCTAATCGCTTTGCCAGTGACTCCACCGTTGTATATTCAAATAGTTCACGTACTGGTAATTCAATTTGAAAAATTCCCTGTAAACGTGACACTACTTGAGTAGCTAGTAGTGAATGACCACCGATTTCAAAAAAGGAATCCTGAACACTAATATTTTTTATTCCTAACACTTGACTCCAAACGGAAACGATAAGCTCCTCCACTGGTGTTCGTGATGAAGTAATATCTTCACTTATGAACTGTTCTTCTAATTCCAGTAAGGCTTTCCGATTCACCTTACCATTTGGAGTGAGTGGCATACCTTCAATTTTGAAAAAGTATGCCGGAACCATATAATGTGGCAGTTGCTTCTTGAGATATTCACGCCACTCTCCAATATCCCCTTCACCCACTACATAAGCTACTAACTGCTTATCTCCTGGTCGATCTTCCTTCACCAACACGACTGCCTCTTTTACAGATGAGTGATCATGTAAAGCTGCTTCAATTTCTCCCAATTCAATTCGGAATCCTCTAATTTTAACTTGGTTATCTATTCTTCCAATATATTCTAAGTTACGATCATTCATATATCTCACCAAGTCACCCGTTCGATATAATCGTTCCCCGTCCTTAAAAGGATGCGGAATAAAACGTTCAGTAGTTAAATCCGGTCGATTGAAGTAGCCACGTGCCAATCCTACTCCTCCAAGGTAAAGTTCCCCTGCCACACCAATCGGGACCACTTGTTGATATTGATCTAGCACATACAACTCTGTATTATCAATCGGACGACCAATCGGAATAAGCATTGCTTCTTTTTCTAAATCACAATCATAATAAGTCACATCCACAGTTGCTTCAGTAGGACCATACAAGTTAATTAACTTTGTTTGCTGAACATTGTAAAAGATCCCCTTAAACCGGCGAACCTGCTCAGTGTTTAACGCTTCTCCACTAGTAAAAACTTGAATTAAAGACGATACATCCCTTTTCGAATTATATAGTTCCATATAATCTAAGAAAGTAGATAACATCGACGGAACAAAGTGCATGGTGGACACACGATATCGTTCAATATACTCCTCAATCACCGCAGGATCTTTCTCTCCTCCTGGTGGAAGTAAACAAACACGTGCTCCTACAAATGACCACCAAAATAATTCCCAGACAGAAACATCAAATGAGAACGGTGTCTTTTGTAGGATTGTATCCTCCTCGGACAATGGGTATTTTTTCTGCATCCACTGTAGACGGTTGATAACGGAATGATGTTCAATCATTACCCCCTTTGGATTTCCCGTCGAACCCGAAGTGTATATGATATAGGCTAAGTTATTTGCTGTTACTCCACTTACCGGAGCTAAATTACTCTCTTTAGAAATCATCACTTGATCCCGGTCTAAACAAATTGCTTGAATATCTTTAGGTAACCAGTCCTGTAGTGTTTCTTTTGTTAACAGCACTTGAATTTGTGAATTCTCCAAAATATATCTCAGGCGGTTTTCGGGATAACTTGGGTCCAGTGGGACATAAGCCCCACCTGCCTTCAAAATCCCAAAGAGACCGATAATCATATCAGGAGAACGTTCAATACATATACCGACCAATGATTCAGGTCCGATACCTCGTTTTTGTAGAAAATGTGCCAATTGATTCGATTTTTCATTAAGTTCTTGATACGTTAGCTTTCCACCCTCATAAACTACCGCCACTGTATCAGGTGTCCGTGCAACTTGCTGCTCAAATAGCTCATGAATCATACAATCATGACCATAAACTACGTCCGTATCATTCCATTCTTCTAGGAGTTGTTTTTGCTCATTATCCGATAACATTGACAGCTTTGTAAATGATTCATCTGGATGATACGTGATTTCATTTAGCCAGTTCTCAAAATGTCCTGCCATACGTGCAATGGTACTACTATCAAATAAATCCGTGTTGTATTCAAATGAGACGAATAGACCTTCTTCCACTTCATAGGCAGTTAAGCTCAAATCAAATTTAGCAATAGACATATTACTTTCTACCATTTCAATACTTCTATCAGGCAAATCTAGTCGTTCTTGTTTTATATTCTGTAGCGTAAACATGGTCTGAAATATAGGGGAATGACTCATGCTTCGTTCAGGTTGCACAGCTTCTACTACTTTTTCAAATGGTATATCTTGATATTCATAAGCTTTTAACGCCTTTTTCTTTGTTTGGTTCAAAATCTCCCGAAAAGTAGGGGTGCCACTCAAATCTGATCGATAAACCAATGTATTAACAAAGAAACCAATTAATCCTTCTACTCCCTTATGGTTCCGATTTGCAATCGGGCTACCAACTAGAATATCTTTTTGTCCCGTATAACGAGCAAGAAAGCTCTGGTATGCGGCCATTAAAGTCATAAATAAAGTAGATCCTTCTTGTCGACTTATATCCTTCAATTGACTGAGCAATTTATATGGAAAAATTACATGATGCGTAGCCCCAGAGTAAGTCTGTTTAACCGGTCGAGGTCGATCCACTGGCAGTTGTAAGATAGGAAGTTCACCAGACAATTCTTCCTGCCAATACGTAAGCTGACGATTTAGCACATCACCTTGCAACCACTCCTTTTGCCACTTCGCAAAGTCTGCATATTGAATGGATAGTGAACTTAATTTAGCATGATTTCCGCCCGTTTCTTCTTCATAGAAAGCAAGGCATTCATTCATGAATATACCAATGGACCAAGCATCAGAAATAATATGATGCATCGTACACAGTAATAACCATTCATCCTTCTCTAATTGAACAAGCTGATTACGAATTAAAGGACCATTCATTAAATCAAATGGTTCTTGCGCTTCTCTCGCAATTAAACTATCTACCTCTTTTTCTTTTACTTCTAGAGGAAGTTGAGAGTAATCTCTTACAGGTAATGCTCTAGGAAGGAATTCGACAATTTGTTGCACAGGTTGTTCTCCTACTTCTTTAAAAACAGTTCGTAATGATTCATGGCGTTCAATGAGTCGATTGAATCCCTTTTCTAATGCTTCAGGTATCCAATTTCCTTTTAGATGCCATACCGTTGGAATATTATATAAAGAACTGTTTGGATTAAATCTGTCCATAAACCACAAGCGTTGTTGTGCATAAGACAACGGGAGTGCTTCTTTATTCTCCTTTTTTTGCATTTGCTTCTGAAGCCATGCTCTCTTCTCAGGAGAAAGTGAACTCAGCTTTGCAAGTAAATCACTTCTCATTTTTTTACCCCTTCCTCAATCAAATTACTCTCGAATATCCCTTGTGCTTCTTCCTCTGATAGCTCCTCTAATTGCTTAAGTAGTTCCAATAATTCTTCATCATTACTCACTTCTGCTTCTTTTTGAACATAGTCTTGAAGACTTACATTCTCCTTACTATCATTCTGCATTTCTTGATTTTTGTTATCGAGCAATTGATCAATCTGTTCTGCCAATTGCTGCACCGTATGAAACATAAATAAATCATGCAATGGTATCTCGATTCCAAAAGCCTCTTTAAGATTGGAAACAGCTTGCGTAGCGAGTAGTGAATGGCCACCAATTTCAAAAAATGAATCTTGAATTCCGATGTTTTCCATACCTAAAACTTCATGCCATATCGAAACAATTGTTTTTTCCGTAGACGTACGAGGAGCAATATAACCACTTGCTATCTCCTGTCTCTCTGGTGCTGGTAAGGCCTTCCTATCAATTTTCCCATTAGGAGTGAGTGGAAATGCATTTAATCCAACAAAATAGGCTGGAATCATATAATTTGGTAGTTGATCCTTGAGATAATCACGCCACTTTTGAGCATCCCCGCCTCCTACAACATAGGCGATCAAACGCGGATCGCCAGGATAATCTTCCCGCACCATCACAATAGCTTCGTTAACTAGTGTATGCCTTTGTAATGCCGCTTCAATTTCTCCTAATTCAATCCGGAACCCACGAATTTTTACTTGATGATCGATTCGTCCAACATACTCCAAATTTCCATCTGGTAAATACCTTACTAGATCTCCAGTCCGGTATACTCGCTCTCCTTCTTTAAACGGATGCGATATAAAACGATTTTGCGTTAAGTCAGGGCGGTTTAAATATCCACGTGCTAATCCTGATCCACCAATGTATAGCTCACCAACTACACCAATTGGAACCATTTTTTGTTCGGCACTCAGTACATATACTTCTGTATTGAATATTGGTTTACCAATTGGTGGTACCCTATGCATGACCCCCTTTTCTAATTCCATATACGTGGAATATGTAGTATCTTCGGACGGGCCATATAGGTTGTACACCTTTTCAATCGTACTTCTCTCGTATAAATCTTGAACAAGCGAATATGGCAATGGTTCTCCAGCCAAATTCATCACCTTTACCGAAGAAGGGATTGTTTTTGCTCGAACCAGTTCCTTCGCTGCCGATGGCACAGTATTAACCAAAGTTACACCTTTGGAAGACAACTTCTCTAGATGTAAAGCATTTTCAGTGACAATCACCTTACCACCCATCGTTAAGGGAACAAATACTTCAAAAACGGATAAATCAAAAGATAGCGAAGTTGAAGCTAACACTCCCGCTAATTCCTTTCGGGAATACGTGTGATGCGCCCAATGAATCATTGTTACTGTATTCCTGTGCTCAATCATTACTCCCTTTGGATTTCCAGTGGAACCTGAAGTATAGATAATATAGGCTAAGTTATCAGCCGTCACTTCACTCATACATACCGTAGTTACTTCTTGTTCTATTTCTGCTCGATCACCATCAATACAAATCACGTCAATGAATTTAGGTATAACCATTTTTTGTTGTAACTTTTCCTGTGTCACCAGTACCTTTATTTGAGCATCTTCTAAAATGTACTGTAGTCGACTTTCCGGATACGCTGGATCAATTGGGACATATGCTCCTCCCGCCTTCATAATTCCTAAGAGACCGACAATCATCTCGGATGAACGTGTAACGCAAATCCCAACCAATGATTCGGAACCTACACCATTTTTTTGTAAATAATGTGCCAACTGATTCGAGCGTTCGTCCAACTCGCGATATGTTAGTTTTTCATCTTCGCACACTACTGCAATTGCTTCTGGTGTTTTTTCCACTTGTTCTTCAAACATTGTATGAATCGTACTTTCTTCCATATCTATAACACTCGATTTATTCCATTCTTCTAGTAGTTGCTTATATTCTACTTTCGATAACATATTCAGTTCTGATAGTACACATTTTGGATGAGAGACAATTTGATTTAACCAATGTTTAAAATGACTTCCCATCCGTTCAATGGTTGTATCATTAAACAAATCAGTATTATATTCAAAGGTTAGTGATAATCCTTCTTCCGTCTCAGAAGCAAATAAACTCAAATCAAATTTGGCAACAGAAGCATGGCTTTCCATGAGTTCCATTTGTCTTTCAGATAGCTGAACAAACTCTTGTTTCGTATTCTGTAAAGTAAACATAGTTTGGAATATTGGTGAATGACTTGTATTCCGTTCAGGTTTTACGGATTCTACCACTTTCTCAAATGGGATGTCCTGATACTCGTATGCTTTTAGCGCTTTTTTTCTTACCTGCGACAAAAGTTCTTGGAACGTCGGATTTTCACTGAAATCAGCTCGATAAACCAACGTGTTTGCAAAGAATCCTATTAATCCCTCAATCTCTTTTACATTTCGATTAGCGATTGGGCTTCCAACTATAATGTCGTCCTGTCCTGTATAACGAGAAAGGAAGCTTTGATACGCTGCCATCAATGTCATAAATAAAGTGCATCCTTCTTGCAGACTTAAATCTTTGAGCTTTTCCTGTAGGGAATTCGCCACTATTAAGGACTGACTTGCACCACGATGGGTTTGAACTGCCGGTCGAGGACGATCCATCGGTAATTGTAAAACCGGTAGTTCCCCAGATAATTCTTCCTTCCAATATTGAAGGTGCTGATTCAAATTCTCTTCTTTTTGCCATTCCTTCTGCCACATGACAAAATCTGCATATTGGATAGATAACTCCTTCAATTCCGCCGGTTTGCCGCTTAATGCTCCTTCATAAAAAGCCATCCATTCTTCAAGTAAGATTCCCATTGACCATCCATCTGAAATAATATGATGCATCGTACAAATGAGAATCCATTCTTCCCTGTCCACTTTCAATAATCGTGTTCGAATCAGAGGACCTTGTCCAAAATGAAATGGTTCCTCAGCTTCGTTTTGAATGAGTCGTTTCATTTCTCTTTCCCTATCTTCCAAAGAGAGATCTGTTAGATTCGTTTGAGGAATATGTCTGAATACATGAGATTGAACTTGTTGAAAAGGTTCACCCTCTCGTTCTAGAATTGTCGTCCTTAATGATTCATGACGCTCCAACAATTGATTCCATCCGACCTTCAATGCTTCAATTGACCATTCACCTGTTAAGCGACACGCTGCATGGATATTGTACATAGCACTATTTGGCATTAATTGATTAATAAACCATAGACGTTTCTGCGCATAGGAAAGTGGGATAACTTCTTCTCGTTTCATAGGTACAAGGGGAGCAACCTCTCGTTTTTTATCTTCTTTTCGTAACTGATCCACTCGTTTCGCCAATGCTTCCACTGTATCGTGCTTGAAAAGTTCACGTAATGGAATTTTAATTTGGAACAGTTCTTGCAATCGAGAGACGATTTGAGTAGCAAGTAGTGAGTGCCCACCACGTTCAAAGAAGGAATCCTGAATACTAATATTTTCTATCCCTAACACTTGACCCCAAACCGAGGCAATAAGCTCTTCCGATGGCGTCCGAGGTAGCACATTTAAATCTTCAATAGCTTGCTCATCAGGTGCTGGCAAGGCCTTTCGGTCAATTTTCCCATTTGGAGTAAGCGGGAAGTGTTCTAACTCTATAAAGTGCGCTGGAATCATATGAGTCGGTAATTGTTTTTGTAAATACTCTCTCCACTCCTCGGTATTTCCATCGCTTATTACATATGCAACCAATCGTTGATCACCTGGACGATCTTCTCTAACTAATACGACAGCCTCTTTAATAAACGAACATTTTTCTAAAGTCGCTTCAATTTCTCCTAATTCAATCCTAAAACCACGCATTTTGACTTGGTGATCCATTCTACCTATAAATTCTAAATTTCCATCAGTTAGATATCTTACTGAATCTCCTGTTCGATATAGTCGTTCCCCAAATCGATATGGATGCGAAACGAATTTTTCAGCAGTAAGATTCGGACGATTTAAGTATCCACGTGCCAAACCAGCACCACCAATATATAACTCACCCTCAATTCCTATTGATTGCAAGCGTTGATTTTGGTCTAATACATATAATTGCGTGTTCTGTATTGGTTGCCCAATAGAAACAAATTCTTGATTAGGCTGAATATCAAATGCATTCACATAAATAGTGGCTTCAGTTGGCCCATAAAAGTTGGTTAATTTCACTTGTCCACTATAATCCCATTTCTGTTGAAAACGTCTAACTAACCCTGAACTTAGTTCTTCTCCACCAGAAAATACATGGCGTACGGACGAACAATTCATGTTCAATTCAATATGATTGAAGTGGTCTAAGAAAACAGATAACATCGAAGGTACAAATTGGACTATAGTAACCTGATGTTGTTTAATCACTTCAGCTATAATAGAAGGATCTTTTTCTCCACCTGGAGGCAGGAAAGATACACTTGCACCAACGTGAATGCCCCAAAACAATTCCCAAACAGAGACATCAAATGAGAATGGCGTTTTCTGCAAGACCACATCCTTTTCAGAAAGCGGATATTTATGTTGCATCCATTCTAGATAATTAATTACTGAATGATGCTCAATCATTACTCCCTTTGGATTCCCTGTAGATCCTGAAGTATACATAACATACGCTAAATTTTCTCCTGTTACACCACTTATACATGGGGTTGTTTCTTCTTTTTCAATTGCAGTGTAATCTTTATTCATACAAATCGTTTCTATATTTTCAGATACAAACAAATTTTTAGAATTCTCTTCCGTCACTAGTACTTCGATTCCAGCATCCTCTAATATATATCGAAGTCGACTCTCTGGATAAGTAGGGTCAAGTGGAACATACGCTGCTCCTGATTTTAGAATACCTAATAACGCTATCATCATTTGTAATGAACGTTCCATATATACCCCAACTAGAGACTCTGGGCCTACACCATGCTTTTGTAAATAATGAGCTAGCTGATTTGCACGCTTCTCCAACCCTTTATAGGTAATTTGTTCATTTTCGTAACTAGCCGCGATTGCTTCCGGTGTTTTTTTAACTTGCTCCTCAAACATCGTATGAATCATGCCTTCAGCCGAATAATTAACTTGAGTATGATTCCGTTCCTCTAGTAACTGTATCTGTTCTTCTTCTGTTAAATGAGTAATTTCAAATAGTTTTGAGTCTAGGCTCTTCGTCATCTGAATTAATATTTGCAATAAGTGATTCTGAATCAGATTTATTGTTTCTTCATTAAAATAGCTTCGATCATACATCAACTTTAAAGTAATTTTCTTACCGGGCATTACAATGAGTGTTAAAGGATAATTTGTTTGTTCCGTGCTTGTAACATCTAGTAATCTTAAATCATCATTTCTCTCACCTTGAATTGGATAATTTTCAAACACATACAAGGTATGAAATAAGGAGCTATTTCGCGGAACCTCACTCCAGCCTTGAATATCTATCAACGAATTATACTCATACTGTCTTCGTTCCATTTCTTTCATTTGTATTTTACGAAGCCAATCTACTACTGATGTATTATCCGCTAATCGAATTCTGGTAGGTAATGTGTTAATAAATAGCCCCACCATATTCTCTGCTCCCATTAAATCAGTAGGACGTCCAGCGCTAGTTACGCCAAATACGACGTCACTGTCACCGCTATACCTACTCATCAAATAAGCCCATGCACCTTGTACTAACGTATTCAACGTTAATCGACTATTTCGTACCCACTCTTGTAAATTCTCAGTAAGTTCCTCAGATACTTGATAAGCACACTCCCCATAACCCTTCTCTTGTCCTTGATCCTTTCTTTCCATTGCTAATGGAGTAGGTGCATAGAACCCTTTTAATTCTTCTTTCCAAAATTCCTCTGCTTGACTTTGATCTTGTTTATTTATCCATTGGATATATTTTTTATAAGGAAGAGATTTAGAAAGATTCAACAATTCTCCCTTTATCATCTTGAGATAAACTTCCATCACTTCACTAAAGACCAATGACACACTCCATCCATCTAGCAAAATATGATGATGTGTCCAAATAATTCTCGTTTCCCCTTCTGCTTCTTTAATCGCAGTGACTCTCATCAATGGTGCTTCATCCAATAAAAATCCTTTTCTACGATCTGCAGTCAAAAACTGGTGTAATTTCTTCTCCTTCTCCTCGTGCGAATGGGTACTCCAATCCTCTTGATGAATAGTAAAAGGAAGACGTTCATAAACTGCTTGTAGAGGTTTTTCTACTTCCTCCCAAACAAATACTGAGCGCAGAACCTCATGTCGTTGAATAACATATTCCCAAGCTTTTTCAAAAGTAGCAACATCCAATTGCCCCCCGAGCAAGAAACCTACTTGTACAATATAGGAAAAAGAATGTTCATCATCTTGATCGTATAAAGTATGAAACAGTATTCCTTTTTGCAAAGGTGATAAACCATATATATCAATAACGTCTCCCATTTTTACACCCTCTTCTTTGTTAATTTAAGTAATACTTTGCTTAAGCTTTCTTCCGTAAGATCCTCTGCATCAGCAAAATCTGATACCGTAAAAGCAGACTCTGTTGTTGGTTTATTTATAAGTTGACGAAGATGCCTCAACATACCATCTGCTATCACTTGAATTTTTAATTTAGAAAACTGTTCCCTACTATACAGCCAAATAAAATGTAACTTTTCATCCTTCAACATTCCGATAACATCAATTAGATGAGATGGTTTGGAATCTGGAGCATGATCTAAAAATGTAAATCCTGTCTCTTGCATAAACAAAGAGTCCCTTGAAAACACCTGATCAAATTGGCCCAAATAGTTAAAGCTTATTGAAGGCTTTTGCTGATAAAACGGAAGTAATCCTTTATTCAAGTAACGTAAAATACCATAGTCTACTCCGCGATTTGGGATTCGACGCAATTGTTCTTTGACTGCCTTTAACCCTTCAATAGGTGTCTGAGTTCCTTGAAAATTGAGATGAACGGGATAAATACTCGTGAACCAGCCCACTGTCCTTGATAAATCAATACCTTCAATCATCTCTTCTCTTCCGTGTCCTTCTAGATGAATAGAAACGGTTTGCTGATTTGTACAATCGACGATAGCTTGTCCTAATGCCGTTAATAGTACCTCATCAATCCTTGTCTTATGAGTGACTGGAACTTCGTGTAACAATGCTTGTGTTTCTTCTATTCCTAAAGTCCTCGTCACTTGATCAATCGATTCTTCTGTCGTTTCTTGTATTGGATAGTCCATTGGAATTTTCATCGTTTCTTTTTCTACTTGTTCATTCCAATAATCCTTTACTTCTTTTGAAATACCCGAATCACTGTATGTCTGAAGTCGTTCAGACCATTCTTTAAAAGATGTACTTTTCGCAGGTAAGCGAATTTCTTGACCTTGTTTCATCTGGTTATATACCACCTGTAAATCTTCCAATAGAATCCTCCATGACACTCCATCTACTACTAAATGATGTATCACCCAGAATATTCGATCATTTCCAGTCAAGTTATCTTCAAAGTACACTACTTTCATTAACGGACCAGTAATTAAATTGAAACTAGCTTGATGAATATTCATCTCTTCTTGTATTATTTTATTCCACTCTTTTTCATTAACTTGATTCCGTTTTACAACATGGAGTACTGACAGCTCATCAGTCCCTTCATTTCTCTGCCTCCACGTTCCGTTTGGTAACTGTTCGTACCGGAAACGTAAAGCATCATGATGTTTCAGTAAATTTAATATCGCTCCCTCTAGTAATTTCACATTCAATCTTTCTTTTACTCTTAAAAGCATTGATTGATTCCAATGCTCTGTATGTGGATGTTCTTGCTCGAAGAACCAGCACTGAATTGGAGTAAGAGGCACATCACCTATCACAATTCCCTGCTCCGCTTGTACTCCCTGCGTTTCTATAGCCACTTGTGCCAGCTCAGCGATAGTTGGGCATTCAAACATTTGCTTTGGAGTAAGTTTTAACCCCACTTGACTTGCTTGAGATATGATTTGAATACTGAGAATCGAGTCGCCACCAATTTCAAAGAAATTATCATAGATTCCCACCTTTTTAACACCTAATACTCGCTTCCAAATGGTAGTCAGTATCTGTTCGTTACTATTCCGAGGGCCAACCCATTCACTATTAATCTGCTTTTCCTCTGGCATAGGTAAGGCCTCACGATCAACTTTACCGTTAGCTGTAAGTGGAATAGCTTCCATCGCCACAAATCCCGAAGGAACCATATAACTTGGTAGTTTCGCTTTAAGATACTCTCTCCACGCATCTACATTTCCATCTCCTACAACATATGCTACTAATCTTTTATCGCCCGGCTGATCTTCTCTTACAATTACAACTGCCTCTGTTACAGATGCATATGTATTTAAAGTAGACTCAATTTCCCCAATCTCAATTCTGAAACCACGTATTTTAACCTGATGATCAATTCTTCCACGATAATCTAGATTCCCATCTGGCAAATACCTAGCTAAGTCTCCTGTCCGGTATAATCTTTCTTTCGGATTACTACTAAATGGATGAGATATAAAACGCTCTGCTGTTAATTCAGGTCTATTTAAATATCCACGTGCCAATCCTGCTCCACCAATATAAAGTTCACCATCAACACCTATAGGAACAGGTTGTTGATAAGCGTCTAGTATATACACTTCTAAATCGGGAATCCGCTTTCCAATATTACTTCTTGAAGCATGCTGCACATCATCTTGAGTAATTGGATAATATGTAACATGAACTGTAGTTTCTGTAATTCCATACATATTAATTAACTGTGGTTTTTTCTCCCCATACCTTTGAAACCACGGTAACAAGCCAATAGGTTCTAACGCTTCTCCGCCAAATATCACGTAACGCAGCTGCAAATTTTTATTCTTATCTTCTTGTTCACACACTCGTATTAATTGGCGGAATGCGGAAGGTGTCTGATTTAGAACTGTGACTTCTTCCTCCACCAATACTTGATAAAAATCCTTAGGTGATCGACTAATCCAGTACGGAACAACAACTAATCTCCCACCATATAATAACGCTCCCCAAATTTCCCATACTGAGAAATCAAATGCATACGAATGAAAAAGCGTCCAAGTATCTTTTTCATTAAACTGATACAAACAATCCGTCGATTTAAATAACCGTATAACATTGTGATGCTCTATCATAACGCCTTTTGGATTTCCCGTTGATCCCGAAGTATAGATTACATATGCCAGATTTTTGGGACCGACACTAGAAACCGGCAAAGTCTTACTTTCTTTCCCAATCTCATCTTGATCACGATCCAGGCAAATCGACTCAACATTTTCTGGTAACCAGTTCAATTCTTTTAAACTTTCTTGCGTTACGAATAACTGAATGCTAGCATCTTCTAAAATATATTGAAGTCGCTGCTCTGGATATGTTGGATCAAGCGGAACATAAGCCCCACCAGCCTTCAAAATTCCTAAAATACCTACAATCATTTCGAGGGAACGTTCAACGCACAGTCCAACTAAAGTATCAGGTCCTACTCCCTTTTTCTGCAGATAATGAGCTAACTGGTTTGCACGTTCATTAAGCTCCTTATAAGTAATTTTTTCTTTTTCATACGTAACTGCAATAGCATTTGGATAAATCATCGCTTGCCGTTCGAACATTTCATGAATAGTTACTTGAGGTGGGACATCCAGTTTAGGATTGTTGAACTCAACTAAACTTTTTCTTTTATCTTCCTCAGAAATGATTTCTATTTCAGCCACCTTCTGCTTTGGGTTTTCAAAAATATTTTCCAGTATCACTAGCATAACGTTAAAGAATCGTTCTATCTCTTCCTTAGAAAATAGCTCCTCACGATAATCAATATGTACATATAAAGAGTCTATATCAATTAGATTTTCAATATGAACTGCAAAATCTTGTACTTCTTCACGGTTTGGAATCCATAGTGAGTCACCACTTTCATCACGATCCCTATAATCAATCGTAGTTCCGAAAAGTCTCACATTACTGTTATTCTCTTTATTAATCTGCTTTAATAACAAATCAAATGGATATTTCTGGTGTCTTAATGATTTACTTTGTTTTCTGGACACTCTACTAATAAATGAAAGTACTTCTTCTTCTGGATCAATATCCATTCTTAAAGGAACTGTACTCACCATCATTCCAATCAATTTTCGTTCCATTTTAGTCATACGGTTGCCGTAAGCCATTCCTAAACCAATATCAAGCGATGAGGTCCACCGATACATGGACAACGAAAAAGCAGCAACAAAAAGAGTATATAAACTATTTTTATAATCTTCAGAAAATTTCTCTATCTTTCTCTTCAAATGTTCCGTTAATATAAACGTCTCACGTGATGCTTTTGTACTAACTTGGTACGTATTATAAGGCTTCAATCCAGTCACAGATGGCAGTGTTTTAAATTCCTCTAACCAAAATTTTTGATCTTTTTGAAAGCGACTACTATTCAAGTATGTTTGTTCGTTGGTCAGAAATTGAACATATGAATTTTTAATTTCGCCTTCCTCATTCTCGTTATGCATGTCATAATAATATTTTGCAATCTGCTCAGTAAATATTTGAATTGATAAACCATCCATAATAATATGATGAACATTTCCAAAGACTGCACATTCATTATCGTTTAATTTTATTAAAGCGAAATAGTATAAATTTGAATTAAATAATGTAAACGTTTCTTTTGTTTTCTGCTCAATCCATTCCTCAAGCAAATTTGTATTCTCCACATTACTGAAATCAAAAAACTCAAATTCTTGTTCTTCATGTTTAGTAAAATATTGTTTCGGTTCCTGATGCCCATTTTCTTTTAACCTAATGCACAGACCGTCATTTTCACTGATAACGCGATTCACAACTTGGTTTAATTTTGAATAATTCATTTTTCGATGAAGTTTAAATAAAAATCTTAAATTACATATTCCTTTATCAGAATGAACGACTTCTGTATACCATATTCTTCGCTGCGGATGGCTTAATGGATAGCATTCCTCATTGGTCATAAAAATCTTCCCTTCAAAAATTATTTGCTCTTATAGGTTCGTGTTTATGTTTAGCCCATAAATATTTCTGCAGTGAAACTCCAATTACTCCAATAATAACAAGCCCAATCCCTCCATAAACATAGAGTTGAGTTACTCCAAACAAATGCACTAATGGACCACTCATAGCAGGAGAAATAATTAGAACTGCGTTTGTTAAACTGCTTTGTATACCAAATACTCTTCCTACTTGATCTTGATCGGATTCTATTTGTAAAATGACTTGATTAGATACAAGCATCAGCCCACTTCCGATACCAGCGATAAAACTAATTAAATAAGCTAAAACGAAGACCGTACCGGGCGTTATCAAACCAATCCCCCCAAAACCAATTCCCATTAAAACCATACCTCCACATACTACCCAGCCATATTGAAATTGTTTTAATTTCTGAGTTAGTAATGCACCAAGTATTCCGCCAAGACCAATAATAGAAATGATATATCCCATTTTACTTTTATCATGTGGGAATAAGCTCTTAAATAAAGTTGGGAATTGTGAGTCTACTAATTGTAATACCGCCATGGCTATTGTAACGAAAATCATGGTTGATAATATTATCCGATTAGATAACACATAACCCCACCCTTGTACCCAAGCGGTCCAAGTACTTTGTTTTTGCTGTTCAACAAATTCTTTCGATATAGTTTCTTTAAATTTTATTGTGGGTATGAGAACTAAGGTAGCTAATAAACAACTTATAGCTCTTATAATGAGGCAGAACTCTGGTTGAAACCAGCTCAACAACATGCCCCCTATAAGGGGGCCTACTATCTTGGTACCCTGCTCTACTATTCCGTTGATACTTACTGCTTTAGTAAGCAAGTCCGGGGATACAATCTGTCTTGTTAGTGTTTGCTGTGCAGGATAATAGAAAACAATAAAAATGGAACGAATCATTAATGCCACTAAGAGCCAGTGGATATCTTGTACAAATAAAAGAGCAATTGTTATTAGACCAACCATTAGATTACAGAACATCATAATTGGAATTTTTCTAAAACGATCTGCAATAACACCTGCCCATGAGCCAAAAATAATTCCAGGAAGTGCATATGCAACAGGAATCAATCCAATCATAGTAGGATCTACTTCCCATTCAAACCCAACTATAGTCATAATCGCTAACATATCAATAAAAACACCAAGCATAAGCAATGAATAGGCAGAGAAAACTTGTAAATAAACCCTATTTCCTAATAGGCCTTTTGAATCAGTAGTTTTCATAAAAGCAAGCTCCTTAGGTTACTAATATAAACGCTTTTGCGTATAAGGTACCTCTTTATTAAACCTAATTAATCATTATTGACATCTCACCTAGAATTTAACTTCGCCAAAACTCAAACCGGTCTTATTTTTCATATATTTAAAATAGTCAGACAAACGAAAGCGTACCTATTTCTTCATTTTTATATCAACTGTTACAAAATATATCTTTATCTTACACTAATAACAGCTAAACGTTGCCTTAATATAACCCTTTACAGTCGTTTACACATTCAATTCACATCCTTTTTAAAGTTGGCTTTTTTCTATCTCAAATACTATCACACAAATATTTCACCTACTATATTCATAAAGTTGAAATATTTGAATCAGAAAATTCGGATAAAAAACCAAATCCACAAATCATAACAAACTATTATTTATTTATTTATATTTTCATTTTATAGATAGCTTTAACCATAAGGGTATCAAGAATTAAGTTTTTTAATTTTATTAACATAATAGTTTAAAGAGACCGTAAATCCTACTAAACAAAAAAAATATACAATAAAGTATATTTTTTTCTTATCCTACATATTTTCTATGCAAATTAATCCCAATAACTAAAGTTGATAATAAAAATATAATATTACCAATCACTAATGTACTCATAACAAGAATTGAATAATATAGTATTAATACTTCTGCACCTACTACCTATTTTATTTATTGGATATTTATACTTCAAAAAATTACACATCATTCACAATTAGTATACATACCCAAAATATGTTTTGAACGTTTTATTATATTTTAAGATAATATAAAATCAGTTTTTCTATAAGAGAACTTAATTTTTATGTAGTACGAAACTGTTAGTAATACAGTATATACTAATTTAGTTATAAAAACATTTAAAGACCACCTATTTCCATAAGTGATCTTTCTTTGTGATTCTGTATTTGTGCACTACTGTAGAAATATATCGTAGAAACGCTTTGTTTGCTAAATGTTTAGTTCTTTCCATTTACTAAAAAACATAGCTTCATACACTTAATATCATATTCGTTACATTGCAAACTATTATTTTGTCTTCTGTACAGGCAAACTACTAAAAATTAGTTCAGCAACTTTTACATATCCTTTTGAGTTTGGATGAATTAAATCCTTAGACCAAAGCGTATTGTCATTAACTAAATGATGATTCCAAAAATCAACATGATGAAGCTTATACTCTCTGCTCAGTGAATGTATAACTTCATTTGCCTCTAATAATTGTTCTTTTATTACTTGTTTTTTTTCAGAAGCAAAAGGAAGCCTAACTGTAAAATCTGGAAGGTTTGCTATAATAATATCAGCCCCTGCTTTACTTAATGTATCTATCATAAATTCCATATCGTTCTTATATGCATCATGATTCCAACGTCCTTTTAAAACATCGTTTGCCCCTGCAATGAGACTAACCAAATCTGGATTAAAAGTTAGCACCTTTTCCAATTGCTGCGATCGAATTTCTTTAGTTACTAACCCACGCTTTGCAAAATTGGCATATTCTATATTATTTTCACACAGTTGAACAAAATGATCTACCCAGCTTTTTAATGCAATTCCCTCAACTTCATCCCCTATCCCCTCTGTAAAACTATCGCCAATTGCTACAAATCGCTTCCACATATGTATTCCCCCTTTATTGTTAACCATATCTATACTATACAATAGCTCACACCGTAATTGTTATTTCTAAGTGGCTTTCGATTTCAATTATATTCCACTTTACTATATTTACATTTAGAATCTAAAATTGACCGATTCCTAAGTATACTTAGGAATCGGTCATATTCATATATTTACTAAAGAAATAAAATCTATCTAGGAATTATACTTTTTTCAAAAAATTTGTTGTTCTTTGTTTTGCCCAGTTGATACATTTCTTTTCGATTAAATGATATGAAACTATAGAAAAAAGTAGTGTCATTGCAATGCACAAAGTAAGAAGGAAAAAGATAGGTATTTTTGTATACAAAAGTTTAAATAGTACCATCATGATTGGAAAATGACACAAATAGATACTGTATGAAATTTCTCCTAAATATACAAATACACTCTTATTTAAAAATACTTTTACGGGATAAAACCAATGTGTCCCCATTAAATATCAAGACACACTGGTAACAAAACATTCTTTTATTAGCTATCAAGGATTTTAATTATTCAATTCAGCTATTTGCTAGACCTATATTAGAGATGAATTTTATTTAGTCTAAACTATTAGTTTTTTGTAATAAAAAAACTACAACCTATACTGGATGTAGTTTTTCTAACTAATTTATTTATTTTTCACTTCATTTCTATAAAAAGCAAATAATGGTTCGATGGATGGACTAGATAACAGCGGAATTGCCTTCTCAATCAATTTCCTATCCCAATCAAACCAACGCATTTCCATTAACATATTTATCTCTATATCAGTGAATCGTTTCTTTATTTCCTTAGCAGGATTTCCACCAACTATTGTATACGGCGGAACATCTTTACTTACGACAGATCCTGCAGCAACAATTGCCCCTTCACCAATAGTAACGCCAGGCATTATTATAGCATTCATTCCAATCCAAGCATCACTTTGAATGACTGTATCGCCCTTTGGTTCATATGATTGTTTGATTTGCTCAGCGAATGGATATACTGTAATCCATTCTGAGTGATGATTATGATTACCACCCATTAAAATGACTACCCCACTTGCAATGCAAACATAATTCCCAATAATGAGTTTATCAAGATGCCATCCCATCTGTTCAATTGGATTGAAAAGTGCTTGAGACTTAGCATCCCCCCACAAATACCTTACACAGCCATCTTCAAAATTTTGATGACTATAATAGCCTGAATAATAGGAGTACTCTCCCACTTCAATGAGTGGATTTGTTACTATATCTTTTATATACTTTGTTTCTGACCAATGATTAAATAATGGATACTTCATAACTTTATTCCTCGCTTCTAAGTATTATATATTTTGCTATTTACTTAGAAGCTTACTACGACAGCTACATTTTTTAGCTTTCTCAAACGACGAATCATTATCTTCAAGCCTTTCTTTTATACTAAAAAAAGCATAACGCAATACATTACACTAGTCAAATTGTGTAATTTTGAACACATCTTAAACAGCGTAATACTGCAATAAGAACATGAAAACACTCTAACTTTGATCCAAATAATATATTGATTACATTCAGTTTATATTTTGTAAAAAAATTTTAATTGCCATGACAAAGCAAACAATAACCACTATTGGTCGTATTAATGACGTCCCTTTTGTAAGCACCATCTTCGCTCCAATATACGATCCTATAATTTGACCAAGCATCATAATCAACCCAATTGTCCAATCGATTTGGCCAAAAATAATAAAATATAACAAAGCAGCGAAATTACTTGTAAAATTCAAGATTTTAGCATTTGCAGTTGCTCTCGTAGCACTATATCCACATAAAAGAATGAATGCTAAAGCAATTAAACTACCTGTTCCTGGGCCGAAGAAACCATCATAAAATCCAAGGAATGGAGCCACTGTTAACGCAAACAACAACATACTTATTTTTCTCGGTCGATCTTCGTTTGCTATATTTGGAGATAATAGAAAATAAAGACCAATAATAATAAGTAAAAAAGGTAATATCATGATTAAATATTCTGCTCGTATCTGTAAAACAAGCCATCCACCCAAAACTGATCCCAAAAAGGTCATTAAGATGGACAAACGCATTTCTTTAAGATTAATTTCTTTCTTCTTAATAAAAAACACTGTTGCCATGAGAGTTCCGCTACTCCCTTGTAGTTTATTAGTCGCTATCGCTACAGAAGGAGACATACCTACTAATAACATTATCGGGATAGTTATCATACCACCGCCCCCAGCAATCGTATCTATCCATCCTGCTAATACAGCTACTAAAAATAGTAGTATAAGTAATTCAATAGTAAAATCCATACAAAGAATATGGGGAGGCTTGAGCTATTATAACCCAAACCTCCCCATCGTCCCTCCTCTCTTTAAACTAGTTAATTAAATCTGTAAAGTAACTTTCTTTTTGATCACGTAATCGACTGGAAACGTATTGTCTGCAAACAATTCTTCTTCCATATTTATTGTTTCCAATCGGGATTTTATATTCTTCCTCAGATAACCTTTCCCTACCATGAGTTACATTTGTTTGTTTACCATAGTATGAATTTGGTATAAGTAATAAATCTTCAGATGTAAGTGGAACCTTATAAGTAGGCGTTGTTCGTAAGAGTTCTAAAAACATGTCAAATTTCAATTTTTCTTCTTCACTTTCTCCCACATAAATTAATCTATTTTCCGCTCCATTCAAACAAGTTGCAATAATATCACCATTATCATCTAAAAATATAATTTGGTTTATTTCTCCTACAAATCCCGATATTTCACCATCAGCCATTCCTGCGATATGAGCAATAGGCATTTTACTTACCGCCAATATGTCATCTTTACTGAAGTGATTTTCTTCAAGATGCTTTTGCAGTAATTTTGGCGTTCCAATATGAGTTTGAGTTTTTAAATTTAACACTCCTTTTAATAAAAGAGCATCAACTCTAGTAAATTTTCCACAAGTAATTTCAGACACTATTCGTTCCACGGATTTATTAAGTCTATTTGATACAATTTCTAAATTCGTATTGAATGTTTTCAATCTTGCTTCAATATCTGATTGGTCTTTCATATCTGTATACACTGTGGCATCGTTATGTTGATAAAAGTTCCCGCCACCGGTGCTTGCACCGACATTTCGCAAAACTTCATCGTTGTTTAAAGGTGAAATAAGATGAAATCTATTTTTCCCTGCATGTTCGGATGGGTGAATTAAAGCATCATAATTAAAAAGTGTGGCAAAAAGCCATGTGACCCATTCTGCATAAAAATATTTTTTCATTCTATCGTGTTCGTCTTCGCCATAATTAAAACCTCTGCGATTTTCCCCAGGTAATAGTGTTTCCATAGGATCACATGGAGTATTTTTAATAAGAGTAGGTGGTACGTTTCCGCCACAATTCGCTATTTTTATTATATGTAGTAGGTTTTTCATATCTGAATTCGGATTTTTCTTTGAATAGTCAATCAAACAATTAAGCCACTCTTTTGAAAAATATGCTGCTATTTCTTGATCACAAGTATAAGGATTATGAGTTTTCAATTCATTTTCTATCAGATTCTTCATTTTATCCTTCAATACATTAGGAATGCTAATTTCTTCAATTTCTGTAATCTGCAGTATTCCTTTATTCATTATAAAACCTCCGTTGTTTTATTTTTTATACTCTATCTTCTATTAAACAAACTATCCATTTCTTTTTTGCTCCTTCGCTTTTCGTCAGAGCTATTAGAACTACCGATTTCCAAATAAAAAACGTGGATTATAAGAGATTTCTTCTTAGGTACATTTCCCCGACGAACCTCTATTGAATTGGTAAATTTAATTTAAAAATCTCTTTCATTTTCTAAAGTTTTCCTAATTTTAAAATCGGAATTTTCAATACAACTATGTTAACATTAAAAATATAACACGAAACCAAAAAATGTAAATGAATAGTTTTTTTATAAAAAATAGTCAGACTATTTATGAAGTAATTCGTATTCCATTGAACGAACTACGACCCCTCAATTTTATTGATAAAAATAAAAACCCCCCCTAAATTGATAGAGGAATTTTTTTCAAGTATATTCTATTTTAAAGTTCTTACTTACCTTTTACCCCGCTATTTGCCGGGCAGTAAGACCCCTACCTCGAAATACAGCGGAAGCAAAGAAGTTAGGTGGGGGTTCGGGCTGCCCATAAAAGCAAGATTGGTGAGGGCTGATAATCAGTGGGGATGAACAAAACTCCCCCTGATTAAAGTTTCACTTTATTTTAAAAGATATTGCTGTAACTTCTTTATTAACAGTTCCATCCCGTTTGGACTTACAATAATCTTCCCATTCGCTAAAGAAATATTGCTGTCTGAAATATCCCCTGTAAGTGCACAAGCTCTTGGAGATTGATATTTTCGTAAAATAATCTGGTCCTCTTCTATAAACATTTCAAGAGAATCTTTTTCTACAATTCCTAAACTCCGTCTTATTTCCATTGGAATAACAATACGCCCCATGCTATCTGCTTTACGAGTAATTCCTCTTGATTTCATAAAATGCCACCCTTTATATTTATCTAATATTACGGTATTTATTTTAGCAATAAACAACAATTAGGAATAGTTCGTATTACAGTACTTTTTTTAGAAAAAAATAACAATTAGGAATAGTTCGTATTACAGTACTTTTTTTAGAAAAAAATAACAATTAGGAATAGTTTATGTTAGAATTCTTTCTTGTTTATTCTTGATTTTTAATATATTTTTCCTTGATCATTTTTATATATTGTTTTCTTTCAGTTAGTTCAAATATAAATAATGCTTTTTTTATGTCTGTTAAACCAACTTCATTTGAGTGCTGAACTTTCAATAAAATTGCACCTTTTTCAAAAAATAATTCACCTAATAAGTATAAAGTATTCATATTTATCGCTAATTTTATACCTATTTCACTATACTTTATTGCTTCTTCATATTGATTTGCAAGGTGTAAACATTTTGTTAACGTATGAATGAGTCTTAATTTGATTTCTTTTTCTCTAGGAAATTCTATCTTATTAAAATTAATTAAACTTTGTTTTAATATATTTATACTTTTCTCATACTCTTCATTTTCTGCATGTATTATAGCAATTGAATTCATTATGCTTATTTCTTTTTCTGATAAAAAGTTACTACTACTTAAGGTTTGTTTTAGTGCTCTATTTAAAATGTCAAAGGCATTACTTGTTGCTCCATTTACATAATATATAGCAATCGCTTCATGCCATAATAGAAATTGTTTATCTTCTTTTGATTGAAAATTATTCTCATCTTTCTCTTTTTTTACTATTTCGTAAAGCTCATTATATTGTTTTTGTTTCACACAATCTCTCATTACACATTTTACATTTTCAATATATTTTATTTTTTTATTTTTGGTTAGTGCGAATATATAATTTGGATCAATACCAAGTCTTTCAGATAATTGATACAACAATATGCTAGATGGATAAATAATACCTTTTTCTATCTTACTAATTTGACTTTGTGAACATATTCCATGACATAATTCAGATTGTGACATGTTTTTTTTCTTTCTAAGTTCTTTAATAATAATACCAAGATTGTAGAATTCCATCTTTCCTCCCTCAAATGTAACACTTTATGAGTATAAGAATATTTCCCAACTTTTAATGTAATGTAAAATTAATATAGTTACAATTACTAATTATATGGATTTATAGTTTCTTTTACAAACTTGTATTACAATACGAGAAATTATTAAAATATGGTTCACTAATAATTAATGGGAGTTTTATCCCCCCACTGATTATTAGTCCACTCCAGGCAGGCTTTTACAGGGAGTTCGACTTCTTTGCCACATCTAAATTTTGAGGTGGGAGTCTTACTATCCGCAAATAGCCTGATTAAAATAAATATGATTTTTCACCTTTATTTCTTTTAATAGTTTCTTTTGATTTTTATATAAATAATTTCGAAGGAGCGTATTTTATGAAAAGAATGTTGACCGAAAGAGAGTTAGAAGTAGCTATTTATGTAGCAAAAGGATATACAGATGCAGAAATTTCCAAAAAAATATATGTTACCCCTCGAAGAATTTCAACGATAATTAATCATATTAAAGAAAAATGGCATATTAATTCTAGAGTGGAATTAGGTATTTTAGTTTATCATTATGGTTTTATAGATGCACCCTTATTTTCAAATAAAAAAATTCAGCTATGTAAAAAGGTTGTACAATAGATAGCGGAATATAACGAGTTTAAATTGCAAATAAAAATAGAAGAGCAGACAAATTTTTATTATTTGGTTTACTCCATCACTTTTTAAATTTCATACATTAATATAAAAAGGTTAGAGAATTAACTTCTCTAACCTTTTTATATACACTATTAGGTTTCAAACAGTAAAGATGCCCTAATGCTACCATTGATCCTGTTCCCTATTCAACCCTGTATAAACACAAAAAAGAATCAGACATTACCACTATTCAAAACCAGTTACAATTCTCTCTTTCATTTTCTGTAATACTTCACTGCTCAATACTTTTTGACCAGTAGGAAGTTTTAATATGGCAGCGGCACCTTTACTAAGGTATATTTCTTGATCATTATTTTGATTTACTACCAATATTCCTTGCCCTTCAAATTCGAAATAACTAATATCTTTTGTTTCATTTGTATTATTCTTTATTGCTGTATATAATCCATATAAATCTTTACTTCTATTTTCTCCGCCCGTTCGAATCGGTTCAATATCATTCGCAACAATTAGTCCTTCTGGCTGCTCACCCTTCATAATAAACCACAGCTTTTCATTTGTTGGTAATAGTAAATTCTTAAATTCAGAGCTATTTAAAATTTGCTGTGCTGGAATTGTTGCATAGATTGGTAACGAAAATGGAGATGTTGTTATTTTTTCAAAACTTAAATTTTCAGAAGAACTTCCCTTACTATATTGATAATCTTTTAATGCGATCGATTGTACTGATTCACTTTTATTTTTTGATGCATAACTAATTTTACTAGCGAAAATAATAACGGTCATTAAGCACATGCACGGTATCACAAGCTTAAGTAGTTTTCCCATTTATGAACCCCCGCTTTTAATATTATTAGTTTGCATGGATATTATAAACAGTTTCACTCCACCAAAAATTATTATTGTTATGGAACGTACTGAAATTATGATTATAATGATCACCATACCAAGGGTCCATGTACGTTATATAATCTGTTCCATTTGTCCCTTTATAAAACCCATCAAGTACTAGAAAGTGTCCGATGTTAGCTCCATTTTGCCACATAATGAGTGCAATCATCGGCTGATTACTATTAATTTGTCTTTTGAACCAATCATATGATTTTGCTCCAGAACTTATAGCTGAGCTAACACCATATCCTGATAATCCATATTGTATTTCACGTGAAGTTGCAGGATTATTATATGATCCACCCTTAACATACCTAACGTACTGATCTTGTGAAGGAGTTTTCCCAAAATAATTTAAAACTGAAACCGAAGTGCCTGCCCAACACCAATTTGATCTTTCTTGTAATATGTTAGGTACAGATAATTTACGATCTATTGATGTATTTGGAGGATTTCCATTAATATACGCTGACGTTACATATACTTTTTTTCCATCTTTAAAATAATAAAACCAACGATTATCTAAATTTCCTGTCCAGTAATCTTTAACCGCTTCACCATACTCCCATCCTTTAAAAGATACTGTTGTATTTCCGGGAATCACATCTACAATATTTGCATTCAAACTTTTTGCCTCTCTAACATTTACATTCAATGGAGCTGTTGTTCCTGTAAATTCAACTTCTTCTGCTATTATTTTCTGAACACCAATAAAACTAAATGTGAAGAACAATAAAAACATACAAACAATAAAATGCTTTCTTCCCTTCATTTCTCCACCCCTTCATCAGTACTAAAAAACATCAACAATTCATCCTTATTAATTGTTCAAGCTTAATATTACATACTAACGAAAAATGACTTCTCATAAAGTGAAACTTTGATCAGTAGTGGTTTTATTCATCCCCCACTGATTGTTAGTTAAACCAATCGGGCTGCTCTGCAAATAGCGGGATAAATTCCAATACAAAAAAGGAGCCTATAAATTTTTATAGGCTCCTTTTTATTTCGTCGTTATTACTTAGCTAATTCTTTTGTACCCTTCATTACATCAATGAAGAATCCCCAGTTATTCACTACAGAAGAGATACTGATATGTTCATCTGGAGTGTGGACGTTAAAAATGTCTGGTCCGAATGAAATTGCATCTAATTCAGGCATTTTTTGAACGAATGCGCTACACTCAATCCCCGCATGCACAGCGAAGATTTCAATTTCTTTATTGTATTTTTCTTGATGCACTTTTTCAAATAAATTACGAATTTGTGAGTTTGGATTGTATGGCCATTCTGGATACTCTGACTCTATTTCAAATGTAGCACCAACTAATTCAGCAATATATTTGATTTCTTCTGCAACATGTTGTTTTAAACTACTTACAGAACTTCGCACTTCGTTACGTAATTTAATTTCATCTTGCAACGTTTCAATAACGCCTAAATTTGTTGAGCTTTCTACAAGACCTTTAATATCCATGCTCATACTTTGAATGCCATTTGGAATTAAGAATAATGATGAAATAAGCTGCTTTTGTGTCTCTTTAGCAAATACTTTTTCAACTGTTTCATCCAATTTTGTCAGTGTAACATGAACATCTGGATCAACAGCACGCATTTCTTCTTGTAATACACGTGTCCATGATTCTAGTTTTTCTTCTACTTGTCCTACATCTTCTGTACGAATTAAAATTGTAGCTATACTTTCACGCGGAATTGCATTCGTTTTTAATCCGCCGTGAACTTCACTTATGTTAAACTCCGTATGTGCTGATAAATCACGTAATACTCGTCCTAATACTTTGTTCGCATTACCGCGTTGTTTATCAATTTCCATACCAGAATGTCCGCCTTTTAGACCACCAACATATAGACGGTATGCATCCATATTCGCTGGCGTTTCATCCCAAATTACGGGAATTGTTTCAACAGCTTTCGCACCACCTGCACTACTTACAAGTAATTTATGATCTTCTTCAGAATCAATATTTATAAATATCTTTCCTTCAAAATGATTTGGATCAATAGCAAAAGCCCCACCCATTGTCGTTTCTTCTTCAGTAGTGATAACGACTTCAAGTGCTGGATGCGGAATTTCTTTCGAATCTAATAAAGCTAATGCATACGCAACTGCAATACCATTATCAGCACCTAGAGTTGTTTGATTTGCATATAACATGTCCCCAATGATTCGTAATTCAATTGGATCTTTTTCAAAATCATGTACTGTTGCTTGATTTTTTTCGCAAACCATATCCATATGACCTTGAATAATAATAGCTGGTACATTTTCATAACCAGCTGTTGCTTCTTTTTTAATAACGACATTTAATGCTTCATCTTGAATGACTTCTAAGTTACGCTCTTTTGCAAAGCCCACTAAATAATCACTAATTTCCTTTTCATTACCTGATCCTCTAGGAATCTTTGAAATTTCTGCAAAATGATAAAATACAGGGTGCTTTGTTAATTGTTCTAAAGTAGAATACATTTTTCAAGCTCCTTTCAAAATGAAAAAATATTATGTAAGTCTTTTATCATTATACCATGATTCATTATTTTACCTTTCTTTTAACTTTTATTGTTCATTTTATGTAAAACACTCTTACAACATTGTAAGGGCATTGTAATCTATATCGATTTTTCTCATTTAATAATAGCCGTATACTTTTTAAAGAAACACATTAAAGGAGATAAAGAAAATGAAAAAGTTTTTAGCAATTATTACACTATGTTTATTATTTTCTAGTTTTACTATTGGCTGTGAGAGAGCGTCACTAAATAGAATTGGTAAAGATGTATATTACATGCAGATAAAAGGCGAAGGAACTATCGAAAAGGTAGATGGTAGAAACTTACGAAACTATACGCTGCCCGCATATGATGAAGATGGCGTCAAAAAACAAATTACATTTAGAAGTACAAAAAAAGAAAACAATCATAAATTAAATGCAGACGCGTTTTTACGCCTTTATGTAGATCAAGATGATAATAATAAAAATGAAATATCATCAATTGAAGTAAAGTCCTATGAAGAGATTCAGAAAGCAGATTTACCTGAAAAAGTAAAAGATAAGTTTACTATTAAATAAAAGAACAAAAGAAAATGCTCTATGCATTTTCTTTTGTTCTTTTCACCTGTATATATTTTGAACTACTATTATTCATCAGTTTCTCTAACCGATTTATATTCTCCGTTAATGCACCTTTCACAAGAGAGAAATCTGTATTGGATTCTTCTTTTTTTTCTTTAAAAAACGAAGACTTTTGCACATTGACTTCAGCCATCTCTTCTCCCCCTTTTCAAAAAGATACAACCTTTTATTTATATTATATAGCAAATGTAGAAAGAGTGTACACTTATGATTTTCTTTTTAATTCTTCTTCTAATTCTTCTACTTGCTGCAACGTATCCCCTTTTATTAAAGAGAAATCTGTTGTATCTTCGTTACCTTCTTTAAAAAAATCATTGTCATAATCTTTTACCACTACAATCACCTCTACATGCTAGTGTAGGAATGATTGTCCAATTTTATTCAACTTTGTCGGATTTTGTTTTTAATTTATGTATAGAAGAAAAGGACAGAAAAAGATTCTGTCCTTATTTACTAAAATAACTATGATGTATTGTTAAATTATATACATTTTCAAAATCCCGATCTTGCAGGTTATTTTTCTTTCCATCAATAACAATGAAAACGTCACTTACTATTTTTGCTGGTATAATCCCGACATTTTCTACTTGCACCGCTTTCTGCTCATTCAATTGCTCGATATGTTCTAACGGAACGATAATACTAAATTGCGAGCGAATACCACGAAAGTTTGTATTTAACTCTTTCGCGGCTTCAAAAACAACAATTTTCGCGCCAATCTTTTCCCCATATGAATCTAAAAATGCATTTAAGCTCTTTGTATATTCCTCTTCCGTATGCCATTCCATCGTACCGAATACTGCTGGATTAACATTTTGAATAATTGTCGTGTATATTTCCCCTCTCGCTTTAGATGCAATTAATGATCGTTTTATTGATTGAACTGTCTTGCCAATATCGCTAAATTTCGCACCCCATATTTCTGAAATATTAGGCGTTAAAATGAACGCAATATCAACAAAAATAACCATTGCAGTAAACATTAAAAGATTTTTCCAGAGGGTTAAATCAATTCCTTTTATCATGAAATACACGGTGACAGATATGATAAACAAACCATACCAAGCCTTTCTAATACGTTGCTTTTTCTCCTCGTACAACTCCTCATTTTTCCAATAAAAGAAAACAAGGACTACAAAGACAATCGCTAAAACAAATAAGCCAATTCGAATGTTAGAGATCATTAATCACATCACCCTCCATTCAAAAACTACTCACGATATCATTACATGCGCAAGCTGCTCTCTTTATGACAAAAGACGTGGACAAGCTTCTAAAATTAGCTACATCGCATATATATTAGAAAGTACCACGTCTTTTATCCTGTTATTTGTGGGAAATAAGACCCCTACTGATTAAAATTTCACTTTACCATGAGTCTATATTGTATATGTAGACAAGCATTCATTTCAAATTTTCGTATTAAAAAGAAATATGTTTCGGAATTTCCCCTTCAGGTACTTCTCCATCCATACTTAAATAATAATGACGAATCGGACGTAAGTTTTCGTCTAATTCATAAACAAGCGGAATGCTAGTGGGAATATTTAATGAAACTACACCATCACTTGAAAGGTTGTCTAAATATTTTACTAGCGAGCGAATTGTGTTACCGTGTGATGAAATAATTACTTTATTACCACTTTTTAATGTCGGCGCAATTTCTGAATGCCAATAAGCAAGTACTCTCTTCTCCGTATCCTCTAAACATTCAGTTAATGGAAATTCACCTTTTTTGAGTGTTTTATATCTTGGATCGGTCGCTTCATATCGAGGATCGTCTTCAGTAAGAGCCGGTGGTCTTACATCAACACTTCTTCTCCAAATATGAACTTGCTCCTCACCATATTTTTGTGCAGTTTCATCTTTATTCAGCCCTTGCAATGCACCATAATGTCTTTCATTTAGCTTCCAAGATTTATGTATTGGAACCCAAGTAAGATCCATCTCATGAAGTACAATCCATAACGTCCGAATTGCGCGTTTTAATACTGATGTATAAGCCACATCAAAAGTATATCCGTTTTTCTTTAATATTGCTCCTGCTTCTCTCGCTTCACTTAATCCATTCTCTGATAGATCAACATCTGTCCATCCAGTAAAGCGATTTTCAAGATTCCATAAGCTTTGTCCGTGACGAATAAGTACAAGTTTTATCATTATAATTCCCCTTTCGGAAATGTGAATTTTATTGTTCCATTGCGTACACGTATAAAGTATCTAGTAATGTATCTTTTTATCCATTCACTCTATGACCAAATCATAGTTGCCAAATGTATGGATAAAATTTGTTCTTTTTCAAACGATAAAAACAGAAGTTTTTTCATTATTTTTGATCGACTGGTATTTCACGTTTGGATATCCAAGCATCAAAACCTGATCGGCTATTTGCCATTTCATTCATAACTTGGTGCCAATTGTCCTCACATGATTCACCAAATTTTGAAAAAATAGAACCCATTTGTTGTCTTTGTACATCACTCAGTTTTTTCTCTAAATCTGTACCTTTTTCTGTTAAAGACAACTGTTTCACACGTCGATCATGCATAGCTTCATTACTCTCAATTAAGCCCTTTTCCACAAGTTGACGTAGCGGTCCGTGGAGAGCTTGTTTACTTATTTCTAATAGTGATAATAACTCATTTACACTTATCCCTGGAAAACGTGCGATAAAAAATAAAATTCGATGATGTACTCGTTGAATGCCATATTCTTTTATAATTTCATCTGGCTTTTCAGTAAATGTTTTATATGCAAAATAAAATAATGCTAATGCCTCATTCATCTGTTCTTCTTTATGTTGTGTCATCTACTTTCCCCCTGTATGTAAATTATACCACAATCTAGTAATGAATATTTTAATCAACGCATTAGAACTTATTTAGTCTATTGAAACATTCATTGCATAATTAGGAGATGATTCATTTGAAAAAACAATATACTGTAAGTACATATTTATTGGATAGACTACATGAATTAGGAATTGAACATATATTTGGGGTTCCTGGTGATTATAATCTTGCCTTTTTAGATGATGTGGTAGCACATGAAAATTTAAAGTGGATTGGCAATTGTAACGAATTAAATGCTGCATATGCAGCAGATGGGTACGCTCGCATAAAAGGAATCGCTGCTCTTATTACTACTTTCGGAGTTGGAGAATTAAGCGCTATTAACGGTATTGCTGGCTCATATGCGGAAAACGTGCCAGTTATAAAAATCACGGGTACGCCACCAACAAAAGTAATGGAAAATGGAGCAATCGTCCATCATACGTTAGGAGATGGAAAGTTCGATCACTTTTCCAATATGTATCGAGAAATCACTGTGGCACAAACAAATGTAACACCTGAGCATGCTGCTGAGGAAATTGACCGTGTTTTACGTGCATGTTGGAATGAAAAACGCCCGGTTCATATTAATTTGCCGATTGATGTATATAATAAACCAATTAATAAACCTACAGAACCAATTTTATATAAACCGATTTTAAGTAATAAAGAAGCGTTGGATAAAATGCTACTACATGCTACTTCAATAATAAATAACGCCAAAAAACCTGTAATTTTAGCTGATTTTGAAGTAGATCGATTTCACGCTAAAGAAAATTTACATCAATTTGTAGAAAAAACTGGGTTTCCCATCGCGACGTTAAGTATGGGAAAAGGAATATTCCCAGAAAAACACCCTCAATTTATAGGGATTTATACTGGTGATGTAAGTTCTCCGTACTTGCGAAAAAGAATTGATGAATCTGATTGTATTATTAGTATTGGTGTGAAGTTAACTGATACTATTACAGGCGGCTTCACACAAGGTTTTACAAAAGAACAAGTTATAGAAATCCATCCCTACACTGTGAAAATTATAGATAAAAAATACGGTCCAGTTGTAATGCAGGATGTTTTACAACATTTAAGTGATTCAATTGCGCATCGTAATAAAGATACTCTTGAAATTAAGCCATTTATTTCAGCACCATCACCTTTTACTGAAGAGTTCAATCCAAAAGCAAAAATGGTCACACAAAAACGTTTTTGGCAGCAAATGTACCATTTCTTACAAGAAAACGACATCTTAATTGTAGAACAAGGAACACCTTTCTTTGGTAGTGCTGCTATCCCTCTACCTAATAACACTGCATATGTAGGACAACCGTTATGGGGATCTATCGGATATACACTGCCCGCTCTACTTGGTACACAGCTCGCCAATTTATCACGGCGCAACATTTTAATTATTGGTGATGGTTCTTTCCAAGTAACTGCCCAAGAGTTATCAACTATACTACGTCAAAATTTAAAACCGATTATATTTTTAATCAATAACAACGGATACACCGTTGAACGTGCCATTCACGGCCAAAACCAACCTTATAATGATATACAAATGTGGGATTACAATAAACTATCAATGGTATTTGGGTCAGAAGAAAAAAGTCTAACATTTAAAGTAGAAAATGAAGCAGAATTAGCAGAAGTCTTAACAAATATAACTTTTAATAAGAATCAACTTATCTTTATTGAAGTTATAATGAGCCAAAGCGATCAACCTGAATTGTTAGCTAAACTCGGGAAAAGATTTGGTCAGCAAAATTCTTAATATAAAAGCATAACCTAATTATACAATTGGTAGTGTAAAACTTGTTTTGAGAATAGTTTCGACACTCAAAATACATAAGGAAAAGGATGGAAAGCACCATCCTTTTCTATTTTAAGAGCATTCTTCGACTGACGCCCCGTATGACAAGCAAAAATTCTTAATCCATCTTTAACTTTATAGCTTTTGTCGCAATAAATGTTTTAATATGCTTATCTAATATCCTTGTCCCACCAAAATCATCCTCATAAAAACCTGTTATAGCAAAACCAGCTTCAATTTGGCCTTGGATTTGGTCTTCTAAAGTATGCGCATATTCTATTGTTTGATTTGAATCGATGTAATCTTGAACTTCATCCTCTGGTAAATAATCCAATGTTGATGAAGGAATTGAATGTTTAATATCAAGAATACCTTTTTGCTCTTGGTTATCATCAAAAATCCATAGTAACGGATTTGTAAATCCAGCAATAAGAATACCTTTATTCTTTAAAACCCTAGAAACTTCATTCCATACAAGATGAACATCTTTTACAAACAAAAATAAGCTACGCTTTTTCTTTTTTATTCAGCAAGAGTTAACTGCCAAGATACACCATACTTATCATTTAACCAGCCAAACTTTTTACTAAACGGATAAGAACCTAAAGGCATGAGAATTGCTCCATCCTGCGCTAGTTTATGAAAGACCGTTTCAATTTCTTCTTCTGTCTCACAAGTTACATAAAGAGACATAGCTGGAGTGAATGTAAAATTATGATTTACATAACTATCAATACACATAAACTCTTGGCCATTTAGCGTAAAAGTTGCATGAATTACAGTTCCCTCTTTACCAGGTCCATTTTCATCGTAGCGAGAAATACTTACAATTTCCGATTGATCAAATAGCGACGTATAAAAATTCATTGCTTCCTCAGCTTTGCCTTCAAACATTAAAAACGTAGTAATTTTTTGATTTGCGTTACTCATATGGAGACAGCCCCTTGTTATGTATTTATGTAAAACATACGTCACTCAAAAACCGAACGTATATTCCTATGAATATATTGTCTATAAAAACGATGAGTTTGTCAATTATCTACTTTATTATTTCTTCTTAAATAATGCTGTCCAAAGAAATGATTCTCCAAACATTTCTTTCGGTTGTTTCATTTGTTTCATCCTTCTAATCTCAATTACCTCAAATTCTTTAAATATCTCTCTTAACTTTTCTTCCGAGTATGCAAGACCACCTTGTAGACTCCATCCTCTATATACATCCCAATCTGTTATTTCCGATCCATTTCGCTCATCTAAATCGCCTGCCGCAAAACATGTTAATCCGAAATAACCACCCGATTTTAATGAGTTTTTAATTAAATCCACATAATTTATTCTTCTATGCGGTGGAATGTGATGCAAACAGCCCGAATCGTATACAAAATCAAATTCGTTTTGAACCTCTAAATTAAAAATTGAATCACAAATAAAATGAATTGCTACCCCTTTTGCCAATGCCCTTTCTTTAGCCCAATTAATGCCTTCTACAGATAAATCCACTGCTGTTACATCAAATCCTTGAGTCGCTAAATAAATGGCATTTCTACCTGGACCACATCCAAGTTCTAATACCTTCCCTTTTGAAACTCTCTCTTTTTGTATATACGAAACTAGATTCTCATCTGGAACATTTTCAAAAAACGGAACATCCTTTTCTCTATTCTTATAAAAATCATTCCAAAATGGTTCTGCAGGTCTTAATAATGAATCAAGCATTTTTAAAATGTCTTCTTGTGTGTGTAACGTTTCAGTTTTCATTAATACCCCTCCATAAATTAATAGTCAGAAAATTATTATATATCTTTTCGAACTTTCAAACAAAGAAAAAACTCCTATATTCAATAGGAGTTTTTGTCTTTAAAATCCGAGTACAGCTAACCATTTTAACAATTTCTCTTCTCGCGCTTTTAAATCATCATTCCTAAACTTGCCTAGTTGTATTTCACTAACAACTTCTCCGTCCTCCATAAAAAGAACTCTTTCTGTTTTCTCTGCTACCTATACAACATGAGTCACTTAAGAAGGTTACTTTGCTGAAAAATAAAGCCGATTTCGTTAAGGGATATTTTTGCTAACGCCTCTTCTTTCATACATGTTATTTCATACAATCATACTTTTCTAATAAAATAACGCTTTTGTTCACTTTTTTGATACATTTACGAAACATTCATGTGTTACCTTCATTAAGTTCTTTTCTTTTTATAATGTCGTGTGAGATATACCAACAGAGGAAGCCCTAGATCCCCTAATCCTAGGGCTTTTTTATAAGAATTTTATACATTTTATTATTTCCACTAACTCTTTAAATTGTATATACATAATATAAAATTTTCATGTTGTTATATTTTTTGATGGCCTCTTATCTTTCCTTAAAAGGCTTTTTTTCAAATAACGCTTTTATTTAATTTATATTTAAAAAGTTCCTTTTCATAAAGACTTCCCTTATATGCTATACTCATTATTAAATAATTGTATAAGGAATGTTAAAAATGGATGATAGATCGTCAAGACAATGGAAATTGCGACAAAAGTTAAGAGCACTGAAAACCAAAAACAACAATGACACAAACCCTTTGTTTAGTGAATGCCTTGAATCCCTAGGAAACGAAACTCTCATTTTCTCCCAAGAAAAAAGCCAGCAGATTGCTATTATTTTAATGAATTCATTTCCTATAACTGTCTCGGGAAGAATAGATTGGGAACAGATAGATAACCAATTCATAGCTTCGAACAAAGAACAACTAATTTCCCTTATTAGAGCAAACCAACTAGATTTTGACGAACAGATTTTTATAATATGGGATAACTATGAAATCCCTGTAGTAAGTACAAATCTTGATAAAGTATTCCAATCATTAGTTGACGTTGATGCAGTCAGTTTTTATTACTGGATATTAGACAAAGAATATAGATTCGTAATTGAAATAAATGATAAAGAATTGATTAGGATTGGGTTTCGCTAATACTCTAAGCATATGAAGCTAGTTCCCTTCATTTCTTAATATTTTCTTCGTCACCACCGCTATTATTATCATTATGAAACTTATAGCTAATATAGGTAAATAAATTTTCGTACTGAATCCTTCAAACATAAAACCATATACGACTTGCCCAATTGGTGCCATACATTGAGATACCGCTGTTATAATTGCCATTACTTTTCCTAGATTTTCATTTGGTGTTTTCTTTTGGACTACAGTAATCACATAGATGGATACAATTGTCATAATCATTGCGATTAGAAGAGAAGAAAGTATAAAGAGGATAAATGGTGGATAGTATCCTAAATTAAGAGTAAACGGTGTAACTGATAGTGCCACTGGTATAACTAATAAAGCTATGATAAGCATCCAATTATATAATGTTTTCATCTGTAACTTTTTAGCAAAGAAACCGATTGACAATGCCCCTAATATGGTTGCAAAATCAATTAATCCCATTCCAATTCCATACATCGTATCGCTACTCTGCATAGTTACTCGTAATATAATAGGTCCTCCAACAACAAATAACGGTGTCAAAATTAAGTTTAGTAAAGCTGCAAGTAACATAGCCTTCAAAATAAAAGGTTGCTTTAAAACATAAAGAAAACCTTCTTTCATATCTTTTATAATTGTCGGTATGATATGGCTTTCTTGCGCTCTTTTTATAAAAGGTATTGTAATAAACATTTCTAAAATTGCAGATAAAAAGAAAGCAAGACAACTTATTATGACGAGCATTTTCAAACCAATTATGCCATATAATATTCCTCCTAGTACAGGTGCAACTATATTAGATAATGCTTGCACACCATTTATGATACCGTTTGCTTGTTCTAACTTTTTCTCTGGAACTAATTGCGGAATACTTGCCATAACAACTGATGCGTACATTGCACTAACGACTGCTAGTAAAAACATAATTGTTCCAATCAATAAAATAGATACCGATTCAGTTAATAACAAAACTATAAAGCTTAATACAATAGCAGCGTTTATAAAATCCAAAATGACCATTACATTACGGCGGTTGAAACGATCTGCTATCGCTCCGCCAAGAGGAGCTAACAAAAACGGGATACTCGTTATGGCATATAACCCTGCAAATATATCGGCACGTCCTGTTATATCTAGCACATATAAAGACAGTGCAAAACGTAATAGTGTTGAACCTAAAATAGTAATAATTTGACCACTTACCATTAAGTGAAAATCTTTCAAGGAAGATTGAATACTTGCTGGCATCCTCATCACATCCTTCATTTAGTTAGACCGACTGCCGGTCGATAATACTCAAACAGAAAATCACTATTTCTGTTTAATTAAAACTTCCATCATATAATCAAAAGATCCCTCTTTCGCTCCGACAGATGCTTCCATCATTTTGATATAAGCTTTAGCTCTGTTTATCATTTCTTCCGGTTTCCACTGGAATAAACCATCATCAAATATGACTTGTGCTGAAGAGAGTAATAATTCAATTGTTTCTTTTGGGTATGGAGTAGAAAATATGCCTTCTTCTATTCCTTGCTCTAAAACTTCCGTTAATATAGGAGATAAATGTATAATGGATTGCACTAAACTTTTCTGATGCATTTCTGCATTATTCGGTTGATGGAATTGTTCAATCATTTTTTCTTTTACATCTCCTGATTTTGGTGATTGTTCCATTAAAATTTTAAATAACTTATCTAAAACGGGGATATCGGGATTGGAGACAATCCTTTTCGCCTTAGTGACATCCTCTTTAATAATCCTCATAATGATTTCATCCATTACTTCCTCTTTCGACTTAAAATAATGATAAAACGTCCCCTTTGCTATACCTATTTCTTTTAAAATGTCATTTACGGTTGTTTTCGTATAACCTTTCGTAAGAAACAAACGCTCAGCTGTTTCTAAAATTTCCTTTCTACGCTCCTCATACTCCTTTACAATTCGCATTCAAGTTCTCCTTCCCACCTGACCGACTGTCGGTCTATTAAAATTATATGTTTAGTTTGCAAAAAGTTTCCTATTATTGTATATACAACATCCTACTTTCTATTTCCTTTATAAATTTTTATTTTTTAACGTACGCTCAATTTGTTTAAAACGTATCTCATGTTTTTTATCGTCACCTTTCATTTTAGGAAAAGAACGATGCCCTCCGCTTGATCTATGTACTTATCAATGGAGTATTTTGTTGAGTTCCAATATGTAATATTGCATATTTCGTACTTTTATTTTTTTATATATAATAATTTATTTATAAAAATATAAATTATTAATAAGGGTGATTTATATGAGCAAGTTCCGAAAGAAGATGATTAAATATTTGCAAACATTTTGGGGATGCTTAGCATTTGGTGTATTAATGTTTGCTATCTTCTTAATTACGGATTTAACATATGTATCTTTAAATACATTAGGCTGGAGAGACTGGCTAGGTTCTGTAGCAGGCGCAACCATTTTATCTGTTGGGATGTTTACTTTAAATAAATTGAATTTAAAATAAATATTCGGTCAATACTGAATGTGGGCTGTATGCCAACATTCATTTAAAGTAGTCTTCTCTGTATCTCCTTGTATTGAGCAGTTAGCTTTTGCTAGCTGCTCTTTTATTTTGTTCCGGTTCTTGCCTCTTAAAGAACTCTTTATCTACTTTTCCCCAATAAGTACACATATCTATTCCCCTTTGCTACAAAATGAAATTTTTATTTTGTTTTACGCGTCGCTTCTTCAATCAGCCAAGATACAATATTAAAATCATTAGCTTCACCCTTTAAAGATGTTCCGTTCCAAAAGCATTCTTTCATCACTTCAAGTAATTTTTCAACAGCTTCAATTCATCTCATATTCATTTTCCCTTTCTCCCAAATAACTATTTTGTTTTATTAATTAACTGATTAATAAAACAAACACCTTTATTAAACATTCCATGTTTCTTCACCCCTTGAATATTTTTCAAATAAAAATACATACTACTTTCAAGCTGCCGTGTCCATGGCTAATACCTCTTTCTTTTGATGTATATTTTTTAAGAAATCGAAAATAATACCAACAAGCTGTTTGAACTAGCAGCTTCACTCTTCTCGCAATGGGGATGCAAATTATCACAATTAGCTAACTCATTGAACTCACTGGCAGACAACCAAAATCGTTGTCTGCTTTTTGTATGAGATTTTTCGTTTTACATATACTACTTTTGAACCTGCAGACCAATACGAGCCATTTTGGTACTTGGGATTTCCCTTCCGGGGATAAGTATTTTTTACTTATCCCTTTTTTGTATAGACACGTATATTTAGGGTAAAACTAATTACAAGCAGATTTTCTGTTTATGCGTAGTTCTAAACAAGATTACTTTTTCTCCTATTAAAGGACGGCAGGTACGACTGCTAGTCCTTTTTTCTTATTTCGCATATTATCATTACATTACCTTCATCGTCGTCGTAAGCAATTTCCCCATAAGGATGGCAGTGGTGCTTCTCGAGTTCCTCATCGATAAAAACTAACAAATTAGTTTTCCAGTTTCCAACGATCGTACACCAATACGAGTTTAATCCTTCATAAACTTCTCTTGTTCTATTTCGATAATTGCGGAATGTATAATGAAAATACTCGCTCGCTTCAATACCTTTTCTTTTAACCAAAGTGTTCTGCTGAATGATAGTAATACCCTTTCTCTACTGGTTTTGAACTATAAAATTCCCTTTATAAATTTCAAATACGGTGAATGAAATTTTTTCTTGCCATCATCCTTGTTGTATACAAACAAAAAAAGAGCCACAATATTTCGGGACTCTTTTACAATTATAACTATTTAACGACCACGTCTTTGCTGACCTTGCTTTGTACTACCTTTTTTATTACTTGGCTTATTAAATGATCGGTTATTTTCATTTCTCGAACTATTTCTTGAATCACTTCTCGAGCTATTTCTCGAATCACTTCTTGAACCTTCGCGGCTATCTCTTTGACGATTTTGACCTGATTTCTTCGGAGCCGGCTTTGGTACCGGTTTTCCATTTTCATCTACACGTTTTATCTTCGGTTGTTCGATTATTTCTCTTTGTATTGGTGCACCAAGCGTTTTTTCAATTTCTTCTAAATGTTTTTCATCTTTCGCTGCAACGAACGTAATTGCAAGACCTGATCCACCTGCACGTCCTGTTCGGCCAATGCGATGAATGTAACTTTCTACATCTTCAGGGATATCATAGTTAAATACGTGCGTTACACCATCTACATCAAGTCCACGAGCTGCTACATCCGTTGCGATTAAGTACTGAATTTTAGCTTCGCGGAAACTCTTCATAACTCTTTCACGTTTCGCTTGAGGTATATCACCATGAAGTTCAGCACAATTATAACCTAGTCCTTTTAAATTATCATAAAGCTTACTTGCTCTAACCTTTGTACGACAGAAAATAACAGCTAAAAATGGCTGATCACGATCCATAACAAAACGAAGTGCATCTGGCTTTGCACGGTCTGTCGTCTCAATGACACGCTGCTCAATTGTATCAACCGTTACTTCTTCACTTTGTACTTGAATCATTTGCGGTTCATCCATATAACGCTTCGCCAATTTTTTAATATCTTTTGGCATCGTTGCTGAGAATAACATCGTTTGTTTACTACCTGGTGTCTCATCTAAAATATCTTCAATATCATATAAGAAACCAAAATAAAGCATTTGATCCGCTTCATCTAGTACAATCGTTGAAAGATTACTTAAATCAATTGTTTCACGTCGTATATGATCTAATAATCGTCCTGGTGTTGCAACAACAATATGTGTATTACCTTTTAATTTTCTCAATTGTTGTGCTACATCTTGCCCACCATAAATCGCTAGTACATTAATATCTTCTCTTTGAACAAGCATTTTTTTAATTTCAGTTGTAATTTGCAGAGCTAGTTCCCTTGTTGGTGCAACAATTAAGGCCTGAACATCACTAGATTCTGGATCGATTTTTTCTAAAATCGGTAACACGAATGCTAACGTTTTACCCGTTCCTGTTTTCGCCTGCCCAATAATATCTTTACCTGACAGAATAACTGGAATTGCCTTCTCTTGAATTGGTGTTGCTTCTGTAATTCCATTTTCACGTAATGTATGATTAAAAGTTTCACTAATTCCTAATTCTAAAAAGTTTTTCAAATAGACCACTTCTTTTCCTTATTTTTCACATTAGCTTTCATTGTACCATTTGTTTCGCCAAATATGAAAAATAAAAAAATTCTTATCTTCTTTTTTTATATTCATCGTGTACTAGATGAACAAATTCTTTTTGCTTTTTCTCGGATTTTATTAATGTTTCCATGTTAGTAGAAGACAAAATATACTTTTTAATTTTTCTATTACTCCAAATTAAACTTGTATACTTCGGATCTTCATTTAGATTTCGAAACCACTCTAATTCACTTAATTTTGCGATATGGTGTTTCAATTTCATGTCATTTCGAGGATAAAATAAAATGATATCTGCTATTACATCAAATAACGAACCCATTTTCTCCCCCCTATACCCTTGCTCAAATTATATATATTCTTCTTTACATATATATTTCAATTTTACCGAAATATAATGTTACTGATTTGGTTGAAATCGCAAAATATATGAACTAAAAAACCGATCTTTTCGATTTAGGAAAGACCGGTTTTCATTAATTTATACAGTAAGCTTTCCTCCATGATAGCAATAATACTGTGCTGCTTTAAAACTTTTAATCCTATTTAAAGACTGTTTCGCTTTTTCTATATCCAAACAAAAATTCGGATTAGCTATTACTAACTCACGATTCTCTTGAACAGCCGCATCTCCCGTAATTACACAGTCTAAATTCGGAAAATATAATGAAATATGCCCCGAAGTATGTCCTGGCGTCGCTACTATTTGACATTCATTATTCAAAATCATTTGACCATCATGCACTTTTTCATCGACGGAAATATGTTTTATATTTTTTAACTGTTGTATAAACCATTTACCAAATTCTTTTTCTTCATTTGGCATACGTTCTAACATTTCTTCAGCTTGAACTAACCTCTCTGATTTTATATCACCACTAATATAGTTAGATTCAATTTCACTAGCAATAACATTAATGTGAGGATATTTCACTTTGAAATCATATAAAGCCCCTATATGGTCATCATCATAATGAGTAATAATTATATTTTTTAAGTTTTTCATCTCATATCCATGTTTTAATATTGCATTTGCAATTAAAGGTAAAAAACTTGGATATCCTGTATCGACTAACGTTAATTCATTATGTACTATAATTAAACTTGGATAAACACATTGTTTTTGCCCGTTAAATTCGAATTCAATTGGTAGTTCTATTATTTTCATTTTTCTTCCCCCATACCGCTTATAAAATGCATAATAATAACTAAATGATCCACATACATCTTACAATATATATACTATTTAGCGGAACACTGTGAATCGTTGCATAATCCACATTATATTATTTTGAACAGGTATTCCCCTATTTTTATGGAAATATATAATTAAGAAAAACAATAAAATTGATTAATCTCTCACTTCTTTGTCCATCCTTTTAAAAAATCTATGTTTTTGTAAAAGGAGTGTTTATATGGAGAAACAGACACTTTGGAAAAAGTTCAAAAAAAGCTCTGTAAACCTCGGTAAATCCAGCGTATATGAAAGTATTATTTTATTCTACACAATGAAAAAGAAAGAATTACCTACTAAAGCGAAATTCATAATATTAGCCGCTTTATCTTATTACGTATTAGCAATCGATTTCATTCCAGATATAGCTGCTATTATTGGGATCGGCTTATTAGATGATGTTTTAGCAATCGCTGTAGCGCATAAATACGTGATGAGACACGCAGATGCTGAAATTCGAGAAAAGAGCAAAATAAAGATGGAGTCATTATTTACTTCAGCACAAGCATAATGAAACTATCTAGTCATTTACCTACCTTTTTACTTTCAAATAAAGCTAACTGTAATTAATGATAGTTCCACCTCACTGAATATTACCCTTCACCATGAGAGCATAGCAGAATAAATTCCTAAACAAAAGCTTTTCTCTTAGCTCTCAAACCGTAAACAAATAGGGAATCAGCACTTGTTCCTAAGTTCTGACTCCCTTTTATTTATTCTTATATCTATCTTTTATACAGTTTCATGCGTTCCCTTATATAAAACTGCTATTGCCGCTACTATAAGAATCATACCCATAAAAGCAGGTGCGGCATGACCAAGTGATACATAGATTTGTCCTCCAAGAATAGGACCAATCATTCTTGCTAAAGCTTGAATAGATTGGCTTCCACCTTGAATCCTTCCTTGTTCACTAGAACTGACAGACTTTGAAAGCATCCCGTTGAATGAAGGTCCGAAAATTGAATCCCCAAAACCATACATCAGCATCCCAACGATAAGTAGTGGATAGAGTGAAAACAAAGCTGATGCCGCAATAAAACTGTATCCTATAATCTCCGAAACCATCCCAAGAATTGCTATTTGTTTATCACTAAGCTTGATCAAAAGCTTTGGCATGATAAAACTTTGTGAAACAATGTCTTGAAAGCCCAAAATTGAAAACATAAGTCCGATTAATGCAGGTTTCCAACTGAAAGTATCCATTGTAAATTGCGTGAAAATTGCTTGTAAAGATCCGTTAGGTATCCAAAGTAAAAACGCTGAGACAAGTAACCACTTTAAATTTTTCATGGAAAGTATGTTTGCTAGCTGTACAAAAGGATTTAACCTTACAAAAGTAATCTCTTTCAACCTATTATTTTTTTCAAGGCTCTCAGGCATATATTTGATCCCATATACAACATTTATTAACGTTATGATTGCACCAAAATATATAGGTACAGTATCACCAAACTTGGCAAGTATCCCCCCAATGGTTGGGCCAATGATAGTTCCCGCACCTACAACTGCACTCACCCATCCAAAATATTTCGTTCTCTGTTCTTTTGGAATGATGTCTGCAAAATATGCGAAGATAGTACTTATGCTCCCGCCTGTTATTCCTTCTATTATGCGTCCAGCAAATAGTACCCATAAAGCTCCTCCTATTCCCAAAACTAAGTACCCAATTGCAGAACCAAATAAGCATATTAAAAGTAATGGACGACGGCCATACTTATCGCTTAAAGCTCCGAGTACTGGTGCAGCTAAAAACACGCAGGCCGCATATACGGAAGTTAGTAGTGTAACAACCAATGCTTGTTCTTCCGGATTACTTGTATATGGCTGTACTAAGAATGGGACTACAGGCATGATGATACTGAAACCTATACCACAAAGAAATACAGAAATAAGTCCGAATAGTAAACCATGTTTATCTATGCTTTTTTCAGTTCCCCTTTCATTTTTCGATCTAAATATAGACATTTAACTTCTCTCCTAAAAATTTTGTTGCTTTGTCAACAAAATAATAACTCTTTTTTGTTGATTAGTCAACAAAAATAAAATAATAAAAAAGCAGCCTATTCTCATTAGAGTAAGGCTGCCCGTAAAAGCCCGATTGGTGAGGGCTGATAATCAGTGGAGATGAAGACCCCCCACTGATTAAAGTTTCACTTTATTATTAAAATATATTACGATTTAATATGTATACCTTGTTTCTTTATTTCTGCATCCAAATGTCTACTATACTTTTCCACAAAGCTAATTATACTGTTGAATTCTTCTTCAGTTACTTGTTCAAATACAGCTTTATCTCGCTCTTGAAACTCTTTGTGCAGATTTTCATGGATTTTATAAATTTCTTTCCCTTGTTCGGTAAGCCTAAAATAAATTTCTTTCTTATTTTCTGACTTTTGGTAGCTTTCAACAAGGCCTTTTTGTATGAGCTTCTTAGTCATTCTACTTATAGCACCGCGAGTCACATAAAAAGCCTCTGCGAGTTGTGTCACGTTAGAATCTGCATTGTTTTCAATATATTCAATGCAGTGGACTTCAGAAGACTTAAAACCTTTAAGACCCTCTTCCATCTTATCTTTATTAAGCCAAACCAGCTTATTATATAATTCCCTGAAACCGTTCATGACCTGTTCTTCTTTATTCATGCCCTGCCCTCCTCACCGCTCATTAGCACATTAAAACTATTATATTAAATTTCTGCTTACGTTTCGACAATATTGAAATAATTATTATAACATTAAAGATATGTGTAAAAATAGGCGCTTAAATAAAATAATTTTTAAACAGCAAATTTTGCAAGTCTATTTCTACTTACAGTAAACGGTAGACAAAAAGTAAGAGCTAAGATCATTTCTCTTAGCTCTTCTTTCATAAAACTATTTCACTTCATTAGCGACAAAAAAGTGCTCACATACACTTGATATGCGCTGTAAGTCCACGTTCCCACCAGATATAACAGCCACTACTTTTTTCCCTTTTATATAACTATCAACTTTTCCTGCAAGAAGTGCAGCAGTTGCTAATGCACCTGCACCTTCTACAACAGCTTTCCCACGTTGTAATAAATCTTTCATCGCTACTTCCAGCTCTTTTTCTGATACAGTTACAATATCATCTACTAATTCTTTTACAATTTCAAATGTTAATTCACCTGGTATTTTAACTGCGCAACCATCTGCAATAGTAGGCGCCTCATAGTGTTCTACGATTGCTCCTTTATCGTAAGATGCCTTCATTCCATGAACATTATCTGCTTGGACACCAATTATATTAATGGATGGATTAAAAGATTTCAATGCTACAGAAATACCAGAAATAATTCCGCCTCCACCTATTGGTACAATGACAGTATCTACATCCCACATATCATCAAGAATGTCTAATCCAATTGTACCTTGACCAGCCATTACCTCTACATCATCATATGGATGTAAGTATGTTTCACCTGTTTCCCTTATAATTTCTTCACATTTTACCTTTGCATCATCAAAGGTTTCACCATGTAAAATCACTTCAGATCCATATCCTTTTGTTGCTTCAACTTTTGCCTGAGGTGCAGAAATTGGCATAACAATTTTACTCTTAATACCGAGTAAATGAGCAGATAATGCAACTCCTTGTGCATGATTACCTGCTGAACATGCAATTACACCTCTTTCTTTTTCTTGATCCGTGAGCCGCGACATTTTATTAAATGCGCCACGAAATTTAAAAGAACCCGTTAATTGCATATTTTCTAATTTCAAATGAATTTCTCCACCCGTTTTACTAGTCAAGTAAAAAGATTTTACTAATGGCGTTTTACGAGCATTTCTATCTAGAATTTTGTGAGCTTTTTTAATATCGTCTATATGTAATGGTAGTTTTCTAGTTATCATACTGACACCTCTTCCAATGTTCTATTCCTAAGTTTTCGTAAGTCGTAGCTCCTTTATACGAAAAGAAAAAGTCTTTATATATGTACCCCACTCTGAAATAAACACATTTGCAAACAATTTAACATCCTCTTCATATCGCGTTCTTTATAATGATTTAAACATGCAATTTGGATCCAATTATTCTTTTGTAAATAAGATGACTCATAATGAACGATGTATCCTTGTAATGCTAATGTATCGCCTACTACTTTAGAAGAATAATCTTCGCTCAATACAATAGTAAGTATAATTGGCGCGGCATGTTCTTTAGGTGAAACAAGCTTTAAACCCATATCAGTAATAACTTCTTCAACATAATCATATGTCTCTTTAATTTTTACAAATGCCTTTTCATCTTCAAATCTCTTCAACGCTTCTTGCAATGCATAAATTAAATTCCATGATTGTGAGTATGGAATACTTTCATTTTCTTCATACATGCCAATGTCCATATAGGCCGGCACAGCCTCGTTTATTTTTACAATGTGGTTATGAAAAACGAAAGAAATTCCTGTATATGATTTAATCGCTTTACCGCTAACACCACTTGCAAAATACACATCCTTCAAGTCTAATGGTATTGCTCCAATTGAGCTTATGCAATCTACACACAGTTTCATTTGATTCTCGTTACAAAGAGTATTTAGCTCGTTTAAATCGTTTAACATTCCAGTAGATGTTTCATGATGAACAAACCAAATCCATTCATAATTTCCAGTTGTCATAATTTCTTCTAATTCGGTATAAATAAATGGATCTCCCATTTCCTTTTTATACGTATCAAAATGTAACCGTGCTCGTTTTGCATGTCCAACTAATCTATTACCAAATTCCCCATTTGTTAATACTAGTCCTTTCCCTTTTAAAGAACGTAACTGTAAAGCAATCGCATCATTTGCTAACGTCCCTGTTCCTAACATAAGCTGTACATGTTTTGCTTTTGTCATGTGAAGTAACCGTTTTTTCACATTGTCCATCATCACTTGAAATGACTTAGAGCGATGGGAAATAGGTCGCGTAGAAAATGCCTTTCGAACGTTCTCTTCAATATCTACTGGACCAGGTAAAAACGTATATTCTTTCGTCATAATCCCCCCAACACTCGACTCTTCAAACATAGCAGGGGTAACATACATTGGCTGGAAGGCTGCTTCTTCTGTACCAACTAACGTATGGAAAGATTTGAATCCCATTTGCTCATATAAAGCTAGTTCACGTGTTGTTGCAGAAATGAGTGCTAATTCATATCCATTTAGAAGCAAATAACGATGTAGAAAACGAATTAATCCTAACAACGCTCTTCCATTTCTATATTCACGTTCTACTGAAAGTAAACGAATTTCATACACTTTTTCTCCATGCTCTTGCAAATAAATATCTAAATTTGAAATTTTATAATCTAACGAGAATGGTCGTTTTCCCCGCACTGCGACCATACCTACTAATCTATCCTCATCTAAACAAATTAAATATGTATTTTCTATATGAAACCGATCTATACGAAACCGTTCTTTCGTTTCTTCATGTTGTGGTATCTCTTCTACAAAAGTTTTATAATTCAATTTATGTATACTTTCAAATTCCCAATCTTGATCAGCAACTTTATAAATTAACCCCATGCCTTATCTCCTTTATCTATTTAATAAAAAATGATAAGTGGAGATTATCCCCACTTATTAAACATTCATTTTATTCTCGATTTACATATAGAATGAGTACAATAATTATTCCACTTAATATAGTGGTAACAATAGAATAAGAATAAAGAATCATACAAATTGGTAAACAAGCAATCGTAATTAGTCCTGGCTTCGTAAACCCTTTAAATATTAAATAAAATACAATAAAAATGCCTAAGAGGGTAAGCGCTATCAAATAATCAAATGCGATTAGTCCTCCTATAAATGTTGAAATACCTTTACCGCCCTTGCCTTTAAATAAAACTGGATAAATATGTCCAATAATAACGGCCAATAATGTTAACATTACGAATGTAGGATCTTCAAAAAGGTATTTTGCTACAGCAACAACGATTGCCCCTTTAATTGCATCACCTAAAAATGTAGCGATGAAATACCCTTTTCCATATACGCGCCCCATATTTCTTGCGCCAGGATTTCCGCTTCCTTCATCCCTAATATCAACGTTATGTCTCAATTTTGTTACTATATAAGCGGTCAATATGTTTCCAATTAAATAAGAAGCCACCAAATATAAAAACTGCATACTATTAATCATGTAATCATTCACTTTCTACATGGGAATACATATACAATATTCAATTACTACGTATATTGTACGTTTTTAACATACATCCCTTTATACATTTTAACATCATATTTTTACAAATCATACAAAAATTCTCATACCTATTTTTAAAAATATATATCCCTCATTAAATAATATGTTCCTTTCACTGCCATTTCTGCTTGTGATACGAATGTAATTTCTTTCATACTTTCTTCACACCATTTCTTAAATACAGCAAATATTTCAGGAACTAAACGCAATATACTGCCACTTACTGCAATTGGCGTTGAGTGCTTAAAGTTCAACTTGTTATAAACATTTACTGTAATCCTTGCTAATTCCTTTCCAGCTTGCATCATAATTTCATGCGCATCATCATTGCCATCTCTCGCTTCCTGAATAACTAATGGGGCGATTGCTGCAATTTTATCTTTAGAAGAAGTATATACTAAGCTTTTTATATGAGACGGTGTCAAAAGTTGAAACTGGCTTTGAATATTCAAACTCAATGGACAAAGACTGATTCCTTGATCGAACTGAATTGCCATTTTCTTTAAAGCTTGTAATGCAATCCAATATCCGCTCCCCTCATCTCCTAAAATATGTCCCCATCCACCGCTATACTGATATACTTCTCCTTTTTTTCCTATACAAATTGCACCTGTACCACCTATAGTTAATATTCCATCCTTACCTTTTAAAGCAGCTGCATGTGCGATCATTGCATCATTAAAAATTTCAATTTTTGTTCCGTATTTCTTTTTTAAACGTAATGTTAATTCATTTGTATTCGCTCCGCTTATACCAGCTAATCCTAAACAAACACAAACACAATGCCCATTTATTAAACTCTTCTGGCATTGATTAATTGCTTCCATAATATGCACAAGAGCTTCTTCAAAATCTATTAATATGTTTCCAAAACCACTGGTAGCTCTTACAAGTTCATTTCCGTCTTTATCAAATGCAATTGCCTCGGTCTTCGTTCCCCCGCCATCTACTCCAATCATATACTTCATATGTTCGCCTCATTTTCATTTGCGTATGGAGGGAATGTTATATTCCCTAAAATTATGGAATTCTTAGCACCTGTTGCGCTCGGCACATTACTCGGATTACGATGATACGTTTCGTTTGCTAAAATAGCAAATGCAATTGCTTCTTTCGCTGCTGAAGAATGACCAATATCTTCTTGTATACATATGCTACATTTCTCTTCTCTTAATCCATTCCGTAACATTTCAACAAGTGTATTATTATAACTTCCACCACCACCTAAAATCACCTCATCAATTTCATAATACGGCAAAATAAACGCCTTATAATGATGAACAATTGAACATGCTGTAAACATCGTGACAGTTGCCAATATATTTTCTTTACTATGCTTTTTAAATCGATTCAATAATTCAGTCACAAAAGCTTCTCCAAACTGTTCTCTACCTGTTGATTTTGGTGGTTTCATGTTCAAAAATGGATGGTTCATACAGTATGTTAAAATTTCATCTACAACTACCCCCTGCTTTGCAATCCAACCATTTTGATCATATGGTACATGAAATAATCTTTGACATACTTCATCGATTACCATGTTGCCTGGTCCAGTATCGAAAGCAATAACACTCTCTTTACTTCGTCTACTTGGAACCACTGTAACATTACCAATCCCACCAATATTTTGTAGTAGTCTATTTTTAGTTTGATGCCGATATAAAATAATTTCTGAATATGGTACAAGTGGTGCACCTTGTCCCCCTGCCGCCATGTCCATCGTTCGGAAATTCGAGATAACCGTCGTGTTCGTTTCATATGCTATTACTGCTGGTTCCCCAATTTGCAATGTTGAAGAAATAATATTCCCTTCTTGCTTTGGCTGATGATAAATCGTTTGTCCGTGAGAGCCTATTAAATCTAATTGTCTCAAAGGAAAATTGGCCTCTTTACAAACTTCCTTTACAGCATTGGCGAAGCATAAACCAAGTTTAAAATTTAAACTACATATAATTTGGACATTCGAAGTTTCAATTGATAACGCTTGTTGGATCTCATTTTTCATATCATTACAAAATGGAACAGTAGTAAAATGGATGAGTTGGATTTTAGAATCTACACCACTTCCTTCTATATGAACGAGCGCTACATCTATTCCATCTAATGAAGTACCAGACATTACCCCTGCAATATACATAACGTGCATGACCTCCTATTTACTAAAAAACAATCATGTAAGTAACGAACGTACAACAAATCGAAAACAATATAAATCTAAAAAACAACTGAGCTTTCGATGCAAACGATCCATCAATGAAAGAAACAACTACCGTAAGCAAAACGCTTGCCGCAATACTTGTAACAAGCCAGATACTATGCATTTGTGATAGATTTAGCATGCCTAATAAAGGGACAAAAAGTAAATTTGCACAAATCACTCCAAATAATAATAAAAATACGCCTTTATAACTAAATTTTATATTCATTCTATTTCCCCCTTTCTAGTTTTAATGTGAAAGAAGTGATAGACAAAAAGTCTATCACTCAAAATAACAGCGTGCAGATTAAGGATTAACAGATTCCCCGTCACCATTTTTTTCAATTTCAAGCATATTTTTGTCGTACATTTTAAAGAATGGTAAATAAATAAGGAACGATATTGCTATATTTATAAAAACTAATACAATCGCACGCCAATCTCCTCCTGTTGCTAAATATGCACCAATTGGAGCAGGTAGTGTCCATGGCGGCATAATATGCGTTGGTGTTACAAATCCCATCGCAGTTGCTGAATATGCAACAGTTGCTGTTACAAGTGGTGTAATGATAAATGGGATAATTAAAATTGGATTTAGTACAATCGGTAATCCGAATATGACTGGTTCATTAATATTAAAAATACCCGGAACAATACAAGTTCTTGACAATGCTTTCGAATATTTCGATCGACCAAATACAATCATAGCTAATACAAGCCCTAACGTCGCACCAGAACCGCCAATCCATATAAACCATTGATATAACGGCTCTGGTGAAATAAATGGCAACTGATCTGCTCCACTAGCAACTGCTTCACCATTTTTCCCTAGGTATACTTCCCATAATGGCCGAGCAACAGTTCCAACAACCGACACACCATGGATTCCGAATGACCAAAAAAACGTAATTAAAAACACTGGAATCATTACACCGAAGTAACTATCCCCAGCTTTTACTAATGGTGCTGCTAATTTATCAACAACATGGTGTAAATCAATGCTAAAAACGACAGTTACTAGACTCATTATAATAATAACGAATGCTGCAGGTATAAGTGCTTCAAATGAACGCGATACAGATGGCGGTACTTGTTCTGGCATTTTAATCATTACATTTTTCTTCTTACAAAATCTTAAAATCTCTACGGATAAAATAGAAACAATCATCGTCACAAATAATCCATGACCTCCGAGATTTGTCATCGGAAGCATGAATCCTTTTTTATCAATTAACTCAGGCGTTAATGTTAAAAGTAGTGAACATACCGCGAGCTGTGCTCCTGATAAAGCATCTAATTTATAACTTTTCGCTAAATTATATCCTATTCCAAATGCGATATATAAAGACATAATAAACATGGTTAAACGATATGGTATCAATATACTTGTTTGATTCTTTAATGCCCAAACTGATATGAAACTATCTTTCGGCAGTGGTGGAAATGCTACTATTAAAAAGAAGCTTCCTACTATAATAAATGGTAACGCCGAAATAACTCCATCACGGATTGCTTGTAAATGTCTCTGCTCAGAAAGCCTTGCCATCGGTCCAGATAAGTTTTTATCAAGAAACGTGACAAACTTATTCATAACGTTTCCCCCTAACTTATTAATTCATTTACAGTTTTTAATAAAGTCGGGCCACCAAGCGGTGTGTATGCTTGCGGCGGTATGATGCCACACGGAATAGATTCCTCCTCTGCAAATTTTTTTACAGAGTCAAATCGGTGTCTTATTTGAGGTGCCACCATTACGACATCCCAGCCATTCTTTACTTCTTCCTCTACCTCATTCGTTCCAATTGCATGCACTTCCATGTTCACACCATTTTTCTCCGCTTCTTTTTTTAAAGCGTTTACAACAATTGCACTGGACATTCCTCCAGAACAGACGAACAAAACTTTCATTTATTAATCCTCCTATACTTATAATTTATTACCCTTCAAATGAAAGGAAGTTTCACTTTACTAACAAGCATATGAAGTAGTAAATGAATTTAGTTATAATGAAAGTAAATTTCATTAAAAATATTTTTCCTATTAAATTAATGTTTCAATATGCAATTTTCTCTATTGCAAAGTCAACCTCGCCTCATATATTATTTTAAATAATCATATGATAGGGAGGCGTATAAATGATCGTTAAACGTTTATTAATGATATGTTGTATCGTTATCTTGTTCATCCCTTTCTCTTTCATTCCCCCTCACTTTACTTATGCTGAAGTAAATACTACGTACAAAAAACATGAATTACGTGCTGTATGGATCGCATCAGTTCTGAATATTGATTGGCCCTCAAAAACTGGCTTACCTATTGAAAAACAGAAGCAAGAATTTATAAGATTATTAGACGATGTAAAAAGCACTGGTATGAATGCAGTTGTTGTACAAATTAAACCAACCGCTGATGCTCTCTATCCTTCAAATTACGGTCCTTGGTCTGAATACATTACAGGAACACAAGGAAAAGATCCTGGTTATGACCCGCTCGCATTTATGATTGAAGAAACTCATAAAAGAAATATAGAATTCCACGCTTGGATTAACCCATACCGAATAACGATGAATCACACCGATATAAATCGATTATCAAATAATCACCCTGCAAGGCAACATCCCGATTGGGTTGTCCCTTATGGCGGAAAGTTATATTACAATCCCGGTATTCCGGAAGTGAAAAAATTTATAACAGAAGGCGCTTTAGAAATCGTACAAAATTACGATATTGATGCGCTGCATATGGATGATTATTTTTACCCATATAAAGTAGCCGGTGAAGAATTTCCAGATCAGAAAACATACGAAACATATAATAATGGTAGATTTACAAATATAGAAGATTGGCGACGTAATAATGTAAATGAACTTGTAAAAGATTTAAATACTGCTATAAAACAAGAAAAATCATATGTAAAGTTTGGCATTAGTCCGTTCGGCGTATGGCGAAATATAGCTGACGATCCCACTGGCTCTAACACAACCGCAGGCCAAAGAAACTATGATGACCTTTATGCTGACACACGTGAGTGGATACAAAAAGGATATATTGACTACATTACACCGCAAATATATTGGAATATAGGTTTCACCCCAGCTGCATATGACATATTAGTAGATTGGTGGGTTAAAGAAACAAATAACAAACCGCTTCACCTATACATCGGTCAAGCGGCCTATAAAATTAATAATAACTCCGTCCCTGCTTGGTCTGATCCAGAAGAATATCCAAAACAAATTGCATTAAACCGGCTATATCCTGATATAAAAGGTAGTATGCATTTTAGCTTAAAAGATATTAATAACAATCCACTCGGAGTTAAAGATAGACTTTCAAAAAACATATATAAACATCCTGCATTAATCCCGCCTATGCCTTGGCTTGATCATGATCCACCAAAACAACCGACTTTAAAAGGCGCCATTCCAAGAGATGAAGGTATTGCAATCGGTATCATTGACAATAGAGATAATGATTCTGCTTATTACGCTATTTACCGCGTGAATGGGAAAAATGAAGTGGATATACAAAATCCCAAAAATTTACTTACTACTGTAAGAAAAACAAAACTTGGAGAAATTTATGTAGATAAAACCGCTATTTCCGGAGAAACGTATACCTATGTCGTAACTGCAGTTGATCGATTGCATAATGAAAGTGTGGCTTCTAGTAAATCTACTATTCAAGCAAAATAAAAGTAAGAGCCCCCATTTTTTTGAATGCGGGCTCTTACTTTTATTTTCGTAGTTCACTATATTGAATATGAATTCTATTCTCAGGGTTTTTATCTACTGTGTAAAGTACAAATAAGAAGAACCATTCTAGTGGCTTCATTAAAATATAAACAAAATCAGCCGACCATTTCGTATTAATATGTTTACTAATCGGATAACCGTATTTATCATAAAAATTACGAATCACTTTATGACATTTTGGTACCCGCTCCTCAATTACATTTTCAAAAGCGTTCGCAATTAATAACTGTCGATTAACTGTAATTCTTTCCCCATGCCTAATTCCTGCTCGTAATGGCTTAACGATGTTTTTATGGCCTTTCACAGAAACTGTACATAAATAATGCCCATCCCCGGAGACAATTTGAGGACTTGGGGCAGGAATCTTAGAATAATTAAAACTACTTGTTTCCATAAACACTCTTATAAAACTATCTGGTTTTTGGCCAAACAGTATTAAAATAAATTGAACAATTAACAAGACAGGAAATAAACTTATCATCCAGACTGTAGCCATTTTTTGATATCCAAAAGAAATACGATACAGCAATAATATAATTCTGTTGCTCTGCGTATAATCTTTCTCATTCTGAGATTGTATGAAATAATCTAATGTATTTCTTAATTTAGCTAAGAATAATAGACTAAAGGCAAGCATTCCAACTTGAATACAAAAGACTGGAATGTATCTCAATCCTCCGAGTTCCGTATAAAAGGCAAAGCCTGTATGGGTAATATAGATGAATGTATATACAATGTTTACTATCATTAAAGTACTATAAAAAATATAAAATATTGGTGAAAGTTTTATTAAGCCTGTTGTTAATTTCCAATACGAAACTCCACCTAAAATAACTAAGAGAACTACTATCGTAATGTGGTCATGGGCTAAAGAAGCATATTGATCAGACATCATTCCGTTCTTTTCAAATTTATGTAATGGTATTCCTGCTCTTACATCATTTGCATTCCACATAATACCTAAACCAAAGATAAAATAACTCAAACCCAGTGATAATATTTCCTGTGGCTCGAACTTTAGTATACTTGAGGAATTCTCCTCCTTCGATTGGAAACTATCCCAAGCTTTACTAATAGGATAGCCAAGAAATATAAATAGAATTACAAATAGTATAACTAACTCAAATAGCACAATATCATACCCCTTTTATAATAATTGTTTACACAAAGTATAAAAAAGCACTCTATATTTTACCATTTATTAACGTTTGTATATATAATTTCACAAAAGATTGCACTCTCTCAATTTACAAAAAAAAACGCCTAAAAGCTGAAACATTCAACTTTTTAGGCGATCTCTTCTATTTATTCTTAAACTTCTCAGTCGCTGCCCTCATCTTCACATTTAAATCGTGATCAATCGAGTCGCGAATATCTCGCTCTACTACTTCCATTTCTTTTTTGAAATTTTCCAAGTAGATCTTCAGTTCTTCTTCCTTCTCTGGTCTTTGTGAAGGTGGTAATTGTACTACCAACGATAACATGGCCGTTAAATCTTTCATTAAGAATGTTTCAAGTTTATGTTGTTGTTCAAACATGCGTTGCTCTTGATAGTACGGAAGTGCATTTAATACCGAAATTGTAATATCATCAACCGTTCTTTGTAATGAAGGATTTATTGAGCGTTTATACGCTTGAATTGTATTTAATGCGTCTGGATAACGGTCATAAAAATACAATTTGTAAAATGATAAGTCTGTCGGTTTTACAGTTTGCTGCGCTTCTTGTCTTAAGAAATCTTTCACTTTCATCGCAGCCACATCAATATCTTCATTCGTAAGCTTTTTCGTAGTTTTTGCCATTACATGCACTTTTTTCTGCTTTTCTTTCGGTAACATCGAGAAGACTTGCTCTCTCGTACGTTGACCTGATGCACAAAATAGAGTATTTAATGTATTTTGTTCTTTCTTCCCTTCGGTGCGAATCCAGCGATAAAACAGTGGATGTTGTGTAAATTCTTGTAGAAACGGTATTGATTTGTTTGATAACTTATCTAAAGAATCTTGCGCTCTTTTATATGGCTTCGTCCATGAAAAATACAGTTTCCGCCCGAAATATACGACTAAAACAACGACAGTAAATGCTATTAAAAGCAATGTACCGAGTAGTAATAGTACTGTTTGAATGAAACTCATTTGTTCACCTCCTCTAATAATCCGTTATTTCCTTGGACGCTGAATGAGTTTCTGCTTCATCTCATCATTAAATGTGTCTAGTTCAATAACGAACTTCTTACTTGACTCAATAATACGTTCTGACGATTTTTCAGATGCTTCAATTGCAGCGAACACATTTTGGAATGATTCACGTAATTTATCCATGCTAATAGCAGGGTTTTCAAGCAATTTCGTCGTTTCTTCTGTATTTTGTTTTAACGCTTGAGAATTACTTAATACCATCGATTCAATTGCTTCATTCGTTGCATTTACCGCATCAATTGTTTTACGTTGATTCGTTAATGCAAGCTGAATAGCAGCTGAAACTGTTACAACGTTTTGCGTCATCGTAATTGCATTACGTATTGCCTCTGTTAATTTTTCATTATTTTTCTTAATGATGTCTACAGAAGCTATAGATTGTAATAATACACTTTTCGCTTGCTGCATATTACGTGTACGTACAAGTATCTTTTCTAATGCATCGTTAATTAACGGAATATCCCTTTGACGATCTGGGTTTTGTTTCTCAGCTTCAAGCATGCCAGCAAGCTTTTTCCCTAAGTATACTTGTTTATCAAGCGCATGAATTTTATCGTGCGATTGTTCTTTTAACATTTCAAGACCAACTGTATCCTCTTGTAAGTTATCACGGCCAATTAGAAGGGATCTAATAATTTCCTCGATTTGTTTATCTATAGATTGGTATTTATGCACATATGTTTCAAGTGGATTTTTCTTAAAGACTTTAAACATAATTTTCTTCATACCACTTGCTTTTAATGAATTCGGATCAAGCTCTGATACTACTTTGCGTAATTCTAACAATGTATTTGGAATTTCTTCATTCTTTCCATTCATCATCGCTGTTACAGGGCGTTTTAAAGCTGATAACGTTTGTCCTGCTGCTTGTTGTTCTTTATCCCCCAAATCTCCTAGCTGCGACAATACTTTCGATAAATCTGTATTTTGCTCGCTATTTAACTTTTGTACATAAAGATCGGCTTCTTTATTTAATTCATCAAGTTCTTCATCTTTTATAACTGTATCAACCACTACTTCTACATTATTATCTTTCACAATGGATACAGGTTCTTTTTTCTCGAGTTCAGTCAACAAAATCGCTCCTTTATTTATATGTGCGAATTTATATGCACTATATTTCATCAATTATATCGTATTTCATACACATTCTGATTGCTTGAAATCGATTTTTTTAGAAATGTCTGTTTATGCAGTCATTCCCTGTTTCTTACTATAAGTATACCTGTAATCAACATAATTTTCCTCAGACTTAAGACCTAGAGAACTACATGCTGAAGGCGGATTCTTCATATATTTCCTAAATAATTTACGTTCTTTTAATCGTGCTACACTCAATCTTTTGACATTCACCCGTTTTCAATGTGATAATTCTATTACACTCACTTCTATTTATTTTTGCGAGCTACAAATGCTCCCTTTTGAAACGCTAATAACACTGTTTCAAACGTATCATCTTCTTCAATCATTTTTATAAACTCATCTAATTCACTTGCATGAGAAGTTGCATTATCAACAACAAGAAAACCTTTTGGCTGTAACATACGTTTTATATGCTCAAACCACCACATGTATTGCGTGCGCTCTGAATCTAGGAAAATAAAATCAAATGAATGATCTAATTGGGAATCTAAAAATGCCCCTGCTTCTTGATTGTGAACATCAATCCTTTGTAAAAGGTTTGCCTTTTCAAAATTGACAAGTGCCTCTCCAACTCGTTCTGAAGAAAGCTCTACAGTTGTTACATTTCCATTTGTTTCTTCTACCGCATTAGCTAACCACAATGTAGAATAACCATTAGAAGTTCCGATTTCTAAAATGTTTTTTGCATTACACCCTTTTACTAAAATTGATAAAAATTGCCCCATCTCACGAGAAATATTCCGTAATTTTTCTTCCCGTATTTTTTTATTCCGATCATGCTCTTCTCCATATTGTTCAAGTTGAAGTAATAATGAATCTAACGTATCCATTCTTTTCATCGCCTTTCCAAGCAATATGATGAAAAAGCTCTTGCTGCCCGTCTACTTTTATTATATGCGAAACGAAATCCTTTTTCCCGTTATATGACAAAGATTTATAATTTTTTATAGCATATTGTTTCGTTTTTTGGTAAAGTTAATTTCTACGTGCAATTATTCCATTCATATTATTTCATATAAAAATTGCAGTTATTAAATTATATAAACCCCATTTAAATGAATCGGTATTTCAAATTCAATTAAGCGCCCTTTTCGGACGCATTTTCTTTGTTTATATATTTCCAGAAGAAAGGATGCTTACAAATGAACGTGATTAGCTTAGATGCTGCTCGAAAACGAAAGCAGCATAAAAAATTAATGATTACTATACCGATTATTACACGTATTTATGAAGAAGACGGGGAAATTAAATTTGAGGTAGCTGGCGAAAAAGATGTACCTCTTGAAATGTTAGAAAAATAATAAAAAACGCATTTCTGAAGAAATGCGCTTTTTTATATTTTTACATTCAAATGCATAAGTTTTTCAGGATTAACCATCATATAAATATTTGAAATCTTCTCATCCTCAAATGCAAACGAAAGAACATATGTTACTTTATTATTTATTGTAACTATAACTCCTGGTATACCATTTACCATTTTGAAATCAACAGTGTACTCTTCTGTCAATCGTTGTGCAATCCCAAAGAACAAACGTATAATTCGATCTGCAGAATAAATTGGATTGATCGCAGTCGTAACTTTACCGCCACCATCAGCTTTGAGTATAGCATCTGTTTTTAATACTTCCAACATACCTTCCGTATCCCCACACTGTAATGATGCTACAAACTTTTCAACATAAGAAGCCATTTTCTCCGTGCTTAATTTTGATTGCTTCGGTTTCTCCAACATGCTTTTTCGTGCACGTTGAAAGATCTTCCTGCAGTTCACACTACTCTTATCAACAATTGAAGCTATTTCTTCGTATTCATAACTGAAAACCTCTCTTAATATGAAAACAATCCTTTCTACCTCAGATAGTTGTTGTAAAAGTAATAAATATGCGGTGGAAAGGGATTCTTTCATTATAAATGACTTTGATGGCTCATCACTATCTTCTACAAGTGGCTCTGGTAACCACATCCCTACATACACGTTACGTTTATGCGCTGCCGATCGTAATTTATCAATTGAACGATTTGTCGCCATCTTACATAAATATGCTTTCATATTTTCTATAGATTGTGGATCTTCTATATTATTTAGCGAGATAAATACATCCTGAACGATATCCTCAGCATCCATAACACTCCCAAGGATTCTGTATGATAACGAAAATAATAATGGTTGATACGCTTCATATAACTGCTCCGTTTCCATGATGAACTGCCTCACTTTCATATTGCTTTAAAATGTGTAACGCTGCACGTTTCCCGCTTGCTACCGCAGCATCAGCTAATATTTCATCATGCCCTGCCCAATCTCCTGCAACATAAACACCTGGCATTTCAGGTATATTAGGACCCGGCTTTTCAACACGGTCAATATGAGGAAAATCATGTACTACTGTTATTTTCGGTAAATATTGCTGTGCAACAACTTCCCTTTTCCAATTTGGGTGTAACAACTCCATCGTACTTTCCAACTGTTCTTTATCTTCATGAATATGATTCATCTCTAGCACAGGATTATGGTACTTAATTAGACTCACTGCAATTGATCCGTCTTCACTTAATTTAGCTGCTCTCGATTGATTTGTGAAAAATATAGGTTGATCTAATCCTAATACAAATTGATGTGTAGGATTGGGTAATTGTCTCAAGCCAATATCTAATGCACCAACAGTAACCGGTACCGATTGTTCACTCCATTTATGCAAACTTGTTCCTTCTGCACCTTTTATTATTTTACAAGCCTCTTTCGGCGGAGTCGTCACGATGACTGTACCTACTTCAAAAACCTCATCATCAACACAATGTATTCTTTGTTTATCTTCATAATGCTCTATTTCCAAAACATGCTTTTTAGCCAAAAATTTTACCCCGACATCATTCGCTAAATCTCTTAATTTTGTTATTATCGTCTCCCAACCACCATCTACATAAAGCACTCCTTCTTTTATAGAAAGCTGTATTTGCTTTAGTACAGATGATGCTAATTGTATTGTAGGAGCAAACGTATATGTTGTTGTCCGGCATAGCGCATAAAATATATTGCGAACCATTGGATCTTTTATTTCATTTTCTGCCCATGTAGTTAGACTCATTTTCGGAACTTCTCCTACATCTAAATTTTCTAAACGAATCATAAGACGTGAGAATTGTACTTTTGCAGACCAAGAAAGTAGTGGTGTTGATAAAATTGAGCGAAAATCTGTTGGGATGGTGAATATATCCCCTTTCCATATTCCATGTGCTTTTGTAGATGGTATTCCACCTGGAAGATTCAAACCGAGCTCATTAAAAGTTATAAACGCTGCCCCGCCTCTATATAAAGCATGTGCACCAAGATTCATGCAGATTCCATTTTTATTTATAGTCATCCCTCGGCCACCGAATTGACTGGATTTTTCTAATACAATCACTTTCTTTCCAGCTTTCGCTAAATATATAGATGCTGTTAATCCAGCAAGCCCACCGCCAACAATTGCTACATCAAATGTATTCATAATAAAATCCCTCCTTAATCGTTCTACATACAAGACGAACGATTAAGGAGGGATGTGACATGAAAATAAATTTTTATTACCCTACTATATTTCATTACTTTTTAATTCGGTCATATTGCATACGAAATAACTCAATTGCAAATGGAATATCCTCTTCACTCTTTATATAATAACTGATCCATCCTGATTCAGGTAATACGTGATGTGGTTTTACCAATCCTTGCTTCACTAATTCATCTCGCTTTAACTTCGGAAATGGTAAATCAGCTAATTTATCACCATGAAGATGGCCAAGTTCTTTCTTACCATAATTTATTTCAATACCACCAAATCGATGCGGTTTTTCAGAAACACCCGCCCAGCTGAGTACTTCATTTCTAATCATTTCACTAAATGACATGAACATTCACTCCTTATAAATGATTGATGTACTTTTAAATTAACATTTTCATTACTTTTTTCCATCAATCCAAAGTATGAATGGGAATACGAATATAGTTTAATCTTTATACTTTATTCTTTATGGAATAAGTGAATTTATTAAGCTACTGACAACAGCACAAAACAAAGACTAGACACATATCCTAATTTTGTAACCTAACTTACCTATAGAAAGGCGGGTAATACAATTGACTGCCAACATCGACTATACCTCCCCTTCAACCAATTTTACTTATGATGTAAATAAAAGTAATTTTTTTCGGAAAGATGCCCAAAATTATATAAATGTACTTGGTATTAAACAATTAAACACTTTAGAAAATACTTCTTTATTAGATATTTATTTAAGTACAGGAAATGTTGTAGAACCACATATTCATCAAAATGCAGCTGAACTTGTTTATTGTATTTCAGGGTCTGCTGTTGTTTCTTTACTTAATCCATTTACGAATCAAATATTAAACTTACCGATAAAACCCGGGCAAGTTGCCAACATTCCACAAGCGTGGTGGCATTATGAAATTGCTACAGCAGATAATACTCATTTATTAGCTATTTTCAACGCTCCAACTCCAGAAGTTATTTTCGGTTCTGACATTTTAAGATTAACTCCAGCTCATATGATGGCCCATACTTACTGCCTCAATGAACAACAATGGAAACAAGCGGTTTCCCCTATTCAATCAACTACTGTAATTGGTCCTCCGGCAAACTGCAATCAAAACCGTGAAACGAAAAATTATCCAACCCAGCCCCTCGCTCAACAACAGAATCCGCATCACCAAGATTCTTATTACTTTCCTCTTTACTGGGGCTATTAATTTGTGAATTTTCAAAAGAATCATCATTTATCTCCTAGGAAAATACCAAGGAGATTTTTTTATTGTATCTTCTCTTCCTATTAAAAATAGTAACAATTGATAGTGTACATACATATAATATTTATATATTAAATTGGAGGTGATAGTACTATGAGTAATTATAACTATCGAAAAAACTACTCTTATAATAAAAATAGTAGCTCTTCAGCATCCTCTCAATCTTCCAATTCTCAATCGCAAAGAGACTTAGCCGAGCAAGGCTATGTAAAGAAAAAAGGATGTAACTGCAATAAAAATAAATAGTTTATTTTATGGATGAATTCTTTTTTTAAAGAATTCATCTTTTTTTCTGATCGAAAATTTTTAAAGTTACATAACTTATTCCTTAAATGAGAAAGGGTAAATTATACTTTTTTATACGAACTTAACAAAGAGTAATTGTTCAATTGATTTATTACTTATTTCCCCCAAAAATATAGTCCTTCCTAAATTTATTAGGAAGGACTATATACAAACCCCTGTTTAATTTCCTACTAAACATTGTAACAAATTAAACGATATTAAGACCTGCACTTACAAATCCGGCAACTGCTGCTATTGGACTTGCTGCTGTTAATGAAACATATACTAATATTTTATCCCCAGCAACTACTGGAACATTATATGCTTGGATTCCTGTTGCTGTAGTACCAATTGCTATTGCTGGTAATGCTGGTGTTAATAATAGAGGTGGCGCTACTGGTGTAAACGTATTACTTGCAGCAGGTGCGATAAATATTTGCATCTGAATTTGAACAGGTGCTAATGGAGCTAATGCAGCTGTTGCACTAAAGAAACCTGCTAATGACGTGATAATTCCATCACGTGGTGCTACAAATGCATAATCACCTACAACACCTGGTAGTATTGTGAGAGTTCCTCCAACCCCTGGAGCTATACCTGGCTGACTAAATCCAAATCCAAGTAGAGTTCCTGTATTAGCTAATACCGCGTTAGCTAACAGCGCTGGTGTTGTACCTGAAGCAAACGGAATAATAGCTCCGCCACCAGTTGCACCTGTTGCTCCAGTTGCTCCCGTTAGACCTGTTGCTCCTGTCGGGCCTGTTGCTCCTGCTAGACCTGTTGCTCCTGTCGGGCCTGTTGCTCCTGCTAGACCTGTGTCTCCCGTTGGACCTGTTGGGCCCGTTGCTCCTGCTAGGCCTGTGTCTCCCGGTGGACCTGTTGGGCCTGCTGCTCCAGGATCTCCTGTTGGACCGGTTGCTCCAGATGCTCCTGCTAGACCAGAGTCTGCCGGTGGG
>NZ_JAKUHC010000016.1:0-82833 GCF_022664295.1 Bacillus cereus group sp. BfR-BA-01311
CAGCGTTCATCCTGAGCCAGGATCAAACTCTCCAATAAAGTTAGTTTGTCTAGCATCTAAAATAAAAATTGACGTTTCACGTTGTTTGTTTCGTTCAGTTTTCAAAGAACTAAAAGCGGGTGAAGAGAATCGAACTCTCGACCAGAGCTTGGAAGGCTCTTGTTTTACCACTAAACTACACCCGCGTGGTCGGGAAGACAGGATTTGAACCTGCGACCCCCTGGTCCCAAACCAGGTGCTCTACCAAGCTGAGCCACTTCCCGTAATTGGCGCGCCCGAGAGGAGTCGAACCCCTAACCTCTTGATCCGTAGTCAAACGCTCTATCCAATTGAGCTACGGGCGCTTATTCATGATGTTTTTTCGTCGTTGTAATTTGGCGACTCAATTATCTTATCATACTACATTTTCAAATGCAAGCACTTTTTTAAGATTTTTTTGATGCGGCCGAGAGGACTTGAACCTCCACGGGGTTTCCCCCACTAGGCCCTCAACCTAGCGCGTCTGCCGTTCCGCCACGACCGCGCGGAAAAAACAAAAGTGAGCCATGAAGGACTCGAACCTTCGACCCTCTGATTAAAAGTCAGATGCTCTACCAACTGAGCTAATGGCTCGGAAATGGCTGGGCTAGCTGGATTCGAACCAGCGCATGACGGAGTCAAAGTCCGTTGCCTTACCGCTTGGCTATAGCCCATCGAAATAATTATCTTCTTTTCAAAGACAAATGTTATTGTAACATAATGCCCAATAAAAAACAACTGCTATATAGCAGAAGTTAAAATGGCGGTCCCGACCGGGGTCGAACCGGCGATCTCCTGCGTGACAGGCAGGCATGTTAACCACTACACCACGGGACCATTTGATTGCGGGGACAGGATTTGAACCTGCGACCTTCGGGTTATGAGCCCGACGAGCTACCGTGCTGCTCCACCCCGCGACAATACTATTCATATAAAATTATATGGTGGAGGATGACGGGATCGAACCGCCGACCCCCTGCTTGTAAGGCAGGTGCTCTCCCAGCTGAGCTAATCCTCCGAAGTGGTGACCCGTACGGGATTCGAACCCGTGTTACCGCCGTGAAAGGGCGGTGTCTTAACCACTTGACCAACGGGCCAATATGTATGGCAGAGAAGAAGGGATTCGAACCCTCGCACCGCGTTAGCGATCTACTCCCTTAGCAGGGGAGCCCCTTGAGCCACTTGGGTACTTCTCTGTATGGCTCCGCAGGTAGGACTCGAACCTACGACCGATCGGTTAACAGCCGATAGCTCTACCACTGAGCTACTGCGGAATAATGAAGACAATTTGTATCTTATAAAAATTCTCTCTGTAAGTCAAGAAGTTTTTAACAACATCTTGTTCAAACGTGACATGTTTATAATATACTGGATTGCGTTTTTACTGTCAAGATGTTTTCGATATCGGTTTGAGTTTCCCTTTACACTTTCCACAGACATATCTTTTTATATTTATTTGACGCCTTCTTACATATTGAAGTGAACACTCCATACATTCATACTTATAAATCTTTTTTTCCTTCTCTTCATTAATCATTCGTTTACAAAAACGTGGTGCATCAACTTTCTTTAACAACTCACGAAAATCCCTGTCCCCGTGCTTATACCCTCTTCCTGCAATATGTAAGTGATAATGACAAAGCTCATGTTTAATAATCCCGACTAACTCTTCTTCACCATACAATTCGTAATATCGATAATTCAGTTCGATATTATGACTCTTCAATAAATAACGCCCACCAGTTGTACGTAATCTATTATTAAAAACCGCTTTATGTAAGAACGGCATCTCAAAGTATTGTAGTGACACTTCTTCCACTAGTCGCTGAATTTCTTGCTCATCCACTCTCATTCCTCCTAAACAAAAAAATATTTTTACACTTTTCTCCCTTCTTATACATATATTAAATAGTACATATACCCATCCTCATGTAAGAAGCGGGGTTTCTAAAAACAAAACATGAATAGAAATCCACTCACCAACCTCTCATCAATAGCATTTTAAATTTTTGAGAGCAGGATTAAACAAGGAGGGATTCCTATGCCTACGTGGCTAAAAAAACAAATGCAACGTGCATATTTCGAAAAAAACCGGTATCAAATTAAGTTATTAAATGAATGCTGGTTTTATTATAGCAAAATACATCAAAGCTCATAATCCATTACACTTTTTATTTCATAAAAAAAGAGCAGTTTCATCTGCTCTCTTCTCTTACTATTCAATCGGCAACATAGATAGTGCAACGCGTCCTTTTTTTGTATCAATATCATCTACCCATACTTTTACAATTTGCCCTACTGATACAACATCTAACGGATGCTTTACAAACTGTTTGCTAAGTTTAGAAATATGTACTAAACCATCTTGCTTTACACCAACATCAACAAAAGCACCAAAATCAACAACGTTACGAACTGTTCCTTCTAGTTCCATACCACGTTTTAAATCTTCTAATTTCAAAATCCCTTTTTTCAAAAGTGGTTTAGGCAACTCATCCCTCATATCTCGTTCAGGACTAATAAGCGCATCTATAATATCAACTAACGTCGGCTCCCCAACTCCTGTTTCTTGAGATAACTTAGAAATCTCTACTTCTTCCAATCTCTTTTGTAATTGCGGTTGTCCTACGTCATCTATTGATAACCCTAGACTCTTCAATAACAATTCAACATTTTTATATTGCTCTGGATGAATACCTGTTCGATCTAATGGATTCGCTCCTTCTAGTATACGTAAGAAACCTATACATTGTTCATAAGTCTTTGCACCTAAACGTGGGATTTTCTTTAATTCCGTGCGCTTCGTGAATTTCCCATCTTCTTCTCTCTTTGCTACAATATTTTTCGCAACAGTTTTCGATAAACCTGAAACATATTGTAACAATGCAACCGAAGCCGTATTTACATTAACCCCAACTTGGTTAACAGCTGTTTCTACTACAAATGTTAATGACTCATTCAGTCTCTTTTGAGATACATCATGTTGGTATTGTCCAACCCCAACTGATTTAGGATCAATTTTCACAAGTTCAGCAAGTGGATCTTGCAGACGTCTCCCAATAGAAACGGCACTTCTCTCTTCAACTTGTAAATTTGGGAATTCCTCACGGGCTAAATCAGAAGCTGAATATACACTAGCACCCGCTTCATTTACAATAATATAAAAGACATCTCGGTTCACACTTTGTAATACATCTACTATAAACTCTTCTGTTTCTCTAGATGCTGTCCCATTACCAATTGCAATCATTTCAACTTGATATTTATCTATAATAGAAAGAACTTTCGTTTTTGCATCATCATATTTACGAACAGGTGGATGCGGATAAATAACATCGATATGTAGTACTTTCCCCGTATCATCTACTACAGACAATTTACAACCAGTTCTATATGCCGGATCTACCGCTAGCACGACTTTCCCTTTCATCGGAGGTTGTAATAATAAGTTACGTAAGTTCTCAGAGAAAATATGTATTGCTTGTTCTTCAGCTGTTTCTGTTAATTCTTTACGAATCTCTCTTTCGATTGAAGATTGAATTAATCGTTTATAACCATCTTCAATCGCTAATTGTACATAATGTGCACTTTTCGAATCGTTATCACGAATTACTTTCTTATTTAAGAAGGTTACTATCTCATCTACTGGCGGAACAACAGCAACTCTCAATATATCTTCTTTCTCGCCACGATTCATTGCTAATACACGATGTGGTACTACTTTTTGCAATGGTTCTTCATAACTGTAATACATTTCATATATATTCTTTTCATCTTTTTCTTCATCTTTCACGGAAGAAGACATAACACCTTTTCTAAAAGTAACATTTCGAATCCAACTACGATACGCAGCTTCATCTGAAACCATTTCTGCAATAATGTCTTGTGCACCTTGTAAAGCTTCTTCTGCAGATTGCACTTCTTTCTCTACATTAATAAATTCCACTGCCTTTTTAGCCGGATCTTCTTTCTTATATAACAATAACCATTCAGCTAATGGTTCTAATCCTTTTTCTTTAGCAACTGTCGCTTTCGTTCTTCTTTTCTCTTTATATGGACGATATAGATCTTCTACTTCTTGCAACTTTGTAGCTTTAACAATTTGCTGTCGTAGCTCTTCTGTCAGTTTCCCCTTCTCATCAATAAGACGAAGAACTTCTTCCTTCCTATCTTCAAGTTGCATCATATATTGCCATCTCTCTAAAATCGTACGAATTTGCACCTCATCTAAAGAGCCTGTCCATTCTTTTCGGTAACGAGCAATAAATGGAACTGTGTTACCTTCTTCTGTTAATTGAATAACATGACGAACTTGCTTTTCGGTAAAGCCTAATTCTTTCACTAACATTTTCATTAACGCTTGTCGATTATCTACCATTTCCATATACAACCGTAACCTCCTCTATAATAAAAAAAGTTGCCCTTCAAAGAGAGCAACTTAAACTGCCGATTTAAAAATCTATTAGTCCTAAACTAATTTGTAGCGCTTCATCTACACGAATCATCATCACTTCATCTAAGTGAGTGATTTTGTCCGTTAAGCGCTGCTTATCGATTGTTCGAATCTGCTCAAGTAAAATAACAGAATCTCTCTCAAAACCGTACTTTTTCGCATCAATTTCCACATGAGTGGGTAATTTCGCTTTTTGAATCTGTGCAGTAATAGCCGCTACAATCACCGTTGGACTAAAACGATTTCCGATGTCATTTTGAATGACAAGAACCGGACGAACGCCTCCTTGCTCAGAACCAACAACTGGGGAAAGGTCTGCAAAATACACGTCGCCGCGTTTTACAATCAAAATATTACCCCCCGCTAACTAAGCGTTCTACTGTATGAGCTGCTTCATACTCTGCTAAGAAAGCTTCAGATGCAATACCAAGATTAATTTTTCCCATTTCAATGTACCCACGTCGCATTGATTCATGTTGGTAGCGTTTCTTCGTCTTATGTTGACGCAATAACAATTGTGTTGCCTGGCAAATTAGTTCATGGCGATTCTTATTCTCTTGTTTTCCAATTCCGTCCAATTCCGTTACCATTTGCTTTGGCAACCGAACCACGATTTCAGTAGTTACACTTGATTCGGACACAAAAATACACCTCCACCGTCAACTACACACCCAAATATATATATGACACCTATTGTAATAATACCATTGTATGGAGCCTGTTGCAAAGACTTCCTTATTCCTTGCTTATGTTTTCCAATTCACAAACAAAACATTCATCTTCTTAAATTTTTTATCTTATAACTAACTAAAAACAATAGAACTCCTCTTCAAAACTTACGTGCAACTTATATAAAAAATGATTATAAGTAAAAAGCTTCTCATCAAAAAGAGCTTATTATCCAGCAATGAACAGTCACTCCAATGACAAGAAGCAATCATACTACCTTCTATATATTGTTCAAGTAATTAATTATCTCTACAACCTTACCATTCCGTATAAATATTCTCGGCACACGGAAACTGATCGTTGCAATAATTTCATAATTAATAGTCCCTGAGTATTCCGCAACCTCTGTAGCGCTAATATACTCATCTCCTTGCCTTCCAATAAGCGTAACTTTCGTACCAAGTGGCACTTCACAAGGAAGATGAATCATGAACTGATCCATTGTTACTCGCCCTACAATCGGTACCCTTTTACCATTTATAAGCACTTCAAATCCTTGTAACCTCCTAAGCCACCCATCTGCATAGCCAATCGCTACAGTCGCAATCCATTCTTCAGTTTTCGTTCGGTAGGTGACGTTATAACTAATTCCATCACCTTTAATTACCTGTTTAATATGAGCGACTTTCGTATGAAGTGATAGCGCCGGTTCTAATTCAAATGGTAAAAAAGGACGTATTTCTACAGAAGGAGATAATCCATACATTGCAATCCCAATTCGCACTGCATTAAATGTAATCCCTTGAAAACGTAACGTCGCAGCACTATTAGCTGTATGAACAAACTTAGGATCCACTCCGAATTCTTTCAACCAACTTAACTGCTCTAAGAACGTGTTATATTGCTTATCAAAATACGAAGTCTCAACTTCATCTGCCGTTGCAAAATGCGTGTATACTCCTTCTAACTCTAAAAACGGTGCACCCTCTAAACTCTTTAAAAATTCTTTTAGCTCTTTTCTTTCACGTATTCCAATTCTCCCCATACCACTATCAAAGTTAATATGGAATTTCATTACAGATGAACCATCCCAAAGTTTAATTGCTTCGTCCACCCATTCTTTTTGAAAAACAGTTAGCGCTACATCATTTTCAGCAGCTACATTTACATCACGCGGCGGCGAGGGACCTAACACTAAAATCGGCTCAGTAATACCAGCCCTCCGAAGCACTAAAGCTTCATCTAAAAAAGCAACAGCTAACCTTGTTGCACCTGCTTCTAATGCCGTTTTAGCCACCGGTACATAATCGTGCCCATATGCGTTTGCTTTAACTACAGCAAAAATCTCTACATTACTTGGGATGAACTCTTTAATATGTGTAACGTTGTTATAAATGGCATCTAAATCCACTTCCACCCAAGTGTCACGGTAAAATGGTGCTTCTTCCATAAATACACTTCCTTATACACGATATGCGAAGCTTATTCTTTTATATGCTTCTTTTATGAAATCCACCTTCAAACTAAGAAAAGACGTGGTGCACATATATCACCACGTCTAAGAAGTTTACTTCACCTGCTTCGCTGTAACTGAACGAGCAACCATTAACAGCTCCTTCGGCTCTAAACCTTTAGACACGAGCATATATTCTACTCCGTTATGCGACCACGTTACAGAGTCTTTCGTTAATGCACCAATCGTAAACCCAAGATCAACTGGTTCTCCACTTACACTTACCGCTGATGATGCCTCTGCAACTTTTGCCTTTTCTTGTATTAAAGTAAAGGATTTCTTATTTCCAGTGTATGTGAGTATCGCACGCTTGCCACTGTCTGTCTTCAACTCTTTTTCATCTTGCAGAGTCATACCTTGTGGTGTATCAAGTGGATACAAAATAGCAAACGGTTTGTCTTCTTTCGCTGTTGTTTGAACATCTACCTGCGCTCTAGACATATTTTGTTTCGTATCAAATGCACCTTTATCAAATTTCGCATCGAATTTCACTTTAGAGAAATCTACTTTCACAAGAACATTTTGATCATTATCCATTACCTTCACTGAAACTGGAGTCAAGTCGCTCTTATTCAATGTAATCTCTTGTCTCGGCAACATATTTTGATGTTGATAGTTTGTTTTTGTTTTAAAAATATAATACTTATCTGTTTTCTCAAAAGTAAGGTTTTTCTTGTCCTGCAAAATATCTCTTACAAGTGATTCATATAAATAAGCCTGGCTACTATTTTGCGGCCAATCACTTTGAAAACGGAAGCTCTTATTAAGTGCTGGCGTTAATACAAATACACCTTCTTCATTTCTCAAAATAATTTGGCTCTGATCTTTTTTTGCATTTTTTAAATTCACACGATAAAAAGACGGTTCCTTATGCCAAATCTCTACGTTATACTCTTGAGGCTCATTGCCTGTTTTAATAGATAATTTTGCCTCAGCTTGATAACTTTTCATCCCTTTTACTTTTGATTCTAAATCTCTCACGACATCATCTTGCTTCTTTTCCATACAACCCGCCAACACAAAAACGGTCAACAAACCGACAAGAACTAAAAACAGACGCCTTTTCATCAATTCAGCCCCTTTGCCCCTATAAATGAATGGAAGATGTACCTTCCTTATCGCTACCTCAAATATATGAGACAAAGATATAAAATATGCAGACTAGCGTGACAAGCTTTCTAAAACAACTTGAGCAACAGCAAATTCCTTACTATGACTAATTGATAAATGAACAATATACTCTGTACTTGTAATCAGAATTGGCTTACCTCTTTCATCATTTTTCACTTCAACATCTAAAAAACTCACTTCTTTTCCGATACCAGTACCTACAGCTTTTGAATACGCCTCTTTCGCTGCAAACCTTCCAGCTACAAACTCTGTAAGGCGACTTCCTTTCAGCTCCATAGCAACATTACGTTCATTTTCCGTTAAAATACGTTCCATAAATTTAAGCTTTCCATCTAGCATTTTTTCAATACGATTTAATTCAATAATATCGATACCAATCCCTATAATCATTTCAAAATCCCCTTCTTCTATTTAACTTTCTTCTTTCATATTGATAAGAATAACAGAGAATCTTTCTGATGCAAAAGGGGTGATAGTAACCGTATGCTAATAAGATCCACTCATATTTCTTTACAACCGACTATTCTTACCTTACTGCTTATTCATTTAGTCATGATGATATTAGGCGACTTTTTTCTCTTACCACTGGCAGCCTCTAATGAATATATCGCGAAAGGAGAATGGTGGCGTGTCATAACTTCTCTTCTCGTACACGTAGACTTACAACATTTTCTTTCTAATAGTATTTTTTTGTTTGCTCTTGGTTCTTCTATCGAAAAGCAACTCGGACACTTTTCTTTTTTTATTCTATTTTTTCTCTCTGGAATTTCTGGAAATATTTCTTCTTATATTATTATGCCGCTTGAATATATTCACGCAGGTGCATCAGGTGGTATTTTCGGACTATTAGGTGCACAGTTATTTTTATTGTACAATCGATACCGCTCTTCAAAACCAAAAGAAATTGCCATTTTCTCAATTATGATACTTCTATTACTGCTATTTACTTTCTTTAACCCTTCTGCCAATCCGATCAGTCATTTAACAGGTTTAATAACCGGTGGCATTTTAACCCCTTTTTTAACAAAAAAAAACGATGGTGCAAAGCTTATTTAATATAAAAGCTTGCACCATCGATAATTTCTACATCTACTTGTTCACTTAAATCTCTCATTAATTGAAATAAAGACTCATCCTTCATCTTCGCCTCAATCATACAATCAATTTGCGGAACACTTCCCTTTATCCTTCTTAAAAAAGATAAAAATGCGTCTACATTAATATAATCTGCATGAGCTCTTGGATCTTTTCCCTCTCTAGGGCTAGAGATATGCATTTTAATCGGCAACAAAGACGTTTCCCACGTATGAACAACACGTGCCCAATCTTCATACCAATCTTCTTGCTCATTATTCATCATATGGTGATGCAAGTCAAATACGACGGGAATATCTAATTTTTCTCCTAAATATAATGTTTCCTCTAACGTAAAGGTTGTATCATCATTTTCTAATATAATCATTTCTTGAATACCCCTTGGGACATTCGACCAATTCTCTATAAAGCGCTCTAATGCAAGTTCTTTATCTTTATATCCTCCTCCAACATGCAGTACACATCGTTGCTTATGTTCAATCCCCATGCCTTTTAATAATTTTTTGTGCATCTGCAATGTTTTTACAGATTGTTTAAAAACACTCTCTTCAGGCGAATTTAGTACAACAAAATGATCTGGATGGAAATCAATTCTCATATTCATATGAACTGCATATTCACCTAGTTTTTTTAAATTTTCTTTTAACGGACGAATATAGTTCCACTCTAGCAATTCCTCATGATTCGCTAAAGGAATGAGCTTTGAACTGAGCCGAAAGAAAGATATGTCATGCCCTTTATTATGCTTTAATAAACGTAAACAATTTTCTAAATTGGAATTAGCAATTCTTTCAAGCTTACGAATTGCAGCATCACGATCATCTAATTTCTGAAACTGTGCATACGTCATCGTTTGAGATGGAGATGCATTCTTCAAATGCACACTCATCGCAACGTAACCAAGCCTTACAAGCATATAACAGCCCCTTTTCTATCATAACTATTATGTAGTATGCACAATTATAGAAATAAAAAAAAGAGAATGCCCGCAAAGGGCATTCTCTTTTTTTTATTAAGCTTGTGGACGGCTATGATGTTTTCTTTCGCCGCGTCCATTTGAAGAACCAGGGCGACCTTGACCTTCACCTCTACGACCACGACTACCACCATCACGATTACGATCGCGGTTACCATCACGATTGCGATCACGGTTTCCGTCACGATTACGTCCATCACGGTTACGGTCACGATTACGTCCATCGCCACCGCCGCGTCCATCACGACTACGATTACGGTTACCATCACGGTATCCGCCTCCGTTACCGCCGCGTTTTTTAGAACCGCCGCCTCTTGAAACAACAGGTGGTTCTGATGTTAAAGCGATCGGAGTTGTATCCGGCTCTTTAGTCATCATTTTTAAAGCAGCAGCTACTACTGTTACAGAGTCATTTTCTTCTAACATTTCTTCTGCAATACGCTTGTAGTATGCTAAGTTTTCATTTTCAATTGTGCTTTGAAGCTTTTCAGCGATTAAACGTTGTTGACCTTCTAATGCCTCGTCAAGTGTCGGTGCATCCATACGGTCCATTTTACGTTTTGTTGTACGCTCGATATTTTTTAATTGTCCTGATTCACGTGGTGTTACAAATAGCATTGCAATACCTTTTTTACCTGCACGACCAGTACGACCGATACGGTGAACGTATGATTCTGGATCTTGTGGAATATCGAAGTTATATACGTGCGTTACGCCTGAAATATCAAGACCACGCGCAGCAACGTCTGTTGCAACAAGAACTTCAATAGAACCTTCTTTAAATTTACGTAATACAGACATACGTTTCGCCTGAGTTAAATCACCGTGAATACCTTCTGCAGCATAACCACGTAAGTTTAATGCTTCTGATAATTCATCAACACGACGCTTTGTACGACCAAATACGATTGCAAGCTCTGGAGATTGAATATCTAATAAGCGTGTTAACACGTCAAACTTTTTCTTTTCTTGCACTTCTAAATAGAACTGCTGAATGTTTGGCATTGTTACTTCTTTTGCTTTTACTTTAATGTGTTGAGGCTCAGTCATGAAACGCTCAGCAATACGGCGGATTGGATCCGGCATTGTCGCTGAGAATAGTAATGTTTGATGTGTTTCTGGCACATCTGTTAAAATTGCTTCAATGTCTTCAATGAAGCCCATGTTTAACATTTCATCCGCTTCGTCAAGAACAACTGTCTCTACGTTTTGCAGACGAAGTGTTTTACGGTTAATATGATCTAAAATACGACCCGGCGTACCAACAATAATGTGTGGGTGTTTTTTTAGAGCACGAATTTGGCGGTTAATATCTTGACCACCATAAATCGGTAAAATACGAACGCGTTTATGCTTACCAATTTTGTATAATTCTTCTCCAACTTGAATTGCTAATTCACGCGTTGGCGCGATAACAATACCTTGAACCGATTCTTTATGTGTATCCACTTTATCTAATAGTGGTAATCCGAATGCTGCTGTTTTCCCTGTACCTGTTTGCGCTTGCCCAATAATATCTTTACCTTGCAATGCATGTGGAATTGTTTCAGCTTGAATTGGTGTAGCCTCTTCAAAGCCCATACTTTCAACAGATTGCAGTAAAGAATCACTTAATCCTAATTCTCGAAATGTTGTCAATGTTACTTCTCCTTTTCTATCCTATACTTATCATTTAAAAAAAGGCGTTTTCCGAATTTGCGGAAAAGCCCTTTTCCTGAATGCTCACGTATATAAACGGGCGTATATTCTTCACGAAAATACTTCTAAACGTTATTACACTTTATCAATTATAAGTTTTGTATGTGTAAAAAGCAAACCCAACTGTTACCTTATTTTCATATTCAGAGTTTTTTTCTTCACTTTTATTTTTTTATATTTACTGTAAGCGCTTATTATAAGTTTCTTCTATTTTCGCAACTATCATCCCTATTTATATACACCAATTATTTCAACATCGTAATTACTTCTTCTAATTTCATACCGCGAGATGCTTTTATTAATACAACATCTTTCACATCGACTACTGCTTGTAAATCTTTTACTAACTCTTCTTTATTATCATACGCCTTTACACGTTCATTAGGGAAATTAATTTTTGCTCCTTCAGCAATTTGAGCCCCTAATCTACCGTATGTGAATACATGTGAGATTTTTGCTGGATCGATTAATTTTCCTACCTCATAATGGAACTGTACTTCTTGATCTCCAAGTTCTAACATATCACCGAGCACAACGATTTTTTTAGCAAAACCATCTAAACCATTCATTAAATGGAATGCTGCTTCCATAGCCGTCGGGCTTGCATTATAAGCATCGTTGATAATTGTTAAACCACTATTTGTTTTCACAATTTCCATACGCATGCCCGTCATTTGAAGTGTTACTAAACCTTCTTTCATCTCTTCCCACGTTACACCAAAATGTTTCGCAATTGCCATTGAAGCAAGTGTATTATACACATTATGTTTTCCTAACACCGGTAAGTAGAATGAAATATTTTCATCTCTATTCATTTTGAAATGTGTCCCAGTTGCTTGTAATGTTACAGTCGTTGGATAATAATCGTTTGCTCTTGCATCACCAAACGTAACCGTTTCTGCTGCTAAATTCATTCCAGGAACACGATTCGTTAATAAAGGCTCATCTCCGTTATATACGAACACGCCACCTTCTTGTAATCCTGTAACAATTTCTAATTTCGCTTCAGCAATTGCCTCACGAGATCCTAAATCCATTAAATGCGCCTCACCAATATTTGTAATGATAGCTGCATTAGGACGAGCTAACTTAGATAAGAATTCAATTTCGCCTCGGCTTGACATACCCATCTCTAATACTGCTACTTCTGTATTTTCTTCTAAGTTTAAAATGGTAAGAGGTAATCCGATATGGTTATTGAAGTTCCCTTCTGTTTTTTGCACTTTGAATTTAGTCGCAAGAAGACTTGTTACAATATCTTTCGTAGATGTTTTACCGTTACTACCCGTTACACCTACAACTTTAACATCCAATTGATCGCGATAGTTTTTCGCTAACATTTGCAATGCCGATAGCGTGTCTTCTACAAAAATAACCGGAAGATTCTCAGGTGGATTCGCTACATCTTTCATCCATAATGTAGCCACAGCTCCATTTTCAACAGCTTTATCTACAAAAGCATGTCCATCGAAGCGCTCCCCTTGAATCGGAACATACAAGTTTCCTTTTTCAATTTTTCTCGTATCAATAGACACGCCTTGAATAGTAATTCCCTCATATTGCTCTGCTAATTCAGTACCATTTACCATCTGTTCCACTTGCTTTAACATTCGCTTTATCATATATAAACGCTCCTTACATAGAGGAAGCACTATTCCTATGAATAGTGCTTCCTCCTTTTTTGTTAGATTGTATATTTAATTTTTTGTTTTTCTTCGTGACGTTCAATCGCTAAACGAATTAGCTCTTCGATTAATTCTGGATATGGTAACCCAGTATGTTGCCATAATAGAGGGAACATACTGAACGGTGTAAATCCTGGCATTGTGTTTACTTCGTTAATATACACTTCTCCATCTTTCGTTAAGAAGAAATCAGCTCGCGTTAAACCTGCACCGTCTAATGATTGGAATGCAATAATCGCATCACGCTTAATTACATTAGATTCTTCTTCTGTCATTTCAGCTGGAATAATTAGCCCCGTATCACCATCGATATATTTCGACTTATAATCATAGAAGTCCTTTTTCGGAACGATTTCACCTACAACTGAACATTTCGGCTCATCATTACCTAGTACCCCAACTTCTACTTCACGACCTACAATATTTTCTTCTACAATAATTTTGCGATCAAATTGGAATGCCTCTACAAATGCATCCTCAAGTTCTTCACGATTTTTACACTTATTAATACCAACACTTGAACCAAGGTTCGCTGGTTTTACGAAGCAAGGATATCCTAACTTATCTTCTACTTTAGAATAAGCTTCCTCACGATTTTTTTCCCATGCACTACGAATGAAGGATGCATATTTTGCTTGTTTTAAACCAGCCTCTGCAAAGATGTTTTTCATAACAACTTTATCCATACCAGCAGATGATGCTAGAACACCATTTCCTACATAAGGGATATTCATTAATTCTAATAGTCCTTGAACCGTTCCATCTTCACCGTTTGGTCCATGTAGTAATGGGAAAATAACGTCAATAGCGTTCTCCTCAGAAGCTGCAGATGGGATAATTTCTGTACTTAATGATAACGGAGAAATCGCATTTTCTGCACCGCTCATTTTTAAAGCTTCAACATCTGTTACTTCGCCTTCAATACGCTCACCGCGTACCCATTGACCTTGTTCTGTAATATAAATTGGATGAATCTCGAATTTATCTTGATTTAACGCTTTAATAGCAGCAAGAGCCGTCTGTAGCGAAACTTGATGCTCAGCTGATTTTCCACCATATAATAAACCTAATTTAATTTTCGTCAATGAAATCACCCTAACCAATTGTTTTCATTTTTCTATTTTAGCACTTTTTATAAAAATAGGTAGTTCCTATTTGAAATAAAATGTAACTTCCATAAATAATTAAATAACATCACTTATTGGTTTTTCATTTCATTTTCTATATAACTACACAAAATAAAATGGCAATCTAATCTAGTTATGTACCTAAAATATGTAGAAATCCCCTTTTTTGTGTATGTCACCTATTCACTAAGAAGATCGTTTGGTTAGTGTGTCTTTTTGCCTTTGCTCCACAAGGCGATCTAAAGAAACATATACAATACCTGCAACTACACATCCTACAGCTAAAATTGTAAATAGAAAGTGACCAAGTAATCGATCTAATAAAAAACCGCCCAAAAGTGGACCAAATGCGCTTCCTGTAATCCACTGCAAACTTGCAGCTCCCATATAAGTCCCTCTCAAATGCTCAGGGGCCAAATTTGCTACAAATGTCATCTGTACAGGCGACATAATCATCTCACCTAACGTATATATAGCATAAACGAACAGTAGTATTATTAAAATAATTGTAGCATTTGTATTAAATTCTCCAAACCACTTCGGTAACCACCCTATAAAAAATAATCCAATCCCGAATAAACATGCACCATATAACATCGTCTTCCCGACCGGTTTATCCGTAGCCCATTTTGAAATTTGAAACTGGAATAAAACAACTAATAGTCCGTTTAACGCCATTAAATATGGATATGGATTATTCGTTCCAAAAATATGCTTCATTTCATTATCAAAATGTAGTGGCAACATGCCTTCGGTTTGAGAAAACCCCATCGAAATGATAATGCCTGCTAATAAGTAAATCATTAATACCTTATCTCGCATTACAATTTTCCAAACTGCCCCAGCTTCCTTTTCTTTATGTTCTTCCTTATCTGTCCTTTTTGGCATCGTCTCTTGAATAAGAAGTAATACAAGTAACGCATAAAATAGCATTGTAGAAGAGGCAATAATAAACACAAGGTTCTTTGACAACACAACTACTGATGCTCCCATTATCGGACCAATCGCAGCACCTATATTGTGTCCCATTCGTAATAAACCATATGCCTCTGTTCTTTTTTCTGGTGCCGTTACATCCGCGACCATAGCTGATGCAGCTGGATGAAATAAAGAATTACTCAACCCTAAAAAAATAGATAAAATTGCATATGGAATAAATCCTTCTATAAATAGAAAACCGAGCATTAATAATGCATTACTTGCCATAGAAAATATCATAATAGGCTTTCTTCCATATATGTCAGCAATTCTCCCTCCTATAAGTGATCCAAAACTTGCAGCAATTGGAGAAAGCGCCATAATAACCCCAACTTCCAACAACGAATCTACCTTATCTTTTAAATATAATGCAAAAAAAGGCATTAACATCATCATTGCAATTGCATTTAACGTCTCTCCAATAAATCGAATCCATACGTTACGGTCCATCTCCCTTAACTCACGCCACGTATTTTTCATCATTTCACCCCTTTAGTTAGCCAACAATTATCTTATAATAAGTTCAGAAAAATGTAAATTTTCAAATAAAAAAATCCATTCTAACAGAATTAGAATGGATTTTTTCACTTATAAATTTGCAACATCTTCTTCTTTTTTACTATTATTTAAAGCACTATGTTTTCGGCTATATAAAAAGTAAACCGCTATACCAATAACCATCCATATCCCAAAACTAATCCATGCTGTCCCTGATAATTGAAGCATTAAGTATAAACAGAACATCACTGTTAATGCTGGTAAAAATGGTACAAGCGGAGCCTTAAATGCCCTTGGTAAGTCTGGATGAGTTCTTCTCATTACGATTACCGCAACAGCTACGAGTGCAAATGCTGACAATGTCCCCATATTTACAAGATGTGCTAAAACATTTAAATCTATTAATCCTGAAATCAGTGCCGCAATAATCCCCGTTGTCCATGTATTTAAAAATGGTGTTTTAAATTTTGGATGAACTTTAGCAAGACGCTTCGGTAGTAAACCATCTCGACTCATCGCATAAGAAACACGAACTTGCCCATACATCATAACTAGCATTACTGTTGTAATTCCTGTAATTGCTCCTACTGAAATTACCCCCGCTAAACCATCTTGTCCAATAAATTGAAGTGCAAAAGCAACTGGATCTGATATATTTAGCTGTCCGTATGGAACAATTCCTGTCAAAATAAGCGACACAACGATATAAAGAACTGTACAAATTAATAACGATGCAATAATACCAATTGGTAAATCACGTTGCGGACGTTTCACTTCTTCTGCCGCTGTTGAAACTGCATCAAATCCTATAAATGCGAAGAATACTGTAGCCGCTCCAGCCATTACACCATCTAAACCAAATGGCATAAAAGGCGTCCAGTTTTCAGGTTTCACATAATTAAAACCAGCAAAGATAAAAATAAGAACAACTGCTATTTTAATAAATACCATAATGTTATTTACTCGTGCACTTTCACGAACACCCCTAGATAAAAGAACTGTCATCACTAAAATAATTAGAACTGCAGGTAGATCAATTATTCCACCCTTACCTGTACCAGGAGCCGAGGAGAGAATAGTCGGAATATGAATTCCAAACCCCTTTAATAAAGATTGAAAATATGCAGACCAACCGTTCGCTACAGCAGATGTAGCAAGTAAATATTCCAGCATTAAGTCCCAGCCAATTAAAAATGCGAATACTTCCCCCATCGTCGCGTATGTATACGTATACACACTGCCCGAGACAGGAACTGAAGAAGCAAATTCAGCATAACAAAATGCAGCAAAGGCACAAGCTAGAGCGGCAATCGCAAATGATAATATAATAGCTGGCCCAGAATGTTTCGCTGCCACAACACCCGTTAGAACAAAAATACCAGTTCCAACAATTGCTCCGATTCCAAGCATAGTTAAATCTAGCGCGCCCAATGTTCTTGCTAACGTTTTTTGCTTACTTTCTTGCATTAACTTTGCAATTGGCTTCTTTTGAAAAATTTGCTTCATCTTTCACTCCTCCAAGTTTTAAATTTTCTGAAAATTTTTAATTCGCTTTTTTATTTTACTCATTACGCTTTTCCTAGTCAATACTTTTGTCGAAACAAGTAGAAATTCTTCTGAATATGCACAATCCTTATTATTCTTTCTATATATCTTTCCATTATTTTTTTGGTATTATTATACATGTCGATTCCGTGAAAAAGGCATGCCCCCTTATTGAGAGCATGCCTTTTTTACTTATTTCACAGTATATGAACCTTGTTCAATCCAGCTATACATATACTTTTCATCTTCTGTTTCATGTGCTTGTTTTACAATACGAAGCGGACGGAATGTGTCTATCATAACAGCTAATTCAAGCGTCTCTTTCTTCCCTATACTTGCCTCTGTTTTCCCCGGATGCGGTCCATGGGGAATCCCGCTCGGATGAAGTGTAATAGAACCTTCTTCCACACCTTTGCGACTCATAAAGTTTCCTTCTACATAGTAAAGAACTTCATCACTATTAACATTACTATGATAATATGGTGCCGGAATTGACTCTGGATGATAATCGTATAAACGTGGTACGAAAGAGCAAATAACAAAATTATGTCCTTCAAATGTTTGATGTACTGGCGGTGGCTGATGAATGCGCCCTGTAATTGGTTCAAAATCCTCTACATTAAATACCCACGGATATAAATAGCCATCCCATCCCACAACATCTAACGGGTGGTGTCCTAAAACATGTTTATGCATATAGCCTCTTGATTTTGTCATTACGACAAACTCGCCTTTTTCATCATATGTCTCTAATTTTTCTGGACCACGAAGATCTCTTTCACAAAACGGACTATGCTCTAACAATTGTCCGTATTCATTTCGATAACGACGCGGCGTTGTAATTTGGCTATTCGCCTCTACAACAAGAAACTTAGTCTCTCCTTCATCTGGAATAACACGATAAATCGTTCCAATTGGAATCGTTACATAGTCGCCTTTTCTATAGTGAATCGTTCCAAACATCGTTTCAATTTTCCCTGTTCCATAATGAACAAATAACATTTCGTCGCCATCACCATTACGATAGAAATAATCCATTTTTTCTGTTGGACTCACTACTCCAATTAATAAATCTTCATTTCCAAGTATGAAATTCCGTCCACTTATTGCATCACCACTTTTTTTACTTTCTTTCGTTCGAAAGTGGCGATGAGAAAGAGCAACATCCTCTTCATACTGCAACTGACAAGAATGCGATAATGCAGAATGACCTACTTCTGTCGGCATATAATGATGATACAAAATAGACTGCGTACCAGAAAAACCTTTTGTTCCCATTACCTGTTCACGATAAAGCGATCCATCTTTTTTACGAAATTGTACATGTCGTTTATGAGGTAGTTCTCCCATGTGACGATAAAACATGCCCATCACCCGCTTCCTTTTCTTTTTTGATCGTATTACGTAGTGTACCTAAACCAGTAATCGACAGTTCTACAACATCTCCATCTTGTAGCCACTCTTCTGTACCCAGTTCTAAAATACATCCTGTTCCCACTGTCCCAGAACCAATCACATCTCCTGGATATAACGTAACGTCCTCTGAAGCACGTTCAATCATTTCAGCAAATGTATAGTAAATATCTTGGAAGTTTCCTTTTGATAATAGTTTTCCATTTACATGAGCAGTCATTTCTAAATTATATCGATCACCATTACGATAAACGTCTAATTCCTCTTTCGTAACAAGATGTGCTCCTAAAGAAGTTGCAAAGTCTTTTCCTTTCGCTGGACCGAGACCTACTTTCATTTCTGTTGCTTGTAAGTCTCTCGCACTCCAGTCGTTCATAATACAATAACCAAAAATATATTCCTCTGCTTGCTCACGAGAAATATTTCGCCCTTCTCTTCCTATTACGCAAGCAATCTCCAACTCATAATCAAGCTTTTTAGACTTTTTCGGACCAATTACAAAATCACTGGAACCAATTACAGCACGATGATTAGTAAAATAAAAAACCGGAATATCATACCATTCAGGCACAACATCTAATCCTCTTCGTCCGCGAGCTGTTTTTACATGTTGTTCAAATGCGTAAAAATCTCGAATACTACTCGGATTAGGAAGAGCAGCTGTCAATTGTACTTCTTCTAAAGCATATATACCCTTATTTGGATTCTTAATATTCCGCACTACTTCTACATACTCATCCGCTTTCTCTAAAAAAGCAATCATAGAAGAAGGGATTTTCCCTTCACTAACAAGATTCATATCTATTACTTTGTCACCTTCAAGCCATCCAGCCCGTAGTTCTTTTGAAGGAAGACGAAATGTAACAAATTTCATCCTGATTCCTCCTTATAAAAATGAAATTTCCACCAGCAAAGGGACTTTTGCTGGTGGATACAAATCTTATAAGTTTCCGCGACGCTCTTGTTCTCTTTCAATTGATTCGAATAACGCTTTAAAGTTTCCTTCACCAAATCCACGAGAACCTTTACGTTGAATGATTTCAATAAATAAAGTCGGGCGATCTACAATTGGTTTCGTAAAGATTTGTAGTAAGTAACCTTCATCATCACGATCTACTAAAATCTTTAATTCTTTTAACTTATCAATTTCTTCATCGATTTTTCCAACTCGTGCAGTTAACTCATCATAATAAGTATCAGGTGTATCTAAAAACTCCACCCCATTTGCACGAAGCGCTTCAACTGTTTTAACAATATCACTTGTTAATAAAGCAAGATGTTGTACACCAGCTCCATTATAGAATTCTAGATACTCTTGAATTTGTGACTTTCTCTTTCCATCTGCTGGTTCGTTAATAGGAAACTTAATACGACTTCCATTCGTCATAACTTTCGACATTAACGCCGAATACTCTGTACTAATATCGTCATCATCAAAATGAATCATTTGTTTAAAGCCCATAACATTCTCGTAATAACTAACCCACTCTTCCATTTTTTCAACATTACCAACTACATGATCAACAGCAATTAAACCAGACTCTTCAAATGGAATATTAAATTCTACCTTTTGGAATCCTGGCATAAATGCCCCTTTATAATTTTTACGCTCTACAAGCGTATGAATTGTATCACCATACGTACCAATAACTGCTTTTTTCAATGTACCGTCCTCATCTGTTAATTCCTGCGGTGGAGCAATTGCGACGGCACCACGTTTCACTGCTTCTGAGTATGCTTTATCAACATCATCAACAAGTAGTGCCACATCCTTCACGCCATCACCATGAGTCTTTACAAACTCTGCAATACGATTTTCACTACTTAAAGCTCCAGACACAACGAAACGCATATTTTTTTGCACAAGAACATAAGATACCTTTTCACGGTTTCCAGTTTCTAATCCAGAGTAAGCCACAATTTTGAATCCGAACGCTCTCGCAAGATAATAACTCGATTGCTTTGCATTCCCTACGTAAAATTCCAAATGATCTACATCACGTACTGGAAAAAAGTCCTCCATTTGTGCAGCTAGCGTATCCATAGATTTTTGTTTCATAATATCTTCATCCCCCTGTAAATAGATTAAATGGTCCATACTTAAAACCAACCGAAAACGCTTCCAACGTTAATTAATAGAAATTAGTTAGCAAGCTAACAAATTCTGACCTTTAAAATTTTCTATCTTTTCTGTCAAATTCCTCTTTTTTTCTTACATATAAAATTCGACTTTTTTCTCTTTGAAATAAAGCGGGATTTTATTCAGTGGATTTTTGATTATTCGTTGAATCAAGTTTCAACCGCAACGTTTAATTAGCCATGCATGCTGGATAATGAGGTAACTTTAATACTTGAGGGGATATAAGAAGAATATAAAAAAGACTCCAACATATTAACTACTTACTAATACGTTAGAGTCTTTATTTTTTTTGAATGATTGTATTTATATATCTCATACTAATACATTTGCAAGGAATAGAATAAATGACGTTAATATTACCGCTCCACCTAAGGATCCTAATAAATCTGTTTTTGTTACTTGAAACACTTGTTCACTGTTCATATCCCTCATTCTCCTTCCTTTTTTGTTTGATTTAAAACTTCTATTATACTAATACACTTGATAAAAATACGATTAATGCTGTTAATACTACTGCTCCACTTGCTGATCCTACGAAGTCACCTTTTGTTACTTGTAATACTTGCTCTTTCATATCTTTCATTCTCCCTTCTGTTTCTTTTGTTACAAAGCTTCTATTATACTAATACGCTTGATAAAAATACGATTAATGCTGTTAATACTACTGCTCCACTTGCTGATCCTACGAAGTCACCTTTTGTTACTTGTAATACTTGCTCTTTCATATCTTTCATTCTCCCTTCTGTTTCTTTTGTTACAAAGCTTCTATTATACTAATACGCTTGATAGAAATACGATTAACGCTGTTAATACTACTGCTCCACTTGCTGATCCTACAAAATCACCTTTTGTTACTTGTAATACTTGCTCTTTCATATCATTTATCCTCCCTTTTTATAAGTTATCTATATGTAATTTCTAAGAAATGTTTATTTCATAGTTTTTATGTTAACGTTACATTAAATTTGATAACGTAACGTTTGTAACATTAATGTAACATAACTATTATTACGTTGCAATATAATTACGTAAAATTTATTACACTTTTTTTACGTTTTTTTATAATAATCCTCAAAAGCCTTTATTTAATGCGTTTTTCACTAAGTTCACGTTTGTAACATTCGTGTAACATTACAGTCATAAAGTGAAATATAGTCATATTCCTCTCTATTTTTGTTACAAATCGTTTATTTAGTGACACTAAACCTATCTAATCTTTACTTACTTTTAATATGAGATAAAATACCGTCTTTCCAAGATAAGTTTATATGTTTCCTCTATATAACTATGTATAATAAAAACAAAGAGGTGGTCATTTTGAAATTAATCGCATTAGATATGGATGGTACACTACTATCATCTAATCTTGAAATCTCCAAAGAAAACCTACAAGCAATCCAAACTGCACAAGAAGCTGGTCATATTGTAATGATCTGTTCTGGTCGTGCGAAAGAGGATGCTTTAAAGCTATTGGAAGAATATAAATTATCTCTTCCAGTCGGAGCAAGCAATGGGGCTATTGTTTATGTGGATGGAAAAGTAATTAACTCGCGTTGTATACAAAACGACAAAGTGTACAAACTTGCAAAATTACTAGAATCTGAAGGTTTCCCATATAAGCTATATACGAATAAAGGAGTTTATTCTCCATATACATGGCAAGATCAAGTGATGCAAGCATTCGAAGAAAATAAGCATGCGCTTGATGTTACATTAGAGGAACTTGAACGAATTACAGAAAAGCAAAAGAAATCGAACCTAATTACTGATTTCAAAAAAATAGAAGATGTTGTAAATAACCAAGAACTAGAAATATCTAAATTCTTCATTTTAACGTTTAATGCAGCGCATCGCGCACAACTATTAAGTATATTACAAGAAGATGCTGATATTATGGTTACAGCATCGGCTCCTACTAACTTAGAAATTATGGATAAGAATGGACATAAAGGAAACGGGATACAGCAGATGGCAGCTCATTTTAATATCCCTATTGAAGATACAGTTGCTATTGGTGATAATTTTAATGATGTACCGATGTTAGAAGTAGCAGGCTTATCTGTTGCAATGGGCAACGCTGAAGAAGATGTAAAAAAGCTATGTGATGTTGTAACACTAACAAACAATGAACATGGTGTTGCTCACGCAATCGAGCAATTTGTATTGAAACAAACTTCATCTATTAAATAAAAAAAGGACTCTTTCAATTTGAAAGAGTCCTTTTTTATACGTGATGACAAGCAACAAAATGCTCTGCACCAATATTACGGAATTCTGGTACTATTTTTTTACAAACATCCGTTGCAAATGGGCAACGTGTATGAAAACGACAGCCCGAAGGTGGATTTGCTGGACTTGGAATATCCCCTTCTAGTATAATTCGCTCTCGCTTCACTGTTGGATCTGGTATTGGAACAGCTGATAACAATGCTTTCGTATAAGGATGTAGCGGATTGGTAAATAACTCATCACGCGGTGCTGTCTCCACAATCGTACCTAAATACATAATTCCGATTTTCGTACATAAATGTTCTACTACACTTAAATCATGCGAAATGAATAAATAAGATAATCCCTTTTTCTCTTGTAACTCACTAAATAAATTAATAATTTGTGCTTGGATAGATACATCTAGTGCCGCCACAGGTTCATCAGCTACAATAAATTCCGGATTTAATACCATAGCTCTTGCGATTACGATACGTTGACGTTGTCCACCAGAAAACTCATGGGGATACCGGTCAATATGATAAGGAGCTAACCCACATAACTCCAATACTTCAATTACCTTTTCACGAACATTTTCTTTCGTCGCTAATCCGTGGGCCAACATTGGCTCTCCAAGCGCTTCTCCAATTCTCATTCTCGGATTTAATGAGCTAAATGGATCTTGGAAAACGAGCTGCATATTAGGGCGATGTTTTCTTAATTCATCCTTGGATAAAGAATGAACATCTTTCCCTTTAAACTTCACTTCTCCCTCCGTTTTTTGAACGAGGCGTAAAATTGTTTTTCCTATTGTTGTTTTTCCGCTCCCTGATTCGCCAACGAGACCAAACACTTCACCTTTATTAATAGTAAAACTTACTCCATCAACCGCTTTTACATGCCCAATTGTTCTACTAAATACGCCACCCTTAATTGGAAAATATGTCTTTAGATTTTTCACCTCTAATAATGGTTCACTCATTGTTCCGCACGCTCCTCATATAGCCAGCAAGCTACTTTATGATTTTCATCATTTACATTTAGATTTGGGGCTTCTTTTTCACATATTTCCATACAATGCTCACAACGCCCACTAAAGTAGCAAAACTCACCTAAACCAACTAAATTCGGAACTTGCCCTGGAATAGAATATAGTTTATCTATTCGTTTTCCCATTACTGGTTTTGATTTCAATAATCCTTTCGTATAAGGATGTTTTGGATTTTGGAATATCTCTAGTACTGGGGCTTCTTCAATAACTTTCCCGCCATACATAACGACAACATAATCAGCCATTTCCGCTACGACACCTAAGTCATGTGTAATTAATAAAATCGACGTTTTAAATTCTTCTTTCACTTGTCTTAGTAGATCCAATATTTGAGCCTGAATGGTAACATCAAGAGCTGTTGTTGGTTCATCCGCAATTAATAACTTAGGATTACAACTAAGTGCAACAGCAATCATAATACGTTGTAACATCCCACCGCTCAGTTCATGCGGATAAGAATGGACGATTTCATCAGCGCGGGCTATGCCAACTTTACGAATTAACTCAATTGCCTTCTTATATGCTTCATTTTTACTAAGTAATTCATGCTCCCTTAACGTTTCTACAATTTGCTCTCCTACAGTGAAGACGGGGTTTAGCGATGTCATCGGTTCTTGGAAAATCATCGCAATATCATTTCCTCGTAAACTACGAAGCTCTTTCTCTTTCATTCCTAAAAGACTTTTTCCTTCATATAAAATATCTCCACCTACTACACTGCCTGATTCAGCAATAAGTCCCATAATAGATAACGCCGTTACACTTTTTCCGCAACCAGATTCACCTACAACACAAACAGTTTCACCTTCTCGAACAGAAAAACTAACATGATTCACAGCTTTTACTGTCCCTTCTTCTGTCTGAAAGTATGTTTGTAAATCTTTCAGCTCTACTACCGCTTTACTCATATCTCCTCACCTACCGTCTCATCTTTGGATCTAATGCATCACGAAGTGCATCACCAAGTAAATTAATTGATACAACTGTTATAAAGATTGCAAAACCAGGCGGAATCCATAACCATGGACGCTTTTGGAAATCGATTAATGAGTTAGCTGCGCTAATCATGTTCCCCCATGATGGTGTAGGTGGAACGACTCCGAGACCTAAGTAACTTAGTGCGGATTCTCCCAAAATAGAACCTGCAACACCTAATGTAGATACGACAATTAAAATGGGTAAAACATTAGGTATTAAGTGATATATAATTTTCCGGTAATCTTTTATTCCTAACACATCCGCAGCTTGCATAAATGCTTGCTCCCTAAGTGATAAAATTTGCCCTCTTACAAGGCGTGCAAGCCCTGGCCAACCTACTAAACTTAAAATAATCATAATGACATACAAACGATAATCAGACGGTACTTTCCACTCTGATAAAATCGCACCCATTATAATAAGTAACGGTAATCCTGGTATCGACATTAAAATATCTGCAAGTCGCATAATAATATTGTCCACAATACCACGATAAAAACCTGCAATCGCTCCTAATAAAGCTCCAAGTATAACCGATAAAACCATTGAAGCTAAACCAATGGTTAATGAAATACGTCCCGCTTGCATAAGCCTTGTTAAAATATCTCTTCCTAATTGATCTGTACCAAGCCAATGAGAAAAACTAGGTGGTTTGTTAATGAGCGCAACTTGTATTTTTCCTGATGCATATGGAGAAAAGAACGGACCGATAAAACAAAATAAAAACATAAAAATTAATGCATAAAACCCTACAAGTGCCATCTTATTTTTCTTTATCTTTTTAAAAGCTTGTCGCCATGGTGATGATTCATTTCTTCTCTTTTTTTCTTTTTTTTCTGTAATTACTGTAACAGTCTCCATTTCTTTCCCCCCTTACTTCAACCGAATTCTTGGATCAACAACTGCATATACGATATCTGCTAAAAAGTTTGAAACGATTGTTAAACAAGAAAGAAACATCGTAAATGCCATCAATACTGTATAGTCACGGAAATTTAATGCTTCTAATTGAATATTACCAATCCCTGGCCAGTTAAAAATTTGTTCAATAATAATTGCCCCAGAAAACAATCCAGGTAATTCAAATGCTAATAACGTAATTGCCGGTAAAATTGCATTTTTTAATGCATGCTTATAAATAACCGTCTTCTCCTTCAAACCTTTCGCTCTTGCTGTTCGTATGTAATCTTGTCTTACAACCTCTAACATACTTGTTCTAAAATAACGAGTTAGCGAGCCGACCCCAAGAAGTGTCAAAATAAATACTGGTAAAATCATATGTTTTGCAACTTCTATCACGTAAGCAAATCCTGTTGAATTACTGCCAACATCAATCATTCCACCTATCGGTAATAACTTAAAGTCAACCGCAAACACCTTAATTAAAAACAAACCGATAAAGAATGAAGGGAATGACATTGCTGCAAAAACACCGATTGTTACAAGTTTATCGAATAAAGAATGTTGCTTCGTCGCCGAGAATACACCGATAATAAGTGCAATTAGCCAAATAAAAAACAATGCAATAATTGCTACACTAAAAGAATTCCAAATAAATTTATTTAATAATGACGTTACAGGCTCTTGATATTGAAGCGAGAAGCCAAAGTCCCCTTGCAATGCATTACCTAACCAATGAAAATAACGCTCAACAATTGGTTTGTTCAACCCATATAACTCCCTCAGTTCAGCTGCTCTTTCCGGTGTAATTTTCGGGTTTGAATCAATATAATCCCCAGGAAGAAGTGCGAACAGGACGAAGATAATAATTGATGTACCAAGCAGTGTAGGAATCATTTGTAACAACCTACGAACAATATATGTTTTCACCCTTTTTCTCTCCAATCTTATGCTTAAAATAGAAGAACATTTTTTCAAAGCGGCACATTACTAACCGAATGAAAAAATGTCTTCTACTTATACATTCTTATCGTTATTTTTCAAATGATAATACTGGTAAGTTTGCACTAATACTGTTGTACTTTTCAGGATCAATTCCTTTTATATTCCCGTTATAACCAGTAATTGTTCTACGGTAGTTTAATAGAATTACTGGTGGATCATCACTTAATTCTTTATACAATTCTTTATAAATAGGTTTACGCTTTTCGATATCTACAGTTTCAATACCTTTTTGAATTAGCTCATCTACTTTTGCATTCTTATAACCAAGACTAGTTTCATTTGCAGTAGACAAATATTCACCAGCTGTTTCACTCGGATCACTTGTAATCGGTGTCGAAACAGAAGCTAAATCATAATCCCCTTTGTTTACCTTAGAAAGCATCGTATTAAAGTCCATAAATTCAGGATTAAACTCTACACCTATTTCTTTATAATTCTCTTTCGCAATCGGAATTAATAAATCACTATCTTTAGCCGAACTTGGACCGAAATAAGAAAGTTTTAATTTTTGACCATCTTTTTCACGAATTCCATCCGAACCAACTTTCCACCCTGCTTCATCTAATAATTTTTTCGCTTTTTCTTTATCGTATTCGTATTTATTAACTCCTTCTTCCGTATAAGCCCAAGAAGTTGGATGAATTGGTACATTGGCTACTGTACCGTATCCTTTTAACGCTGTATCAACATATTTTTTGCGGTCTAATCCGTAAATAAGTGCTTGGCGAACCTTTTTATCCTTTAAGTAAGGCTTATTATTATTCATATAAATATAACTAAATGACGGTGCTGTTTCGATTTGGATATTGGCGAATTCTAAAGCCTTAGCCTGTTCAAGAACCTCATCACCAGTACCTAAGCCAGTATGGTCAACTTCTCCTGTTTGGAATAACTGAAGCTTCGTATCACCAGAAGTAATTTTATAAATGAAGTTTTGAATTTTTGGTTTACCCGCATAATAATTTTCGTTTGCTACAAAACGAACTTCTTGACCTGGAATATACTTTTCAAATTTATATGGACCCGCAGCTAATGGCTTTCCATATAAATCTTTTAAGTAATCTAAGCTTGTATTTTGCTTATAATCTTTTCCATAATAAGCTTTTGATAGTACTGTACCTCCTAAAACAAATATAGCTTGTGAATTCACTTTTTCAGTTGTAATTTTAATTGTTTGTGGATCAACAACTTGAATACCTTCAATTGAAGTTGCTTTTCCTTCCTTATATTCTTTACCACCTTTAACCGCATATTGAGAGATATCTACTTCACCTTCATATGCCTTATCATGTAAAAGCGTCAATGTGAAAGCTACATCATCCGCCGTTAATGGCGATCCATCACTAAATTTCAAATCTTTACGTAAATGGAATGTATATGTTAACTGATCAGAAGAAACGTCCCACTTCTCAGCTAATTCTGGAATTGGTTTCCCTTGTTTATCGGTTGATACGAGAGATGCAAAAATAACTGAAGTTACGTTTCCATCCCAACCATTTTGTTGGAAGTATGGCAAAAATACGCCGCCTGGCTTACTAATACCAACTACTAACGTATCTTTTCTATTCTTCGCTTTGTCTGGCACTTTCGTTTTATCTGTCGCAGCGATCTTTTCAATTTTCACATTTTTTAAATCCTGCTGTTTAACCGGCTCTGTAGAAGCCGCGTCCTCCTGTCCCCCACAAGCAGACAACACAAGCGAACTACTCATTAATACCGAAAATACACCAGCCCATTTTTTTGTCTTTTTCTTCATTGTCCCCACCCTAACTTTTTATGATTATACCCTCTGAACGAATTACCTTATGTATGCCTCCCACAGCAACATTTATAGCCAATCGGAAAAGTCGGTTTTAATTGTAAAAAAATAGATGTTTTTGAGGGGTAACAATCTTATTCCGACCTTTCCGGTAGACTTTATGGTTATTAGCTTATATCGTTCATTATGTTTTGTCAATTCTTTCTAAATAAATATTTTTAGAATTTTTCCAAAATTATCACTCTACATTTATACTTTAAGAAAACTCAGCTATAATTCGTATTAAAAAACTTAAAAATCTACTTCTATTCCTTCAACATGAAACATAGAATACTAATAACCAATTACCAAAAAGGGGGCGAAAATATGGACAACCTATTCCAATACGTCCTGCACTACGTATTATTAACAATTATGATAGTCGGAGCGCTATTACTATTCCCGTTCTTCCCAAAGTTCGTCCTCTTTTTAGCTTTTTTTATCATGCTCGGAATCGCTATTATAATTTCAACGAGAGAAGATGCCACGCAAAAAGAGAGCAGAGTTCAGCGGGTAAAGCTGTAACTTTGCTCTCTTTTCGTTTTCATTCACTAGTCTCTTTTATACATATTTATCCCGCTATTTGCCGGGCAGTAAGAACCCCACCTCAAAATTCAGCGAAAGCAAAAGAAGTTAGGTCGGGGTCGGGCTGCCCGTAAAAGCCCTCACTTTATCTCTCGGGAAATAATTAGCCTTTGTTTTTGTAATTACTCCTATCGAAAAGCCACTAATGACATTTCTTTTTCACCTTATCATTTTAATATGTTTCACAAACTATGCAAATTGAGGAACACGGATTTATCTAAGTTACTGTTTCACGTGAAACACACCGCTCCATTTAATCTTTAAAGCAAAATATCATTATGAAAAAAGCAACTTCCTCCAACAAAACTGAAAGGAAGTGGCTTTCTACTCTTTACTCCACAATATTCTCTAAATCACTATATAACTTCGCTCGTAACAACTCTTTCTTCGTTTTTTCCTCATATAATTTTTTAAGTCTTTCAACATCAGCTACATGTTCCATTTCACATTCTATTGCATATATATCTTCTTCTACATGCATTAACTCATTTTCAATCTCTTCAAGATTCCTAGCTTTTTTCTCTTTTACTGGAACCATTTCAACACTCTTTCTCCCTTGGCGTTTTTGCTTTATTACTTGCTTCCCAAGCTTTTCTTCCCATTTTTGACGAGCCCATGCATAGTTTCCTGCAAACTCAAATAATTTACATTCATCAATCCAGTACGTCTTTTCAAATAACTTATTTAAAAAATAACGATCATGTGAAACAGCTAGGATTGTTCCATTATATTGCTCAAGGGCTTCCTCTAAAACTTCCCTTGATTCAATATCAAGATGGTTTGTCGGCTCATCTAGAATTAGAAAATTGATGTCTTGATACATAAGTTGCGCAAGTCTTAACCTCATTTTTTCTCCACCGCTCAGTTGCGTTACTTTCTTAAATACTGCTGGACCATAAAATAAAAACTTAGCCAATATATGTCTTGCTTCTCCTTCTGTTACAGCTACATACTCTCTAAACGCTTCCAATACATTACTCTTCACATTTCCATACGTATGCTGTGATAAATAACCAATTTTGACACTACTACCAATTCGAATTTCACCAACGTCTGGATTTATTTCTTCTAATAGTAGTTTTAATAATGTAGTCTTTCCTGTACCATTACGACCAACGATAGCCGCACGCTCTTGAAAACGAACATGTAAATTCGCTTGTTCAAATAAAGGTCGTCCAGCAAAACCTTTACTCACTTCTTTCATTACAACAACATCTTTCCCGCTTCTCTCTTGCCCTTCAAACTGAAGACCCATCTGTTTTCGTTCTAAAATTGGCCTCTTTAATTTCTCTATACGTTCTAACGCACGTTCCATATTTCTCGCTCTTTTATGCAATCCTTCATTCGGAGGGTTCGCTTGATTTGCCCATTCACGTAGACGCTTAATTGCTTCTTTCATTTTCTTTATTTTCTTTTGCTGCTCCTGATAAGCTTGAAACTCTTGAAGTAATCTTTCTTCCTTCTCCTCAACGAACTGAGAATAATTCGTATGGTACACGTGAATCTCTCCATCTTCCAAATCAAAAATTTTCGTTACAACTTCATCAAGGAAATAGCGATCATGTGAAATAACTATAACTGTTCCAGTGTATTCTTTTAAAAATTGCTCTAACCATTCAACTGCAAATAAATCTAAATGATTTGTTGGTTCATCTAATAGAAGTAAATCTGGTTTCTGCAATAGCATATATGCAAGGCTTACTTTCGTCTGTTCTCCTCCACTTAATTCCGTAAATACTCTTGAAAATAAGTCTGTCACTTGTAAGCCATTTGCTACCTTCATTATATTTGCCTCGATTTCATAACCACCGAGAAATGCAAATTTTTCTTGAATGACTCCGTACCTCTCCATTAGCTTTTCCAAAGCAGATTGTTCCTGTTCCACCGCCATATTTTTTTCTAAAGCATGCATTTCTTTTTCTAATTCCTTTTCTACTTTAAAAGCAGAACTCAATACATCATATACAGTCATAACCTCATCAAACTTCGGAATTTGTGCGACATGACCAATACGTGTACCTTTCTTCATATGAATGGCTCCTGCATCCAAACTCTCCATTCCAGTTAGAAGCCCAAAGATTGTTGTCTTCCCACTACCGTTACGACCAACTAATCCAACACGTTCACCATTCTTTATTTCAAGCGATATATTTTCAAATATGGTGTTTCCACCAAAAGATTTCGTTACATTATTTACACTACAAATAGTCATTTTCCGTACTCCTTTCAATATAAAAAACCATGAGAAAGAAACATTCCCCATGGTTTTTCGGCATAGAAAAAGGAAGCCAAATAGCTCCCTTTTCACACGTTTATTAAAAATGGGTGAAGAGATTTCTATCGTTCAATAGTCACTATGCAATTGTTAAAAAAGGGCATACGTATCCCGTTAACAACTACATCATGAAAAATCGCACGACAAAAATAGATAAAATCTAAAAATTTGGCACGTGCAGCTAAAGAACGTTTCATCTCATTCACCCCTTTCGTACGGAATTTAATACTTACTTCTTTATTATACTTTCCAATTTCATGTTTGAATAGTCATTTTTCTGAAAATAATGAAGATAGACTAAACATTTCAATAAGTGACATCAAATCTTACAAAACTGTTATGTTCACGTAATGGAAAGCGATAGTACGAAAAGATGCCTCCCTATACAATAAAGATGTAAACAAGCGAGACAAACAAAAGGAGGAAACAAACATGATGAAAGAAATCGTAAAAGCAATCTTTGAGGTATTAGTGAACGGACAAGCAGTTGTAAAAGAACTAAATGAACTATAAAAAGGAGTGAAGAAATATGATGAACATGGTGAAAATGATTTTACACGCTTTAGTCGATGCAAAAGCAGTTAGCCAAGAATTAAACCAACAATAAAAAGGGGTATATGAATATGAAGAAAGCCATTATTATAATTGCAAGCACAGCAATTACCTTATACACAATAAAAAAGAAAAATAATGAAAATGTTCTATATTATCCATACACGCTATTAGAGAAAAAATAAAAGACAAGGTACCCTATCGTAATGAGGATATCTTGTCTTTTATTTTTCCCCTATTCCTTTAGAGGATTTCCTTCTCCTTTTCCCGAATGTATTAAGCGGGATTTTTACACATATTTTAAAGGGGCATATATACAAATGGATACACAACAACTATATTTTTTAAACGATATCGGTAAACAAAAACCAGAAAGTATTCGGAATAGAAGCGCTGCATGTCCATTTTGCGATAAAGAACAATTAACGGATATTTTAGCAACTGATGGTTCTATTATTTGGTTAAAAAATAAATTTCCTACATTACAAGATACATTTCAAACAGTGTTAATCGAAACCGATAATTGCGAAGATCATATCGCAACATATACAGAAGAACATATGAGAAAATTAATGCAATTTTCTATTCAACATTGGTTACACTTACAGAAGAACAAGGAGTTCGCATCTGTGATTTTATATAAAAATCACGGTCCATTTTCAGGTGGAAGTTTGCATCATGCACACATGCAAATTATCGGAATGAAATATGTAGATTATCTTGAAAATATTGAAGAAGAAAATTTCCAAGGGTTAATTGTTCAAAAAAATGAATGCATTGAGCTTAATATTTCAGAGCGTCCCATTATTGGCTTCACTGAATTCAATATAATCATTGATAACATTTCATATATAGATGAAATGGCAAATTACATTCAGCAAACTGTACGTTACATACTGACAGATTTCCATAAAGGATGCAGTAGTTATAACTTATTCTTCTATTACTTAAATGGAAAAATCATTTGTAAAGTTGTACCTAGATTTGTCGTTTCACCATTGTATGTAGGATATAAAATACCGCAAGTTTCTACAAAACTAGAAGAGGTGAAAATACAACTCACGCAGTATTTCACGAAAGAAAAGGATGAAATTATTCATAAAAAAACAGAGTAGGTATAGAAAACCTACTCTTTAATTACACCTTTATTTCGATAGTACACATCTTCTAATCCGATGTTATACTTCATGTTATTATCCGTCCACTCTGGCCCTAAATTCCCTGGCCATCCAGATGTATTCGCTATATATTTCAGTAATGCAAAATCAGTCAAACCTTTTTGCACCCCACGCTTATATCCTTTCATTAAATGCGGCATTGCAATTTGCGCATTTGTACGTGGATCTTTCAGCTCATCATCAGTTAAATGCTCTGGTGCAAGCCCGCCGCCGCGGTGTAGTTGAAACAATCCGAATGAAGTTCCATTATCTCCAACACTTCTTGGATTTAATCGACTTTCATGCTCGGCAATTGCAAGAGGTATCCATTCCGGAAGATTTACTTTCTTCGCTTCCTCTATAATGATTTGTTTCATCTGTTTTGCTTCTTCTGAATCAACATAGCTTGTTCCATTCACTAGCTTATCCATTCCTTCAGACTTTCCTTGGAAATATAAATATATCCCAAGAACAACTAAAAATCCTACAAAGAATTTCTTCACTACCTCTACCTCTTTCTCCGCTGAAATTTGTCCCCTTTCAGCCTTCCCTTTACAATTACCTACATTCTACTACTCTTTTATCATAGCAAATAACTATACATATTATCATCATGCTTTAGACCGATTTTGTGAAAAAACAGCTGGTAAATACGTACAAAAATGTAACTTTCATAGACTATAACGCATTTATTGTATATAATTGTAAATTGAACTCTATATATAGAATAGGAGCATACAAAATGAAAAAATGCCTAACACTCTTGTTCAGCATTTTACTACTCATCCCTACCTACACCTCTGCACAAACATCATCAAAACCAAAAGTACTTGTTTTGTATAGTACACAAGACGATAAATTTTCAAATAATGTCCAAATCCTTAATACTCAATTAGGACATTTTACAAATGATATAACCGTAAAAAACTTAAAAGAAGCAACTTCAATTAATAACGTATCCTCCTATACACATATTGTTTATATCGGTGAAACAAAAGAAGCGTTTTCTGATGAAACGAAACAATTTCTAGAAAACTTCTCCGGCCCTGTATTAGTATTAGGACAAAATGTTGAACAATTATCTAAGCGTTTTTCTTTCATTACTTTGAATAGTGATGATATACGAGTTAATAAAATTGAATATCCAGACAAGAAGCTAAAAAATACCTTAGAGGAGGAACGATTAATTCAATCATTTGATACGAATGGAACTGTGCTTGCTAACGCCTTAAGCTCAAATAACACTAACCCACTAATCGTTCAGCATGAAACATCTTATTATGTTGCAACACCTAACCTCTTTGACTGGATGTCTCATTACGTCGGTGAAATGTTATTTTCTTATTTCAGCCAAAAACCAACGAAAAATAAAGTTGAAGCTTATTTACGCCTTGAGGATGTTCACCCCGCAGCAGATATAAATCAATTGAAAGAAATTGCTGAATTACTAAAAGAGAAAAAGATGCCTTACATGATTACTGTTATTCCGGTATATAAAGATCCAGATACAGGAAAGATAATACATTTAAAAGATAAACCAGAACTAGTTGATCTTTTACGCTCTATGCAAGATGATGGTGCAGCAATTATTATGCATGGTTATACTCACCAATTTTATGACAGTGAAACAGGTGAAGGCTTTGAATTTTGGGATGTAAAAACAGATCAACCAATTCGCCAACCGAAGCATGAAAAACCGAAGACAAAAGATGACTTTCCAAATATAGAGGCATATAACCAATATGTAAAAAAAGGGGAAGAATTCGAGGAAAAATATACGAAAGATCATATCGAAAAAGGAATTCAAGAACTTGTAGATGCTAAACTATATCCTGTTGCCTTTGAAGCACCTCATTACACGATGTCTCAAAAAGGATATGAAATATTATCAAGGTACTTTTCAACTTATGTAGGACAACTACAGTTAAATGATACAACTTGGAAATCCATGCACTCACCATATTATACAAGTACTCCATCATTTTTACATGGAATGAAACTATTACCTGAAACAGTCGGATTTATTGAAGAAGATACGCCACAAACTACTGCTAAAATGAAAGAGCGTGCTCTATCTGTTTCTAAATTATCCGATGGAGTTATTGGTGCATTCTATCATCCTTACTTAGGTGCGAAACCATTAAAAGAAGTGTTAAAGGATCTAGAAAGTATTCCAAATATAGAATGGATTGATTTACAAAAGGAAAAGAATGAAGTAAAAATGAAAGATATTCATATTACGACGAATAAAGACGGCATTCACGTTGAAAAACCAACCAGTGCGAATGACATAATTGATTATATAAAGCAATATGGCTTCTTCCTTATGCTAGGGTTCGTTATCATTGTCTTTCTTTTATTATTAAAACGTGCGAAAAAATTAGAATCCTAATACAAAACCACCGAGCGGAACGCTTGGTGGTTTTTTGTCCTATATCAAACCGTGGCATTTTATTAAATAAATTCAACTTTTACTTTTTCCGTTACATGATTAAAACTATAATTCTCCTATCCTTTCAAATAAAATCGACTTGTATTTTCATATATTGTTTCTGCGACCTTATCAATGGATATGTTTTTTATAGAACTAATTTCCTTTAATACCTCTCGAATCATTCTTGGGTGCGTTATAACATCTTCTTGAAATTCCCACGGACCATCTGTTTCTACCATCATATATTCAAGCGGATAATACGAAACGATTTTTCTAATCTTCTCCTTATGTAAAACATCCGGTGTAATCGAAATATAATAACCATTTCTCATCATCCGTTTCATTGTTTCATCGCTTCCTTTAAACCAATGGAAGTGTGCACGTGAAACTTTATATTTCTCTAGCAAATCACATACAATGTCAGCATCTTCATAAACTGCGTGTAATACAATCGGCAAATTATACTTACTAGCTAGTTCTATAAATTTTTTCAATACAGCTATGTATGGATCTGCAGCAATTCTTTCATCTTCTTTTCTCAAATAATAGGGCAAACCTACTTCACCAATCGCAACAATTTCCTCTGCGTTCTGTTCAATAAGTTGATAAATCTGTTCACACTCTTCTTTATGAATCTGTTGCTCTGGATGAAACCCTATCGCTGGATATATAAAGGGATACTTCTTCGCTAAAGATAACGTTTCCTTACAAGATTGATAATTCATAGATACTGTAATAAGCCCCTTTATTTCCTTACTATTTTCCACCTCTTTCAGCAATCTGCTCTTCTCTTCATCCTTATATTGATCAACATGTATATGACTATCAATCCATTTCATCTTTATGCCCCCATAAAAAAAACAAGAAAGGACTTCCTTTCTTGTTTTAGCATCTATATTATTTAACAATTAAGTTTGTTATGATATCAAATAATCCAATACACACTACGGCAACAGTAAAGTAGCTACAGAAATCTTTAATTGGTAACTTCACTACTTCTTCTTTACGCATCCCATTCTTCTCCCTTCTTACTAGATCCCTAATTATTTTTCTATCTGTATCTATTATGCAAAAAATATGACAAATTTACTATCGAATTAACTTACGTAAACCTTACAATGTTGTAAGGTTTAAAAAAGGATCCCCATCTTTATTCAGATGAGGATTATTAAAAATTAGTTGGTTTTTCATTCTTCATTACAAACAGAAAGTAATACATTGAGACTTTCTAGTTACACTATATGAAAATTACTATCTTTTAACTATCGAATTACATTACAGAAGGCTTACATGTTTGTAAGTTATGTGTAATGTAATTCGATAGTTCCCCTTACTTATATTTCGTACAATAAAGTTAGAAAGTAAGCCAAATAAGAAGAACACTCACATAACCAAATTACATTGCTAGTAGCTACTCTTCTTATACCTTTCACCCATGCTACTACAATGTACCCCCTTCCCCTTTATATAATAAAAAAGCCTTAGTCTATATGGACTAAGGCTTTTTTGTTAATCTCAAAAATACCCTTACCCAGTATTTTTATTTTCGACAAAAAATAGCCGGGGGTATATTTCACTATCTCATCGTTAAAAGTTTGCTCTTCGCATTTATAGGAATATTTGCAACCTCAATCTCTTCAATCGATTCACCGTAACGTCCTTTTGCAAAAACCTTTAATGCTTCATCTCTCTTTAACATATGCTTAACCGTTTTCTTTATTTTCTGCTCTCTACCACGTTCATCGAATGCAATAAATTCATATTCATACCACTCATCACCAATATGCTGACCAATTGTATTCACAACCGTATAGTATTCTTTCGTCTTATAAAATGGATTATATTTATCGATAACTGGTCCAAGTTTCGTAGGCAGTAACATTACTACTATCACTATCATCGCTATTATAGTAGTGATCATTTTTTTCTTCATAATAAACATTCCTCCTCTGCAGGATATATATACATCCATTTTAAAAAGGGGGAATAAAATCTACTATTGAATCTCATTACATTACACTTACATTTTTGTAAGAATTAAAAAAGGTGAACGAATTTGCTCGTTCACCTTTTAGCTTGCTTTAAAGCCACCGCCAAGTACATCACGTACATCATGTATAACAACGAAAGCATCTTCATCTACCCGGCTAATAACTTGTTTTAACTTAACAAGCTCTTGTTTATTAATAACAACATATAAAACTTCTTTATTTTTACCAGTATATCCGCCGCGCCCTTCTAATACAGTAACACCGCGTGTCATATTTTTCGTAATAGCTTCACGAATTAAATCTGGTTGATTCGAAATAATCGTAACAGCCGTTTTTGTGTCCATTCCTTCTACAATGAAATCAATCACCTTCGCTCCAATGAACACAGCCACAAGTGTATACATCGCCTTTTCTTGCCCTATTATAAATACAGAACCAGCAATTACAACAATATCAATAATTAGCACGCCTTTACCTACACTCCAACCTAAATATTGATTTGCTAACTGAGCTAAGATTGCTGATCCTCCCGATGTACCTCCGGCTTTGAACATACAACCTAATCCAATTCCCACAAATAAACCAGCAAATAAAGCTGCTAATAATGTATCACTATTTACATGATACTCAATATGTTCTGTAACGTATAAAAACAAAGATGTTTCTACAATCCCTAAAATTGTATAAATCATTGTTTTCTTATCAAAAAATTTATAACCAACAGCTAGTAAAATTGCATTTATAGCAAAGTTCACAATTCCTGGTGACCAATCAAATAAGTAGTACGTAACAACCGTTAAACCAATAATTCCACCTTCCGATAAACGGTTTGGAATTGCAAAGTAATTAATACCAATTGCGAATAATAATGAACCAATTGTAATTAGTGTTATTTCCTTTATACGTTGATTAACCATAGTTCATACCCTCCCCCCATTTGACATTGTATCACTATCTCCTAGAGGTTTAGAAGTGGTTTTTATTCCGCATTTTCCCTCTTAAAAATTGAAATATTATGTTTAAACAGAGGGTTGATTAATTATTCATATTTGCTCTAACTGCACGGACAAATCGCTCCACATTCCCTTTCTGAATATACTTAGCGCGAATGGTTTCATGACTACAAGTAAATTCAAAATACGGATGAAAATCTATGCTATCTATATACAAATATGAATACTCTTTAAATGTTGAAGAATAGTACGGAAATTTCCCGTAAAAAAGGAGACGTCTAGTAGTGGCAACAAAAACCCCATGTTGATACGATAATATAAAATTATCCTTCTCAAATATCCCTACCACAAAAGCCAGAATCTTTTCATCATCATCTACATACTTTTTCATACTCGATAAAAGTTCATTCATGCATATTCCTCCAAATTCTATTCACTGCATTAACACTTGAAAAGAATCCATGGATTATTACAGACCGGTTTAACTCCTTTATAAAGTATGAAACGCGTTTCCTGTCAAAGATATTTCAAAAAAATAATCCGTTATGCGATTATACACATAACGGATTACGATTAAACTGTAGAGCGTTCCACAAGTTCGTATGGAATTTCCAGCTTTTCTTGTTCAGAACTCTCGTCATTCACTTTTCTATGCAACATTTCAAAAGCAGTTTTCCCTATCTCCTTTAAATTTTGATCAATAGTTGTCAATTGTAACACTTGCGAGATAGGTTGATTATCAAAGCCAATAATCGCTAAATCCTCAGGAACTTGAATCCCTAATTTTTCAACCTCTGTCATAACCCCAATCGCAACTTCATCACCTGCTACTATTAATGCTTCAGGAAGATCCTGCATCTCTTTTAACTTATGAGCCACTTTTACACCATCTTCTAGTGTAAAACATTCTGTAAAAATCCATTCTTCATTAACCTCTTCGTCTATAGATTGCAATTGCTGTTTATAAACATCAAAACGCTTTTGACTACTCGGCCCTAATTTTCTTCCCGTACAATAACCAATTTTTTTATAACCTTTCTCAATCAAATAATCCATTCCTAATTGAAAGGCCGCTGAATGATTCGTATATACACTTGAGATGTTTGAAATATCATTGTCTTCACAAGCAATTATTGCGCCGTAAGAAGCATACGGTTCTATCGTTTCCCAATCATTTGCACGTGAACAAATAATAAGACCATCCAATTGTTTTGTTTTTAACATATGTAAACTTTTCATTTCTTCTTTTTTATTATAATTCGTTTGGCAAAGTAGCACCCTGTAATTATGCGCTAACGCAGTCTCCATCATTCCGCTCACCATCGCATCAAAACACGGATGATTAATATACGGTAAAATCACACCAACAATATTCGTTTTTCCTTTTGATAAATGAACAGCATTTGCGTTTTGCGAGTAATTCAATTTCTCAACTATCTCTATAACCGCTTTTCTTTTTTCTTCACTTACATATGGGTGATCATTCAACACTCTCGAAACAGTCGTAACTGAAACTCCCGCCATCTTTGCAATATCTTTAATATTAGCCATACACTCACCTCTACCTTTAACTTAATGAATCTCATGAACATATGTCAAATCTTCTTATCATTACACCTTCATTCGTTTCTCTTACAAAAGTGTAATTTTTCTGTAAGCTAATTCGATAGTGACTTTCCGCAACATTTCATACAATTAAGTCAGAAACAAGGTAACAACTATTCGAAAAGGAGCGGATTAATATGATGAACAAAATAAAAACGAACAATTTCTTACATACAATGGGCATGGTATTTTCCGCTCTTATCGACGCAAAAGCTGTTGCTTCTACATTAAACAAGTAAGGAGAATGTATTATGAATAACATCACTTTTAACAAATTAGATTTTTTAGGACTAGCTAGTGGCTCGATTCTTCTTACTGCTTTTATTTACGCCGCTACGCTTGTATAACTTTGTGTCCCCTTTCCCCTTTATTATAAATAGTAATAGAAAAGACGACCGTCTATGCCCGGTCGTCTTTCCTTATTTTTGATTTGATTGCAAAGCTTCTTTTAACTCCTCAAACTTCTCATTTAATTGATCCGTCATCATTTTCATAGCGGTTTTTCGATCTATTTGTTCTCCAGCCTCAATTTGAATTGGATCTCCAAAAATCAATTGTGCCTTTTTCCCATTTATTAATTCTTTTACACTTGATGGACCAACATAAGCTGCTGGTACTAACGGAACATTGGAACGCATCGCAATTGTCACAGCACCCGCTTTTAATGAAACATCTTCCGCTGATCTTGTTCCACTCGGAAAAATCCCTACTACCTTTCCTTCTTTTAATAAACGTGATGGAATTTTAAGTGTACTTGGTCCTGGATTCGCACGATCTACAGGGAATGCATTTACATTTTTAAAGAACCAATTTTTGAATTTCCCTTCAAATAATTCTTTTTTGGCCATGTAATGAATTTGAGTTGGATACATCCCTGTAGCTAACATTAATACATCCATAAAACTTGTATGTGTACATGCAACAACATAGGGTCCACCTTCTGGTAGCTTTTCTCTTCCTTGTACTTCTACTTTCCCAGCTGTTTTAAATATATATTTCAACAAAAATGTAATTGGTTTATACATTTATTTCGTTCCTTTCTAAACATCCGAAGTATAATCATATTCTTATAATAATTATAACACTAAGTTTTAGGAGTTGGTAATAAAATTAAGGCTGAATTGTTAAATTTCAATTCTTACAAAAGTGTAATTTTCTTGTAAGCTAATTCGATAGTTACTTCTTACTATATTTCATACAATTAAGTCAGAAACAGGGCAACAATTATTCGAAAAGGAGTGGATCAATATGATGAACAAAATGAAAACGAACACTTTCTTAAATACAATGGGCATGGTATTATCGGCTCTTTTCGATGCAAAAGCTGTTGCTTCTGCATTAAACAAGTAAGGAGAATGTATTATGAATAACATTACTTTTAACAAATTAGATTTTTTAGGATTAGCTAGCGGCTCTCTTCTTCTTACTGCTTTCATTTACGCTGCTACGCTTGTATAACTTTGTGTCCCCTTTCCCCTTTATATAGAAAAAGACGACCGTCTATGCCCGGTCGTCTTTTTAATTTTTTCTTTCTTTCAATTCTTTTAAAAGCTGTATCAGCTCAGCTTGTTGTTTTATCTTTTTACGACCATTTCGATTAATTGCTGCAAGCTCACAGGCAACTCCGACGGCGAAGAAAAACAATAAACTTTCTAACATGTGAAATCCTCCATTTGCCTATTAAACAGCTTGACGTAATTGTTCTTCTTGTAAAACTCTCTTATTTATATTTTCTTCTTTTCTCTGGCAAACGTTATTGCGAATAAGCGCTGCAATAACAAGTACAGTCCCTATAATATCAAACATTGTGATTTGATACCCTTGCATCATCATAATAGCTAAAGTCGTAATTGGTACAAAATTAATAAATAAAATCCCATTAATGGATGATAAAATTTTCACACCATAGTTCCAAGCAAGTAGCGCTACAATACCTGGCAATGTCATCATGAATAACAAATCATATTTCACAATAGAAATCGTTCCCATACTTGGAACTGAAATATATCCAAGCGACGTAATAATTACCGTTATAATCGCTGTAACAGTCGTACCGAATACACACGTCAACGTAGAATAACGTAATGTTGACCAATCACTACAAGTTTGACCACCCATCGTATAAATAACCCACCCTACAACACCAATAAATATAAATGCTAATGGGAACATATTATCTTTCAATGTTACAAAGAAACTCATGTCACCTTTTGTAATAACAAACACAGCTCCTACAAAAGCAATAACCATACTCGTTATCATATACTTCTTCGGTTTTATATGCTTATATCCCCATAAAATACAAATAGAAATCATCGGCATAAGTGCTTCCATAATGGAAGCTACCATTACACCCGACTTACCCATTAACATTTGCCCTAAAAATATGAGGACATTATATACTGTAAATGCCATCGTTCCAAAAAAGACGAGTAACTTTCCTCTTCCCTCTAAACAAAATGCCTGTTTTCCTTCTTTCACTAACAACAATACAATCAGCATTATCGCCACTGCTCCATAGCGAATAAGCGAAAAATAAAATGGATCTATGTATTCTAGCGCATGATCAGCAACTGGAAACATCGCTCCCCATGACATACTCGCAATTAAACACGCCAAAGCCCCTATTATCATTTGACCTCTTCTCACCGCAATCCCCCGTTTCTTTCTATTTGCACAAAGAGAATTGTAAAAGAAAAAATATATCACGTAAAATGATTCAAAATGATGTTAACTATCATTTATAATGATAGTTAACATCAAGGGGGATTACAAAATGGAATTAAGAGACTTACAAATCTTTAAAAGCGTTGCCGATCAGGGTAGTGTAAGTAGCGCAGCAAAGGAATTAAATTATGTACAATCAAATGTAACTGCACGTATTAAACAACTAGAAAACGAATTAAAAACCCCACTCTTTTACCGCCATAAACGAGGAATGACTTTAACAGCTGAAGGAAGAAAAATGCTCGTTTATGTTAGTAAAATTTTGCAAGATGTCGACGAACTAAAACAAGTATTTTTAGATAGCGAAACACCTTCTGGTATATTAAAAATCGGTACAGTCGAAACAGTAAGTACACTGCCTACCATTTTATCTTCTTACTATAAAAGCTATCCGAATGTCGATTTATCATTACAAGCGGGTCTAACAGAAGAATTAATTAGAGAAGTACTTGATCATCAATTAGATGGCGCCTTTATATCAGGTCCTATTAAACATCCACTAATCGAACAATACGATGTTAGTACAGAGAAATTAATGCTTATAACACAAAATAAAGCCTTTCATATAGAAGAATTTACAACAACGCCTCTACTCGTTTTTAACCAAGGATGTGGATACCGCTCCAAACTAGAACGTTGGCTTAAAGACGAAGGTTTGCTACCAAAAAGAATTATGGAATTCAATATATTAGAGACAATATTAAACAGTGTTGCACTCGGTCTCGGAATTACACTCGTACCACAGTCTGCTGTCCATCATCTTTCTAAAGCAGGTAAGGTACATTGTCATGCAATCCCTGAAAAATACGGCAGTATTTCAACGGTTTTCATACGCCGTAAAGATAGCTATATGACGAATTCAATGCGTAGTTTTTTAAAAACAATTGAAGACCATCATCATATCAATATGCTGTGAAAGACATTCTTACATGAATGTCTTTTTTTCTTACAAAAGTGTAAGTCTTTCGTAAGCTAATTCGATAGTTGGAAGTATCCATATTCCCTATAATTAAGACATAAGCAGGGCAACAACTATTCGAAAAGGAGCGGATACGCATGATGAACAATATGAAATCAAATAAATTTTTAAATACAATGGGCATGGTGCTATCCGCACTTGTCGATGCAAAAGCTGTTGCAACTACATTAAACAAATAAGGAGAGATTATAATGAACAACATTACTTTCAACAAATCAGACTTTATCGGACTTGCAAGTGGAGCTACTCTTCTTACGGCTTTCATTTATACACTTGCTCAAGGTCTTATTTAACACTTTGTTTCCCCAAACCCCTTTATATATAGAAAAAGCTGCTCGTCTTATAGACAAGCAGCTTTTTAGTTTGTCCCGCTTTAATGGGCAGTAAGACCCCCTCCTCAAAATTCAGCGAAAGCAAAGAAGTTAGGTGGGGGTCGGGCTGCCCATAAAAGTCCGATTGGTGAAGGCTAATAATCAGTGGGGGATGAAGAACCCCCACACTGATTAAAGTTTCACTTTATTTCATATACAATTTGACCTGTTTTCGTAATATCATATCCGCCAATCGCATTTAATTCATTATGAAATTCTTCCGATTGCAGAATGTCTTTCACAACTTCAATCAGCTCTTCATTTTCTTTATTCTTCAAAATTACTAAATCATACTGTTCTTTCATGATTGGAATAAAGTCCACATTTACAATTTGCGAAAACTTTTCTGAACCTACTCCTACATCAGCTTTTCCATTTGCAACTTGCGTGGCAACACCAAGATGATTCGATTCTTCCCATTCATATCCACTAATATCAGCTTTATTTAATTTTCGGATTCGTAATTGTTCATCCACTAACACTCTAATACCAGAACCCTTTTCTCGATTCACAAACTTTATAGTGGACCCGGATATGTCAGCCCATGTCTTTATTTTCTTCGGATTTCCTTTTTGAACATAAAACCCTACATTTCTGGACAATAAATTAATCATAAGACATGGCTGTCCTACTAAAATACGTTTTACGTAAGGAATATTATATGTACCCGTTTCACCATCAAACAAATGCAAACTAACGATACTTCCTTCTCCTTGATACATTTTCACTAAACTCGTTAAGCTACCTTGATACGCTCTTAAAACATTAGAACTTGGCAAACGATTTTCTATACGTTTAGCTAACATATCTAACGTTAGTTCTTGACCACTAATAATACACGTGTTCAAGATACTACTACCATCGTTTTTTACAGGATTAACTTGTACTTTCCCTGTTTTCATTTGCTTTATATATTGATCTAAATCTGCTGCATCAATGCGCATCTGTCTACCAACTCTATAAGAAGGAAGTTCTCCTTTTTTAATTAAGTCGTATACAGTTAATTTTGATACTTTTAATCGCTTTGCTACTTCTTCCGTTGTGTAGGAATGATGATCCATAGACGATTCCTCACTTTCTCCTTTCATTGTAACAAAGAAAAGAATATTTCTCCTATTTTTTAAAAATAGACATATGTTCAAATTATATTCAATTATAACTAGTTATATTTAGTTATATTTAGTTATAATTAGATGTGTCAAAATGAAAGGGGATTTTTTTATGAATAAATTTATATTACGTTCCATCGGGGCACTTATACTTTCTTTCCTCCTTATATTTAGCGCTGCTTGTACAAGTGGGGAAAAGCATACAAAGTCAGCTGCTAAAGAGGATAAAACAGTTGAACTGACTATCTCAGCTGCTGCAAGCTTACAAGATGCATTAAAAGAAATCGAAAAACAATATAAAGAAAAAGAGCCAAATATCAAACTTTCTTTTAACTTCGGTGCTTCTGGAGCACTTCAACAACAAATTGAACAAGGTGCACCTGCTGATTTATTCTTCTCAGCAGCAGAAGATAAATTCCAAACCCTTGTAAAAAAAGGATTCATTAATGAAAAAGAGGGGAAAAATCTCCTTGAAAACGAACTCGTTCTAGTTGTCCCAAAAGATAGTTCTCTTACAAAAATTCAAGATTTAAAAGATGAAAAAATAAAAAAAATTGCACTTGGTACACCTGAATCTGTACCTGCTGGCAAATATGCAAAGGCTTCTCTAACACACGAAAACCTTTGGAATGATGTTCAAAATAAAGTCATATTTACAAAAGATGTTCGCCAAGTGTTAACATATGTAGAAACAGGGAATGTCGATGCTGGTATCGTATACAAAACAGATGCTCTCATTTCGGATAAAGTAAAGATTGGTGAGACAGCAGCAGCTACTTCTCATGAGCCAATCCACTATCCTTTAGGTGTTATAAAGGAATCTAAACATAAGAAAGAGGCGACTTCATTTTATGAGTATTTGCAGTCAAAAGATGCACAATCTATCTTTAAAAAATATGGATTTACAGTCCTGTCGTAATTACTATGAGCATTGATGCTATTTTATTGCCTGTCTTTCTATCTTTAAGAGTAGCTGCATGCGCCACTATTCTCGTTACAATTTTAGGGACAATTGTCGGGCGAGCACTAGCTCGCTCCTCATGGCGATATAAAGTACTATTAGAAACCATATTTTTATTACCAATGGTACTTCCACCAACTGTTATCGGCTTCTTTCTCATTATCATCTTTGGAAACAACAGCCCGATCGGAAAGTGGGTTGAATCATTATTTCAGCAGTCTATTATGTTCACATCTACTGCTGCGATCATTGCTTCTACAGTTGTTGCATTTCCGCTTATGTACCAATCAGCGAAAACGGGATTTTCTATCGCAAATGTACAAATTGAAGAAAGTGCTCGTGACCTTGGCGCAAGTGAATATCAAGTTTTTCTGCACGTTACACTTCCGCTCGCATTTCCTGCCTTACTAAGCGGGATGATTTTGAGCTTTGTCCGCGCGCTCGGTGAATTTGGTGCTACACTTATGTTTGCCGGGAACATTCCTGGTAAAACACAGACAATCCCAACCGCAATTTACATGGCTATTGATGCAAGTAATATGCAACTCGCATGGACACTTGTAGTTATTACTATCGGTATGTCACTCGTATTTCTACTATGTATTCAACTTATTAATAAAAGAATTACTAACTCTTAAAGCAGCTTTTTTCGAAGCTGCTTCTTTATTTCTTAGGAAATAAAATATACCATCGGGAAATAACTGAATTTTACCTCTTATTAAAATATACATTTTATTTGAATTCACTTTCTAAAATAGGCAATTTCCTGTTATTATATGGAGGTGTTTCAAAAAATGAAGAAATGAAAACGCATTTATATCGTGAATTCTTCATCCTGTTTTAGCGATCGGTAATCTTCTACTCTATTAGTGGGGCATTACCGATCGTTAGAACGATATGTAACTATATTGGTATAGCAAACCGAAGGGAGTCTTGTAATGGACATTTTATTAGCGCTTCTTCCTGCAATTGCATGGGGAAACATCTTATTAGTAAGCGTAAAAATGGGCGGTGGTGCATATAGCCAAACGGTAGGTATGACAATCGGTGCTCTATTCTTCGCAACAATTATGTATGTATTTACTCAACCAGCTTTAACAATGACAATCTTAATTGTTGGTTTTATTTCAGGTTTATTCTGGGCTTTAGGACAAGTAAACCAATTAAAAACAGTTGAAAAACTAGGTGTTTCAACTACTGTAACGATTTCTACTGGTATGCAACTTGTTGCAACTTCTATCTTTGGGGTTATCGCTTTCCGTGAGTGGACTACTACTACAACGATCATTCTGGGAACGATTGCAATCCTATTAATCGTAGTTGGTGTTGTATTCACATCATTAGATGATAAAGAAAATGCTCAGCCACCTGGACAATTGAAAAAAGGACTTCTTACTTTAATTGTTTCTACTTTCGGCTATCTTGTATATGTAATTATTATTCGTTGGTATAATATCGATGGTTGGTCTGCTATTTTACCACAAGCAGTTGGTATGTTTGTTGGTGCGGTTGTACTGACGTCTAAACATAAACCATTTAACAAATATGCAATCCGTAATGCTTTGTCTGGTTTACTATGGGGAACTGGAAACTTATTCTTACTTCTTTCATTACCACGTGTTGGAGTAGCAACAAGCTTCCCATTATCTCAAACTGGAATCGTTATCTCAACATTCGGTGCGATTGTATTCTTAGGTGAAAAGAAAACAAAACGTCAATTGATCTTTATTGCACTAGGTAGTGTTTTAATTATTGGCGGCGCTGTATTACTTGGTATGACAAAAGCATAATCTTATATTCTATTAGTAAACCCCTGAAGCATATGTACTTCAGGGGTTTTTTAATTCTAATTATTTTCTAGATATAATTATTTGTATGTTCTTGCCCCTTATAATTGCTCTTCCACTCTAGCAAACCAGCTACACATATAAAGAGATTAATAATAGCTAATATTAGCATGAATTTCCTCCTTCTCATTATCCATTCCATCTACGATAAGTCTTTTCTTTTTACAAAATTCTCTTAAAGATGATATCGTTTTTATAACATATCTCTACTAGAAAGGAATAAAGGATATGCTAACTAAACATCGAATTTTATTTATTGGTGCCGGTCGTATGGCAGAAGCTATATTTTCCGGATTACTTAAAACAAGCAAAGAGTACATCGAAGAAATTATCGTCTCTAACCGAAGCAACATAGAAAAGCTAAAACAGTTACAACATCAATATAATGTGTCTACTACAACAGATTGGAAACAGCATGTTACATCTGTTGATACGGTTGTTTTAGCAATGCCACCTTCGGCTCATGAAGAGTTATTAGCTGAGCTATCTCCGTTAATATCAAATCAACTAGTCGTAACAGTAGCAGCTGGCATTGGACCATCTTATTTAGAAGCTAGACTCCCAAAAGGCACGCCTGTTGCTTGGATTATGCCTAATACAGCTGCTGAAATTGGAAAGTCTATCTCCTTATATACAATGGGACAATCAGTAAACGAGATACATCAAGAAACCCTGCAACTACTTTTAAAAGGTATTGGTACTTCGCAACTTTGTAATGAGGAAGAAGTTCATCAGCTTACTGCAGTTACTGGAAGTGCACCAGCCTTCCTTTATTACTTTGCTGAAAGCTTAATTGAAGCAACAAAAAGTTATGGAGTTGATGAAGAAACCGCAAAACATCTTGTCATTCAAATGATTTCTGGCTCTGCTTCTATGCTTGAACAAACGCAAAATCCAGCTAACCTTCGCGAACAAGTAACAACGCCAGGTGGTTCCACAGCTGAAGGTCTCAAAACTTTATACGAATATAATTTTTCAGAGGCAATTCAAAAAGCAGTAGAAGCAACAAACAAAAAAGCTAGGGGGAAATAATATGATTTTAACAAGTTTAAAAGACTATACAACATTACATAACGGTGTAAAAATGCCTTGGTTTGGTTTAGGTGTTTTTAAAGTAGAAGATGGTTCAGAAGTAATTGATTCTGTAAAAGCAGCAATTAAAAATGGCTACCGCAGCATCGATACTGCAGCAATCTATCAAAATGAAGAAGGCGTTGGGCAAGCGATTCGTGAATCCGGTGTTTCACGTGAAGAATTATTTATTACCTCAAAAGTATGGAATAGCGATCAAGGATATGAAACAACGCTTCAAGCATTTGAAACTACATTAGAGAAATTAGGTCTAGAATATTTAGATTTATATTTAGTACATTGGCCTGTAAAAGGGAAATATACTGAATCATGGAAAGCATTAGAAACACTTTATAAAGATGGCCGTGTTCGCGCTATCGGTGTGAGTAATTTCCACATTCACCACTTACAAGACGTATTTGAAATTGCTGAAATTAAGCCAATGGTCAACCAAGTGGAATACCACCCACGTTTAGCACAAGAAGAGTTACATGCATTCTGTAAAGAACATAATATCCAGCTTGAAGCTTGGTCACCATTAATGCAAGGACAACTACTAGATAATCCAACGTTACAAGAAATTGCGACAAAATATAATAAATCAACTGCGCAAATTATTTTACGTTGGGATTTACAAAACGAAGTTGTAACAATTCCCAAATCAATTAAAGAACATCGCATTATTGAAAATGCAAACATCTTCGACTTTGAATTAAGTGCTGATGATATGAAAGCAATTCAAGCTTTAAATGAAGATCGTCGCGTTGGTCCAGATCCAGATAACTTTAACTTCTAGTAGAAAAACCACTGCCATATGCAGTGGTTTTTTCATTTAAGAAAACTGAAAATTTAAACTATATTTCATTTAGTTGACACTTCATTATTCAAGGTGTAAGATTTTGAATTATCAAAGAAACACAAAAATTAATAAAATTTATTCGTTTACTCATTGTATCAAGAGAGGTGGAGGGACTGGCCCTTTGAAACCTCGGCAACAGGTTCATTTTGAATACTGTGCCACTTCCTGCAAGCTTTATGCTTGAAAGATAGAATGAGGGACTTCGTTTATATACGGGTGCATAACTTGTACGTAAAAATCCCTCTTTCTCAATATGAAAAGAGGGATTTTTTATTTTTCATTTCCCTCATCATCATCCAAACTTAATTATTTAGGAGGAAAATCAAATGAAAAAGAAGTTTGTACCCGGTATTGCATCAGTTGTAGGAGTAAGTATTTTATTAACTGGTTGCGGTAGTTATAAAAACGAAGCAAGCGGAGCAAATGCAAAAGACGAGGCACCTAGTAAACAGGTTTTAAACTTATCTTCACCTACTGAAATACGAACAATGGATACGGCTCGTGCTACAGATACTGATTCTGGTCAAGTAATGAGAAACGTATTTGAAGGTTTGTATAATCTTGGTGAAGGTAACAAACCTGTTCCTGGTGTTGCAAAATCTCATGAAGTAAGTGGCGATAAAACGAAATACACATTCCATTTGCGAGATTCAAAATGGTCAAACGGCACTCCTGTTACAGCTAAAGATTTTGTGTTCGCTTGGCAACGTGCCGTAGATCCAGCAACAGCCTCTGAATATGCATTTTTATTCTTTGATATTAAAAACGCAACAAAAATTAACAACAAAGAACTTCCAGCCGACCAACTTGGTGTAAAAGCAGTTGATGACCATACGTTTGAGGTAGAATTAGAGCGTCCTGTTCCTTATTTTATTAGCTTAACAGCGTTCCCAACATTTCTACCAATTAATGAGGAATTCTTTAAAGTACAAGGTGATAAATACGCTTTAGAAGATAATACAATCTTGTACAATGGAGCTTTTACACTAAGCGATTGGAAGCACGAACAAAGCTTTAAATTTAAGAAGAACCCTACCTATTGGGATAAAGATACTGTCAAACTAGAAGAAATCAATTTTAATGTCGTAAAAGAAAAATCAACAGAAGTAAATTTATTCGAGTCAAAACAATTAGATCGTATAAAACTAACATCTGACTTCGTCGATAAATATAAAAAGGATGCTAACTTTAAAGAACGTCCAAACGTAGGCGTACAATTTTTACGTATGAATCAACAAAACAAAGTACTTCAAAACGTTTCTGCACGCCAAGCAATTGATCAAACAATTGATAGAAAATCCTTTGTAAATACGTTATTAAATGATGGCTCTACACCAACATTTGGTCTCGTTCCAAAAAACTTTGCAAAAGGACCTGAAGGAAAAGACTTCCGTACTGCAAACGGCGATTTAACAAAAGTTGATACAAAATCTGCACAAGAGTTATGGAAAAAAGCTAAACAAGAGCTTGGTTCTGAAAAGATAACATTAGAATTATTAACGAGTGATGCTGACCTTGATAAGAAAACTGGTGAATTCTTAAAAGGACAACTAGAAAAGAATCTAGATGGATTAACAGTAAATATAAAACCTCAGCCGCGTAAGCAACAAGTTTCGCTTTTATTAAAAGGTGACTACGAAATCGGAATTGATGGCTGGAGCCCTGACTTTGCGGATCCAATTACATTCCTTGAGCTATTTACAACGAATAACCCTTATAACTTAGATCATTACTCTAATAAGGAATTCGATGAAACAATAGCAAAAGTGAAAACAACTTTAGCTGGTGATGAAAAAGCTCGCTGGGAAGCATTACTAGCATCCGAGAAAATATTATTTAAAGACTCTGTTATCGCTCCTCTTTACCAAAAAGGCGAATCTTATTTAGAACGTTCTTATGTGAAAGGAATTGTGCAAGTAGACTTTGCAGGTCAATTAAACTTCAAGTGGGCAAAAATTGAAAAATAAAGTGAAACTTTAATAAGTGGGGGTTTCTTCATCCCCACTTATTATTAGCCCACACCAATTGTTTTTTTAGCAAAATATATTAAAAATAGGTTCTCTCACACATGAGAATCTGCTTTTTTAATATATTATTCTGAGAAATTAACAATCTATTTTTATTATTGACATATAGTTCTTTTCAGTGTTAATATTCTAAATAATCAAAGAAATAAAATATTTCACCATCAAAATATAATGTCTACTACGTTGAAACATATAACGATAGATTATAGTTCGACATGTATATACATATAGAACACCTGATTACCTATAAACAAATATTTATAATAGGTTTTATCTCCTTCTATAGCTACTTCAAGACACGGACATTATGACGTTACGAACAACACATTTAGGGAGGAACGAACAATGAAGAAAAAAGTTGTACCTGTTGTTGCATCTGTTTTAGGGGCAAGTCTATTACTAACTGCTTGCGGGGGAAATAAAGATAATGCAAGCGGAGCGAAAGCAAACGATAAAGCACCTGATAAACAGGCAATTAACTTATCATTCGCTTCAGAAATTCCAACAATGGATGTTGCAAAAGCAACGGATGGGGAATCCATGAACGTAATGCGTAATGTTTTTGAAGGGCTATATGCAATGGGAGAAGATAATAAACCGGTTCCTGGTGTCGCTGAGTCGGTTGACATTAGTCCCGATAAAACAAAATATACATTCCATCTCCGTGATTCAAAATGGTCAAACGGTACTCCTGTTACAGCAAAGGACTTTGCCTTCGCTTGGCAACGTGCCGTAAATCCTGATACAGCAGCTGAATACGCATTCTTATTCTTCGATATAAAGAATGCGAAACAAATAAACCAAAAACAATTGCCAATTGATCAACTAGGGGTCAAAGCTGTTGATGATAAAACGTTAGAAGTACAACTAGACCGTCCTGTTCCCTACTTCTTAAGCTTAACTACATTCTCAACATTCTTACCAATTAATGAAGAGTACTTAAAGTCTCAAGGCGATAAATATGGTTTAGAAACAAATCATTTAATTTATAACGGTGCTTTCACATTAGATAACTGGAAACATGAACAAAGCTTCCAATTGAAGAAAAATCCTAACTATTGGGATGCTAAAACTGTAAAATTAGAAGAAATCAACTTCAATGTCGTTAAAGATAAGTCTACAGAAGTAAACTTATATGATTCAGGACAAATTGATCGTGTTGCTTTAACTGCAGAGTTTGTTGATAAATATAAGAGCGATCCAAACTTCAAAGAACGCGCTGAAGTCGGTATTCAATTCTTACGATTAAATCAGAAAAATGAAACATTAAAAAATCAACATGCACGCCTTGCTATTAACGGCGCAATGAATAAAAAAGCTTACGTAGAAACAATCTTAAATAACGGCGCTGTTCCAGCTGAAGGAATGGTTCCTGCGAAATTTGCAAAGAGCCCAGAAGGCAATGACTTCCGTAAAGAAAATGGAAATCTAGTCAAGGATGATGTGAAAACAGCGAAAGAAAACTGGAAAAAAGCAAAACAAGAACTTGGTACTGACAAAGTAACAATCGAACTATTAACAAGTGACAATGCTTTAGCTAAAAAGACTGGTGAATATTTAAAAGGTGAATTAGAAAAGAACCTAGATGGATTAACAGTGAATTTAAAACCACAACCACGTAAACAACAGCTAAAACTACTATTAAGTGGTGACTATGAAATTGGTATTGACGGCTGGGGCCCTGACTTCGCTGATCCAATTACATTCTTAGATTTATTTACAACAGATAGTGCTTATAACTTCGATAAATACTCTAACAAAGAGTACGATGAGCTAATTCATAAAGTGAAAACAGATTTAGCTGGCGATGAAAAAGCACGCTTTGAAGCAATGAAGCAAGCTGAAAAAATTCTATTACAAGACGGCGCTGTCGCTCCTTTATACCAACAAGGCCGTTCTTACTTACAACGCTCTTTCATTAAAGGACTTGTAACAACTGACTTCGGTGGTGAGTTTAACTACAAGTGGACAGAAGTTACAAAATAATAATTGCTAATAAAAAGGTATCCCACCGAGGATACCTTTTTATTTTATACTTCTTTAACTACAGAGCTTCTTCTTCCCTTTACCATTCCTTTTATAGCTAAAGTCATCACTGCTACTGATTGTGTAACCAATACAATAACTAATAATGAAATAATATTTCTCTCTAAACTAACTCCTCCAAATATTATTGTATAATAGCCATTCGCTGCATATGTTGCAGGAAATAATTCACTAATTGTTTGATATGTTTTAGAAAGCATTTCATGTGGCACAGTTACAACCATTTGTGTTAATGAAAGAAAGGCGAAAAAGACTATTGTCAATAATCCTCTTTTCCTTCTTTTTGCATTGAACCAAAACTCATCATAAATATAAACACAAACATCAAATATGTTCTCCACGTCAAAGAAGGTATATGCCCTGACCAAAGATAGCTAACTAAATAATTAATTCCCATAATACAAGACGATATTACTAAACTAATACTTATTAGTTTTACATATTTGAGCATATCTTTTCTCCTTGTTTTTATTTTTCTACTTCTTCAAACTGTAGATTCACCGGATCTTCTAAAAGTGTTTCATAAAAGTTCTCTGCCAAATCTGTTGAAGGGATTTTTTCATCTACTTCATCAAATCGAATACTATCTAGCCACACACAACCTTCTCCTGATAATAAAACACCAAATGCAATACCAAGTGCTTCTTCTTTTATATCTAATACAACCGAGTACGATTGCCAGTTATTCGTATTTTTAATGGGGCGATTTTGCATATTATCCATAGCGAGCGGTTCTGTATCTTTTCCATCTACTCGCATCCACAATCCTGCCCAATCTCTTACATTTTCACTCTTAATAAATGCTGTAAAACGTAATCTCTTCCCTACATATTTATCCGCTCGGAACATTTGCATTAATGTTGAAAATCCTCCATGCGTAACATTCTCTTTTGCTTTTATGTATGCAGATACTTTTCCTTGATGGACAACTTCATAATCTAAACCCATCTCATATTCAGCAGGATGACTTCCACTTAAGATCCATCCTTTCGGTATACCTTTTTGCATTGAAACACCCTCTCTTTCTATATAAAATGACTGAAAGTACTTTCGATATTTCTTTGGTGGCAATTGAAACATTCTTTTAAAAGCTCTCGTAAATGCCTCTTGTGAGGAAAAACCGTATTGCACTGCAATATCAATAACAGCTCTCTCCGTTGACACTAAAACTTGCGCAGCATGAGTTAACCTTCTCTTTCGAATATAATCTGTTACACTCATCCCAACATATCTTTGAAAGATGCGATGAAAATGGTACATCGATACTGCACTGTGGGATGCCACTCTTTCTGTTGTAAGCTCCTCATGTAAGTGATTCTCTATATATTCAATTGATTTTTTTATTATCTCTTTATATTCTTCATGCATTTTAGCCCCTCCCTCACAACTTCAATTTACCATATACATACAAATCGTTTTTGATTTAAATTGCGGATTAGTCCTTGTGACTGCAGGATAATAATTTATTTTCAACACATACATAATTACATGTTTTTGGGAAAAACTTGTATAGAACGAATTTACATAAGGAGGAATTTATAATGAGAATTCTACTATCAGTTTTATTAGCTCTTATGCTAGTACCTGCATTAACAGGATGTAAAGCTCCTGCAAAAGAAGACACAACTTCTAATAAAAAGACGACTGAAGAAGCAAAAAATGAGGCCCCTGCAGATTTAAAACTTAATTTTAATGAATTTAGTTTAGATACAGACTATCAGGATACAAAGAAAGACTACGAAGCAGATTATAAAAATGTAGCGGCTGATAAGAAAATGGAAGCAAAAATTGAAGATCATAAAGCAGATGTAAATTTAACAGGAGACGAAGCTATCACAAAATTAAGCCCACTTCTACAAGAATTAAAATTTGATAAAGATACTCCTGACCAAGAAGTAATTGATCAAGTAGTGAACGTGTTCAAACTTGATAAAGACTATCAAAAATTCGATTTAGAAGTTGTCTTCTCTGATGGAACGAAAAAAGAATACAAAAGAGAAATAAAATAAAGAAGTAGGCCGTAGTAAGAAGAAAAAATAACCTTGCACAGGCAAGGTTATTTTTTCGTTTCTGCTTGAAAACGTTTATAGTATGTCGATGCTGTTGCAAAATTAATTTCTATATCACGAATCAACGATGAATCTTCTTCTTTAGCTAACTTCTGTAATTTTTTCATTGCTTGTTCTGATTCATTCAAGAAACCAACATATACCTCATGTTCTTGCTCTTTCGATTTTGGAACACGAATTTCTTTACGTATATGATCAATATCTTCTAACATGCTCGTTGTTACCTTTTGCACATCTTCTTTATATGTAGCATTCGTTATTTCCTTACCGCCCTTTTCCTTTGCCACTTCAAATAGCTGCAGTGCGTTATTAATTTCTTTATTCATTTTCATATCGTATTTTTCATGTACTGCAAGGTATTCTTTCATCTCTTCTGTTTGCTCAGTGGATTGCTCTACCTTTTCTTTCGGTTCTTTCGTATCTTTATTTCCATTACATCCTGCTAGAAGGATCATACTTCCCATTACAGCAATACCCAAAACCTTCTTCATCTCTTCTTCTCCTTTTATCTACAGCTACTACTCATTATAGTTTCTTTTATCTCCACTTGTTATTATACCGAGAACGCCCTACTTTTTACACTTAAGACGACATCGTAATATATATACCAACATGTTTGTCACAGTATCGTCACTTTATACAAATAACTTTTGCAATGCTTTACTACATCCCCTTAAAAAACTGTATGAGGTATTTCAAAGAAATGAAAAAAGAACTGATTCAAACATTCCCTTTGAATCAGTTCTTTTTTGTTAAGCCTCTAAATTTTGTTTTTGCTGCAGTTCAAACTGCTTCTCACTTCTTCTGGCCATAAATAGATAACATAACACTGCTCCTACTTCACAAAGCGCAATAACAACACCCATCGGTAATGCTGTATTACTTCCACCAATACCTACTAGCGGAGCGACAAGCGCTCCTGAAATGAACTGTAATAAGCCTAATAAAGCTGACGCTGTTCCTGCAGCTTGCTTCTGATTTCTCATCGCTAATGAGAACCCAGTTGTTGATACAACCCCGACACTTGATACAACAAGGAATAACGAACATAAAACACCGATTAAACCTATTCCTAGTACGATTGTCAGTAGTAAAGATAGGCCACCAACAGCTGCGATAATAATACCAGCAACAAATAATGTCTTCTCATTCACTTTCCCCGCTAAACGACCCGTTACCTGACTAGCAATAATAATACCGATGCCGTTAATCGCAAAGAATAAACTAAATTGCTGTGGTGATGCTCCGTATATGTTCTGCAACACAAATGGTGAGCCCGAAATGTATGCAAACATTGCCGCTGTTACTAATCCTTGTGACAATGCATATCCCATAAACAGACGGTCCTTTAACAATTTTCCGTACGTCGCCAAAGTCCCTGACAAACCACCCGTTTCTCTTTCTTCAGGAGGTAATGTTTCACGCAATACAAAAGTAGCTGATATTAACATGAATACGCTAATTGCTCCAAGAACGATGAAAACACCGCGCCACGTTGTAAACTGTAATAATTGCCCCCCAATAATCGGTGCCAAAATAGGTGCTGCTCCGTTTACTAACATAAGCAGTGAGAAAAACTTCGTCATTTCAGAACCTGAATACATATCACGTACCATCGCACGTGATATAACAATCCCGGCTGATCCTGAAGCTCCTTGTAGGAAGCGTAATAACACTAATGTCCAAATAGATGGCGCAACAGCACAAAGTAAAGAAGAAGCAACATAAATAATAAGAGCAATAATAAGAGGTTTGCGTCTTCCGTAAATATCACTAATTGAGCCAACAAATAATTGTCCTACTGACAGCCCAAGCAAACAAGCTGTTAATGTAAGCTGCGCGAGGGATGCACCTGTTTGCAAATCATCCGTTAACTTCGGTAATGAAGGCAAATACATATCAATAGATAATGGTCCAATCGCCGTAAGTGTTCCTAATACAAGAATCATCCATAACCTGTTTGCCTTTACAGGTTTATATATTTCGTGATTAACTTCATTCACTTTTTCAATTCACCCTTTCCTATACAAACTGAATCGTAACAATTATAGTTACATCATAAACATACGTCAAGTACAGCGCATTTTCCTCTTTCATAATGTAAAAAAAGCGATAGAAATTCTATCGCTTTACTTTTTCACATTGCTATTCGTAAATTTAGATACTGAGGACATCATCTCTCCCGTATCTAAATATGTAATTTGAATTGGGTCTCCTACTTCTGTAAACATAGCATATGGGAATTTCTTCACCGGTATCATAAATACCTTTTGTTCATTCTCTAAAAGTACGTACACGATTGTATTTTCACCTGTTTTTTCTTTATATACCCGTTGTACAATACCTTCTTTTTGCGCTTCTTTTCCTGTTGAGGTTGGTCTAAATGTATCACCATTACCGCTCATTACGTTTTTATAATTCTCAAGCGCTTCTTTCTGCGAAGAACCTGTCGCAAATATTTTTGCATTAGCAGCATATACAACTGTATGTGCACGTACTAGGCCTCCGTCATCAACAACCGGAATAATCCAAGCTGGTTTACCGTATACGTTATAAATGACAGGCATTGTCCCATGCCATTTCTCTCTCTTAAAGGAATTATCTACTACTTCTGTAGCTGCTGAACCATCCATAATCCCCTTTACTTCTTTTCCATTATAGTAATATAGCTTGCCTGTGCGTGCATCTACTAATGAATAGCCTAGGGCTGAATCTACTCCTTCCTTTGGAGAAGTAAAGTCTGTAAAATAATACAGTGTTCCATCTTTACCAAAGATCGGGGTCACGCCTTCTTTCGTTCCCCACTCAGTCGGAATTTTCATATCTGTTTGTGAGAATTTCGTATTCCAAAATCCGTGAATATATTTACCAAAGTACGTATTTAACGTAGATGCAGTCTCATGATTTAATACACCATCAACAAATTTAGGTGCCTTTCCTTTATCATATCTTTTCACTTCACCTGTTTGTGCATCTACTACGACAACACCTTCTACCTCAAATCCAGATCTTCCTGAAATAAATTCACCATACGTCATTGTATAATATGGTTTTCCTTTATCATCAACCTCAAATTTAGGTTTTCCTTTAAAGATTAAATTTGGTTCTGCTTGCCTTACCACACGCTCTAAATTATTACCAAAAAACATGCTTGGCACATATTTCATTTTATAACCGAGGTGCAGTTTCGCTTCCGCATCAGGATTCGTACCTGACATCGTTACATACCCTGGAATTGTCTCAGCTTTACGCGCTTTAAAAAATCCTGAAACTTCAATCGGCGCTACATATAAAGCTTCGCCGTTTACCATTTGTGGCGTTAATTCTCCTAGCTCAAAATAAGCTACTTTCGGAATATCACCAAATACTTTTTTCATCTTATTCTCCGCTGTCTTTGGCGGCACTGTAAACGGCTGGTCATTTTCAGTAAATGGCTCTGAAATATCTTTCTCTATCTTAACAACAGAATCATATTTCTTTTGCGAGATTACTATATCGTGCAAATAACCGAAGTAGCCGTAACTTGCGAGTAAAATAAACATTAGAAGTCCTTTTAATGTACCTTCTAATTTCCCTATTTGATCTTGTGAAAATAAAACAAGCCCAATTAAAATTGCTACTGCAACAGAATAATGAGTAAGAATCGAGTCTACCCGATCATCAATTAGCCAAAAGTATTCATAGATTGCAATACCTATCCAAAATAAAACAGGAATAACTAAAATAGATGATTTCTTACCCTTTACAACCTTCTTATCTCCCTTCTTATCCACTGCTCGAAGCTTACTACTACTTCTTGTCCATGGAATCAAAAACAAAGTAAGAATAGCTAAAACTAAAAATTTCATCAAAGGCACTGTCCCCTTTTCTTTTGTATTCCCTTTTAGTATAACAAATAAAGGGTATTAAGGTGAAAATAGGAATAGTTATATTTTTTTACTACTTAATACAATCCCGCTCACTACATATAGAATAGATGCAATATAAAAAATTGTACCAATCGTAAAGAAATCTACTAAATATCCCGTGGCAATAACCGCTACTGCTCCGCCAATGGATGTCCACACATGGTATTTTCCAATCTCATAACCAGCCTTTTCCTGCGCAACCTTTCGTGCTAACGAAGTCTTCTCAGTATTACGCTGCACAGCACCTAAAACTCCCATTACAATTTGAAGAATATATACATGCCATACTTCCGTGGCAATCGGAAAGCAAAGCATTAAGATTGCCATGGACCAAGCGTATATGATTAATAATTTTTTATCACCTACTTGATCAGATATCTTTCCCACTAGTGGGTATACAAGTGCTGATGTTAAAGCAAATAAGCCATACGCCCAGCCAAATTGCGAGAAGCTATTTCCAACATTTCGAAGCAATAATATATAAAAAGGAAATACCATACTTCCTGCCATCATGATGATACTTTGCGAAGCCACAAATCTTCTATATGTCATTTCGTATACTCCCTATAAAATAAATTCACAAATCTCTCTTCTGAATCTACTTCCTTCTTTTTCTTGAGAAATTCTTCAATACGAGGATATGCCCTCTTTAACTGCTCTTTCGTTGGATAAGAATAGTACGGCAAATAGTAACTACCGTTATGCTTTAAAGTAACATCGATCATCTTCCGAATGACATCCTCTGTTTTCTTTATCTCACTCTCTGAGCGTCCCTGGTTAATCAAAAGAACCAGCGCAAACATATCATCTTTCGCATAGGACAAAACTGCATTTTCATTCTTTTCCACGTAACGAATCGTAATGTTGAGTAAATTAAACTCTTCTTCATTTAATACGTTACGTAAATCATCTATATACTCCGTGAAAGCATCTATAGGCACAAAGTATTCTTGTAACACTTCGGTCCTATTTGGATTTTCATATTCCATAAAAGCACTATCTGATCTCATAACATTATTACGCGTCTCATACTTTCCATCTGTACGTTCAAAATAACCTCTTTGTATATCCCAAAACGTATTCTTTCCCCAATCACTATAACGTGATAACCCAAGTAAAAATTTCGGTACCGCTATAATATTTTCTTCCTTTAATTCACTGTACTCTTCTCTCATATTTTGATTTTGTGCCAAAGTATAATCTGTCACATACATCTCTTTTAAAAATGAATTTGGAGCAACAGAAATACGCGCTAAGTGCATACGAACATTCTCATCTCTTTTCACTTTCTCTTTGAAATAAGATGCGTATTCTTTATAATCTATCATTCTCGTGTGCATTTCATATAATTCATCATCTGTTAACTTCAGCGTCACATCTAAAATAACTCCAAATAAACCGTAACCCCCAATGACATATGGAAATAACTCTGCATTTTCTTCTCTACTTACATTACGTACCGTGCCATCTGCCATTAACAATCTAAATGAATCTACTGTATCAATTAGTGCCTCATGACGAATATCACGCCCGTGTACATTTACACTTAATGAACCACCAACAGTAAAAATATTTTGAGACTGCATGACCTGTACCGCAAGGCCATATGGATTTATTTTCTTCTGAATATCATTCCACGTGACACCACTTTGAACTGTAATCCACTTCTTCTCTGGATCAAATTCTAATATTTTATTATATCCCTTCATATCGAGCATCGTGCCATTTGGATAATATGTCTGTCCTCCTTGGCTATGTTGCATGCCTGCAATGGAAATTTTCTCTCCTGAAACTTTTGCATCTCGCACTAATTTTATTAACGAGTGCTCTTCCGTAGCACTTTCAACACGTTTTATTTTTGTCGGAAGCAATTTACCTACATCACTCATAATAGGATGATCAATTTGTTTTTTATACGTATGTACAGACGTTGCAAGCAACACTGTATATGCTACAATGACCGCCGCTATCTTTCCTTTTTTCAAATGACACTCTCCTCTTCTACATCTTTTCCTCTTTATATTGTACCTATTTTCCTATGAAGAAAGAATACAAAAAAGAGGGACCTTATTTTAGGTTCCTCCTTATCAAAACTGTTACTTTGCTGCTGGCAATTGTATTGGGTCAAACTTTTCATACGACGTATATTTTGCGTTCGTAATAATGTGTGCTTTATCCTTGCCATTGCTACTCATAATCATGTCTATCTTTGCTGATTCATATTTAAAATCTTTTGTAATGATATATTCTGCATCCACTTCTTCTATCTTCGCATTTTGTGCTTGTAACATTTTCTTCTGCGTTTCATCCATGCTAGTTAACATACTTTCTGTTTCTTGCCCTTTTAATGTAAATTTCAGTTTATATTTATCTCCGCTTTTCTCCAGCTTCATTTTATCTAAAACTACTTCCGGTACTTCTAATTTATCTATAATATCTTGAGTCGCTTTCATTCCACCAGCGTTTAATTGCTCCTCTGGTACGGTTACAACTTCTCCTGTATTAGGGTTTTTTACCTCACCAGCAACTTTACCATCCACAGTATACACTACAACATCTGTACCGGAAATATTCATTTCAGAACGAGAATTCTTTGTCTTTGGCTCTAATTGCATCTTAGCCTTTAATATATCCATCTCTGTTCCCTCAGCTTTTACCCCTACACCATATGTCATCGTTACATGTTCTTCATTTTTAAAAGCTTCATTCGTTTTCTTGAAAACATCTTTCGCCGTTAATTCCTTTTCTTTTTGAACGGATTCTTTTTTCGGCTCATCCGTCTTTGCTGTTTTCTCATTACTACACCCTACCCCTAGACTGATTGCAAGTACTAAACTTGAAACAAAAATAATTTTTTTCATACTGTTGCCCCCTTTCCCAAAATAATATCACCTCTTTTCCTATGAAATCTATATAATTCGTAATATTCTTCTTTAAATTTATTTCCTATATAGCAACATGTTTGAGAAAAAGTTTAAATATGATGTAAATAATAACAACTCATTTCAGGAGGTCATTATGAAAGCTATTATTTGCACAAAGTATGGACCACCTAATGTTCTCCAACTTCAAAATATAGAAAAGCCTAAACCTAAAAAAAATGAAGTATTAGTTAAAATTCACGCAACAAGTGTATCGACTGGAGATTGTAGAATACGTGGCTTTAATAGCCCCCTCTTATTTTGGATTCCTATGCGGATCATATTAGGTTTCAGAAAACCGAGAAAACCTATACTTGGCGTAGAGTTATCCGGTGAAATCGAAGACATTGGAACAGATGTAACACAATTTAAAAAAGGAGATCAAGTTTTTGCATTAACAGAACTAAACCTTGGTGGTTATGCCGAATACACATGCGTGCATGAAAGTGGATTAATAGCATTAAAACCTACCAATGTGACATATGAAGAAGCTGCCGTTATTCCTTTTGGCGGAACTTCAGCATTGCACTTCCTTAGAAAAGGACAGATAAAAAAAGGGCAACGAGTACTTATATACGGCGCCTCTGGGTCAGTAGGGACAGCTGCCGTACAACTTGCGAAATACTTCGGGGCGACTGTCACAGCCATTTGTAGTAGTTCGAATTTCGATTTAGTAACAGCTTTAGGGGCAGACAACGTAATTGATTATATGAAAGAAGATTTTACTAAGCGGGGCGAGCACTATGACATTATATTTGATGCAGTTGGAAAATATAATAAGTCTCTTTGTACAGATGCATTAATGCCTAATGGAAATTATGTATCTGTGAACGGAATGATGGCAAAAGTCAGTAAAGAAGATATGAACCTACTAAAACAACTAGCTGAAACAGAAAAGCTAAAACCTGTTATTGATAGAACTTACCGATTAGAAGAAATTGCTGAAGCTCATATATATGTAGAAAAAGGACATAAAAAGGGGAACGTTTCGATTACCTTAAAATAAAATATATTCTGAAAATATAATTGACAATTCTTTTTGTAAGATTTACTATTAGTACCATACTAAAAAACTACATACACATACTCTTATCAAGAGTGGCGGAGGGACTGGCCCGATGATGCCCGGCAACCGAGCTTATGACGTATAAGCTAAGGTGCTAATTCCTGCAAAACGAGTTTTCGTTTTGGAAGATAAGAGAGGAACCTATTTCGTCTATTCGGCACCTCTCTTATTTTGAGAGGTGCTTTTTATTTTGGAACGTATATGAAGGGGGAATCATAGATGAAGAAAGTATTATTAAGCATTGTAAGCGGAGCGGTACTATTATTAGGCGCATGTAGCGCAGGTTCAGATAAACAAGTAAAAGCGTTAGATGAGAAAAAGATTACTGTCGGTGTAACAGGCGGGCCGCATGAGCAGATTTTTGAAAAGGTAAAAGAAGTGGCAGCGAAAGATGGCCTCGAAATTGATATAAAAGTATTTAATGATTATGTAGCACCAAACGTATCCCTCGATGAAAAAAGCCTTGATGTAAATAGCTATCAAACGAAATCATATTTAGACGTATTTAAAGCTGAACGTAATATGAAATTAACCGAAGTATTTTCAACAGTAACATTCCCTATGGGCGTCTATTCTAAAGACATAAAAGATGTAAAAGACTTAAAAGAGGGCGACGCAATTGCTGTACCAAATGACCCAACGAATGAACTCCGAGCTTTAAAATTATTTGAAAAAGCAGGGGTTTTAAAAGTTGATCCAAAGGCTACAGAAAAAGCGACTGCAAAAGATGTAATTGAAAATCCAAAAAAATTAAAGATTGTCGAATTAGAGGCATCTCAATTACCAACGCAACTAAGTGAAGTGAAAGCAGCTGCAATTAACACAAACTTTGCATTAGGTGCGAAATTAAGTCCGGCGAAAGATTCTATTTTCCGCGAAGGAAAAGATTCACCATATGTGAACTGGGTCGTTGTTCGTACTGAAAATAAAGATGATGCCGTTGTAAACAAATTAAAGAAAGCTTATCAATCTAAAGAAGTAAAAGAGTTTATCGAGAAAAAATTTGATGGTTCAGTTTTACCATCTTGGTAGGAGCTGACGATAATGATTGAATTAAAAAACATATCCAAAGTATTTACAACAAAAAAAGGGAATGTTGAGGCTCTTAAGTCTACTTCCCTTAAAGTAGAAAAAGGCGAAGTATTTGGAATCATTGGGTATAGTGGCGCTGGTAAAAGTACATTGATTCGATGTGTAAATTTATTAGAAAAACCAACGACAGGAAATATCATTGTAAACGAACAAGACTTAACAACGTTATCGACAAAAGAACTAGCAAAAGCGAGACAAAAAATCGGAATGATCTTTCAAGGATTCAATTTACTTAAAACTGTTACCGTTTATGAAAATATCGCATTACCGTTACGGCTTGCTGGCATTCCAAAAGCAGAAATTGAAAAAAGAGTAGAAAAGTATTTACGCATTGTCGATCTTTTTAATAGAAAAGATGCGTATCCAAGCGAACTTTCTGGTGGTCAAAAACAGCGTGTTGCAATTGCTCGTGCGCTATCACATGAACCTGAAGTGTTATTAAGTGATGAAGCAACGAGCGCATTAGATCCAGAAACAACCGATTCTATCCTTGATTTGCTATTAAAGATTAACGAAGAAATCGGAATTACGATTTTACTCATTACACATGAAATGAATGTCATCCAGCGTATATGTGACCGCGTTGCTGTTATGGAACATGGATCTGTAGTCGAAAGTGGGACTGTAAAAGATATTTTCACAAACCCACAACATGTAACCACGAAAAAATTTGTAAATAGCGCATTTGCAGCGAAAATTTCAGAAGAGGTACAGAAAGAACTACAACGTACTGGAGAAATTGTAACACTTTCATTTATTGGCACTACTTCAGGGGAACCTGCCTTAGCCGTTGCCACAAAACGTTTCCAAGTGTATCCGAATATTTTATCCGGTAATATTACGCAGTTAAAACATGAAGCATATGGAAAACTAGTCGTTCATATGCAAGGGGAACAAAATGAAATCCACCGTGCTTTATCATTTTTACAAGAGCAAGGAATCATCGTAGAAGGAGGTAGAACAGATTATGGGAAACAAGTCCTTTTTGGATGAATGGGGTAAAGTCATATGGGAAGCCACAATCCAAACCTTTCAAATGACATCTATTTCATTACTCATCTCTATCCTTATTGCACTGCCACTTGGCGTCACACTTGTTTTAACGAGACCTGGTGGACAGCATGAAAATAAAATCATCTATCCTATTCTTAATACGGTTATTAATGTTATTCGCTCTCTTCCATTTATCATTCTATTATTCTTTATCTTGCCTTTTACAAAGTTTCTAATGGGAACATCCATTGGCGTGCAAGGTGTTATCGTACCGCTTGTCGTCTTCACAGCCCCTTATATCGCACGTTTAATGGAGACAGCTTTACTAGAAGTCGATCGCGGCGTTATTGAAGCCTATCAAGCGATGGGCGTCTCTACTATAAAAATTATTTGGCACGTTATGGTGAAAGAAGCTCGTCCCTCCCTTGTACTTGGATTAACAATTGCAACGATTGGCTTAATCGGCGCAACAGCAATGGCTGGTCTTGTAGGCGCTGGTGGGCTAGGGGACTTAGCATACCGCTTCGGACATTTACGCTACGAGCCTGAAGTAATGTATGCAACTGTCTTTATTTTAATTATCCTCGTTCAAGGATTACAGTCTTTAGGGCATGGTGTTGCACGAAGATTGAAGAAAGATTAAAAAAGAAGGTATCTCACCAAGGTGAGATACCTTCTTTTTATCTTTTAAATCCACCTTCTGAATGAATAACTTGCCCAGTAATCCACTCAGCTTCTTCACTTACTAGAAATTTAATGAGTCTAGCTGCATCCTTTGGCTCACCAATTCTGCCAAAAGGAAACATCGGCTTTAACCCTTGTTTTATCTCTTCAGTCATCCATCCTGTATCAGTTGGTCCTGGATTAATTGCATTCACTGTTATTCCTAAATGAGCTACCTCTGCTGACAACGTACTAGTAAGAGCATCAATAGCTCCCTTCGTTGTTGCATACGCTAGTTCTCCTACCATAGGACCTTGAAATTGCCCCGAAGTCATATTCACAATTCTACCACCAGATTTTTTATCAAATCCACGGGCAAATTGACTACTGAGCAATGTAGTCGCACGAATATTCACCATATAATGCTTATCTAATTCTTCAGCAGTCAACATAGAGAAATCATTATTCGTAGAATATGCTGCATTATTAATTAATATATGAGGGTACCCTAATTGTTCATTAACTTTATTTATAAGCTCTTTCGGTGCATCATTCCGAGTTAAATCTAACTCCATGCTTGATACTCTAACACCGTTTTGTAATAGCTCTTCTTCTAATTGTATTTGTTCATTTTTCTCAACGCCCCATGGCATCTCTTTATCATAATCCGTCCAATACGTAAAAAATATATCGTATCCTGATTCAGCCAATTCTTTGCAAATTGCTGCGCCTATACCGTCTAGACGACTTACCCCTGTAATAACTGCTACTTTATTTTTTAATTGGTTCATCATATACTCCTCCAAGTTTAAAGGACGCATATTTTATATAAGAGATATAAACTTTCCCACAAAAAAGACAGATACATAAAATAGGCACCTATCCTTATAAAAGGGATGTACAAGCCAAATATGCATTCCTTGAATGATTTACAGATAACTAAATAAACCCTCGCTTACGAGAGAAAAATTCATCTATCTAGTAGTTTCTAATCATTACAAGTTCATCCACATATTGAGTCTTTGTCTCCTCTCCATATATCTCTATTCTTAGTTTACCAAAACAGATAAAATGTTACAAAAAATAAAACAATTACTCACAGCCTATCCTTGTTCACATTATATCCATTGTGAATCTTTTCACAATGGATATATAATAAACTTGTAAATACAATATTGGAGGGATTTCAATGGTTATCAATTTTTTTAGAACTGATAAACGTGCTACTTTCATATTATTACTTTTACGGCTTTACATAGGATATACATGGCTCGCTGCTGGGATAGGCAAAGTCTTCGGACAATCTTTTGACGCAAGTGGCTTTCTAAAGGGTGCTATTGCTCAAGCATCAGGTGACCACCCTGCAGTACAAAGTTGGTGGGCAGATTTTCTTCAACATTTTGTCCTTCCAAACGCAGACCTATTTAGCTTTTTAGTTCAATGGGGAGAAATTTTAGTAGGTCTAGGCTTAATTTTAGGCGGATTAACAAAAACAGCTGCATTTTTCGGAATCATAATGAATCTTTCATTTTTATTAAGTGGAACTGTTAGTGTAAACCCAAACCTGCTTATTTTGACTATGTTCATTTTAGTTGCAGGGCAGAACGCTGGACGTATTGGATTAGATGGCTCTGTTTTCCCTAAACTTTTCCGTAAAAACAACCACGGAACATATAAATTAAGTAAAACTGCGTAGTAACAGTTTACTTTTAAAATATAAATAAGAAAAAGAGCCTGAATATAGGCTCTTTTTCTTATTTATCCTAATTTAAACTTTTAACGAGCCACGAAAACCTCTGGCAGCATAGTAAGAGTCTGCTCCATTGTGGTACACGAAAACATGTCCAAAGCGATAATCGCAAAATAGAGCACCACCGAGTTCTCTAATATCTGAAGGTGTTTGTACCCAACTTGATGATTTCATGTCAAAATCGCCAAGTTGTTGCAATTCCCGATATTGTTCTTCCGTTAATAGTTCAATGCCCATAGCATTGGCAACATCAATAACGTTATTTTCTGGTTTATGTTTTTTTCTTGATTCTAACGCTTCAAGATCATAACAAAGACTTCTGCGGCCTTTAGGACTCTCCTTTGAACAATCATAGAAAGTATATTCGTCCTTTTCTTCATCATAACCGACAACATCCGGCTCACCGCCAGTTACTTCCATTTCGTTAAGTGACCATAATTTTTCAGCATTAGCTTCTATCTTCGCTTCAACTTTAGCCCATTCAAGACCTTCATGGCGGTTCATGTTTTTCTCAAAACGAACTTGCAATACTTTCAATAACTCTTCACGTTTTTCTACTAGTAAGTCATTTTTATTCCCTGTCATATTAGTCCTCCCTAATGTATGTACTGATAGTAGTTTAAGTATATATTTTATAATAAATCATCTCAATATAAAGACAGTTTCAACCTTATGTCTTGTACAAACATCCATTACAAAGTCCTAAAACCCTCCATACTCTCTCCAAGAATATAGTGTGAAAACCACATCAAGTTCTGCTTCATAATAGCCACATGAACTCCTGGTTGGTCAGAACTATATGCCATTCCTTTAAATATAATTAATTCTGTATCAACTTCCATATCCATTAATCCTTGATATAGATCATATGCATTTGTAATTGGAATTCTTGCATCCTTTTCGCCATGTTGGATTAAGGTAGGCGTACAAGCTGATTTAATATACGTCATTGGTGATGTCTTCGTATAGATCTCCGGATCATTCCATGGAGTATTTCCTAAATACATTCTAATAAAGTAAGGTATATCTGTATTTACATAATGAGTATTCCAGTTAGTTATTCCACCTCCAACTGAAATAGCTTTAAACCTACTACTAAATGTAGAACAGAAAGCTGATATATATCCTCCGTTGCTCCATCCCATAACTCCTACTCTATCTTTATCTACTATCCCTTGATCAACTAGTTTATCAACTCCTGATATAACATCGTCGTAATCAGCAATCCCCTGTTTTCTATAGTTAGCTTTTAAAAATTCATTACCATAACCTGAACTTCCTCTGTAATTTGGTTCTAAAACGATAAAGCCTTTTTCAACAAACTGTTCAATCGGATATTTCTCATTGAAGCAGTCTGAAAATATCGGAAAAGATGCCCAAGCTGGACCACCGTGAATTACTACTAATAAAGGATATTTTTTATTAGTGTCAAACTCTACTGGCTTTGATAAAACCCCTTCTATTTCAAGACCATCGCTACTTTTCCATGAGATGATTTCCCTGTTACTTCTAAGTTTCCCTTTGAAAAAGCTATTTTCATCCGTTATTTTTTTATCGTCTAAATAGATTTCAAAGGTTTCATTTGTTATTGCCTTATTGTAGGATATATGTTTGCCATCCTTTGTTATAGAAGCATCCATTATAAAGCCATCTACTTTTTCGCTTAATATTTCCACAGTGCCATCTTCGGCTAGCAATCCAATAAGATAATTCGTTTTATTCTGCCACCTAATTAAAACCCCTTTAGCTGTCCACTGTAATGGCATAACCGTACTATCAAAATCTGTTAAAGGTTGAATTACCTCTCCGGTATTTATATCATATATCTCTAACGTACTATCTTGTATATGGTTTCTATAGTAATCCTTCTCTCTTATGCTTGCTGTGTAACATATTTTACTCCCGTCAGGAGAAAAGCAAACACTCCCTCCCAACAACTTATCTACATTCAGCTTTTGTAGCTCTCCAGCTTTAATATGGAGTATGTATAGATCTCCATTTATATAATCTGCCATATTTGAGCTTGGTGTCACCATAAATACAACCTTTTTACCATCATTTGAAATATCAAATTCATGGATATGAAAATCCTTACCATCCGTTAATTGATAAACAACTCTGTTCTCGTGTTCATCTGTATCACTTTGTATCACCTTTTCTATTTCAATGTAATATAAACAATTATTCTGGTGTTCCTTACCTATATGTTGAAAATCTCCATATAGGTCCTTACGTTTCTTTATCTCCTCACATTGTTTTGACTGCGTAACATAATAAAGACCCTTGCCAGTAGGCCCCCATTTGAATGTACTGACTCCTTCTTTCTCATCAGTAATTTGAACCTCTCTATAACCATCTAGTGACTTAACAAATATCTGATTTTCCCCATCACCAACTGGACTAAGATATGCGAGGCACCTAGCATCTGGAGACCATAATGGGTGTGTACTATCTATATCCCCATTTGATAATGGGTAACTCTGCTTCTTATCTTTTTCATATATCCATACATGATTCCTATATATATTGTCTTTCCAATCAGCCGTCTTCTTAACAAATGCTACGTTTTTACCATCATCACTTATGTTTGTACTTGATACGGTTGGTAATGAAATAATCTCTTCTATACTTAAATATGTTTTTTCATTCACTTTCATCAATATACCCCCTTGAAATGTCCATAAATCTCTCGTCTCTTTTTGCCGTAATAAAGGAAATTGTTCACGAATACTTAAAATAATAACGGAAAATTCAGATAAATAAAAGTGAAGTCGATAAAGTAAAACTTTAATTTATGGAGTTCTATCCACTTACCAATTCTAGATGTTCTTTTTCGACACAAAAACACCCCTTTTAGATACAAATTTGTAAATTTATTTTAAAGCTATAACTATATGTTGGTTTGGAATAAAATTTGATAAAAATGAAGTCACAAATCTTTATTTAACAACAAAAAAATTCATTTTGAAAAAACGATTGATCAAAATAGAATCACTCTTTTTAACTAAGTATGAGATTTTCATAAAAAAATTTTAATCAAAACTCACTTAGAATCTTTACTTGAAGGAATAAAGCTTCGCATCTTTTTTGTGAACATCGTTAAACTAAGATAAATTTTGACCGTATCTGTAATTAATTGTAAAATATTATACGTAGAAAGGTATTATAAAATAAATATAGAAGGGGTATGTTTTTTAGTTTTAAAGGGGCTAAAGCACATCTATTTTATGTTTTTAAAGGGAGAATTGAAAAATCATATGAAGAATTTCAAAAAGAGTACAGGTAAAATTTTACTAGCATCTGGATTAGTAGTTTCTATGTCAGCTTGTAGTGTAACAAATTTATTTGGAGAAAAAGAAAAAACAAATGCTGAATCTGGTAAACAAGAAAGTAAAGAAACTAAGACAGAAGGTAAATCATCTGAAACAAAGGAAAAATCAACTAACTCAAAAGAAGAAAGTAAAGATGTTAAGATGATTATGGTTTTGCCTGAGGATTACCCACAACTTATGGTAGACATTGAAGAAGACTTATTAAGACGTCTAGATTACTATGATGCTTCTGTGAGGGATAATAAAAAGGGAAGTAAGTCAAATGAAGAGGTACGAGATAGTATTAAAGACTTAGATAAAGTATTTAATAAAATAGAGCGTATAGATGCACCAGGAAAATACAAGGAAGATCATAAGGAAATTGTAAAAGCTGTTCAAAAGTTAAAAGAATCTTTCAAAGAAGTATCGAAGTTATTTGATTACTCTAAAACACTTAAAGATACGGATGATGCAATCATAGATAAAGCAAACAATAAATTAGATGAAGCAAAACGCATTTGGAAACCTGTATTTAATAAGTTAAAAGCGGAAGCTAAGGGTGGTTCAACAACTACTTCTACAACAAGTGGTACTAGTTCTTCTAACTCACCGAGTTTATCTAGTGGTAATACAGTTAAAACATACAGTACCCAAGATAAAACTGGTATATTCAAAGGAAAAATTGATACACCAGACGAGGATTCCGCTAAGTTTAAGAATGTACAGAACAACTATAAAGACGGTACAGAGCTTGTAGGTAATTGGGGTATTGATTACGGAGACGGAGTCAAAACTACGTTAGTCCTAAAAGCAGATAAGACATTTGAAACATATGCAAATGGTTCTTATCCAAATAAAGATAATTACTTAACAGGAACATACCAAGCAGACGTTTCTTCCCATCAGTTAACGCTAATGGTGGAAAAAGGAACTCAAAATGGTCAAGAAGTGAAATTGGAAAGACCTATTTATTCATCATATGAGGTTAAAAATTTAGATGGTAAAGCGTTACAGATTTTCCACATAGACGAACAAGTAACAATTTGTTATGTAAAACAATAAATAACTAAAAAAACTCTGTAAAATGATTTTTACAGAGTTTTTTCTTAGTTTTAATTTATTTCAAACGTATAACTATACTTATTAACCTACCAATCTCCTACTCAACAGTAACAGACTTAGCTAAGTTACGTGGCTTATCAACGTCACACTCGCGGTGAAGTGCTGCGTAGTATGAGATAAGTTGTAATGGAATAACTGCTACTAGCGGTGCTAGCGCTTCGTGTACAGCTGGTAATACGAAGCTGTCTCCTTCCATTTCTAAGCCTTTCATTGAGATGATACATGGGTTAGCTCCGCGTGCTACTACCTCTTTCACGTTGCCGCGAATTCCAAGGTTTACGTGCTCTTGTGTAGCAAGTGCGATAACTGGTGTACCATTTTCGATTAAAGCGATTGTACCGTGTTTTAACTCTCCTCCAGCGAATCCTTCTGCTTGGATGTAAGAGATTTCTTTTAGTTTTAACGCACCTTCTAATCCTACGTAGAAGTCTACGCTACGTCCGATGAAGAAACAGTTACGCGTTGTCGCTAAAAATTGTTTTGCTAATGCGTCCATTTCTTCTTTTTGATCACAAAGTTCTATCATTGCATTTGCTACAAGTCCTAGTTCGTGTGTTAAATCGAAATCAAGAACTTCACCTTTTGCTTTAGCAATATCAGCCGCTAAAATTGAAAGTACTGCAAGCTGTGCTGTGTAAGCTTTCGTTGATGCAACTGCAATTTCTGGTCCAGCGTATAACGGAAGTGTATAATCAGCTTCACGAGAAAGCGTAGAACCAGGCACGTTTGTAATTGTTAATGCTTTATGGCCCATTTCATTTGTTTGCACAAGTACTGCACGGCTATCAGCTGTTTCACCACTTTGTGAAATGTAAATGAAGAATGGTCTTTCTGTTAATAATGGCATGTTGTAAGAGAATTCACTTGCCACGTGTACTTCAACTGGCATTTTTGCAAACTTCTCGATAAATTGTTTTCCAACAAGACCTGCATGATAACTCGTTCCACATGCAATGATGTAAATACGATCGCTATCTAAGATCGCATTGCGGATGTCTTGATTTAATTCAATTTCGCCATTTTCATCTTGATACTTTTGAATTATATTACGGATTACAAGTGGTTGCTCATCGATTTCTTTAAGCATGAAATGAGGATATGTTCCCTTTTCAATATCACTTGCGTCTAATTCCGCTGTAAACGGTGCACGTTCAATCGTTTCACCTTGTAAGTTTTTAATTGTAATACTTTCTTTCGTTACGATTACGATTTCTTTATCCATTAACTCAATAAATTGATCTGTAACTTGTAACATCGCCATAGCGTCGCTTGCCACAACATTAAAGTTGTCACCAACACCTACTAATAGCGGGCTTTTGTTTTTAGCAACATAAATCATGTTTGGATTTTCAGCATCAAGTAATCCGATTGCATAAGAGCCATGTAAAAGAGATAGCGTATTACGGAACGCTTCTTCTACACTTAATCCTGTGCTCACTTGTTGTTCCATAAGCTGTACGATAACCTCTGTATCTGTTTCACTTACGAACGTTACATCTTGTAAATATTCCTTTTTCACTAATTCATAGTTTTCAATTACACCGTTATGAACTAATGTAAAGCGTTTTGATGTACTTTGATGCGGATGCGCGTTTACTTTACTTGGAACACCGTGTGTAGCCCAGCGTGTGTGTCCGATACCCACGCTTGCTGCTACGTTCTCATCTACGATTTCACGAAGTTTTGCGATACGGCCTTTTTCTTTGTATACAACAACACCGTTCTCTGCTTGTACTGCAATACCTGCTGAATCATATCCACGATATTCTAACTTTTCTAAACCTTTTAATAAAATTTCCTTTGCATCTTGCTCTCCAATAAATCCTACGATTCCACACATGTTTAGTCGCCGTTACAAATGCTTACACTGCTCTGCGAACATGTAACGACATAGTCCGATACCATTTTTATTTATACTAAAAAACGGATTACATATTGCTAGCCCTGTAAGCTTGTAACGGCTTTCACCTTCCTCTCGATTGGGTTTAAGTCCGTATATACTTATACAGCTAGTTTTCATCCGTTCCTCTTCTCTCATCACACTTTCACCTTTGTCCACTAAGTCACCTTAATGATTTAAGTAAAAGCTTGCGGTTGTGATGAACAACCGGGAGTCATCCGCCGAAATCTCGATAAACCCCACCTCGTCAACTACACTATTTGTAGTTCTGGCGCTTTTATAATTTACAATATTTCCTTTGAGAAAAAGAACAAGACCATCTTATAACAAACATGGATAAACCGTCAATGAAATTTTTTTCATCGTCTATAAAACATATGAAAAAGGAGCACTTTTTGTGCTCCTTTTTCATATAAATTCAGCTAATTATTCAGCGCCAACTTCGGCTTTCACAACTTCTACAATGCGATGTACATATGCATCACAAACTTCTTGTGTTGGTGCTTCTGCCATTACACGAATAAGTGGCTCTGTTCCAGATGGACGAACAAGAATACGGCCATCACCGTTCATTTCTTCCTCTACAACACGAATAATTTCTTTAATTTTTTCATTTTCTAATGCTAATTTTTTATCTGTTACACGAACGTTTACTAACAATTGTGGGAATTTCGTCATTTCTCCTGCAAGCTCAGATAATGGCTTTTTCGTCATTTTCATGATGTTTACAAGTTGAAGTGCACTTAACATTCCATCACCAGTTGTAATGTAATCAAGTAAGATAATATGGCCTGATTGTTCTCCACCTAGGTTGTAACCTCCACGCTTCATTTCTTCCATTACGTAGCGGTCACCAACTGCTGTTTTATCACTTGTAATATTATTTGCTTCAAGTGCCTTGTAGAAACCTAAGTTACTCATAACAGTTGAAACAACTGTATTATGTTTTAATTGACCAGTTTCTTTCATATATTTCGCACAAATGAACATAATTTGATCACCGTCAACGATGTTTCCTTTTTCGTCTACAGCAATTAAACGGTCGCCATCGCCATCAAAAGCAAGTCCGATATCCGCACCTTTTTCTTTTACCAATTCAGCTAAGCCTTCTGGATGTGTAGATCCTACACCCTCATTAATATTCATACCGTTTGGAGAAGTTCCCATTGTTGAAATATCAGCTTCTAGGTCTGCAAATAAGTATGGAGCTAGAGAAGAAGTTGCACCATGTGCACAATCTAAAGCGATATGTAGGCCAGAGAAATCTTCTTCAACAGTTTGTTTAATGTACTGTAAATATTTTTGTCCACCTTCAAAGTAATCGCTCACTTGTCCAAGATTAGTACCTGTCGGACGTGGTAGTTCATCAACTTCTTTGTCTAATAAAGCTTCAATCTCAGCTTCTTGCTCATCTGTTAATTTAAAGCCGTCTGAACCAAAGAATTTAATACCGTTATCTTGTACTGGATTATGAGATGCAGAAATCATAACACCCGCTTGTGCATCTAGTGCTTTTGTTAAATAAGCAACGCCCGGTGTAGAAATAACGCCAAGGCGCATTACTTCTGCTCCAGTTGATAATAGACCTGCTACTAAAGCTCCTTCTAACATATGACCAGATACACGTGTATCACGACCGATAATTACTTTTGGACGATCTGTATCTTTTGTTAATACATAACCACCAAAACGTCCAATTTTGAAAGCTAATTCAGGTGTTAACTCCTTATTTGCAACTCCGCGTACTCCATCTGTACCAAAATATTTACCCATTATGATTCGCTCCTTTTTCTTGCTCTTTTTGATTATCTACTGTTGGTTCTTGACTCGTTTCTTTATCTTTATCTTGATTTTGATTTTGGTTTTGATTCTTTTCCTGTTCTTTTTCTGAATCAGGTTCAGGATTTTTTGGTTTCTCATTTTGATTTTCTTGATCCGTATTTGAATCCGGTTGTTGACCGTTACCCTGTACTTCTTTATCTGGTTTTTCTTTCTTCACAATAGTAACTTTAGCACTTTTTTGTTTTGGCTCTATTGAAATATTACCAGGACCGCTCACTTGAATGGAAATATCTTTCGTCCCTGAGGATACATTTTGCAGATTAATTACCGCTGTTATTTTATCAGCTGTTATTTTATCTACTATACTTGCTTCTCCTGAAATATCAACACTTATCTTTCCATCTTGCGGCGAAAGTAGCTGAGCAGTAACATCTTTAGACAGTCCATTTTTCTGGATTGGGATACCATCAATCGTTTTTGTTTTCGTTTGTTTTGTTTTTTGCACTCCCACCGAAACCTTCACTTGATTCGGTTTGGCATTTGTTACACCCTTGGGTAATAAAACAGAGGCATCGAATGTTGTAGACTCTGTCAATTGACTAAGATCTACTTCGACCCCCTCTAGCGATTGTATATTATCCAAAATATCTTTTGGACCAGCTATCGTTACTTCTCTCGGTTCAACACTGATATTTGTAACCGCCAATCCTTCTGCTAAACTCCCCTTCTTCGTATACGTTACAGGAACAGTTTTTTCAGTATTATTGGCTGTAGTTTGCGTTGCCACATTCAACGTTACACTAATCTTAGATGGACTTGTTCTTACATTTAAACGTTTTCCTTCTTTATTGTATAATGTAACTTCGGGCGTTTTTGTAACAGTTTTATTAACACCTTTTAAATCAACATACGCTTTGGCAGAGGAAATGCTTTCAATTTCTTCTTTCGTCCCAACTACCTCAACAGTATCCGGTTTAAGGCTTGATTTTTCTAGAGTAGCCCCCGCTGGCATCTGATCCTCATTTGATAATTTCAGATCTACATGAACATATTTTCTCGCCTTTTCATGAAGAGTAACTTTAATTGTTGATGGCTGAACTGTTCCTTTCACATCATCTGGAAGCCCGTTCGTTTTTAAAGAAATCTCATAAGTTCCTTTTGGACTATCTCGCAAATCAACCGGTATGTCAAATTGTTTTTTTGCTTTTGCTGTAGCAACTGATGCTTTTGGGCCTTCTAATTTTACTTTAACGCCCTCTGCCGGAATACCACTTACAATATATTTCTCCTCATCATACTTAAGATTAATAGCATAATTAGTTAATGTTTCTTTCGTATCATTTGCAAAAGGTAATATACCTGATGTCGTATTTTTTTCAGTTAACGTCGCTGACATAAAAAGCATACACGCCAATAGTAATGAGATCCCTTTTAAAAACCAATGATTCTCCATTAACTTATCCATGACGCTTTCTCCTCCAATTCCATAAAGACGAAGAAGTCGTTTTTTCGTTTCCACTAAATTCAGCTAATAACATATCTTTCAGCTGTTCTGTCTTCAAATCACGATGCAACTTACCATTTTTCGTTAAAGAAATTTGACCAGTTTCTTCAGACACAACTACTGTAATACTATCAGTAACTTCACTAACTCCCATTGCAGCACGATGTCTAGTTCCTAATTCTTTAGAAATAAACGGACTTTCTGATAATGGAAGATAGCATGCTGCTGCTTTAATTGTACTTCCTTGCATAATTACCGCTCCGTCATGAAGAGGTGTATTTGGAATAAAAATATTAATAAGTAATTCCGATGATACGTTTGCATTAAGCGGAATACCCGTTTCCACATAATCACCCATACCGGTCTCTTTTGACAAAGTAATTAATGCACCAATTCTACGTTTCCCCATATATTCGGTTGCTTTTGCTATCGCTGTTGCAACCATTTCAGGTTCATCATCCTCATGCGTTCCAACACGCGAAAATAAACTCCCGCGCCCTAGCTGCTCAAGTGCTCTTCGCAATTCTGGCTGAAAGATAATAATAACGGCTAAAAATCCCCACGTTAATACTTGTTCAGTTAGCCAAGATAGCGTACGCAATTCAAGGAAAATACTGATCATCTTAACGACGATAATAACTGTAATCCCTTTTAAAAGTTGAACAGCTTTCGTCCCTCGGATTATAAGAATTAGCTTATATATAATAAACCATACAATGGCAATATCTAATGCCGTACTAAGATATTTCAAAATGGTCGTATCTTCAAAAGGCATGCTATCCCTTCCTCCTACTTACGAGCAATTCTATCCATATATTGAAATATTGTTTTATGCTCTATCTGTATGTATTTCCAACAACTAGTTAATTATACCATACATGAAACAAACGACAATTACAAACAACCCCCTTTAGCTCAAATTGGTAAGATGTCAAACATTTTTATTGTACAGTATAATATAAATCATTATTATACGCTTATTTTCAAATAAAAAAAGCAACTTCTCAGTTGCTTTTCTTACATTTATTTTAGTTTTTCACCGAATAAAGAACCCATTAAAGCAACTGCTGTTGTTGCCGTTCTATTTCTCTCATCTAAAATCGTATTTACCTCAACAAATTCAGCAGATGTGATAATATCAGCTTCTGCTAACATTTCCATCGCCAAATGACTTTCACGATAAGATAGACCGCCAATTACAGGCGTTCCAACACCTGGTGCATCATGAGGATCAAGACCATCTAAATCTAATGATAAGTGTACACCATCGGTATGAGATAAATATGCGATTGTTTCTTCCATCACAGCCGTCATCCCCATACGATCAATTTCATGCATTGAGAACACTTTAATACCTTCATTGCGAATGAAATCTTTTTCTCCTTCATCCAATGCACGCGCACCGATAATTACGACATTCTCTTTTTTCACCTTTGGATATGCTCCGTATAAATCTACAAGTGAAGAATGTCCATAACCTAAACTTGCTGCAAGTGACATACCATGAATATTTCCAGATGGTGAAGTTTCCTCTGTATTTAAATCACCATGTGCATCATACCAAATAACGCCTAAGTTTTTATAATGTTTTGCTACACCAGCTAATGTACCGATAGCAATACTATGGTCACCACCTAATACAAGTGGAAAACGACCTTCTTCTATAATATGATCCACCTTACTTGCTAATTCATTACATACAGTTGCAACTTGTGTAAGGTTTCTTAATTTTGTATTTTCATCTATCTCTTTTTCTCTCTCTATACATATATCTCCCATATCTTTAACGTCATATCCAATTTCTTCAATTCTTTCAATTACCCCTGCATAACGAATCGCGCTCGGTCCCATATCAACTCCACGACGCATCTGTCCTAAATCCATTGGAACTCCAATAACTGAGATTTCTTTTTTCATAGATAGTATCCCCCTTTTATGCCTTCACTAAATATTTTAAATCTTTTATATAGTCTGACTCAACTCGACATTTTTCTGTATGGATATACAATTTATTCACTTATATTCACGTTGAAAACCAAATTTTAAGACTATTCTATGTATAAAGTTAACTTAATGAAACAATCGCAATCACTATTATTAAATAATAATAATAAAACACTCCTATATTTAGAAGTGTTTTTCTGATGCTATTTTCCATACTGTTGCAATATTCTTCGTTGTCATTTCAATATTTTCTTCTGCTACTTTATATGCTTCTTCTAGTGTCATCGGTCTCGTTGTGATACTAAATACCGCATCTATTCCTTTCTCGTACACAGCTGAATAATCAGATGATACAGACCCTCCAATAGCAATTACAGGCACAGAAAAACGTTTTGCACGCCCCGCAACACCCACAGGAGCCTTTCCATATGCAGTTTGTTTATCTATTCTACCTTCACCAGTTATAATAAGATGTGCATCTTCTATATGTTTATCGAAATTTGTATAATCTAATACAATTTCAATGCCCCTACGCAAGTCTCCCTTTAACACTGAAATAACAGCCGCTCCCATTCCTCCCGCTGCCCCTGCACCAGGTATTTCAGATACATCAAAAGATACATATCGTTTAAGCATATTCGCATAATGTTGTAAATTCTCATCTAGCTCTTTCATCATCTCTATATTTGCACCCTTTTGTCTCCCAAATACGAAAGATGCTCCCTGCATTCCGACTAATGGATTATCCACATCACATGCCGCTTCTATCTTTACCCCCTTTAAGCGTGGGTCCATTCGTGAAAAATCAATAGTAACAATCGAGTGTAATGTGCCTCCAGATGGATCTATTACTTCACCCTTGCCATTTATAAACCTTACTCCTAAAGCCGCTAACATACCTGCCCCGCCATCATTTGTAGCACTTCCTCCAAGTCCTAAAATTATGTACTCCACTCCTTGATCTAGCGCATGTAATATAAGTTCTCCTGTTCCTTTTGTCGTTGTAATAAGTGGGTTGCGCTTTTCAACTGGAACGTGCTGTAATCCTGATGCTGCTGCCATTTCAATAAACGCTGTCTTTTTATCTTTAGAAATGCCATAAAAAGCTTGTATACCTTCTCTAAGCGGTCCTGTCACACTAATTGATATAATTCTCCCCTCTGTAGCATCAACAAGTGATTCAACCGTCCCTTCTCCTCCATCTCCAATTGGTATTTTCACATACTCTGCATTAGGAAAAATTGCTCTAAAACCTCTTTCAATAGCTCCACATACTTCTATAGCTTTTAGGCTTTCTTTATATGAATCAGATGCAATAACAACTTTCACAATTATCTCCCCATCCCTTATTTTTACGTTTTCTTCATTTTAAACGACAAGTATAAAAGTTGTCTTTTTAAACACAAAAAAAGCTTACATCGTATGATGTAAGCTTTTTTATTTAGATGGAGCCTAGCGGGATCGAACCGCTGACCTCCTGCGTGCAAGGCAGGCGCTCTCCCAGCTGAGCTAAGGCCCCTTATTAATTAAGCGGAAGACGGGATTCGAACCCGCGACCCCAACCTTGGCAAGGTTGTATTCTACCACTGAACTACTTCCGCAAAAATGATGAGCCATGAAGGACTCGAACCTTCGACCCTCTGATTAAAAGTCAGATGCTCTACCAACTGAGCTAATGGCTCGTAAATGGCTGGGCTAGCTGGATTCGAACCAGCGCATGACGGAGTCAAAGTCCGTTGCCTTACCGCTTGGCTATAGCCCATTAATATTTACTAGTATGGTTATCTTTTCAAAAAAATAAACCCTCTCAGGTTATTTTAAAGAAAATGGTGGAGGGGGGCAGATTCGAACTGCCGAACCCGAAGGAGCGGATTTACAGTCCGCCGCGTTTAGCCACTTCGCTACCCCTCCGACATTTTAAATATATATGGTGGAGGATGACGGGATCGAACCGCCGACCCCCTGCTTGTAAGGCAGGTGCTCTCCCAGCTGAGCTAATCCTCCAAAAGTGGTGACCCGTACGGGATTCGAACCCGTGTTACCGCCGTGAAAGGGCGGTGTCTTAACCACTTGACCAACGGGCCAAAAAAGTTTTAAACCTATTCCCAAGCTTCCAACCGGGCTTGAACCGGTGACCTCTTCCTTACCATGGAAGTGCTCTACCAGCTGAGCTATGGAAGCATAATGGCTCCGCAGGTAGGACTCGAACCTACGACCGATCGGTTAACAGCCGATAGCTCTACCACTGAGCTACTGCGGAATAATATTAGCCTGGCAACGTCCTACTCTCACAGGGACAAGGTCCCAACTACCATCGGCGCTAGAGAGCTTAACTTCCGTGTTCGGTATGGGAACGGGTGTGACCTCTCTGCCATCATTA
>NZ_JAKUHC010000017.1:0-81654 GCF_022664295.1 Bacillus cereus group sp. BfR-BA-01311
ATACAGAAAGGTTCCAAGAAAAACTTCACGGCCTTTCCCCGATAGAATATCGGGAAAAGGCCGTGGCATAATACTCTTTTTATTACTGTCTACTTGACAGGGAGATGACCAGTAGCGCGTCTTTTTTATTAGTTACGGATTAAGTAATCAAATGCACCTAAAGCTGCGTTTGCACCTGAACCCATAGAGATGATGATTTGTTTGTACGGATTATTTGTACAGTCACCTGCAGCAAACACTCCTGGTACGTTTGTAGCGCCGTGCTTGTCTGTTACGATTTCACCACGAACGCGTTCAACTGTTTCGCCTAACCAGTCTGTGTTTGGCACAAGACCGATTTGTACGAATACACCTTGTAACTCAACGTGATGAACTTCTTCAGTTTCACGATCGATGTAAGAAATACCGTTTACTTTATCAGTACCAGTGATTTCTTTCGTTTGAACGTTTTTCAGAACAGTTACGTTTGGTAAGCTGTTAAGACGCTCTTGTAATACAGCATCAGCTTTTAATTCTGGCATGAATTCAAGAACAGTTACGTGCTTAACGATACCTGCTAAGTCGATAGCTGCTTCAATACCAGAGTTACCTCCGCCGATAACTGCTACGTCTTTTCCAGTGAATAATGGACCGTCACAGTGTGGGCAATATGCTACACCTTTATTTTTGAACTCAGCTTCACCTGGTACGCCAACATTACGCCAACGAGCACCTGTAGAAACGATTACGCTCTTACTTTTCAGAATAGCGCCGTTTTCAAGTTCCACTTCAATAAGTTCTTTTTTCTCTAAACGTTTCGCACGTTGTAGATTCATTACATCGATGTCGTATTCTTTTACGTGCTCTTCAAGGCTTGCTACTAGCTTAGGACCTTCAGTCTTTTTCACGCTGATGAAGTTCTCAATGCCCATAGTATCCATTACTTGACCACCGAAGCGCTCAGCAACGATACCAGTGCGGATGCCTTTACGTGCTGCGTAAATTGCTGCACTTGCACCAGCAGGGCCGCCACCAACAACAAGAACATCGTATGGATCTTTATCAGAAAGCTCTGATGCATCTGGACCGTTACCCATTTTAGCTAAAATTTCTTCAAGTGTCATACGACCGCTTCCGAAAGATTCGCCGTTTAGGTAAACAGTTGGTACTGCCATAATGTCTTTGCTTTCTACTTCCTCTTTGAATGCAGCGCCATCAATCATAGTATGTGTAATACCAGGGTTAAGAACGCTCATTACGTTAAGAGCTTGTACAACATCAGGACAGTTATGACAACTTAGGCTGATATAAGATTCAAAATGATATTCGCCTTGAATGTTTTTAATTTGATCGATTAATTTTTGTTCAACTTTTGGAGCGCGTCCACTTACTTGTAGTAAAGCTAACACTAATGATGTAAATTCGTGTCCTAATGGAATACCAGCGAATACGACACCAGTGTTTTCACCAGGGCGGTTTACGCTAAAGCTTGGTGTTCTCTCTAATTCAACTTTTTCTACTGTAATCTTAGATGACATAGTAGCTAATTCGTCTACTAGAGCTAACATATCTTTAGATACGTTATCGTCTCCTGCGCTTACTTTAAGTAAAATATCGTTCTCCATTAATTGAAGGTATTGGGATAGTTGTGTTTTTATATCTGCATCTAGTATCATTTTGATCGAACTCCTTAGATTTTGCCTACAAGGTCAAGGCTTGGTTTAAGTGTTGCAGAACCCTCTTGCCATTTAGCTGGGCAAACTTCACCTGGGTTGTTACGTACGTATTGAGCAGCTTTAATTTTGTTAACAAGAATGCTTGCGTCACGGCCGATACCGTCAGCATTGATTTCCATAGATTGGATAACGCCGTCTGGATCGATGATGAATGTACCACGAGCAGCAAGACCTTCTTCTTCCATTAAAACGTTGAAGTTTGTAGTGATTGTGCGAGTTGGGTCACCAATCATGATGTACTCGATTTTGCCGATAGTTTCTGAGCTATCATGCCATGCTTTGTGAGTGAAGTGAGTGTCTGTAGATACAGAGTATACTTCAACGCCTAAGTCTTTTAGAGTTGCGTATTGGTTTTGTAAGTCTTCAAGTTCAGTTGGGCAAACGAATGTGAAGTCAGCTGGGTAGAAACAAACTACACTCCATTTTCCTTTTAAACTTTCGTCAGTAACTTGGATAAATTCTCCATTATGGTAAGCATTAGCTTTAAACGGTTTTACTTCTGTGCCGATTAATAACATGTTAAAATTCCTCCTAAATGTTGGTTTTGAGCATCAAAAAATAGTGTGCTCATAAAATATATTTTTTAATTAACTATAATAATTCTAATTCGATATTAATTATCATATAGAAGTGGTTATTTTGTCAAGAGAATAAACCAACTTTATACCAATTTAATTAATATTTATTCTCAATTAAGACTAACAGGGAATGGAAAGGTAATTTTAAGTCTATAAATTTTAGATGAGTAGTTGAAAGTTTAGTGTGTATGTTAGAGATAGTGTGTAAGTTTAATTTCTTAGGAAGGAGATATTTCTTAGAAGTTGTGGTTTTGAAAAGGAACTGCTTACTTCTATTTTACAAAGAATTTTGTGATAAATAAAATAAAATGAATCGGAAATTTTTTGAACAATTTTTGTCATCTCAAATATATAATTAGGAAGTATATTACGATAATAGTTAGAAACATTGACTCAAAGTGCTAACAAGATATAATAAAACCTAGATATACATTTCAAAAAGAAGATCATATATTTTAGGATGAAAGATTTAATCCCATTATTTTTTATAGCTTTTAGAAAACGCTTACAATTAGTGTGGAGGGGAAACCATGTCTAAGTTCACGAAGTATTTTTTAATGGAAGCTAACGATGTGATTGCATATGTGAAAGAGAAATTATCTAAGTTTGAACATGCAAAGGGGCTAAAGTGTAAAGAAATAGGTGATGGCAATTTAAATTATGTGTTCCGCGTTTGGGATGAAAAAGAGAACATGTCTGTCATCGTAAAGCAAGCTGGGGATACAGCCCGCATTTCAGATGAGTTTAAGTTATCGACGAATCGTATTCGTATAGAATCAGATGTTTTGCAGTTAGAGGATGAGTTAGCACCTGGACTTGTTCCTAAGGTGTATTTATTTGATAGTGTGATGAATTGTTGCGTAATGGAAGATTTATCGGATCACACAATATTACGTACAGCACTTATAAATCATCAAATATTTCCGAGGCTTGCTGACGACTTAACTACTTTTATGGTAAATACACTTTTATTAACATCGGATGTTGTAATGAATCATAAAGAGAAGAAGGAACTTGTGAAGAATTATATAAATCCTGAATTATGTGAGATTACAGAGGACCTCGTATATTCAGAACCATTTACAAATCATAATAAGCGTAATGAGTTATTTCAGTTAAATGAGGGATGGATTAGGGAACATATTTATAGTGATAAAGAGCTTCGTATGGAAGTAGCGAAACGTAAATTTTCTTTTATGACGAATGCACAGGCATTACTTCATGGTGATTTACATACTGGTTCTGTTTTTGTAAGAGATGATTCTACAAAGGTTATTGATCCTGAGTTTGCTTTTTATGGACCTATGGGATATGACGTTGGGAATGTAATGGCGAATTTAATGTTTGCTTGGGTGAATGCAGATGCAACGATGTCACCTGGAGCTAAGAAAGATACGTATATGGATTGGTTACAAACTACGATGGTAGAGGTAATTGATTTATTTAAGCAGAAGTTTTTAGGTGCTTGGGATATTCATGTGACCGAGATTATGGCGAAGGAAGAAGGCTTTAGCGAAGTCTATTTGCAATCTGTATTAGAGGATACAGCTGCAGTGACAGGTCTGGAATTAATTCGCCGTATTGTTGGATTAGCGAAAGTAAAAGATATTACTTGTATTGGGAATGAGGAAGCACGTGCTAGAGCGGAGCGAATTTGTCTTCAAGTAGCGAAGGGTTTTATTTTACGAGCGAATCAATATAGAACGGGCACAAGTTTTGTAGAAACGTTAAAAGAACAGTCAATGCACTACGCGAAGTAAGGGGAGAATATGATGGAAGAGCAATTAATACCAATTCAGTGGAAAGATGATGCTTTAGTTTTGTTAGATCAAACGTTATTACCAAATGAAATTGTCTATGAATCTTTTAAAACAGCTGAAAGTGTGTGGGATGCGATTCAAGTAATGAAAGTACGAGGTGCACCCGCGATTGGTGTTTCAGCTGCTTATGGAGTGTATTTAGGGATAAAGGAATTTGCTGAAGGTACGGAAGAAGGATTTATGGATGAAGTAAGAAAGGTATGTACATACTTGGCGACATCAAGACCGACTGCAGTAAATTTATTTTGGGCACTTGAAAGAATGGAGAATGTAGCGACGGCGAATACTGACTTATCAATCTCACAGCTGAAAAATAGATTACTAGAAGAGGCAAAAGAGATTCATAGAGAAGATGAAGAAATTAACCGTCAAATTGGAGAACATGCATTAACATTATTCCATGATGGAATGGGAGTATTAACACATTGTAATGCTGGTGCGTTAGCGACAACTAAGTATGGTACTGCGACAGCTCCAATGTATTTAGCGAAAGAAAAAGGATGGGACTTAAAAATCTATTCTGATGAAACACGCCCTAGATTACAAGGTTCAACGTTAACAGCATTAGAACTGCAGCGAGCAGGCATTGACGTTACTGTTATTACAGATAATATGGCAGCTATGGTCATGTCACAAGGGAAGATTGATGCGGTAATTGTTGGATGTGACCGTGTAGCAGCGAACGGTGATATAGCAAATAAAATTGGAACATTAGGCGTATCTATTTTAGCGAAATACTACAACATTCCGTTTTATGTAGCAGCGCCAACGCCGACAATCGACTTAAAAACACCGACAGGAAAAGAAATTCCCATCGAGGAAAGAGATGCTTCTGAAGTGATTAATCGCTTCGGACAATATTCTGCTCCGAAAGAAAGTAAAGTATATAATCCAGCATTTGATGTTACTCCACATGAAAATGTAACAGCGATTATTACAGAAAAAGGGATTGTAAAGGCACCATTTACGGAGAATTTAAAAAAGCTATTTCAATAAGTAGATAAATATAAAAGTCAGTCATCATAAGCTTCATACTTAGGGGGATGTATATGTTATTACAAAAAGAAAGAGAAGAAATTGTAGCGTATGGAAAGAAAATGATTTCTAGTGGTTTAACAAAGGGAACGGGCGGTAATATTAGTATCTTTAATCGTGAACAAGGTCTTGTTGCGATTAGCCCAAGTGGTTTAGAGTATTATGAAACAAAGCCTGAAGATGTAGTTATATTAAACCTAGATGGTGAAGTAGTAGAAGGAGAGAGAAAACCATCAAGTGAATTAGATATGCACCTTATTTACTATAGGAAGCGTGAAGATATAAATGCGCTTGTGCATACACATTCTCCTTACGCGAAGACGATTGCTTCATTAGGATGGGAGCTTCCGGCTGTGTCATATTTAATTGCTTTTGCAGGCCCGAATGTCCGCTGTGCGCCGTATGAAACATTTGGTACGAAGCAATTAGCGGAGGCTGCTTTTGAAGGCATGATTGATCGCCGTGCTGTTTTACTTGCAAATCACGGTTTAATTGCTGGTGCAAATAATATAAAAATGGCGTTTACTGTTGCAGAAGAGATTGAGTTTTGTGCTCAAATTTATTATCAAACGAAAAGCATTGGGGAACCAAAGCTATTGCCAGAAGATGAGATGGAGAATTTGGCGAAGAAGTTTGAAGGGTATGGGCAGCAGTAGAATGAAACAAAGACACCCTCAAGAAAAGATCTTGAGGGTATTTTTTACGCTTTTTTAAGCAACAAATACATAAAGTAAGGAGCCCCAATTAAAGCAACGACAATACCTGCTGGAATGCCATTAGGATCAACGATATTTCGTCCGATTGTATCAGCTAATAATAATAGCCATCCGCCGATTAAAAGGGCGATAGGCATGAAGATTTGATGTCTTGGACCTACTAAAGATTTCGCGATATGAGGAGCCATTAATCCGATAAAGCTAATTCCTCCTGTTACGGAAACAGCTGCGGCTGCAAGTGCAACGGCTGCAACTAATAAGTACCTGCGTTCTTTTTCAATTTCAATTCCAACGCCAATTGCGACTGGTTCGTTTAATGCTAAAATGTTTAATCGATTTGCTTTATAGAAAACAAACGGAATTAATACGATTAACCATGGGAGCATTGCTAAAACGAAAATCCAGTCATCTCCCCAAATATTTCCGGCAATCCATTTTGAGATAAAGTCCACTTTCATACGATCAGCGGATGAAATAAGGACAATCATCGCTCCAGATAGTGCAAATGCAAAACCGATACCAGTTAATGTTAATCGTATTGGTTGAAGTCCAGTTGATTTACTATATGAAAACACGTAAATTAGAACAGCTGTCAGAAATGCCCCAATAAATCCAACGACAGGTAGTAAGTAAAGAAATGAACCTACGTCTATTGGAAAGTATAAAAAGAAAATAGCAACAGCAACACCAGCCCCAGAGTTAATACCAAGAATACCAGGTTCAGCTAAATCATTTCGGGTAATTCCTTGCAGAATAGCCCCTGATAAAGCGAGAGCCATACCAGCTAATAATGTAATGACAATTCTAGGTAGTCTTAAAGAGTATAAAACAAACTCCTCTTTAAAAGTCCCTTGCCCCATTAATGTTGGGAGTAGTCGATCATAAGATAAAGATGCTGAACCAAGTCCCATTCCAACTACAATGGTTGTGATGATTACTATAAGTAAAGCGAGTATAATGAGACGCTGTTTTCTTAAAATAGATTGCATCATGAGAATGTTTTTCCTCCTTTACGTACAATGAATAGGAAGAATGGTAACCCTACAATCGCGACAATTGCCGCAACTGGTGTTTCGTATGGAGCGTTAATAGTACGTCCGATTGTATCTGCAAGTAGCATAAAGGAAGCTCCAGCAATTGCTGACAGCGGTATAACAAATCGGTAATCTGGACCGACAATTGGGCGTACCATGTGAGGTACCATTAAGCCGATAAATGCCATATTTCCAACAAGCGCTACAGATGCACCTGCAAGTAAGATAATAATGATAAATAAAATAGTTTTAATAACAATAATTTTTTGACCTAGTCCAATAGCCACTTCCTCACTGAAACTAAGAACTGTCAATTTTTTTGCTAGTAAGATAGCGATAAAGATACTAATTGAAATGACTGGAATAATAATTTTTAATTGGCTCCAAGTTGTTCCAATTACGCCCCCAGCAGTCCAAAGTGATACATCTTGTGAAATTTTAAAGTAAATGCCGATTCCTTCTGAAATTGCGAGTAGAAATGCTGAAACTGCAGCGCCCGCTAATACAATTCGAAGAGGAGAAAGGCCGCCTTTTTTCACCATACCAATTCCAAATACCATAATTGCGCCAATTGCCGCACCGATAAAGCAAGCTAATGTTAAGTAAAGATAGCTGATGGAAGGGTTGAAAGCAAGTGTCAGTGCAAGCGCAGCATTTGCTCCACCAGATAGCCCTAATAATCCAGGATCCGCAAGTGGATTTCGTGTTAATCCTTGCATAATTGCCCCAGAAACGGCTAATCCAGCTCCTACAAAAATAGCAGCAACTTCACGTGGTAAACGTATTTCTCGAATAATAGATATTTTGTCTCCTTTAGCGGAGGAAGTGAGTGCTAACCATACATCCTTTATCGAAGTATCTGCAGCACCTAATACCATTGCAACCGTAAAAATAAGAAAGAATGCAATTAAGCTTAAAATTAGTTTGTATGTAAAAGCTATAGAACGTGGATTGTCATGATCTTTTGTCATTCGTTTCACATCTTTTCTGTTCATAGAATAAAGGAAGAGGAATTCTTAAATTAAGAATTCCTCATGTTTGTATTATTTACCAAGAAAGCTCTTCTTGAAGAAGTCTAGTTGGAAATCTAATGTAAGTGGATCATTGAAATAGAATTCCATCATGTTTGCTTCATATACGCGATTATTTTTTACTGCTGGGATGTTTTTATATGATTCTGTCTCTTGGAATGAGTTATCAGTATCTTTGTTTTTACTTACGATTAAGTAATCACCAGCAAATTCAGGTAATACCTCAGTAGATAATGCGTAGTAACCTTCTTTTAATGCTTTTTCTTTTACTTTTTCAGGCATTTTTAATTTCATTTCTTGGTACAGGATTTCTGTTCCACGGCCCCAGTTCTCGCCGTATACATAAAGCTGTTTGTTGAAGTTTTCAACAACAGAAACTGTTGCATCTTCACCGATTTTTGCTTTAATTTCTTTACCAGCTTCTTGTGCGCGTTTCTTGAAGTCATCAACCCAAGTTTTTGCTTCTTTTTCTTTGTTTAATAACTTACCAATTTCTAAATGCTGTGTTAAGTAATCAACTTTTCCGTAAGTGTAAGTTACAGTAGGAGCGATTTTCTTTAACTTATCAACATTTTTAACATTTGATAAACCAATGATTAAATCTGGATTTAGTTCAGCGATTTTTTCAACATTTTCATCTGATACTTCAGCAACATCTTTAAGTTTACTATCAAAACGTGGATTTTGTTTAGACCATGAATCTACCCCAACAAGATTTACACCTAATGACATTACGTTACCAGCGAATGATGATAATACAACAACGCGTTTTGGATTTGCAGGAACTTCTATTTTTTTACCATCTTCAGTTTGGTATGTAATTGTTTCTGATTTGCTACCTTTTGCATCATTCTTTTTGTCTGTAGAGCCATTGCTACAAGCACTCATGACAAGAACGAAAAGGACTGTTAGTGAAATAAATAACTTTTTCATCGTCTTTCTCCTTTAACATAGATGATATGTGTATACAATAATTTGTTTAACTGCAATCTTTTTGAAATAGTAGTGGTAATGCAAAATAATTTATTAAAAATCTTGAATATGAGATTTTATAATATAGTAATAACTATATTAATGAAAGAAGATGTAATCTCAAATTTGCTAATTATTAACAAAATGATAATGATTATCACTATTGATTCTTTAAATAATATAATTTTATATAGGTGTATTGTCAATAGTAATTTTGATTGTAAATTTTGCGGAAACAGGTTATATTTTATTGAGAATGATAATCAATGATTAATAGCTGAGGAGTGAGCACGAATGAATCGAGAAGAATTGTTTGATGTAACCGTGATAGGCGGAGGACCTGCAGGGCTTTATTCAGCTTTTTATAGTGGACTCAGAGAAATGAGAACGAAAATAATAGAATTTCAACCACATTTAGGTGGAAAAATACATGTGTATCCGGAAAAAATGATTTGGGATGTAGGAGGACTATTGCCAGTTACCGGTGATAAGTTAATTGAACAACTTGTACAGCAAGGGTTAACATTTAAGCCGGAAGTTGTATTAGATACAAAAGTAGAATCGATTATTCGTAATCAAGATGGTACTTTTACATTAAAAACAAGTACTGGCGAAGAACACTTTTCAAAAACAGTTATCGTCGCAACAGGAAGTGGTATATTGAAACCGCAAAAGTTATCTATTGAAGGTGCTGAGCGATTTGAAGTATCGAATTTAAATTATACAGTTAAATCTTTAAAGCGTTTCAAAGGTAAAACAGTTATTATTTCCGGTGGAGGCAATTCTGCTGTTGATTGGGCAAATGAATTAGAACCAATTGCGAAAAAAGTGTATGTAACCTATAGAAAAGAAGAATTATCTGGTCATGAAGCACAAGTAAAACAACTTATGAACAGCTCAGCGGAGTGTTTCTTTAATACATCGATTACAAAATTAATTGCTGGTGATAACCATGAAGCGATCGAATATGTAGAATTAACAAATCATGAAACAGGTGAGGTTTCTCATTTACCTATTGATGAAGTTATTATTAATCATGGATATGAACGCGACATTACATTATTAGAAAATAGTGAGTTAGACGTTGCAATTATAGATAATTATTATATTGCAGGTAATGCAAATAGTGAGTCTTCAGTAGATGGATTATATGCTGCTGGAGATATTTTAAAGCACGAAGGGAAACTACACTTAATTGCAGGTGCATTCCAAGATGCTGGAAATGCTGTGAATAAAGCAAAACAATTTATCCAACCAGATGCAAGTGAGTATGGAATGGTTTCTTCTCATAATGAAGTATTTAAGAAGAGAAATCGCGAACTGATTAAGCAGATGATGAAATAATAAGGAACAAGTATACCCCCACGTATTTCTCTATTCAAGTGAATGAGAGATGTACGTGGGGGTTTTCCTGTTTACTATATTTTCTATCATTATAATGACACCGGTTTCATCAGTTCATATGATATGAACATTTTATTGGTAAAGCATCCTAGAAAACAATTTAGCTATGTTTTGCTTACACAGAACATGGCTAAATTACGCTGTCCCTTTAGCGCGTTCATTAGGAAATGGCATATTTAGTATAGAAGCAATATACTGTTTTCCGTGTTTTCGAGCCAATGATTCTAATATTTGACGGACGCGTTTTGTAAGATGACCTTGTTTTTGGATGGCTTCACAATATGCGTCATAGAAGGCATATTTAGCCCAAAGGAAATCATCTTGTTGGAATAAGAAATGATTTTTGTACCATTCACCAATTGTATGATAACAATTGTTTTCATGTATTGCTGTGCTTTGAGAAAGAAAACGATCAGATAAAGATACATTCAAATGAGAAATTGTGTTTTCTGTTTCAACTTGTAGTGTTTTTTCTAACATTGTAATGATGTGACGAGTAGCCATATGTTAACTCTCCTTTGTGTAAATGGGTAATACCATTCTATATTTAAAAAATTCTTACTACATAATACTATACAATATATGGAATGCATCTACCTGCTTTTTGAACTGCATTTACAAAATCTTTTTTATTTGTTTACAAAAATAAAGTAAAGTAAGATACAGTATAGATGAAAAAATAATAAAGGAATGAATGCATTGTATATAACAATAGAAGAGACTGCGGAGTATTTGAATTTACCAAAATCGTATATTGAAGAGTTAATTCAGCAAAAGAAAATTCGTGCGCTATTCGATGGAGAGCAATATTTAGTAAATAAAGAACAATTCAATACGCATTTAGAACAAATGGAGAAATATAAGCAATTAGTGGAAGAAATATTGAACGAACCAATTCCAGAAGATATGGATGTTAAAGACGAAGATTAAACTATGGGAAATCCCTTATGAAGATATGCAGAAATGTATCTTCATAAGGGATTTTTTGTTTGAAGATATCAAAAACATAAGGAGTTCTTAGCCTTTCTTCAAATTTTGATAGGTAGTAGTCTACCATGTTAAAAGCATATTTTTTTCTAGCTAGGACAAACATAGAGAACGTAACCTGTACAGATACATATACTATCAGTGCAAAAGCTTATAAATTAATGGAAGGGGTTTTCTCGTGAGTTTATTTCATTGTGATTTTTTGAAAGACTTAATTGGATCTTTTGTGAGAGTAAACAGGGGTGGTCCAGAATCTCAAAAAGGAACAATAATATCAGTATGTCAGGACTACTTCGTATTGAAGAATGAAAAAGGTGAGCTTTATTACTATCAACTTAAACATCTAAAAAGTATTACAAAAAATGCGAAAGAATGTGGATCAAGTGATTGTGAGTGGGAAGATTGCGCCTGTGCAGAAGATTTTGAAGCACTACTTGAAAGTTTCAAATATTGCTGGGTGAAAATTAATCGCGGCGGTCCAGAGAAAGTGGAAGGCATTTTGCAAGATGTTTCTTGTGACTTCGTAACATTAATCGTAAAAGAAGAAATTATATTAATTGCAATAAAGCATATTAAAAGTGTTAACTATAATGCTTTAGCATGCGAAGAGAGCGATGAGAGCGACGATAGTAAGGAAAGTAGCGATAATTCAGGTCGTGCTCGTGCACAAAGACAATCAAGTAGAGGAAGATAATTAGAAAGGGGGATACGAAATTGGAGAATGTATTATGCTGTGACCAAATTAAATGTTTAGTTGGTGAGACTGTAAAAGTAAACCTTCGTGGACCAGAAAGTCGAGTTGGTGAGCTCGTATCGTTAGGAAAAGACTATCTTACATTACAACTACCTCATGGTGAATTAGTATATTATCAGTTGAAACATGTGAAGAGTCTAGTGAAGAAAGTGAAAGAAAGTAAATGTGGCGATTGCTATAGTTCATGTTTCTGCTCTGATGAGGATACTTTTCTAGATATATTAAAAGACTTGAAGTATAAGTGGGTAAAAATTAATCGTGGCGGTCCAGAGTGTGTGGAAGGATTATTAAGTGAAGTGCATGAAGAATGTATTACACTAGTAAACGGCGACGAAGTCATTTATATCATTAATTATCATATTAAGAGTGTGAGTCAAGTAGTGAAATGTAAAAAGAATGAAGATGAATAATGTTTAATAAATAAGAGGGGCATTATGAGGGAAAGAGAAGAAAAATTTCTTATTTCGATAGTATGAAAAGGAATTACTTACTATTAAAACAGAACTTTGCCCTGATTATTTTTTTAGAAGTGGAAGACAGGTAAGAAGAAATTCATAGGAAGGAGGATATAGATGAATGAGTTAAACAAAAGTATTGGAGAAAATATATATGTTAAATTAATCGGTGAAAAAAGATTTAAAGGTGTATTAATAGATGTAGGAAATGATATCGTTGTTCTTTACAATGGACAAGACTATGTATATATATCTTTATATCATGTACAATACTATAAGTTTTTAAGACCATATGACGAAGAAATATTAAAACCAGATGTTGATTCTGTAATTAAGAGGGAATCCCCTTCAATTTCTTTGAGAAAAGTATTAAGTACTTCTAAAGGAATTTTTACAGAAGTTTATGTAGCAGGAAGTGCTCCAATACATGGTTATGTTACAAGTGTGATGAATGATTATATTGTTTTTTATAGTCCGGTTTATAAAACGGTATATATATCTTTAAAACATTTAAAATGGTTAATTCCGTATAAAGAAAACCAAGTGCCGTATGCCCTCAATAAAAATGAACTCCCCGTAAATCCGTTAAATATTACGTTAGCTCGAACGTTTGAAGAACAACTTATTAAAATGGCTGGGAAAATCATGGTGTTCGATTTAGGTGAGGAATCTAATAAGATTGGAAAGATGGCGAAAATTGATGAAGGGCATATTGAAATATTAAAAGCACGTGATGCGAAAATGTATGTAAATATTCAACATGTAAAATCTGTCCATTGTCCGTAAGCTAGTTGAAAAAGGGCTGGCTTTTTCTTTTATATGCAGAAGAAAAGGTCGAGCCTATTTGTTTAGCTCGATTTGAATATGAGGGGAAAAATGAATTGAACATAAATATATTATGGTATGATTTTTTTTGAAAAATTTTGCACAAATTTATAAAGAAATGTGTACGAGCTATCTTTTTATGTATTCAATTTATTTTTTGAGGAGGAGCTGCTCAACTAATTTATTAAAGGGGTTTTGTTGGTGGAGCAGTTTCTAAATCCGTTATCGATTACATTACTTGGTAGTGCTGGTGGAGCAGCAAAAGCAGTTTTAGCAATTTTAAATCAAGCGATAGCAAATGAAAAAGATCCAATTTATGAAGTATTAAAGAATGCTAAATTTCATTTGGTGGATATAAAACAAAAAGATAGGAATTATTATGATGAATTGTTTTCGAATTTGAAAGATCAATTATATATATATGAAATAAACCTTCAAAATGTAGTGGAATTTAAAAAACATTTAAAAGAAAAAAGAACGAGTGTTGTGATTGATGTTTCAGGGGCAGATACAATTAGAGTATTAAGCTGCTGTAATGAACTAGGAATTTGTTATATTAATTCAGCCTTGGAAAATGAGGCAGTAGATCAGGACGATAGTTTAATTGGCTTTCAGCTTACGGAAAGATATACGAGATTTGAGAAGGAAAAAGAGAAATTTACAAATACAAAAGCAATTATAGGCTCAGGTATGAATCCAGGGGTTGTTCAATGGATGGTTGTTGAACTTATGAAGGAACGCCCGAATGAAAAGCCAAGAGCATGTTATATAGTAGAACATGATACGTCATTTTTGAATGATACAGAACTTATAAAGCCTCATACACTGTACGCTTCATGGGCAGTAGAGCGATTTCTAGATGAAGCGATCTGGAGTTATCCGATGTATATGAGTCATCATCGTCCCCTTTACTTTTATGAGGATGTATATGCTTCAGAGTATAAAGTAAAGTTGGGAGAGAAAGAGTTTTATGGTTGTTTAATGCCACATGAGGAAGTATTAATTTTAGGGAAAAACTTTAACATGGAAGTTGGGTTTCTTTACCGAATTAACGAGTATACAACAAATATAATTAGACAGAACTTAGATCAAGTAGAAGATTTATGGAACTGGAATCGTAAAGTGTTTAATCCAGCGGAAGAAGAGGTTGCTGGAGAGGACTTGGTCGGTGTGTTACTCGTTTATGAAAATAGTGAGACATATATGTATAATGTGATGAATAGTAGCCAAGTTTTTCGCAAATATAAAACGAATGCAACGTATTTTCAGGTAGGGTGCGGGATTTATGCGGGCTTGTCAAGTTTACTTTTAGATCAATTTGAACAAGGTGCTTATTACGTCGAGGAGTTGTTATTAAATACAGAAAGTAAGTACGGTGAGTATTTAAATTTATATATGAAGGATTTTGTAATGGGGCATAATACTTTTACTGATGGATTGTTACATGATAGGGTAAGATGGATATAAGTTGCTACCAAAAGGAAGGAGAGATCTCCTTCCTTTCAGTATTATAAGGTTAAATATTGCCCTGAAAGCAATTTCATACTTATACTTTAAGGAGATAACAATGAAAGTTTTTTGTATCGATCAAGGGGAGTTTTTATATGAACAAATACAAGAGCTTGATTTATGAAGAAAGAAGAGCCTTAAAGGTATTTATATTATTATTCTATATTATATTCTTTTTATATGACGCTATATATTATTTTGTATATCCTGCTATGAATATTAGTGGAACAGCGGTAGGGTGGCCAGAAGGTAGTCTTGGGATAGGTGTGCCTATATTTGTAATAGCATTATTTCCTATTTCGATATATCTTCAAAAAAGAGGGTATGTATATTCTATAAAATATTTATTTTTATTTGGATACATGTTTATCAATCTTGTTAATAATTTAATGATTTATTTGCGAACGGATAGACCTTTTGAACATGGTAGTATGGTAGAAATGTTATTAATTTTATTTGCCCCAGTTTTCGTGAATAGAAAATACTTTTATTTAGTGTCCTTTAGTGTAATTGGAAAGTACGTATTTTTCACATTGCTATTACAAGATTTAAAAGTGATAATTCCACTTGTTTTATGTGTATTTTATTTTATTATTTCACATTCTTTATTAAAACGATTTCAATCTTATGTAAGAACAGTGGTTGAAATGATGAACAATATGAAAGAGACGGAAAATTTAGCTGTGATTGGAACTATGTCTACAACAATTGCCCATGAAATTCGAAATCCGTTAACAGCGTTAAAAGGGTTTACGCAAATGCAAAAAGAAAGAAATCCAACTGATACGATGAGCTACGACATTATGCTACAAGAAATTGAAAGAGTCAATGGATTTGTTAGTGAATTGATGTTGTTAGGAAAACCAAAGCCAACAAATTATGAAAGGTGTAATATACGAGACATCCTTCTATATGTTGTGCATCTAATGGAAAGTTATGCAACGCAATATAGAGTTAAATGTTATTTACAAGTAGATGGGAATTTACCAGCTATAAACGGTGATGATAAGCAATTAAAACAAGTGTTATTAAATATCATTAAAAATGGAATAGAATCAATGCCAGAGGGTGGAGAAATTCATATTCGTGCATATCAAAAAACGCAAGGACATTTGTGTATTTCTGTTGAAGACCAAGGATTTGGTATAGAGAATGAGAAGTTAGAAAAAATTGGCAAGGCGTTTTACACAACAAAGGAGACTGGTACAGGACTTGGGTTAATGATTACATATAAAATTATTAAGGAACATCAAGGGAGTATCACGATTCAAAGTAGTGTAGGAGTAGGAACGAAAGTAGAAATTTTTTTGCCGACCGTTTAATGTATTGGGAGAAAAGATTTTTCAGAAAAGTGTTCTTGTTGTGTAAATATAAACATTTTATAAAATGTTTCAAGAAGGGTTTTTTTTATAAAATACTTCGTTTATAATGGAGGAAAATATCGACATGAGATTGATTGCTCATGTAGCGGTTCAGTAGTGTTATGAAAAGATAAGAAGGGGTGCACACGCATCCTTTTTTCTATGCAGATATTATGAAAGAGGTGGTATGATGGAATTAACATTAAATTCGACTGTATGTTTACACACGATTCAATTTCGAAAAGAGCAAAAGAATTATATTGTAAAAGATACAATTACAGGAGAAAAATATGAAATGCCGCCACTTTGGATTGATGCATTGGCAATGATGCGTGACGGTTTTTTATTGGGGGAAATTGAGGAGAAATTAAAAGAAGAGTATCCATCCGAAGAAGTGAATATGTTAGCATTCACGAGGCAACTGTTAGAACTAGAACTTGTTGAAATGGTTGATGGAGAAGAGATAGCTTGCACAAAGAAGAAAGAGATAGATTGTTTAGCTTGGGTGCGTCCCCGTGTGGAACAATTCTTTCTTAATTTAAATAGAAAATATAGAAGCAAAGACCAATAGTGGCCTTTGCTTTTTTTATAGGCTATGTTTAAAAAATAACAGCAAATGCTCTTGCGAAAGCACCGTCACTATTTTTAATTTTTAAAGGTGCTGCTGAGAAAAAGAAACGTTTTGCTTCGATAGCATCTAGATTTGTTAAATTTTCAATTAAGTAAATATTATTCCCTAGTAATATGTGATGAATCGGTGATGTTTCTGTTGTGACTTCATCAGGAGAAATGAAATCTAAACCGATAGATTTTACCTTTAATCGCACTAGTTCTTTAGCTAATTCTTCAGAAAGATAAAATGCTTCCTTTTCATAAGATTCTGTATTCCATTTGGTGGATAGATTAGAATGAAAAATAACAATATCACCTTCTTTTATGTCAGTATTATGCAATACTGCCTTAGGTAATTTTCGCTCTTGAATATGTGTTACATCTATAAGAACAGCTTCGCCTACAAATTGATCTAGCGGTAATTGATCGATGGTCGTTGCGCCTGAAATGAAATGCGCAGGGGCATCACAATGCGTGCCAACATGAACGACAGAATGAAAATCTGTAACTTGATATCCTGATTCTTCAACACTTGTAACAGCTTCTAGTTGTATTTTAGGTGTTCCAGGAAATTGAGACATATTATTTTCAAATGTTTGTGATAAATCAATTACTTTCATTTTACATACCTCCAATATATGTTTTTCAAATAATAAAAAGCTCATCCTTCAGTATCAAGAAAGATGAGCTTTACATGCTAGTTGAGTTTTATCTTCCAAAATGCATTGCATTTTGCAGGAATTAGCACCTATTCAGTTTGTATAAACTGAGGTTGCTGGGCTTCAAAGGGCCGGTCCCTCTGCCTCTCTTGATAAAGAAGTATTCAGTTTTTAAAATCGGAATTTTCCGATAGTTAAATTGTAATTCATTTCCTTTTTGCGTGCAATACAAAATAGGTATTCACCCAAATAAAGCTGCTCGCATATTGTAGCTTATGTAAATAGAATGCTGCGAAGGAGTGAGTGCAGTGACAGGAAATGTATTAAATTATTATGCTGGTGGTAATACAGCTAGGGGATTTCACAATTTATACGAAGAGAATTTAAAAGGATTAGACAGATTATTTATCTTAAAGGGTGGCCCAGGAACGGGAAAATCTTCTTTAATAAAGGCAATAGGTCGTGAATGGATTGAAAAAGGATATGATATTGAATTTTTACATTGTTCTTCTGATAATAAATCGGTTGATGGTGTAATTATCCCAAAATTAAAAGTAGGAATTGTTGATGGGACATCGCCGCATGTTATTGAGCCAAAAATGCCAGGAGTTGTTGAAGAGTATATAAATTTAGGAATTGCTTGGGACTCAGATAAACTAAGAAAGCAGAAGTTAGAAATTGAAAGATTTGTTTCAGAAGCAAGCAAAGCTTTTCAGTCTGCTTACGCACGTTTTAAAGAGGCATTGGTTATACATGATGAGTGGGAGAAGATATATATTGATAATATAGATTTTAATAAAGCAAATGAACTAACCAATCAGCTAATCCAGAAATTATTTGCAGATAAAAGCGGGAGACAATCGCTGGTAAAACATCGTTTTTTAGGAGCTGCTACACCGAAAGGAGCAGTTGATTTTGTTCCTAATTTAACAGAAGGGTTACCACATCGTTATTTTATAAAAGGGCGCCCAGGTTCTGGAAAATCAACGATGCTCAAAAAGTTAGCTAAGGCAGCTGAAGAAAAAGGGTTTGAAGTTGAAGTATATCATTGCGGATTTGACCCGAATAGTCTTGATATGGTTATCGTAAGAGAATTAGGTTTTGCAATTTTTGATAGCACCGCACCACATGAATATTTTCCAAGTCGCGAGGGTGATGAAATTATTGATATGTATGCCCTTATTGTTACGCCAGGGACGGATGAGAAATATGCGAAGGAAATTCGTGATGTTTCCATTCAATATAAAGCAAAAATGAATGAGGCGATGTCTTTCTTAGCGAAAGCAAAATCGGTTCGTGATAAATTAGAACGAATTTATATTGCTGCTATGGATTTTTCAATAGTAGATGCATATAAAGAGGAGATTCAAAAAGAGTTTGAACGAATTGCTGCTACTGTAATTGAAAAGCAACAATAGACGTTTCATTAGGCTGTCAGTAATTTCTGACAGTTTTTTTAGTATGTAGTAAAATTAATAGTGTATTGTCGAATTTCCAAGGAAATAATCAAAAAATGGAGGTGTTATGAAATGAGAGAGAAAATCGAGTTGGAGTTAGAAAGAATTGAAAAAGAGAATGATGTAAAAATTTTATTTGCGGTGGAATCAGGGAGTCGTGCTTGGGGGTTTCCATCGAAAGATAGCGATTATGATGTTAGGTTCGTTTATATACATCCGGTAGAATGGTATTTATCAATTCATGACAAACGAGATGTAATTGAATATCCAATTAGTGATGATTTAGATATAAGTGGTTGGGATATTAAAAAGGCGTTGCAACTATTCGCGAAGTCGAATCCTGCTTTACTTGAGTGGATTCGATCACCAATTGTTTATTCGAAAAACTCTAATTTTCCAGAACTACTTCAACAGATGAGTGAGAAGAATTTTGATCCAAAAGCAACGATATATCATTATTTACATATGGCGTCGAAAAATTATCGTGAATTTTTGCAAGGTGAGAATGTAAAGCTGAAAAAGTACTTTTATGTATTACGTCCCATTTTAGCTTGTAAGTGGCTAGAAGAGAAAACGACTTTACCTCCTGTAGAATTTGATCGATTAATTACAGAATTATCATTAGAACGTAGCGTATTAGATGAAATTGAAAAGTTGTTAATAAAGAAAAAAGCAGGTACTGAATTAGATGTTGGATTGAAAATTAAGGTGCTAAATCAATTTTTAGAAGAACAAATTCATTACTATCAGCAATATGTAAAAGGAATTGAAAAGGGATCAGGGATCGATATTGAGATTTTAAATATACTATTTCGAGACATGCTGTTTGAAGCATATGAAAAAGAGCACAAGTAAGTTTGTGCTCTTTTTATTTTGTAGGAATGAAGAAAACAGATATAGCTGCGATAAGACCTGCAAAGGAGAATAAGTAAAAATTCCATGCTAAGTCATATTGCATTGTCATAATAATACCGACGAGAATTGGGCCAGCAATTGCACCAACTCGGCCAAGCCCCAGTCCCCAGCCTAAGGAGGTAGCTCGGATATGTGATGGGAAGTATTGTGTTACATATGCATTTAATATTTGAGTAATACCGACTGATCCAATACCAGCAAGGCCAATTAAAAGATAAATGATTGTAACAGATGGTTTGATTGTTAATAGTCCGATACATATGGCTGCCATAAGATAAGAGATGCTAATAACGATTTTTGCTCCTATACGATCAGCAATTGCTCCAGCGAATAATGCGCCGATAGCTGCGGTAATATTTAGCATAAGTAGAAATGACAGACTAGACCCAAGAGGATATCCTGCCTGGCGCATCATCTGTGGTAACCAAGTGTTTAAACCATATATTAAAAACATTCCCATTATATAAGTAATCCAAAAAAGTAGTGTTGCTTTTATGTATTCTTTTGAGAATAAAGTAAAAAATCCATTTTTCTTTCGTATAGTAGATGGAGCTTGATGAGTTTTATCTTTTACATGAAATTCAATTTGAAAACGATTAAGAATTTGGTTCACTTCTTCTTGGTGATTACGTGATAATAAAAATTGAATGGACTCGGGTAAATAGCGAATAATGAAAGGGATGAGGAGTAGTGGAATCATTCCGATACCAAACATAATTCTCCATCCGAAATCTTCTAACATAAGCATGGACAAAATAGCACCTAACACGATACCTAAAGGATAGCCAGTAAACATAAGAGCATAAATAAAAGATTGCCTTTTTTTTGGTGAATATTCAACAGTAAGTGCTGAAGCTGTTGGGATAACACCGCCTAATCCGATTCCTCCTATAAATCGAGATAATCCAAATAACTCAGGAGAAGGAGCGATAGCCGCTAAACCCATTGTGATAGAAAAAAGTGCTAAACAGCATATAAGCGTCCATTTACGCCCAATTAGATCTGTAATCGTTCCAACTAGAATAGCCCCAATAAACATCCCAAATAAAGCATAGCTTGCAATTGTACCAGCATGCGCTGGTGATAGCGCCCAGCTTTTGTCTTCTAGGAGCTTTGGTAGAACGGCACCGTAAATACCTAAATCATATCCATCAGCTAAAATGGCTAGCCAACAAATAAAAACAACAAGTTTTGTAATAGAGCTTGGAAAGATAGTTTCTGTAGATTCTAGATGAGGTGGAGCTGAAGGTTGCATAATATTCACCCCTTTTAATTTGTAGATGAATATATTATTTTATTTAATGTTAATATTTTCCTCCTTGTGTCGAATTTTATCTGAAAAGGGTTTATAACAAATAAAGAAGTTCAACAGTAATTTTGTTGAACTTCTTTATTTGTTTACTCATTATCAACTCGTTTTAACGGTTGATCTGCTGGGCCTTCAAGAACGTCTCCCTCAATTGAAAAACGAGAACCATGGCAAGGGCAATCCCAAGTACAATCACCATTATTCCATTCAACTTCACAGCCGAGATGTGTACAAGTTGTATCGACGATATGTAATTTTCCTTCTTTGTCCTTATAAGCACCTGCTCGTTTACCGTTAACATGTACGACAGATCCTTCACCAACTTCGAGATCTTCTGGCTTACGTAATGCGGTTTCAATCTTTCCTGCAATTAAATGTTTCGCAACATCAATGTTTTGGGAGAGGAACGTTTTTATATCTGGATTTGCATGGAAGCGTGATGGTGCATACAGTTCTTTATAGGGACTGTGAACTTTTAGGATGGAGTCCTTCAGTAGGTGAGCGGCAGCAGTTCCAGTTGTCATTCCCCATTTGCGATATCCAGTTGCAACAAATATATTTGGATTTCTTTCGTTAATATGTCCGATATAAGGAAGCTTATCTAGAGTAATTAAATCTTGTGCTGACCATCTATAAGGAACTTCATCTATTCCAAAAGTGGCTTCAGCAAAAGAATAGAGTGCTTCATAATGAAGCATCGTATTTATTCCCTGACCTGTTTTATGACTCTCTCCGCCAATCAAAATTAATTTTTCTCCATTGTTTGTTATATAGCGTAAGGAGCGCTTTGGATCATCAATACTTAAATACATGCCACCTGGATACTCCGTTTTTGCTTTTATTGCAAGAGCGTAGGAGCGTTCTGCGTACATTCGCGTAAAGAAAAAGCTATTCGCATCATAAAAAGGAAAATGTGAACAAGAGACGACATATTCACAAGTGATATGATGGCCCTCTTTTGTAATTATTTGTGAATAATCGCCCTTTTCCACATCCATAGCTGTTGTTTGTTCGTAGACCTTTCCGCCCATCTCCACAAACTTTTCTAAAAGTGTTTTTAAATAAAGAAGGGGATGGAATTGTGCTTGATTTTTCATTACAAGCGCAGATTGTACTGGAATAGGAATCGATAGAGATTGAACATAGTCACAAGGTATATTTAATTTTTGATAAGCTTCATATTCTTTCGTTAAATTTCTTAATCCGTTATCGGTAGTTGTATATAAATATGAATCTTCATTTGAGAAATTACAGTCGATTTTATATGTTTGAACAGTTTCATTTATGAATTGTAGAGCCTGATTATTTGATTCATAGTAAAGCCCGGCCTTTTCTACACCGAAATGATTTATTAATTCATCATAAATAAGATCATGTTGTGCTGTTACTTTCGCTGTTGTATGCCCAGTTGTTCCATTTAAAATACGACCAGAATCAATTAAAACAACATCGATGCCTTCTTTTGCAAGTAAATAGGCGGTAGTAATACCTGTAATACCAGCACCGATAATAGCAACTTTCGTCTTTATATTTTCGGATAAACGAGGGAAAGTAGGAAACTGAGTAGATTCAATCCAATAAGATAGCGGCAGTTGTGGAAATGTATCACTTGTCATTGCGGAAACCTCCTGATTTTAGAACAATTTTCCTTTTAATATTTCCATATTATATGAAATTCATGTGTGTTGTTTTAGAAGTAGTCTATTTTTATTAAAAGAGGTTATAAATTATTTTAATATAATTAATTAGATGGGGCATTATGAAGTGGTAGGATTTATATAAAACTAAATTCAAGGGATTCTGTTTGTTGATTACATAGGGAGTTATTGAGTGAGATAGAGTCTATGGCGTTTAAGAAAATGTCTATATATAGTGGGTAAATCCTTATGGAATCTATACATTTTCTTTAGTGAAATAAAGTATGATTATAAAAATATAACCACCTTTTATTACTAGGTCATAAAAGGTGTTGACAATATAGAAATTCTATTGTTATGATTCATCATGTGGAAAGGTTGATAGAGAGTAAAAAGAGAAATGTTTTTCATTGATAATAAAAGCGAAAAATAAGTGACGATAGAGTGAGTATATTTTCCTTATAATAGATGCTTTTTGGATCATCTAGTAAAATCAATCTGGAAGCAAGAATTGATATATGTAAGTTGCGCAAGGCGCGGCATAAGAAAGGAGCAAAAGGATGAAGGAGCTTCATACGTTTGGGTGGTATGCAGCACGTGTATCACCACATTTGCCGAAAAAAGCATTTAAACCAGTGCCTACTCGTTTATTTGGTGGACTGGCTTATTTGCTTGTGGCATTGGCGGGGTTAATATCGATTGGTGTATTTGAATTGAATGTGTGGGCGAATCTAGGAATTGCGATTGTTCTTGGATTATGTTTTGCTTCACTAGGATTTTTAGGGCATGAAATTTTACATGGAACTGTTGTAAGAAAGGCATGGCTTCGTGACTTCTTAGGCGCGATTGCATTTATGCCATTATCAACAGGGCCAAAGCTTTGGAGAAAGTGGCATAATGCAACGCATCATGTTCATACACAGCATGAAGAGAATGATCCAGATGCATGGCCGACACTTGAGAAACTTAAGAAGAGTAAGTTTTTGAGTTGGGTATATCGTATGCCTTTACATGTACGTTCATTCTTTAGTTTTCTGTCACTAACAATTCAATTTACATTGCATTCGACTCGAATGTTCTTTCATTTTATAAAAGAGTTCAAGTCATCCAATCAAAAATCTGTATGGCTTCAACTTCTTTTGCCTTGGACAGTTTGGATTAGTTTATTGTTTATTATGGGACCTGGAAAATGGTTATTTGCATATGTCATTCCGTTGTTAATTGCTAACTTTATTGTAATGGCATATATCGCAACAAATCACCGCTTAAATCCAATTGTTCCAGTAAATGATCCGTTAGCAAACTGTTTGTCAGTAACAGTGCCGCGCTGGGTAGACGTTTTACATTTCAATTTCTCATATCATACAGAACATCATCTGTTTCCTGCTATGAGTTCTAAATACTATCCGTTAGTAAAAGAGAAGATTAAAGAAATGTGGCCGGAACGCTATCATGAGATGCCGATGACAAAAGCTTTGGCAGCGCTATGGAATACACCACGTGTGTATTATCAAGGAAGTGAATTAGTGGATCCGCATAGAGAGCATTTCTATGGTTCTTTAGGAAATGGACTAGATCCTCATAATATTTCATATCGTGAGGAACATATAGAAGAAGAAAAGAGTATTAAAAAAGTAAATCAGTAAAAATTAATATATTTTTGCAATGAAAAAGCAAGCCATCTCAGGCTTGCTTTTTCTTATAAAGAAACTTCCTTTTTGTTCCTTTTATGGACTTGGACGGAGTTAGTTTCTTTTCGTTGTAATCGGTTTTCTAAAAGATTAACAAAATAAGTAAATAGAAGAACAAGTACGAGATAGTATGCACCAACGATTATGTAAGTATCTAATTGTTGGAAGTTACCTGCTGCAATTGATAAACCTGAACCCCATAATTCGGACATTCCTACATAAGCAACAAGTGAAGAATCTTTTAATCCGATAATAAATTGGTTTCCTAGAGGAGGAAGAGACAGACGAAATGCTTGTGGTAATATAATTCGTCGCATAGCTAAAGGATAAGGCATGCCTAAAGAGCGAGCTGCTTCTAATTGTCCCCGGTCAACGGATTGAATAGATCCACGGAAAATTTCCGTAATATATGCACCGTTATGAATTGCTAAAGCGATTGCACCTGCCCAAAAAGGGGTGAAAACAACAACGGATGTAATTCCAAAATATAGAATGGCAATTTGAACAATTAAAGGTGTACCACGAATAATAGCAATGTAGACATGAGCGATACTATTTAAAACTTTATTGTTAGAGATTCGAAAGAAAGCGAATAATAATCCAATTAATGAACCGAGTACTAGGGAAGTTAATGTTAATTGTAATGTGACAATAGTAGCCTTTAAGAGTGTGGGATAGGAAGAGATAAAAATTTCAAACATGCGTTTCACCTCATATTGTATAGATTTTAGTAGAGAATGAAATGCCCCACATAAAATGAACATTTAATCAGTGGGGCATTGTTTATGAATCTTTTGAATGGCTAACTTACTTCGTTTTTTCCTCTTCACCGAGAATATTACGCCCGAACCATTTTTTACTGATCTTTTCATACGTACCATCTTTAATGATTTCATCTAACGCTTTATTTACTTTCTCAACCATTTCTTTATCATCTTTGCGAATAGCAATTCCCATTTCATCAAGATTTAATGGTTTTCCGGCTTCTTTTATATTCGATTTTCCTTCTTTTATCATACGTAGACCAACCATTTGATCCGTAATTACTGCGTCAACACGCCCAGGCTCTAAATCCATAAGAGCAGTAATATCGCTGTCATATTCTGTGATTTGATCTGTATATTTTGCAACAAGATTTTTAAAGGTACTAGCTTTTACAACACCAATTTTCTTACCTTTTAAATCTTCTGGAGAAGAGATAGCGTTATTCTTTTTAGCTACAAAAATTTGGGCGCCAGAGCGATAGTACGGATTTGAGAAACTAACAGCTTTTAAGCGCTCCTCTGTAATTGCCATACTACCCAGTATTACATCATATTTCTTCGCTTGAAGACCTTGAATCAGCGTTTCCCATGGGTTTGTAACGGGCGTAGCCTTCATGTTCATCTTTTTAGCAAGAGCTTCACCGATTTCTACATCAAAGCCGACAAGTTTGCCGTCATTTTCTTTATAGTTAAAAGGTTTGTATAATCCACTCATCGCATAGCGAAATTCTTTTTCACCATTTGATGAAGTAGTAGAGCTTTCTTTGCTACAAGCTCCTAGTATGAAAGATGTACATAGTGTAATGCTAGCAACAATGGTTAATAGTTTTCTTTTCATAAAACCCCTCCTATATATTGATCATACGGATGGTTTTTTAGTATGTTATTGAAATATTTTATTTGGATGATTAGTTGTGCACCGTATGAATGTATTCCTTTTCGTTTGAAACAAAAGTTACATTATAAAACGTTGCGTAAAAATTGTTTTGCCCGTTCATGTGATGGAGCTGAAAAGAATTGTGCTGGCGGAGCATCTTCTACAATCTTTCCATCATCCATAAAGATGACGCGATCAGCTACATCTTTTGCGAAATTCATTTCATGAGTAACAATAACCATTGTCATCCCTTCTTCAGCAAGTTCTTTCATAACTTGCAATACTTCTCCAACAAGTTCAGGGTCTAAAGCTGAGGTAGGCTCATCAAATAGCATAATCTTAGGGCTCATTGCAAGAGCTCGTGCAATGGCAATGCGCTGTTTTTGACCACCTGAAAGAAGATGAGGAGTTACATCCGCTTTATCTTGAAGGCCGACTTTTTGGAGAAGTTGATTTCCAATATCCTGTGCATTTGCTTTCTCTAATTTTTTTACGTGAATAGGTGCTTCTATGATGTTTTCTAGTGAGGTCATATGAGGAAAGAGGTTAAAGTGCTGAAAAACCATACCGACATTTTCACGGACTTTATTTAAATTTGAATGCTTTGGATCAATTCGCTCACCTTGTAAGTGAATTTCGCCTTCATCGTACATTTCTAAAAAGTTAAGACAGCGAAGTAATGTACTTTTACCAGAACCACTGGCACCAATTAAAACAACAACTTCTTTTTCTTTTACTTCTAAATCAATTCCTTTTAACACATCAAGTGAACCGAATGATTTTACTAGATTTCGAACTTGAATCATACAAAACCCCCAGTTAAAAATATATTTTACAAATGTTGCCCTGTATTTCTGTTATTAGTCATAAATTGTCAGAATCCTTTATTTTTTTCGTGCAATTTGATATTCAAAGAAATAATGATTTTTAAAATCTCTATATCCTTCTATAATGAAAATATGGATAATAATATATAGGTAGTATTTATATTGCTTATAAAAAGGGGGAAAGGGAAGATGGAAAAAGAAAGAAAAACATTTTCTTTTGGATTACGTACACAACTTATGCTATTCACTACAGTTTTAGCTTTCATTACATATTCAACAAGTATCTTTTTTATTTACGTGATATACGATTATTTTCAAAGTTATGTAAGTCAAACTGTATATAATATTATCGTTATGTTATTAGGGGTAGTATGGTCTGGAATTTTAGCATATGGAGCAGCCGTATTTTTAATTAAACCGCTTCGCAAGTTAGAGGAGGCGGCAAGAAAAGCAGCTGAGGGTGATATTCGTGAAGATGTTCCATTACCGAAGACAGATGATGAAATTAAATCTTTAAGTGTTGCATTTAATATGATGTTAGGAAACTTAAGGGGCATGGTAAAAAATATTGATACAACATTTTCGTATACAAATAATCAAGTACAGCAGATTAGAAAACAAACAGGCGAAGCAACGAGACAAGCGCAAGGTGTATCTGAGACACTTGCAGAGATTTCTTCAGGCGCTGAGCAATCAGCGGCATCAATTCAAGCAATTGTTTCTGCTGTTGATACAACGACTTCTATTGCAAGTGAAGTAGAAGAAAAAGCGAAGCAGTCTGATACATTGTCTTCAGAAATGGTTGAAGCTTTAGGGCATAGTACTCGTGTCTTTACGTCTTTAATTCAAGGTATTCAAACATTGGCAAAAGAAAATGAAGATTCAATGCAAAATGTACAGAAGTTAGAAGAACGAATGAAACAAGTAGAACATATTGTGTCTGTTGTGAGTGCGATTGCTAGCCAAACGAATTTATTAGCACTAAATGCTTCTATTGAGGCAGCTCGCGCAGGAGAGCATGGAAGAGGCTTTGCGGTTGTTGCGGAAGAAGTACGTAAACTTGCTGATGAAAGTGATCATTCTGCAAGAAACATATCGCAGTTATTACGGAATATGCAAGATGAAGTACAACAAGTTGCAATGAAAATGACAGAACAAGTGAAAATAGCTAAAGAAGAGGCGAAACGTGGGGAAGCTACGGAATTAATTTTAAAAGAAATGTCATCAAGTGTTATGGAAGTAGCCGATGCAACTCAGCAAATTAGTAGTTATATGAATGAACAAGTGAGCCACATTCATCAAACAGGAGCACAAACAAAAGCTGTAGCAGCAATTGCTGAAGAAACGTCAGCTGGTTCGCAAGAAGTAGCACGTGTGACGCTACAACAATCTAAAAATATGATAGTAATCGATCAATTATTAAAGGATTTAGAGAAGCAAGCAACTGATTTGAAACAAACAATTGAACGATTTTCAATGTAAAAGGAAGAACAGAATATTGTTCTTCTCTTTTTTATTTAGCTTGATTTAATATTTACAGTTAAACTATGAACGTTTCCGCAACATTCTTTTCTGTCCCTTTCGGATGAAAATTATAGCGAGCTATAATATTAAAAGGGGTGTCTTTTATGAAAAAAGAAAAAAGACAACGGTTAATTAAACAATTTGTAAAGGAGTATGAAATAGATAAGCAAGAAAGATTGGTAGAATTGTTAGCAAAAAAAGATGTATTAGTAACACAAGCTACGGTTTCTCGCGATATTCGTGAGTTAAACTTAACGAAGGTACCTTCTCAAGAAGGATTAATGATATATAAAGTTTTCTCAGAAGAGCATTTACAAACTGATATAAAGTTAAAGAAAAAATTACGAGAAGTTGTTGTGAAAATTGATTGTGTAGATCAATTAATGGTTATTAAAACATTACCTGGTAATGCACATGTTATTGGTGTTTTATTTGATGAGTTAGATTGGAAAGAAAAAATAGGATGTATATGTGGAAATGATACATGCCTTATAATTTCACAGTCGAAATCAGATAGGGAGATTATAGAAGAAAGATTAAATTTAATTATTTAGATGCAAAAATCCTGTTTTTAATAAAATTAAAAACAGGATTTTTGTTTAAATACGGAAGTTAAATATTCAACATATATGCGTAATATATGTATTTTTTATTGAGAAAGCAAGATAGTTTGTTATAAAAATACATATTCGTATGATTTTAAAAAAATAACTTGTTTAATATTTCACAATGATAATGTGGATGCTTTCACAAAGATGAAAGTACAGAGCATTTATTATGTACTTGTAAGACATCAAACATATTTAAAAGGAGGTACAACAAATGAAACATCCGATACATGTTACTTCAGAAATTGGGGAATTACAAACGGTTTTATTAAAACGACCGGGTAAAGAAGTGGAAAACTTGACGCCAGATTATTTGCAGCAATTATTATTTGACGATATTCCATACTTACCAATTATTCAAAAAGAGCATGATTATTTTGCACAAACGTTACGCAATCGGGGTGTTGAAGTTCTTTATTTAGAAAAACTAGCCGCTGAGGCGTTAGTAGATAAAAAACTTCGAGAAGAATTTGTTGATCGTATTTTAAAAGAAGGACAGGCCGACGTAAATGTTGCACATCAAACTTTAAAAGAATATTTACTTTCCTTTTCAAATGAAGAATTAATTCAAAAAATTATGGGCGGTGTACGTAAAAACGAAATTGAAACAAGTAAGAAGACACATTTATATGAATTAATGGAAGATCACTATCCGTTTTACTTAGATCCAATGCCTAATTTATATTTTACTCGTGACCCAGCAGCTAGCGTGGGCGATGGCTTAACGATAAATAAGATGAGAGAACCAGCGCGTAGACGTGAATCATTATTCATGGAGTACATCATTAAATATCATCCAAGATTTGCAAAACATAATGTACCAATCTGGTTAGATCGTGATTATAAATTTCCAATTGAAGGTGGCGACGAGCTAATTTTAAATGAAGAAACAATTGCGATTGGAGTATCTGCTCGTACTTCAGCTAAAGCAATTGAACGTTTAGCTAAAAATCTTTTTAGCCGACAAAATAAAATTAAGAAAGTGTTAGCAATAGAAATTCCAAAATGTCGAGCATTTATGCATTTAGATACAGTATTTACAATGGTTGATTATGACAAGTTTACAATTCACCCAGCCATTCAAGGGCCAAAAGGGAATATGAATATTTATATTTTAGAAAAAGGATCAGATGAGGAAACTCTTAAAATTACACATCGTACTTCTTTAATGGAAGCATTAAAAGAGGTATTAGGCTTAAGTGAATTAGTTCTTATTCCATGTGGAGGAGGAGATGTAATTGCTTCTGCTCGTGAACAATGGAATGATGGCTCGAACACATTAGCAATTGCACCAGGTGTAGTTGTTACATATGATCGTAACTATGTATCTAATACGTTATTACGTGAACACGGTATAGAAGTGATTGAGGTGCTAAGTTCGGAATTATCTCGTGGTCGTGGGGGTCCACGTTGCATGAGTATGCCAATTGTTCGTAAAGATATTTAGTATAAATAACGGAGAAAGTAGGGATGAATTATGTTAATGACTAGACCAAATTTAAAAGGAAGAAGCTTTCTAGCAGAAAAAGATTTTACACAAGAAGAATTGTTATATTTTCTAGATTTGGCAGCAGAATTAAAAGAGAAAAAGAAAAATGGTATCCCGCATCATTATTTAGAAGGTAAAAATGTAGCGCTCTTATTTGAAAAAACTTCTACTCGTACGCGTTGTGCATTTACAGTAGCATGTACAGATTTAGGGGCAAATCCTGAATATTTAGGGAAAGGTGATATTCAACTTGGGAAAAAAGAATCTGTAGAGGATACAGCAAAAGTGTTAGGGCGTATGTTTGACGGAATTGAGTTTCGTGGATTTAATCATGAGACTGTAGAATCTTTAGCACAAAATTCTGGTGTGCCAGTTTGGAATGGATTAACAGACATGTGGCATCCAACACAAACACTAGCAGATTTATTAACAATTAGAGAACATGTAGGGAAGTTGAAAAATGTGAAGCTCGTTTACGTTGGCGATGGACGAAATAATGTTGCTAATAGCTTACTAGTTGGTGGAGCAATCGTTGGAATGGATGTACGTATTTGCACACCAGAATCTTTATGGCCTGCACAAGAAGTAATTGATTTAGCAAAAAAATATAATGAACAAGTAATGATAACAAGTAATGTGGAAGAAGCTGTTGCGAATGCAGATGTAATTTATACAGATGTATGGGTGTCTATGGGGGAAGAAGAAAAATTTGCTGAACGTGTCGAGTTATTGAGACCTTATCAAGTAAATATGAAAATGATTAAAGAAACAGGGAATAAAAACGTGATTTTCTTACATTGTTTACCTGCATTTCATGATGTTGAAACGATGTATGGCGAAGAAGTTTACGAGAAATATGGGTTGAAAGAAATGGAGGTAACTGACGAAGTATTCCGCAGTAAACATTCAAAAGTATTTGATCAAGCTGAAAATAGAATGCATACAATTAAAGCGGTTATGGCAGCTACTTTAGGAAACATGGAGTAAAGAAGAAAGGGAGTCTTCCTTTCTTCTTTCTCCTCCTTTAGACACTATCATTCACTATTGCTTTTGTATTGTTATTGCAATTAAAGAGAGGTGAGTGGAATGGGTGAAGATAAGAAATTAGGGTTGTTTACACTAACGGCTCTTGTAGTTGGGTCTATGATTGGCGGTGGAGCCTTTAATTTAGCGAGTGATATGGCAAAAGGTGCTGGTGCTGGAGCCATTATTATTGGCTGGGTTATAACAGGAATTGGGATGATTGCACTTGGATTATCTTTTCAAAATCTAACTGTAAAACGGCCAGATTTAGATGGTGGTATTTTTAGCTATGCAAAAGCAGGATTTGGTAATTTTATGGGATTTAATAGTGCGTGGGGATACTGGCTATCTGCTTGGCTTGGGAATGTAGCTTACGGTACATTATTATTTTCTTCATTAGGATATTTCTTCCCGATCTTTGAAGGCGGTCAAAATGTAGAATCCATTATTGGTGCAAGCGTATTATTGTGGTGTGTTCACATGTTAATTTTACGTGGAGTTCAATCAGCAGCACTTGTGAATTTAGTAACTACAATCGCAAAATTAGTACCTGTATTTGTATTTATTGTCATAGGAATCTTCGCGTTTCATATTGATACATTCTTAGATGGATTTTGGGGGCAAACTGGTTCTTTTTCATGGGGAGCAGTTGGCAGCCAAGTTAAAAGTACAATGCTTGTAACTCTATGGGTATTTATTGGGGTAGAAGGGGCTGTTGTTTTATCCAGTCGAGCAAAAAATAGAAGTGATGTAGGGAAAGCAACCGTTATTGGCTTAATTGGTACACTCATCATTTACATTTTAATCACATTATTGTCTCTTGGACTTATGCAGCAAGCAGATATTGCAGGTTTGAGAAATCCGGCTATGGCTTATTTATTTGAAAGTGTTGTTGGAAAATGGGGTGCTATCTTTATTAATTTAGGTTTGGTCATCTCTGTATTAGGTGCTTGGTTAGGTTGGACTTTGCTCGCTTCTGAAATTCCATATTTAGCGGCTAAAGATGGAGTATTTCCAAAATGGTTCGCAAAAGAAAATAAAAATAAGGCTCCAGTAAATTCGTTATGGATAACAAATGGTTTAATACAAATGTTCTTGTTAACATTCGTCGTTTCTGATCAGGCGTATAACTTTGCATTCTCTTTAGCATCTTCAGCTATTTTAATCCCATATGCTTTTTCAGCATTTTATCAACTGAAGCATAGCTTAAAGTCTGAAGAAGCAGATCGAAATAAAAATATAATAATTGGCTTGATAGCAAGTATTTATGGCGTGTGGTTAGTTTATGCAGCCGGTTTAGAGTATTTATTATTAACAATGACTTTATATGCGCCAGGTATTTTTATTTTTTATAATGTTCAAAAGCAAAAGAGTTCGAAGCAAATATTTACTCGAGTGGAATTAGCATCATCCGTAGCAATTGGTGCTTTAGCATTCTTTGCGATTTATGGATTAATTACAGGCAGTATTACTTTATAAAGCGCTGTGAAAGCGAAATCAACTGGAGGGCTGGAATATGGTACGAAGAAAAATTGTAGTTGCACTAGGGGGAAATGCGATACAGTCTGGAGAAGCTACTGCGGGAGCGCAGCAAGAAGCGTTGGAAAAAACGGCGGAACAACTTGTGAAAATAATGGAAAATGATGTGGATATAGTAATTGCGCATGGAAATGGCCCACAAGTGGGGAATATTTTATTACAGCAAAAAGCTGCAGAAACGGAAAAGACACCTGCAATGCCATTAGATACTTGTGGGGCAATGAGTCAAGGGATGATTGGGTATTGGATGGAAAATGCAATTGAAAAGGCATTGAAAAAACGGAATATAAACAAAGATGTAGCAACGGTTATAACACGCGTTGTTGTGGATAAAAAAGATGAGGCATTTAAAAATCCAACTAAACCAATTGGTCCTTTTTATACAGAAGAAGAGGCCAGAAAATTAATGGATGAAACAAAAGCAGTGTTTAAAGAAGATGCTGGTAGAGGATGGAGACGTGTTGTTCCATCACCGAAGCCTGTAAGTATTCATGAACATAAAGTGATTAATTCTTTGGTCGAAGATGGAAACATAGTGATAGCTGTTGGCGGAGGTGGAATTCCAGTAATTGATTCCGAAGAAGGGTTAAAAGGAACTGAAGCGGTTATCGATAAAGATTTCGCTGCGCAGAAATTAGCAGAATTAGTAGATGCCGATACGCTCGTTATTTTAACTGCAGTTGATCATGTGTATGTAAATTATAATCAACCGAATCAAAAAAAATTAGAGCATGTCACAGTGAATCAATTAAAAGAATATATTGAAGAACAACAATTTGCTGCGGGAAGCATGCTTCCAAAAATTGAAGCTGCTATTAATTTTGTTAATACAAATCCAAAAAGAAAAACAATTATTACGTCTTTAGAAAAAGTATATGAAGCACTAGAAGAAAAAGCCGGTACTATTATTTCAAAACAGAATGTATGCATGTGTGTTTAAAATTATTATGTACGCTACTTAGTAGTAAAAAAAGAATGAGGTTAATAACTTCATTCTTTTTATTTATTAATATTTTTTGTATTCATTGTTCATAAAGTTTTCATGATGAAATCTGAATATACAAGTTAATTATGATAAAATTCAAATTGAATACGCTTTCTTGATTTTTCGCTCCAACATACAGCAAGAGAGAGGGAATTTTATGAATAGACGGAACGTAGTGAAAGACTTAAAGCAGTTCGAATTATTTGCTCATTTAACAGAAAAAAAATTGAAAGGCTTAACAGAGTTTGTTTATTGGCGAACTTATAAAAAAGGTCAATTTTTATTTTTAGAAGGGGATTCAAGGGAAAGAATTTACTTCATGTTAGATGGTTTTGTAAAGTTAGAGCGGGTTAATCAAAATGGGAACTTATTATACGATGACTATGTAAAGCGGTATTCTATTTTTCCTTATGGTGGTATGTTTACAGACAGAGGATATAACTATACAGCAGAAGCAATGACGGATGTGGAGGTATATTATATTCCAACGGTAATCTTTGAAGATATGGTAAAGTCCAGCAGAACGCAATTGATGTACGTTGTTCAGCAATTATCATCTATATTAAAATTGAACGAAAATCGAGTGCAAAATATTACAATTCCTAATGCACAAGATCGTGTTATCCAAACGTTAAATTATTTAATGCAGGATTTAGGAGAACAGAGTGGAGAAAAGATTGTAATTTCATGTCCACTTACAACAATTGAAATATCCAAAATATCTGGAACATCTCGAGAGACAGTTAGCAGCGTATTAAAACAATTAAAAAATGATAGCATTGTTACAATTTTAGATAAAAAAATTACAATACATGATCCAACATATTTTGAAGAAATCTCTATGTGAAAATTGTATATTGATTTTTTAATTCATAGTGTATATTAATAAGGTTCTTTATATATTTATAAGGAACTTTTTTACGTTATCCTCTATAAAAAGATTGTATAGTATGGTAATAATAGCTAAAATCGATAATAAAATACAAAGTGAAGGGGAGAAAGAATGATTCGTATTGAGTATGATCGATTAGTAGCTATTTGTTACAGTATAGGGGTTTTGTTATTATTAAAAATTCCAAATGATAATGAATTAATTGGGGAAAAACTATTCAATGTCTATAAGATTCCGATACATACGTATGTTTATATGGATTATAAAGTCTCAAATATATTGATTGTTTCTTTCATACTACATGTAATTGCATTTATATTATTTTTAAAATGGCTAGGAAAAAAGGAGTCTAGTACATTTAGAAAAATGAATAAAATAAAAGTAGTAGGTACTAGTATTTTGATTGTAATGATGCCGTTTATTTTAAATACAATCCTCCAGACATTAAATAAAACATGGTATTATGCAGGAAAAACAGGGGTAGAAGCAATAGAATATAAAAAAGAAGATAGCCAGTGTAGAATGGAGAAAAATGGAGAGAATATCCAACCGAAGTGCATTGTTACTTTAAAAAATTATCGTAATCATTCACAAGCATTAAAAGTTGTTTTATATGATAATGCAAACGAGAATTCAAAAAGCTATCCAGTACCGAAACCAGTCTATTTACAAAAACATGAGACAAAGCAATTTGAATTTCAAGTTCCTGTTTCTTATAATAGAGGTATTGAAAAAGATAAAGTACCAAATATTAAATTACATTCATTGCATGAAAATGATACGAAATACAATTAATCTGTAAGTAAAAGTTTATGAGTAGGAGCAAGAATTTGAAACGATATAGAAAATCAACTTGAATCATCCAACATACTGCGAGGTAACGGTATATTGGATGATTTTTTTATGTTATCCCCTTTTTTCACGTATGAAAAGGAGGAATACTTTGTTGGAAATGAAAAACATCACAAGGATCATACATGGTTTTTACTTTACGTAATCTGTGAAAGTTAGAGCCATAATAACTAGTTTGCCAATTTTTAATGTCGATATCGGGCCAGTTCACATAGTCACCTAGTGTATAAGGATCTAAGCTTTCTCGTAAACCTTTAACCCAGCGTATATTTCGATTTTCTTCATCATCGCATTTCCAAGAGGTAATGTATTCTTGAGCAATAATTGCTTTACGATGAAAATAAGCCGTTTCATTCGGCGAAATATTTTCAACAGCACCTATGAGCGATTGATGCCAAATACTAGCATCTTTATTTGGTGCATGAGAAAGAAAGGATTGCATGATTTGAATGCCTTTAAGGGGAATAGGTTTATAGATATAGGAACCAGAGCGCTTGAAATTTTTAGGGATGTTACCTCCATTAAAAAATTCAACAGCCTTTATATAAGGAACTTCTTCTATAAAGAGAGAGGGGCTACCAGTTTCAAGAAGAGGGGATAATAGGGAATGGAGTTCAGAGGGAGAACCGATAAACTCGCCTTGTGCTTCGATTTTATTTCGTTGCTTGGCGAATAATTCGATCGATGAAGTGAGACGTTCATCTATATAAGGTGCCCAGTTTTGCCACGCTTGAAATGCAGCAATAAAGTCTTCCCATTCCCATGTAATTGAGAAAATTGATACATTTTTTATCGGGTGGACTCGAAAAGTTAATGAAGTGACAATTCCGAAGTTTCCACCGCCACCACCACGGCATGCCCAAAAAAGGTTAGAGTTCTCTTGTTCATTTGCACGAATGAGTTTTGCACCAAATTTTCCACATGCTTGTACCATTTCCACTTCCATTAATTGATCACATGTTAATCCATATAAGCGCGAAAGCATACCAATACCACCACCAAGTGCTAATCCAACAATTCCAACGCTTGCACTTGTACCAGCAGGAATTGTAACACCGTAATTCCAAAGTTCTTTATAAACAGTGCCAAGATTTGCACCAGCCTCAATTGTTGCTGTTAATTTCTCTGTATTAACAGTAATGCGATGCATTTCACTCACATCAATAATAAGTCCTCTATTTAAAAGAGAAAAATTTTCATAGCTATGACGTCCACTTCTTAACCGAAATGGTATATGACGTTCACGTGCCCATTTTAAGGCGTTACAGATATCCTTGCTATTTTGACAAAAAACAATAATACAAGGGAGTTTTGGAATACTTAAATTTAAATTCATTCGGGCTACGTCGTAGTCAGGATCTGAGGGAACAACGATACGACCTGTTAATTTTGTTTGCTTCAATTTATTACTCCTTTCTAAAATAATCAGAGTTTTTTATTAATATATGAAAAATGTCTGTAATACGCGTGGACAAGGAGAGGTGAAGAATGAGATTTACCTTTGTGAGAAATAAATAAAGCATAAGAATAAAGAATCTACATAGAGTTCAATGAAAACAGTTGCAAACTGTTCATATTTTGTTATGATAGTGTTACGAAAACGTTTGCATAAAATTCCGATGGGATGCAAAAGGAGAGAATGACTATGAATAAGACATGGTGGAAAGAAGCGGTTGCTTATCAAATTTATCCACGAAGCTTTATGGATTCAAATGGTGATGGTATTGGAGATTTACAAGGTATTATTGCAAAACTGGATTATTTAAAAGATTTAGGTATAGATGTAATTTGGATTTGTCCAATGTATAAGTCGCCTAATGATGATAATGGTTATGATATTAGTGATTATCAAGATATTATGGATGAGTTTGGTACAATGGCAGACTTTGATGCTTTACTAGATGAAGTTCATAAGCGTGATATGAAGCTTATTATTGATTTAGTTATTAATCATACGAGTGATGAACATCCATGGTTTATTGAATCACGTTCATCTAAAGATAATCCGAAGCGTGATTGGTATATTTGGCATGATGGTAAAGATGGTGCGGAGCCAAACAACTGGGAAAGTATTTTTAATGGTTCGGCATGGGAATATGATGAAGAAACAGAACAATATTATTTACATTTATTCTCACGTAAACAACCAGATTTAAACTGGGAGAATAAAGAAGTTCGCGAAGTACTATACGATACGGTTAATTGGTGGCTTGATAAAGGTATTGATGGTTTCCGCGTTGATGCGATCAGTCATATTAAAAAAGAAGAAGGCCTCAAGGATATGCCAAATCCAAAAGGGTTAAAATATGTGCCATCTTTTGATAAACATATGAATGTGAAAGGTATTCAACCTTTATTAGAAGAGCTAAAAGAAAATACATTCTCTAAGTACGATATTATGACTGTTGGTGAAGCAAATGGTGTTAAGATTGAAGATGCTGAGCTTTGGGTTGGAGAAGAGCAAGGTAAGTTCAATATGGTATTCCAATTTGAACATTTAAGTTTATGGGATGCAGAGAAGAAGAAAGACCTTGATGTTGTAGGATTGAAAAAAGTATTAACGAAATGGCAAAAAGGATTAGAAAATAAAGGATGGAACGCTTTATATATTGAGAATCACGATAAACCACGTATCGTTTCAACATGGGGAGATGATAAACAATATTGGCGTGAAAGTGCAACAGCTCTAGGGGCGATGTATTTCTTTATGCACGGTACACCTTTTATTTATCAAGGCCAAGAAATTGGTATGACAAATGTTCAGTTACCAAATATTGAAGATTACGATGATGTAGCAATTAAAAATTTATATCGCGAGAAAATTGCAGAGGGCGTACCACATCAAGATATGATGGAGATTATATGGGCTTCTTGCCGCGATAATTCACGTACACCTATGCAGTGGAATGATGAGATGAATGCTGGTTTCACAACAAGTACACCTTGGTTTAGCATGAATCCAAATTACAAAGAAATTAATGTTGAAAAGCAAAAAAATGAAGAAAAGTCTATTTTTAATTTCTATAAGAAAATGATTGCCCTGAAAAAAGAGCACGATGTACTGAACTATGGTACGTACGATTTACTTTTAGAAGACGATCCACAAATTTATGCATATACACGTACGTTACAGGATGAAAAAGTCATTGTAATTAGTAATATCTCAAAAGAGGAAGCTGTGTATAATGAGGGTTCATTTGCACTAGAACGCAAACGTTTGCTTTTAAATAACTATGAAGTTGCGGAACATGAAGAAGTAACAACAATTGCTTTAAAGCCTTATGAAACAAGGGTTTATCGCATTTCATAATAAAAAAGGATGCTCTTTGAGCATCTTTTTTTATGAAAAAAAATAAATTTCTATTGCAAAGTGAAAACGCTTTTATTAAAATAGATTTATGAAAACGGTTGCGTAAAGATAAAAATAAAGTAACATAAGGAATCGTTTTCATAAAGGGAACAGAAATTATAATTTAAATCATTATGTTTTTATAAATAAAGGGGAGGAAGAACAGATGAAAATTACGTCTTTTGATTTTTGGCAAAAGTTCGGGAAAGCGTTATTAGTTGTTGTAGCCGTAATGCCAGCAGCTGGTTTAATGATTTCCATCGGTAAGTTAATTGGTATGTCTGCTGGGGATGTTAACGCAGTTCATACAATCGCTCGCGTAATGGAAGACATCGGTTGGGCAATCATTACAAATCTACACATCTTATTCGCAGTAGCAATTGGGGGATCTTGGGCGAAAGATCGCGCGGGTGGTGCATTTGCAGCGCTATTAGCATTCGTCTTAACAAACCGAATTACAGGAGCTATATTTGGGGTAAACGCTGAAATGTTAGCGGATTCAAAAGCGAAAGTTTCTTCAGTAATAGCGGGAGATTTAATTGTAAAAGATTACTTTACTTCTGTACTTGGTGCACCTGCATTAAACATGGGAGTGTTCGTAGGGATTATCACAGGTTTCTTAGGAGCTACTTTATATAACAAATATTATAACTATAATAAACTGCCACAGGCATTAGCATTCTTTAATGGAAAACGATTTGTACCATTCGTTGTAATTCTTTGGTCTACAGTTACTGCGATTGTATTATCACTTCTATGGCCATTCATCCAAAGTGGGTTAAATGAATTTGGTCGCTGGATTGCAGCTTCAAAAGATAGTGCACCAGTTGTTGCACCGTTTGTATATGGAACGTTAGAGCGTTTATTATTACCATTTGGTTTACACCATATGTTAACGATTCCGATGAACTATACAGAGCTAGGCGGAACATATACGATGCTAACTGGTTCAAAAGTTGGACAAGTTGTAGCAGGACAAGATCCATTATGGCTTGCATGGATTACAGATTTAAATAATTTATTAGCAAATGGAGATACGAAGGCATATAACGATTTATTAAATAACGTTGTACCAGCTCGTTTCAAAGCTGGACAAGTTATCGGCTCAACAGCAGCTTTAATGGGAATTGCATTTGCGATGTTCCGTAACGTTGATAAAGAAAAGCGTGCAAAATATAAACCAATGTTTTTATCAGCAGCATTAGCAGTATTCTTAACAGGTGTAACAGAACCAATTGAATTCATGTTCATGTTTATTGCTCCAGTATTATATGTTGTATATGCTATTACAACAGGACTTGCATTCGCGCTAGCTGATTTAATTAACTTACGTGTTCATGCATTTGGATTTATTGAGTTAATTACTCGTACGCCAATGATGGTTAACGCAGGTTTAACAAGAGACTTAATCAACTTTGTTATTGTTTCATTAGTGTTCTTCGGTCTTAACTTTACAATATTTAATTTCTTAATTAAAAAATTCAATTTACCAACACCAGGGCGTGCAGGTAACTATATTGATAATGAAGATGAGGCATCAGAAGGAACAGGAAATGTACAAGACGGTTCATTAGCAACAAAAGTTATCGATTTATTAGGTGGAAAAGAAAATATTGCTGACGTAGATGCTTGTATGACGCGCTTACGTGTAACAGTAAAAGATTTAGATGTTGTTGCACCAGAAGCACAGTGGAAACAAAATGGTGCTTTAGGGCTTATTGTAAAAGATAAAGGTGTACAAGCGGTATATGGTCCGAAAGCTGACGTATTAAAGTCAGACATTCAAGATATGTTAGGTGCGTAATAATATGAAATTGCTAACTTTAAACTGTCATTCTTGGCAAGAAGAGAATCAAATAGAAAAGATACAATACCTTGCTAAAGTAATTCAAGAAGAAGAGTACGATGTCATCGCATTGCAAGAAGTAAGTCAGTCCATACAAGCTGAAAATGTATGCGGTAACAAGAAAAAAGATAATTTTGGACTTTTACTATTAGAAGAGTTAAAAGCGCTACATGTAAAAGATTACAATATTACTTGGGATTTCTCTCATATTGGTTATGACGTGTACGAAGAAGGATTAGCGATTATAACGAAGCATAATATTATAAAAGAAGATACGTTCTTCATTTCAGAAAACGAGGATACAACGTATTGGAAAACGCGTAAAATTGTAAGTACAACAATTGCTTATAATGGTAAGGATATAACGTTTTACTCTTGTCATCTCGGTTGGTGGAATGATGAAGAAGAGTCATTCAAAGGTCAAGTCGATCGTTTGATGGAGCGTGTAGATAGCAATAAGCTCGCCTTCTTAATGGGGGATTTTAATAATAATGCTCGATTGAAAGGCGAAGGTTATGAGTATATGATGCAAAAAGGGTTGTATGACACATATGAATTAGCAATAGAGAAGGATGAAGGAACGACTGTCCAAGGTGAGATTGCTGGTTGGGATGAAAATAAACATAATTTGCGAATCGATCTAATATTGTGTAACCAAAGTAAAAAAGTTCATTCTTCAAAAGTTATTTTTAATGGTACAAACAGAAATGTAATTTCAGATCATTTCGGTGTAGAGGTTCAATTGGATATATAATAGAAGAAATCCTCACAGAGAATAAAAGCTGTGAGGATTTTTTTTAGGAATACAAGTATTTCCAAGAGAAAATACTTGTATTTTTTATGACATTTCATATATATTTGTTATTATTGAATGTAAAACCGATTTGGTCATTTTGTATTCATACTTTGACTCACTTCGTTATATAATGAAGTAAGTGAAAGTTAATGGGAAAAAATAGTACGTTTTTGGTTAATACACGATGTAGAAAGTGATATAATTGCAAAATGTATGTATCATTTTCTAAAGAAGGAAAAATATATAATTAGGTGATAACTTCTATGAAACAGATTTGGCGTATTTATAAGACAGATTTACGGAATGTAGCCAAACATTGGGCTGCAATTGTTATTGTTTTAGGATTAATGATTTTACCATCGTTATATGCATGGTTTAACATTAAAGCTTCTTGGGATCCATATGGAAATACAAAAGAGGTTCCCATTGCAGTTTCTAACCAAGATGCAGGCTCTAATTTAAGAGGGAAAGATATCAATATCGGGGACGAGATTGTAGATTCTCTGAAGAAAAACAAAAATCTTGGTTGGAAGTTTGTAGACGAAAAGCAGGCAATTTACGGAGTTGAACGCGGGGATTACTATGCAAGCATTACAATCCCAAAAGACTTCTCTGAAAAAATTGCAACTGTTCTGGATGAAAATCCACAGAAACCAGAACTTGATTACTATGTAAATGAAAAGGTAAATGCGATTGCACCAAAAATTACAGCAAAAGGTGCATCAGGTATTACGGAAGAAATTAGTAAAAACTTCGTTAAAACAGCGAACGGTGAGATTTTTAAAATCTTCAATGACCTTGGAATCGATTTAGAAACAAACTTACCAAGTATCGAGAAAGTAAAAGATCTTGTCTTTAAGTTAGAAGCGCAGTTCCCAGAAATGAATACATTGATGGATAAGGCGTTAGATGATGCGACTCGAGCAGAGGATGTTGTAAAAGTAGCGCAGAAAGATTTACCTGTTGTAGAGAGTGTAATAAATGATGGACAGGAAGCGTTAGCGAATTTAGATAAGTTCTTTGCAAGACAAGATCAAACATTAAAAAATGCTCCAGGGACGATAAGAAATGATTTAGTAGCAGCAAAAGGCGTTATGGATAGTGCAGCTGCATTTACTGACTTTTTAATGAATCCAGGTGTAGAACTAAATATTCCTGACTTGTCTGGAATGAATGGATTACCTGAATTCCCAGCGAGACCAGATCTTTCTAAGTTGAATAGTGATGGTTATAAGAGTATAGCGCAAAATATTAATCAAACAGTAAATAATGTTTTAAGTTCATCACGTGCAGGAACAGCTTATGGGAAAAGTGTTTTAAATGGATTGCAAAATGGTCAGTTTGATCCAGAACAAGCAAAGAGAGATTTAAATGCGGTATCAGAACGATTACAAACTGGTACAGATGGTATTTCATATCTTATTAATTTCTTTACTGAACTTCAAAAATCGGCGACTACTGATTTTGGTCAAAGCTTTTTCAAAGGGCGAGTGGATCACTTAACTAATGTTAAAAAAGGTATGGAAAATGCAAATAACGGTATTAAAGATATTGTAAATGTTATTGGCAAAGGACAAGAAGTAAAGAAAGATGTAACAGATGTAGCGAATCAAAAATTAGATGCAGCAAATGGATTAATTGATCAAGCTGAAAAAGATTATAATGAAACGTTTGTAGCAGATTATAAAAAAGCAGTTAGCACAGTCGATCAAGCTAAAGTTGATGCAAATGCAGTATATGATAATGCAAAAGCAGATTACGATAAAGTAAAAAATGGTATTGAGGGTGCAAAAGCAGATTTACAGAAAGCAAAAGAAGATGTACAAAATAGAGGTATTAACGGTTTAGATTCAACGAAAGTAGCTTTAAATAGCTTAAATGGTCAATTCCAATCTGGAATCGGTTTAATTGATGATATGATTCCAGTTCTAGAAAGTACAAATAAGGTTTTAGCGGATGTAAATAGTGATAAAAACCTTAATAATGGAATCGCAAAATTAAACAAAGCGAAAAGTAGTCTGCAAAAAGGTGTAGATGCAACGAATAAGGGGATTACACTTCTTAACAATGGCCAGAAACCTACAAAAGATGTAATTGAAAGTATTAACAACGCTGCGAAGGGCGGATCAGCTCAATTAACAGATGTATTATCGACGTATGATTCAGAAATTGTACCTAATTTCAATACAGCAATTGCTCGTACAAAAGAGATGTCGAAAAATACAACTCAAATTTTAAATGATGCAGACAAAAAGCTTCCAGATGTTAAAAAATTACTAGAAGATTCATCAAAAGGTTTAGTAGATGGTAAAAAGAAATTAGCAGACATTAAAGCTGAAATGCCAGCTACTGAGAAAAAGATTAAAGAATTAGCAGATAAAATTCGTGATTTTGAATCTGAAGAGGATTTAAAAGACATTATACGCTTATTGAAAAATGATGTTGAAAAGCAAAGTGATTACTTTGCGAATCCAGTAAATTTAAAAGAAAATAAATTATTTGCGATGCCGAACTACGGTTCAGCGATGTCACCATTCTATACAGTGCTTGCATTATGGGTAGGCGCATTATTAATGGTTTCATTATTAACAGTAGAAGTACACGAAGAGGGCGCGAATTATAAGAGCCATGAAATTTACTTCGGACGTTTATTAACATTCTTAACGATAGGTCTTTCACAAGCGTTTATCGTATCAATGGGAGATATATTCTTACTCGGTACGTACGTAGTCGATAAGTTCTGGTTTGTGTTATTTAGTTTATTTATTGGTGGAGTCTTCGTTTGTATCGTATACTCACTCGTTTCTATTTTCGGAAACGTTGGGAAATCGATGGCGATCATTTTACTTGTACTACAAGTAGCGGGATCGGGCGGAACATTCCCAATTCAAATGACACCAGCGTTCTTCCAAGCGATTTATCCGTTCTTACCGTTCACATATGCAATTAGTGCAATTCGTGAAACAGTAGGCGGGATGCTTTGGGATATCGTAACGCGAGATTTACTTGTGTTAAGTGCTTTCGTAGTAGTTATGATTGTAGCTGCGTTATTACTGAAAACACCAATTAACAAATCAAGTGAAAAATTTGTTGAGAATGCAAAAGGAAGTAAAATCATTCACTAAAATAAAAGGTTCCTACCGATAGAGGTAGGAACCTTTTTGTTTAATCAAATTTTAATTTTTTTAATGCTTCTGCGAACGGGTTGTTTAATGGTTCTTCTTCTTTGTTCTGTTGTTTCATATATTTTTGAACGTCGCGCTTATCAGCTTTGTTTCCAGATTCTTTTTTACGTCTTTCTTGGAATGTTGATAATTTCTCGCGATAGCCACATTTACATGCAAAGATTTGACCTGCACCTTCACCACGTAATTCTAGTTTCTTCTTACATTGCGGACAGCGAGCGTTTGTTGTACGAGATACATTTTTACGATGACCACATTCACGATCTTGGCATACGAGCATTTTTCCCTTTTTGCCGTTTACTTCTAGCATTGGTTTACCGCAATCTGGACAAGACTTCGTTGAAATGTTGTCATGTTTATATTTTTTATCACTCGATTTAATTTCAGAAACGATTTCTTTCGTATAGTTCTTCATTTCAGAAATGAATACTTCTTTTTTCAATTTACCTTTTGCGATAGCCTCAAGTTTTTGTTCCCATTCACCAGTTAGTGTAGGAGATTTTAATTCTTCTGGTACTAAATCAAGTAACTGGCGACCTTTTGAAGTAATGTGAATATCTTTACCGCGTTTTTCAATTAAGAATGAATTGAATAGCTTGTCGATAATGTCTGCACGTGTCGCTACAGTACCTAATCCACCAGTCGATTTTAACGTATCAGCAAGTTGTTTATTTTGCGTATCCATATATTTTGTAGGATTCTCCATTGCTGAAAGTAAAGTCGCTTCGTTAAATCGTGCAGGTGCTTTTGTTTGACCTGATGTTTGCATAATTAACTTTACAGCTAATGTATCGCCTTTCTCAATGTGAGGTAGAAGTTGCTCTTTTACGTCATCAGTTACATCATCATCTTCAAAGCGATTTTCATATACTTCTTTCCAACCGGCATGTAGAATTGTTTTTCCGCGCGCAATGAACGTTTCATTGCCAACCTTTGTGCGTAACGTTAGTTGCTCATATTCGAATGCCGGGAATAACACAGCTAAGAAACGTTTTACAACTAAATCATAAATTTTGCGTTCTTTATCTGTGAATGCTGAGAAGTTAACGTATCCTTCTGTTGGAATAATCGCATGATGATCGCTTACTTTACTATCATCAACAAATGATTTGTTAGGTTTGATAGGCTTTTGTAATACTTTATGTGCGAAGGGACGGTATTCTCCAATACCACATGCTTTTAGACGTTCTGGAAGTGTTCCAACGATATCAGATGAAATGTAGCGTGAATCTGTACGAGGGTACGTTAGTACTTTATGCTGTTCATACAATTTTTGCATAATATTTAATGTTTCTTTAGCAGAGTAACCGAACTTTTTATTCGCATCACGTTGCAATTCAGTTAAATCGTAAAGACCAGGAGAGAATGACTTCTTCTGTTTCTTATCAATTTCCACAACAGTAGCATTTTGTTTATCTAAACGTTTTACAATACCATCGATTTTTTCTTTATTAAAACTACGGCTATTGCCATTTGCATCTTGCCAAGTAAGTTTGAGCTTCTCCATTGTTTGAGCTTCGATGCCGTAGTAAGTTTGTGCTTTGAAGTTCTTTATTTCATCCTCACGACTAGCAATCATAGCAACAGTAGGGGTTTGTACACGGCCGCAATTTAACTGGGCATTAAAGCGAGTCGTTAAAGCACGAGTTGCATTAAGACCGATATACCAGTCAGCTTCTGAACGCGCAACTGCTGAAGCGTATAAATTGTCATAGGCTTTACCTGGTTTTAAATTTGCAAAACCATCTTTAATTGCTTTATCGGTTACAGAAGAAATCCATAAACGTTTGATTGGTTTATTTAGCTTAACTTTATCGATAATCCAGCGTGCGACTAATTCCCCTTCACGTCCAGCGTCTGTTGCTACAATAATTTCATTTACATCTTTTCTAAGTAGCTGACTTTTTACAGCATTAAATTGTTTACCAGTTTGTTTAATAACCGTTAATTTCAAACGCTCAGGTAGCATCGGTAAATCTTCTAAATTCCACTTTTTATATTTCACATCATAACTTTCTGGATCTGCTAATGTAACGAGATGACCTAAAGCCCAAGTTACAATATATTTACTACCTTCAAGATAGCCGTTTCCTTTTTTATCACACTTCAGTACACGAGCAATATCTCGTGCAACGGAAGGTTTTTCAGCGATTACAACGCTTTTTGACATATTAAAAACATCCTTTCAAATTTCCATAAGTTAAATATAGCATACATCTTCTTGAGATTCAGTTTCGCTCCATATTTCAGCTGTTTTTAATGGAGTTAACAAAATCCCAACTGATTAAAGTTTCACTTTATCAGTTGCCTCTATATCAAATAGAAAAGTAAAGAACTTGTTATTTTACTAGAATAAGAGTAGACTTTGAAGTAGATGAATAAGAAACACATGGGAGTTTGTGGATACAAACTGAGAGTATGGCTACTAGTCCGTCATTGACCATTTGAACCTGTTGGATAATGCCAGCGTAGGGAGAGTGTAAAAGCACATATTCAGGCACTTTGCGTACGCGCAAAGTGTCTTTTTGTGTATCTCCCATCATTATAGTTAGGAGATGAAAAGGATGAATATGAAAGAAATTAGTAAAGTAGTGGATTTGGTGAGAGAATCTAATCCGCTTGTTCATAATATTACAAATGTTGTTGTAACAAATTTTACTGCTAACGGTTTGTTGGCACTTGGGGCATCGCCTGTAATGGCGTATGCGAAAGAAGAAGTAGCAGAAATGGCTAGCATTGCTGGAGCGTTAGTATTAAATATGGGGACACTTCGTCCTGAAGAAGTAGAAGCGATGTTACTCGCGGGTAAATCAGCAAATGCGAACAATGTGCCAGTACTATTTGATCCAGTTGGTGCAGGAGCAACTTCGTATCGAACAGAAGTTGCGAGACATATTCCGGCTGAAATTGAGTTAGCAATTATCCGCGGAAATGCAGCTGAAATAGCAAATGTTATTAATGAGAAATGGGAAATTAAAGGGGTAGACGCTGGTACTGGAAATGGCAATGTTGTAAGTATTGCAAGGCAGGCAGCAGATGAACTAAATACAGTTGCGGTCATTACTGGAAAAGAAGATGTTGTTACAGATGGAGAGAGAACTATTGTTATTCGAAATGGTCACCCTATTTTAACGAAAGTTACGGGAACAGGTTGTTTACTAACTTCTGTAATAGGAGCATTTGTAGCAGTGGAAAAAGATTATGTAAAAGCAGCAGTAGCAGCATTAACGTTTTATGGTGTAGCTTCGGAACTGGCAGCTGCTAAGACCGTGGAAAAGGGACCTGGTAGTTTCCAAATTGAATTTTTAAATCAGTTAGCGAATACTACTTCTAGTGATATTGAGAAGTATGGAAAGATTGAGGAGTTAGAGTAAGAGGGAGTGAAAGAAATGGCACGCATTGAAATAGATAAAATGTCTAAGCTATTGCAAGTGTATTTTATTATGGGAAGTAATAACTGCACGAGGGATCCTTTAGCTGTATTGAAAGAAGCGTTAGATGGTGGAGTGACAATTTTTCAGTTTCGCGAGAAGGGGGAAGGTTCTTTAATCGGAGAAGATAGAGTGCGCTTTGCAAAAGAATTGCAGACGCTTTGTAAGGAATATAGTGTTCCTTTCATTGTAAATGATGATGTAGAATTAGCCATTGAATTAGATGCAGATGGTGTTCATGTAGGACAAGATGATGAAGGAATTACATCTGTTCGTGAAAAAATGGGAGATAAAATTATCGGCGTATCTGCTCATACAATTGAAGAAGCACGCTTTGCAATCGAAAATGGAGCAGATTATTTAGGCGTTGGACCTATTTTCCCAACGAGTACGAAAAAAGATACGAAAGCGGTTCAAGGAACGAAAGGATTAGCCTATTTTAGAGAACAAGGAATTACAGTGCCAATCGTTGGTATTGGTGGGATTACAATTGAAAATACAGCGGCAGTTATAGAAGCGGGTGCGGACGGTGTTTCAGTTATTTCAGCAATTAGTTTAGCTGAATCTGCGTATGAAAGTACGAGAAAATTAGCTGAAGAAGTAAAGAGAAGTTTGTAGGGAAGGACGTGTAGTATTTTAAGTGCTACATGGAGAAATAGACTGCCCTAAAATTTAAACAAACGTTTGATTAAAAAAGCACAAACCTTTTTAAATAAAGGTTTGTGCTTTTTCTTTAAAACATAATTGAAATTAAGAGCATTCCAATTCCGATAGAAGTAAATGTTGCGATTAAGCCTGGAATCATAAAGCTATGATTTAATACGTATTTACCGATACCTGTTGTACCAGTACGGTCAAAGTTAATAGCAGCAACGATTGTTCCATAGTTTGGAATGAAGAAATATCCATTTACTGCAGGGAACATCGCAATCAGTAGCGCTGGTGGAATACCGAGTGATAATCCAAGAGGCATTAAAGCACGTACTGTGGCTGCTTGGCTGTACAGTAAAATAGATAGAATGAATAGTGCGATGGCAAATAGCCAAGGTGCACTTGTTACTAAATGCTGAATGGATCCTTGAATCATATTTAAGTTTCCATTAAAGAAAGTATCTCCCATCCAAGCGATACCGAAAATAGCAACAACTGCTGTTGCCCCCGCTTTAAAGACGTTACCAGACACAATGCTTTCTACATTTGGTTTACAGAAAATAATAATAAGAGCCGCGATAGTTAACATAACCATCTCAATTGTATTCGGCATGGAAAGACGGGCTAACTTCCCATCAACTATCCATCCTGGACGAAGTGCTTCAAATGAACCAAGAAGTACAACAAGGAAGGTTCCTACAAGGAAAAGGATAACTGATAATTTTGCGCCCTTTACACCTACAAATTCTTTTTTCTCTTCAAGCTTAGGAATCATTCCTTCTTTTAATCGTTTTAAGTATTCAGGGTCTTCATTTAATTCTTTTCCCATCTTACTAGCAACGAATGCTGCTAACATACAAGCAATGAAAGTGGAAGGAATACTCACTTTTAAAATATCTAATAAAGTGATTTTATAGTCAGCTAACATTGCTAAAAGAGCAACTGTGGCAGCTGAAATTGGACTAGCTGTAATTGCTTGTTGAGAAGCGATTACGGCAATCGACATTGGGCGTTCCGGTCTAATCCCTGATTCACGAGAGACTTCTGCAATAACAGGAAGTACAGAATAGGCAACGTGACCAGTACCTGCACATAGTGTGAATAAATAAGTAACAATTGGAGCAAAAAAAGTAATACGCTTTGGATTTTTTCGTAATGCCTTTTCAGCTAGATGAACAAGATAGTCCATTCCTCCAGCAGCTTGCAAAGCACCAGCAGCTGTAATTACTGCCAAAATCATAAGCATTACATCGATAGGAGGCGCGGTTGGTTGTAGGTGGAAGACAAAAACGAGTATTGCCATACCAACTCCACCCATTACTCCTAAACCAACTCCGCCTAGGCGTGCACCAATAAAAATACAGAGTAACAAGGTAAGAAATTGTAGCCAAAACATGATAAACTACCTCCGAAATTCATTAGTTAAGATATATTCGAATAGTTTAATTTGAATGAAAATTAAATAAATACCCGAAGAAATCCTTGTTATTTATACATTTTTTATTATATAACACAAAAAAAGTAACATTCACGTACTTTTTGAAATTATTTCGAAAAAGCAATGCATTAAAAATTTGTATTTATATCTCTAAATAAGTAGACATTTTGATTTATATGTTGTAATCTTTGAAAGAGAATAAATTAATTCTCATAGAACTCCCATATCGTTCAACTCGTTCAGCGAGAAAGGCAAACTGATGGAAACATGAGGACGCAAAACTACAGGAGCTAAGGTCGAAAGGCTACGCTAGCCAGTTACCGGACGGATAGGGTTGGTCTTGGCCAATGCTTTTACATTGGCTTTTTTTTATTCTCGAACATATTGAGAAACATTTTCAAACAAAATATCCATATATTTTGTTTTTTTGTTTGTGTTGATTAAGGAAGGTGGATATTAATGAAAAAATATTGGCATAAGTTATCGTTCCTTCAAAAGAACGTCTTATTAACCGTATTAGTTATTTTGACACTTGTTGGAAGTATGGGTGCATTAAGTTTCAATATGTTTCAAAATAGTATGATGTCTTTATTTGAAAGGCAGTCTATTGAAACAGGAGAAATAGTATTGAAAAAACTGGATGTAGAATTAGTTAGAGACATGGCGAAAGATCCTACAGCCGAAAAAGTGAAAAAAGAAAAGTTAACAGAGAAATTAGATGAAGTATCAAAAGAATTGAAAAGCGTTGGACAAACGTATGTTACAGGAGCAAAGCCGAATGAAAAGCGAGAATTACAACTCGTTGGTTTGACTACAGAGTTAACAAATGCGTTTCCTATAAAGCCGGGAGATTATTATGAACAACCCGCTCATTGGATGAAGGCATACGATAAAGTGATTGATACGAAAAAGGCTCAAATGACAGAAGTATATGAAGATGAAATAGGTTCGTGGGTGACAATATTAGAACCAATTACAGATGGAGAAAACAATATTATTGCAATTGTTGCCGCTGACTTAGATGCTTCCATTGTTCCTATTACAAAAGAGAAGTTTATGATACAGGGTTTACTCTTTATCATTATTTCATTAGCAATTGCGACTATTACTCAATTCTTTATCGTGCGTCACTCGCTAGCTCCGTTAAAAGATTTACGAGAAGGGTTACGTAAAATTGGTGAAGGTGACTTGAGTATTAAATTAAAAGAAAGACCAGATGATATTGGAATTATTAATGTTTATTTCAATAACACGATTGAAAAGTTTAAAGGGATTATAGATAAAGTAAGGCAAACTGCTGAGCAAGTTTCTTCTTCTTCACAAGAATTGTCGGCGAGTACAGAGGAAAACAGCATGGCAGTTCAAGAGATTGCAAGTTCTATTGAAGGTTTAAGAGTAGGGGCACAGTCTCAAAAAACTTCAGTACAACAATGTTTAGGGATTGTACATGGAATGGAAGATAAGGTAGAAGAGATAACTGGGGCTGCGAAACAAGTTGCGGTTGCTTCTGAAGGTATGGAACAACATTCAATTGAAGGTAATGAAGTGATTGGACAAATTATTAATCAAATGAGTTTAATCCAAAATGCAGTACAAGATTTGTCTTCCATCATTTATTCGTTAGAAACAAGGTCAAAAGAAATTAGTGATATCGTAACTGTAATTACAGGTATTTCAAATCAAACAAATTTATTAGCTTTAAATGCTTCTATTGAGGCTTCACGTGCTGGAGCAGCTGGAAGAGGGTTTGCAGTTGTTGCTGATGAAGTACGAAAATTAGCAGAACAGACGGAAGCGTCTGCTAAAGATATAGCGAAATTAATTGGTGAAACACAAGCTGAGACAGAAGATGCTGTAGTTTCCATGCAAAAAGGTTCAAAAGAAGTAGAAACTGGAATTTCGCTTGTTCAAAGTAGCGGAGATTTCTTTGAAAAAATCTCAAAATCAGCGCAATCTGTTACAGATCAAGTAAAAGCTGTTTCTGGTAATTCGAGTGATATTTTACAAAATAGCCAGAATATTGTTCAAGTCGTAAATGAATTATCACATATTGCAAATACTTATGCCAACAGCAGTAGTAATGTTGAAGAAAGCATGAAAGAGCAAGAAATATCAGTACAAGATATTGCAGAATTAGCGACTTCTTTAAGTTGGCTCTCTCAGGAATTACAAGAGCTTATTGGTGAGTTTAAAAGCGAATAAGGAGAAAGTTCAATTCTAATCAAGGGGGTATCTCCGCTACTGATTATGAATTGAACGAATCTGCCCTTTAATAAGGGATAAAAAAGGTGTGAATTTTCACACCTTTATTATATTTAAGAGAGGAATTTACATAAATATGAAATTAGCAATTTCTTATAGTGAGATGGTAAAAGAATTTTTAGAAAAAGTAGAAGGAAGTATTAAAATACCTAAAGATGTGCAAGGAACAGAACTTAGGATAAAAAGGAAAACGGAACTGTTTTCAAATTTGACTCACATTGTAGATTTAATAGGAGCGACTGCAACGTGGTTATATCATATTTCTAAAGAAAAACATATTGTCGTGCTTTATCATGTAAGAGGAAGTTTATTTCCGATTACTATTGAAGTTTCTAATTTTCTCTCTTATGAAAGTTTAAATTTACAAATTGAAGAGCAACTGGAGCAAATTAAAGAAATGAATGAGGAAGAAATAGAAGAGTTTCAAAACGGTAATACGTTATATGAAATGTCACCTATTATTATTGGTGAAACATATTATGAGCTAAAAGACACGAATACATTACAATTTGTATTTAGTAAAAATATGCAAAGTGTAGAAATAATATTTAATAGTGTTAATTGGAAAGAGACAACAATTACTCGTTATGCACAACAAATACAAGGTGTTTTAATTAATAAATCACAAAATAATAATAATCATATAAATAATTTTAATGTTATTACAGAGGCCGAGATGGCACTTTATAGTCAAGTGAATGATACGACAGCAGTATATCCTGAGAAAAGTATCGTCGATATGTTCTATAATACTGTTACTCAATTTCCAAATCGTATAGCTTTATCTTCAAGGGAAGGTACTTTAACTTATGAGGAGCTAAATAAAAAAAGTAATCAAATAGCTCATATGTTAATTAAAAACGGCGTCCAATTAGGAGACTATGTTGGAATATTTATGAAACGTAGCATAGACACAGTAGTAAGTATGGTAGCTATATTAAAAGCTGGTGCAGCGTATGTTCCGATTGATCCAGATTATCCGGAAAGTAGAATACAGTACATTATTCAAGATAGCCAAGCGAAAGTTATATTGATGAAAGAGACGCCTATAACATGTGATGGGGTTCAAACAGTTTCAATGTATGATAGTGAAACTTATGAAGATACAGATGTAAAGTTGTCTATTCATTGTGATGATATAGCTTATATGATTTATACATCTGGTTCAACAGGGAATCCAAAGGGAACGATGTTAGCACATAGAGGCGTTGTTAATCTGTATACTTGGATGAAAAAGCAATATGAATTGACAGAAGAGGATGTATTTGCCCAATTTCCTTCCTTTAGTTTCGATGCTTCTGTATGGGAGTCATTTGCTTCTTTATTCTGTGGAGGAAACTTATATGTACTATTAGAGGAAGAGCGATTGTCTGTAGAAGCATTTGCAAATGCAATCTATAAAGTGAAAGCAACTTCAATCTTGGCATTAGCAACAATTTTTGTTCGACAAGTAGCAACTTATTTAGCAGAAGAAGATATATATAAGCTAGCTTCCCTAAAAAGAATTGCGATTGGCGGTGAAATGTTGCCTGTAGAGGTTATTAAATTGTGGAGAGAAAGAATAGGTACAAATGTTGAAATTCATAATGTATACGGACCGACAGAATGTACTGTAGTGACGACAACCTATAAAATACCTAGTCAGTTAAATGAGGATGTTGCGAGTATTCCCATTGGTAAACCATGTGCTAATTATCAAGTTATGATTTTGGATGAGAATATGAATCTTTGTCCAATTGGTGTACCTGGTGAATTATATATAGATTCAGTGGGATTAGCAAAAGGGTATTTTAATAAGCCTAATAAAACAATTGAAGCTTTTATTCCGAACCCTTTTAATCCTATAGTTAATATATATAAAACAGGTGATATCGTTAAGTTGCTAGAGGATGGAAATATAGAGTTTTTACATCGGAAAGATGATCAAGTAAAAATTAGAGGACATCGTATTGAACTAGGCGAAATCCAAAGTAAAATTTCTCAAAATCATAATATAAAAGAAAATGCTGTTTTTGCTAAGAAGAGTAAGGAAGGTAGCCAATATTTAATCGCGTTCTATACAACTTTAAATAAAAAAGAAATACCAGAATTAGTTTATCAGTTACAAGAGCAATTACCAGATTATATGGTGCCATCTAAACTAATTTATATTAATGAATTACCACTTACACCTAATAAAAAGATTGATGTTAAGAAGTTAGCTCAGTTAGAAGAAAAGTATGAACCGGTTCGGCTACAAGAATATGTTGCACCTTCTAATAAAGCAGAAAAACAAATAGCGAACGCCTGGGCGGAAGTATTAGGAATTTCAAAAGTTGGAGTGCATGATGATTTCTTTACAATTGGTGGACATTCATTAAAAGTATTACGAGTCTTAACATTGTTAAAAGAAGATTTCTCACATTTAACAATTCAAGATTTCTTTAAAGAAAGAACGATATATGGATTAGCTCGAATTGAGCGAGAAGTAAAAGTAGAGAAAGAAGAAGTATTTCGTGAATATAAAGTGATTCACGAACCAGATACTATCACGTATGCAAACGTTTTGGAAGAAAACCAGATTTCAAATGTCTTTTTAACAGGAGCTACTGGTTATTTAGGATCACACATATTATATGAATTGTTGAGAGGTACATCTGCTACTATTTATTGTTTAGTAAGACCAACTAAAGATGTGCAGCAAAGAATTATAGATACATTAACAGGCTACTTTAATGATATATGTGAAGAATGGTTACAGCGTATACAGGCCGTAGCTGGTGATCTGGGAGAAGAGTATCTTGGGATGAGCGAAGAAGAATTTATGTTCATCAGTTCTAAGATGGATACGATAATTCATTGCGGTGCAGATGTAAGACATTTTGGAGATGTAAAACAATTTGAAAATATAAATGTCCAAGGAACTAGCCGTATGCTAACATTAGCGGAGAAAGGTGCTACATTCCATTTTATTTCTACAATTGGTATCCCGTTAGAATTAGCGGTAGATCAATGGGATACATACATGAAAACTGGTGATTTTAATTACAGTGTAGACTTAGAGAATGTATATTCAAATAGTAAACTACAAGCGGAAAACATTGTTCGTGAAGCAATGAAAAATGGTTTGCGTGGAAATATTTATCGTGCAGGTAATTTAGCATGTCATTCAGAAACAGGTTCGTTCCAACAAAATATTGAAGGAAACGCATTTTATCGTCTTATTAAAACAATGCTATTAATTGGGAAAGCACCAAATGTGAAGTGGAAAGTTGATTTCACACCAATTGATTTTGCTAGTAAATCAATTGTATCGTATTTGCAAGATGCGCAAATTATAGGAGAGACGTTACATATTTGTCATCCACATCAAATTGAGTTTGAACAATTTATACAGCTAATTGGAGAGTGTGGATACAATCTTGAAATGGTTCCACTTTCAGAATATGTAAATACCGGACTTGCATTAGCGAAGGGAAATGAAGTAATAGCAGAGTTAATTGCTTCTCAAGTTGCAGGAGATGGAGCGCAGCAATCTGAAATTGTAATGGGTACGCGTAGAACGAATAAATGGATTAAGAAAAAAGAATTGATAGTACCAGCAATTAATAAAGAATTTATTCAGCAGTTATTAGCTCATGGTGAAAAAGTTGGTTATTTTCCAAAAATAATGAAATGATTATGCATGCTTTTGTTTGTTCAATAAAATAAATCATGCTACAATGAAAACGAATTAAGGACCGGGGAGCCAATTGGCTGAGAGGATGTAAGTAAACATCGACCCTCAACCTGATCTGGATAATGCCAGCGTAGGGAGTTACTTAAAGTGATGTAGCATATGTTATTCTGTAATAACTTGCATACAAGGCTTTCCTACTGCGTAGGAAAGCCTTTTCTTATTTTTGAAATTTATTTTTATAAGGGGGATTTTATTATGTCACAACAAGTTACAATGTCATTTTCAGTAGTACCACAAGCAAAAACGAAAGATGTATATTCTGTTGTCGATAAAGCAATTGAAGTTGTGCAACAATCGGGAGTTCGTTATGAAGTAGGGGCAATGGAAACAACTTTGGAAGGAGAATTAGATGTACTTCTTGATGTCGTTAAACGTGCGCAACAAGCTTGCGTCGATGCTGGAGCAGAAGAAGTGATTACTTCTATTAAAATCCATTATCGTCCAAGCACTGGTGTAACGATAGATGAAAAGGTTTGGAAGTACCGTGATGAATATGCAAAACCAGAAGCAATCTAAACTTATTACAACTATTTGGCTTATCCTTCTCATTGCGATATGGGAAGGATCTGTTTCATTATTTAAAATCGAACCGTGGATTTTACCAAAGCCTTCTGCCATTGTTCAAGAATTAATTGGGATGAAAGATTTACTATTACCAAATACGATGCAAACACTGCAGGAAGTTATAATTGGACTATTCTTTGCAATTTTATTGGGGACGAGCATCGCAATTATTATGGACGTTATACCGTTATTTCGTATTTTAATAAATCCATTGCTCGTTATTTCGCAAACAATTCCAATTGTTGTACTTGCACCGCTATTTATTATTTGGTTTGGATATGGGATGTTACCGAAAGTAATGGTCGTAATACTCGTTTGTTTCTTCCCAATTGCGCTTAGTATTTTAGAAGGTTTTCAAACAGTAGATAAAAACATGCTGAAACTGTTACAAACAATGAAGGCGACAAAATGGCAAGTTTACCAGAAAGTAAAATTTCCAGCAGTGCTTCCATACTTTTTCTCAGGTTTAAAAATTGCAGTTACATATAGCGTAATGGGGGCAATTATCGGAGAATGGCTCGGTGCAAGTGAAGGATTAGGCGTTATGCTTACGAGGGCTACAAAATCCTTTTTGACTGCCCGAGTATTTGGTGTTGCAGCAATCATCGTTATGGTGACATTATGCCTGTATTTTATCGTAGAGTTTATGGCAAGAATAACAGCACCATGGATATATAGAAAGGACGGCAGAAAATGAAAAAAGGTTTGAAAGTTATGTTAGCTGCCTTAGTAGCGGTAGGTGTGGCTGGATGTAATCCGGCGAAGAAAGAAGAAAGTGCAAGTAAAGATCAAAAAGTAAAAGTAGTATTAGATTGGTTTCCAAATACGAATCATACTGGCTTGTATGTAGCGCAAACGAAAGATTATTACAAAAAGCAAGGATTAGATGTAGAAATTATTCAACCAGGTGACAATGTAACAGCAGAGCAAATGATAGCATCAGGAAAAGCAGACTTCGCAATAAGCGCACAAGAAAATGTAACGTTAGCTCGTGTGGAAGGAATTCCTGTTGTATCTGTAGGAGCGATTATTCAGCATAACACTTCAGCGTTTGCATCGCTTAAGAAAGATAATATGACGTCACCGAAAGATTTTGAAGGTAAACGTTACGGCGGCTGGGGAGGACCAGCGGAAGAAGCGACATTAAAGACGATTATGGATAAACATCAAGCTGATTTTAATAAAGTTGAAAAAATCATCTTAGGACAAACAGATTTCTTTAAATCAATCGGTCGTGATGCAGATTTCGAATGGATTTATTACGGTTGGGATGGTATTGAAGCGAAGCGCCAAGGAAAAGAGTTAAATACGATTATGGTGAAGGACTTAGATCCAGCGCTTGATTTCTATAGTCCTGTTATTATTACGAGTGAAAAACATACGAAGCAAGATAAAGACTTTGTAAAAAAGTTTATGAGTGCAACGACAGAAGGTTATAATTTTGCAATTAAGGAACCGAAAGAGGCTGCTGATATTTTAATTAAAGCTGTTCCAGATGTAAATAAAGATTTAGTTCAAGAAAGCCAAAAATGGTTAAGTACGAAGTATCAAGATGATGCTAAAGCATGGGGAGTACAGAAGGAAGAAATTTGGACGAATTACATGAATTTCTTATATGACAACAAAGTTATTAAAAAGAAAATCGATGTAAAAGATGCTTTTACAAATGAATTCCTTCCAAGTGAAAAATGAGCGGATTACAAATAAAAAATATAGTGAAATCTTTTGACGGAAAGAATGTATTAGAGAATATTAGTGCCTCTATACAAGAGGGAGAGTTTGTTTCCTTTGTAGGACCGAGTGGTTGCGGGAAAAGCACATTATTAAACATGATTGCAAATGTTGAAAAACCAACAAGCGGGAACGTAACGTATAACGATAAGCAAGTACAAGAGCAAGATGTTGTTAGTTATATGCCACAACAAGATTTATTACTACCGTGGCGATCAGCTTTGCAAAATATCGTTCTTCCGTTAGAAATTGAAGGAAAGCCGAAAAAACAAAGGCTGACAGAAGGAATGGAAGCATTAAAGCAGTTCCAACTAGATGAATATGCAGACCATTATCCAGATGAATTATCTGGTGGTATGCGTCAAAGAATTAGTTTTCTGCGCACATATTTATGTGAAAAGCCAATTATGCTGCTGGATGAGCCTTTTGGTAAATTAGATGCATTTACAAAAATGGAAGTACATAGCTGGCTTTTAAACTCTTGGCATCAAGAAAAGCAAACAATCGTTATGGTGACACATGACTTAGATGAGGCAATCTTGCTTTCAGATCGCGTATTTATTTTATCTCAAAGACCAGCGTCAATAGTTGGCGAGGTACAAGTGAAATTACCTAGGACGAGAACGATGGATATGTTAACATCACTCGAATTAAAAAAGGATAAAGAAGAGATTTTAAGTGTGTTAGCTCCTTATATGAAAAAATAGAAAAAGCTGATGTTTTAATTTTAGACGAACCGACTAATCATTTGGATGTAGAAACTAAGATGGCTTTACAGGAAGCGTTACAACAATACAAAGGAACGGTTTTAATTGTCTCACATGAACCTTCTTTCTATGAATCGTGGATAACAAAAGTATGGAATATAGAAGATTGGAATACTGAACAATATGAATAAAGAAAAGGCATTAGCTTTTAGGAGCTAATGCCTTTTCTTTGTGATTAACATGATTTTCGAGAACTCTTACATGAGAATTGTATGAAGAAGCACTCTTATGGTGCGCTTATAAGCGTGCTTTTTCTTTTGTTATATTTATAATACGAAAGCCTTTCCCTAACAGGTGACTATCTTTCTTTATATATATAGATAGTTCAAAATGGAATAAAAATAATTCCTTTATGTAAAGGATAATATGGATATTATAGGAAGACAATAGAAATTAAAGGAAATTCATGTAAAATTCAAATGAACTTCATATAAACTTCATATTAGAAATTAAATATAATTATAATAGGTTATTATGATATTTTTGATTTTTCGTAAAATTAAAAGTTTGAATTTAGGAGGTATTGCTCAAACCTAAATTCAAACTTTAGTGAATTAATTAATGGATATTACGTCTAGTTTTCGCTAATGACGGTATTTAAAAGTTCGGCAGGATTACCTGTTCCTGCACCGCCAATTGTAATAGATCCACTAGGAGGAATTTCACCATTCCATCCTGCGTTCGTAATTACATAATGATTATTTATTTTACTACTAATTTTAGAATCCCAAACTTGTGTTAAATTACCGCTATAATCAAATTCTAATTTCCAATTTTTAATAGGAGTCGTTCCATTATTTTTGATTATAATCGAGAAGTTATAACCGCTGCCCCAATTCGAAGTGACTGAAAATGTAGCAGTACCATTTCCATCAGGAGGTGTCGTATTAGCTTCATCCGTTTTGACAGTAAGAGCGGTAGGTTGTGATTTATTTCCAGCAGCATCTTTGGCAATTATTGAAAATGTGTATTCCGTATTAGGTTTTAAGTTTTTAATTGTAATGCTATTTGTTGTTGTACTCCATTTCTCTTCTCCAGCAGTAATTTCATATTCCATAACTCCTACGTTATCAGTAGATGCAGTCCAGTTTAATTGAACTGAGTTTGAATTTTTATTCGTAACTACAACGTTTTTAACATTCGTTGGTGGCTCAGTATCTTTTTGACTAATAGGTCCACCAAGTAATTCTTTTACTAGCGTATCAAGTAATTTTGGACCACTGCAACTATATTTTGGACTTGTACGGCAATCTCCGCTTAGTTCCCAAAACATTGCTCCACTTAAACCTTTCGTCTTTATATAGTCTGTTTTGTATTTCATAGATTCATTGTCATCGTAGCTAATAAATGTGCCTGTAGTTGCATTATATAAATAAGGTACTTTAGCTGTGTCATTCCAGTAGCGTACAAAACCATTTTTATTAACGTAATTGGCTGCTAAATCACCGTAATCATACACACCTGTGTCACCGGTAGAATAATCATCCCAAGTACCTTTAGAAGCAAGTTTCCCATCACTACCTGGTTTGCAAGGTTGATATTGTCCGTTATTTTCTTTGCCACAACTTTTCCAGCCACGTCCGTAAAAGGGTACGCCTAATACTAGTTTATCGACTGGAACACCTTCATTTGTATAAACATTTATAGCACCATCTACGTAAAAATTCGTATTTGCTGCTGGGTCATTTGGATCCTTATATAGAGCTGCATTATGATTAGAAGTAGCTTCCCATCCGCCGTGGAAATCATATGTCATAATATTAATCCAATCGAGTATTTGAGAAATTTTCTTTAGCTCTGTATGATCAGCGTAGCGTTGGCTTGCGCCTGAAGCGATTGTTAGTAAATATTGTTTGCCATCTTCAGCACCTGCTTTATTCAAAGCATTTCGGACATCTTGAAGAAGGAGAGTGAAATTTTGTTTATCTTCAGGACGATAACTACCACCAGGAATCGTTTCAACGCCCGGATATTCCCAGTCTAAATCTACGCCATCAAACCCATATGCGCGAAGAAAAGCTACTGTAGATTCAGCAAATACTTTTCTTGTTTTTTCATCAGCGGCCATATCAGAAAAGCGGTTAGACCAAGTCCAGCCACCAACGGAAATAATTGTTTTTAAGTGAGGATATTTAGCTTTTAATCGTTTTAGTTCCCCGAAATTTCCGCAACGGGCATATTTATCGCAATCTTCCCAAGTTGTCCCTGAGCCAGGATACGATTTGGTAACATCAGCCCATGGTTCACCGAGTACGAGAGTACCATTAGGAACCTCTTTATTTTGCAATGGTACACCAGATTCTTTACAGTTCCACGTTTGTTTATTTGGATTATCAGGATGAGTAGAAGGGTTTCCATGTTTTCCATTCCAACAAATATCCGCGAAAGCATAGTTAAGGTGAGTAAGCTTTGATGCATCAATGTCAGCAACTTGATAATTACGTCCGTAAACGCCCCACGAAGGAAAGTACCCAACAATTTTTTGACTTTGCTTTGGTGAATCTGCTAATGCGAGATTTGGAGTAATAAAATTTGTGAGAAAAAGAGGTAAGAAAAGTAGTAGAGATAGTAATAGCAGTGTGAATTTTTGAGACCTCATAGCCATTTCTCCTTTCAAAATAAAAGATATATTTAAAGGCATACGCCAATAAACCAAAATGAATCTAGACGTATGAAACGTCTAGATAAAATGATCAGACATCACGAAGTCTATACAAGGGAGCTGGGGGTGATTAAATCGTAACAAATGTAAGATTTAGTGTAAACGCTTTATTAAGTTGAAAAAGACTTTCTCAATACAAAAAGGCTTGAATACAAACTATATATGAAAACGAAAGATTGGTATGGGAAGAAAAAGCTCATTATAAATAAATTTGAGAAAAAATTGTATGGAGCCAATTATTAAAGACGTAGAAAGATAAGGAAATATCATGTAAAATAATAGTAAAAATATGTAAAGGAGGGAATGGTGTGGATGTGTTTTTGAACATTGCTGAAGAAAAAATTCGACAAGCAATACGGAATGGTGATCTTGATTATCTTCCGGGAAAAGGAAAACCACTACAATTAGAAGATCTTTCAATGGTACCTCCAGAACTTAGAATGAGTTATAAAATTTTAAAAAATGCGGGAATGATTCCACCAGAAATGGAACTACAAAAAGATATATTAAAAATAGAGGATCTAATTGCTTGCTGTTATGATGAAGAAGAGAGAAAGAAATTACGAGAAGAGTTAACAGCAAAAACTCTTCGTTTTCAGCAGGTAATGGAAAAGAGAAAGATTAAAGATAGTTCAGCTTTTCGTATGTATCAAGGCAAATTATTTCGTAAATTACGCTAAGAGGGATAAGATGACTACATTTAAAACGATAGAAGAATTAGCGACCTATATCGAAGAACAACAATTGGTACTTCTGTTTATTAAAACGGAAAATTGTGGTGTTTGTGATGTTATGCTAAGAAAAGTAAATTGCGTATTAGAGAATTATGATTACGTAGAGAAAATAGAGATATTACTACAAGACATGCAAGAGATTGCGGGGCGATATGGAGTATTTACAGGGCCAACAATTTTATTATTTCATAATGGAAAAGAAATTCTTCGTGAATCACGCTTCATTTCACTTGAAAATCTAGAGAGAATCATTCAATTATTCGAGGAATAGGGGAGGCTTTTATATGGGATTTATTATTGTCATACTATTATTTGTTGTAGTTGGAATAATCGTAACAGCAGTTCGATCGAACAAAAAGAAGGTGAACTTGGCGAAACAAAATAACATACATAATTCATCTAACAGCTCATCACCATTATTTTTCTTTGCTGGATCGGATAATGATAGCTCGCATGATGGCGGTTCACATGATTGTGGAGGCTCTTTTGGGGGAGATAGCGGAGGAAGCTGCGGTGGCGGTGGGGATTGATGAAAATGCGCCTTATATAGGCGTATTTCTTTTTAAACAAACGTTTGATTAATATTTTTAACATACTAAGGGGAATGGAAATGAAAAGGGAACCGAAAGTGAAAAATAAGGGGAAAGTAGTGTTATTTTTATTAGCTGCGGGAGGCGTATTTCTTGTTAAATTAGCATTTAAATTTGGAACAATACATATGATTCGAACTTGGTTTGAAAGTACGTTTTCTTAAATAAGGAATATAGCCTCTTGCGATAGAGGTTTTTGATTTGTTATTATTAGACTGAGCGGTCGGTTTAAAGAGGTGTGAATATGAGAAGAAGCGCAGAAGAGATAAAGAAAGAAATTGCATACAAAGCAGAAAGTCTATTTTCACAGAAGGGCTACGCAGCTACATCTATGGAAGAGATTTGTGAAATTACAGAGCGAAGTAAAGGAAGTATTTATTATCATTTTAAAAGTAAAGAAGAATTATTTTTATTTGTAGTGAAACAGCATACGTATGATTGGCTTGAAAAATGGAATGAAAAAGAGAAGTTGTATAGCACTAGTACTGAAAAACTATATGGTCTCGCGGAATATCATGTAGAGGACATACAGCAACCAATTTCAAATGCCATAGAGGAATTCTCTATGAGTCAAGTTGTAAGTAAAGAGATTTTGGAGGAACTATTAGCTTTAACTAGAGAATCATATGTTATGTTTGAGAAATTAATTGAAGCAGGTATACAGTCTGGAGAGTTCCGTGAAGATAATACTCGTGATCTTATGTATATTGTGAATGGATTATTATCAGGGCTTGGAGTACTTTACTACGAGCTAGATTATAAAGAGTTGAAGCGTATTTATAAAAAGGCAATAGATGTATTGTTAAAAGGAATGGCAGCTGAATAATAGGTCAGTTGCTTTTCTTACAAAATAAATTAGACTGAACGGTCGGTTTGTGAAAGGGGAATGAAAATGAACGCTTTATTTAAAAACCGAGCATTTATGCTCGTTATGGCGTCTGATATTTTACAACAATTTGCAATTTGGATCAGAAATATGGCTCTTTTGTATTTTATAATGGAGCGAACGAATAATGATCCGGTTTCTGTTTCTTTGTTATCAGTTATGGAATATGCACCTATTTTTATTTTCTCGTTTATCGGTGGTGCGCTAGCTGATCGCTGGAATCCGAAAAGAACAATGGTCACTGGAGATGTGTTGAGTGTACTGTCTATTATAGGAATTGTCCTGTTGTTAAAGCTGGATTATTGGCAGGCTATATTTTTTGCAACACTCATTTCCGCGATTGTAGGTCAGTTTTCTCAGCCCTCATCTTCGCGTATATTTAAGCGCTATGTAAAAGAAGAACAGGTAGCAAATGCGATTGCATTTAACCAAACATTACAGTCATTATTTCTAATTTTTGGACCAGTGGTAGGATCGCTTGTGTATACACAACTTGGTTTATTTACGTCACTATATAGCTTAATCATTTTATTTTTGTTATCTGCTATCGCCCTTTCATTTTTACCAAAATGGGTTGAAAAAGAGCAAGTGGCGAGAGATTCATTAAAAAATGATATAAAAGAAGGTTGGAAGTATGTTCTTCATACGAAAAATTTACGTATGATTACGATCACTTTCACCATTATAGGCTTAGCTGTTGGATTAACAACTCCATTAGAGGTGTTTCTTGTAATAGAACGCCTTGGAATGGAAAAGGAAGCAGTTCAATATTTAGCTGCAGCTGATGGAATAGGTATGTTAATTGGTGGTATTGTTGCTGCAATTTTCGCTTCAAAAGTGAATCCGAAAAAAATGTTTGTATTCGGTATGGGCATATTAGCAATGTCATTTTTAGTAGAAGGGCTATCTACATCATTTTGGATTACTAGTTTCATGAGGTTTGGAACAGGTATTTGTTTAGCTTGTGTTAATATTGTTGTCGGTACGCTTATGATTCAACTTGTACCAGAAAATATGGTTGGAAGAGTAAATGGGACGATTTTACCACTGTTTATGGGGGCAATGCTAATTGGAACTTCACTAGCTGGAGGATTAAAGGAACTAACTTCACTAGTTACTGTGTTTTGTATAGCAATGGCACTTATTTTATTAGCGATAGGGCCAGTTCTACGTATGCAAATAAAAAAAGAAGATGTTGCTAATAAAGAGGCACTAACAAATTCGTTAGCTTCGAAATAACTATTGTAAGGGAGCAATATTGCTCCCTTTTTCTTTGAGGAACTTTTGACAACTATATGAGCCAATTATATACTGATGTTGTAAAAACGATTTTACAGGTTAGGAGCAATGGTGTGAAAAATCAAATCTATGAATTACGCACTGAAAATAATATTTCACAAGGCGCATTAGCTGATAAATGTAAGGTTTCTAGACAAACGATAAATGCAATTGAGAATAATAAATATGATCCAAGTTTAGCGTTAGCATTCCGTTTAGCTGAAGTATTAGGAACAACTGTTGATAAATTATTTTTGTACAAGCAGTAGAGTCGTTCATTATAAGTCGGACCTTTAAAAATAAAAAAGATCCTCTTCTTATGAGAAGAGGATCTTTTCTTATAGCGTTTTAGTCTTTGGACTAGGTGGTGTAACGGATGTATTATTTTCTGGAACTCTAGTTAGTAAAAATCCTCCGATAATAAACAGAACAATAATACTAAGAACACCAGCGTTTGTTTTTCCTGTTAATTGGGTTGTAACACCGACTAATACCGGACCCATAATTGCGGCAAACTTGCCAAATATATTATAAAATCCGAAGAATTCATTAGCAGATTCTTTAGGTACTAGTTTTGCAAAGTATGAACGACTTAGTGCTTGAATACCACCTTGAGATGTAGCAACTAACATTGCTAAAATCCAAAAATCAAGTGTCGTTTTTAAAAAATAAGCATATGTGCAAATAATGATATAAATAATGATACCGACATATAACATTTTTTTACCAGTAAATGTTTCAGATAATTTTCCGTATAGTAAAGCAAATGGACAAGCGACAATTTGTGTTACAAATAATATGATTAATAGATTCGTTGCACTAATACCGAGATCGGTTCCGTAAGCGGTAGACATAGTAATAATTGTGTCGACTCCGTCAATATAGAAAAAGTAAGCGATTAGAAACATAAATACAGTTTTATATTCTTTAATATTTTTAAAAGTATCAGCAAGACGTTTGAAGCTCATTCTAATAGGTCTTGGATGACGCTCAATATAGTGTGTTTGCTCTACGTTTTTTAGCATTGGAATTGTAAATAATCCCCACCAAAGAGCTGTTATTGCAAAGGAAATTTGACTAGCAATGCCGACCGATAAGGGAATAGTTCCTTTTTGGGAAAGAATAATAAGAGCGATACAACCGATAAAAGGAATTGTACTCCCGATATAACCTAATGCAAATCCTCTTGTAGAAATTCGGTCCATTCTATCTTCAGAAGTGACGTCTACTAAAAATGCATCATAGAAAATGTTTGCTCCAGCAAAGCCGATTAAGGCGAGCATATAGCACCCTAGCAATAAGTACCACTGAGAGGTTGGAACGACTGCTAACATACTTGTAAATACGATACCGAGTCCAAAGAAGAATGTGAAAAAACGTTTTTTAAATCCTTTATAATCAGCAACTGTGCCAAGAATAGGAGCAAGTATAGAAATTAAAAGTGTTGCGAATGAGTTTGCATATCCCCAATATGCTGTTGAAGTTGCCCCAGATAGTCCAGCTTCTTTTGCAGCTGCTTTAAAGTAAATTGGAAATAATGCAGTTGTAATGACGAGCGAGTATACAGAGTTCGCCCAATCGTATAATATCCAGCTTTTTTCTTGTCTGGACATTTTCTTCATATAATGTTCCCCCTTAAATTTGTTTTACTAACAGTGTACAAAAATAAAAATTATAAAAAGAGAAACAGTGATGAATTTTACATAACTTTTACATATATACACTGTTCTTTACAATTGGAGTAAATCCTCTACAATTGCTCCGTCTGTTTCACCTAAGTGTAAACCGAGTAGTCTAGCGATAGTTGGACCTTCATCAATAAGTCTCATATACGGGACGGTAACGCCACTTTTTATTCCTTTCCCAGCAGCGATAAAAATTGTTTCATAGTTAGGTTTTGTTGGAGAGTATCCATGCGTACCAAATGTATATTTTTTACTAGGCGTAACATCTTTTTCGGTAATTTCTTTTATAAAATCTCCTGTATAGTTTTCAGTGAAATAATACCCTTCTCGTGCTTCTAACATGAATAAACAATTACCGTCTGCACCGCAGTCTTTCGCAGCTTCATCATGAAGTATAAATTCAATTCCGTTTTGTTTATTTTGAAGTAGCTCTTCAAGGAGTAGTTGTACCTCCCGAATTGTATCCGTATCATTTTTGTCCTTTACATATACATAGGCAGAGCCGTCGCAACTTTGGCAATAGGCTTTCCAGTCTACTAATTTTCTTTTTTTATTAAGAGATATAAGTCCTCTTTGATGGAATAGCACATTTAATTGTATGGATTTGTTTTCACTTAAAGCGCTATGATCACCAAGGGCAATAATTGTACTTTCTTCGTATAAGTCACTTTCTTTTAGTGCTTGAATAATTTTCCCTAGACGTTCGTCGTGTCTCTGGATAGCAGCTATTGTTTCGTTAGATTCAAAGCCGTGATAGTGTCTTTGTGTGTCTAGATCGGTGAAATGTACGAACATGATATTAGGCTTTTTCGTCTGGATTGTATGCACAGCAGAGGCGAGGACGAAATCATCCAGCTCTGGTTGTGATAAACCATTTCTTATATGGCCGAAACGACGATTTAAATCTAATTGGTATAGTGGGCTACCGCTAAATAAGGAAACTAACACTTGATTTTGCCAAGGTCTATTTGGAAAAATTTCTGGTAAATTGTAATCGATGTTCGCTCTTCCAGTAACAGGCCATAGAAGGGCAGCTGTCGTTAAATTTGCTTTGCGCGCTTCATCATACAATGTTGTTCCTTTTATTGATTTTCGGTACCAATGCCAATCAGGTGATTCACGCCCTGGTTGAAGTAACGTATTGCTAACAACACCGTGCTTGTTAGGGTAATTACCGGTTACGATTGTTGAGTGGCTTGGATATGTTACAGAAGGATAAATTGGTTCTACTTTTTCGACAACCGTGCCCTTTTTTATTAGAGATTCGAAATGAGGTAGTTTTTGTAGTATAGGAAAATCTAAAGCTGATAAACAGTCGAATGATAAAATAATGACATGGTTTGTTAATGCTTTATCCATAAAGTTCCCTCCTGATTATATAAAACCTATTCTTATATATTACTATTAATACCTAGTAATAAAAATATATTTTTATGTGAAAATTTATTATTTATTTTCAGAAAAATTAAACATATAATTAAGTATAAGGGAATCTATGGAAGGAGGAAACACTATGGATTGGTTAGATGGATTTGGTATCTTTTACATCATTGGCGGAATCACGATTATCCTTGTATTTGCTATTTCATATTTACTAAAGAAACGGTTTCCAGACAAACAGTTCGATATTATATTTGCACTTAGTTTAATACTTCTTTGCTTAGCGTCCTTTCCCGTTACAATGATTGTTATTGGTGGGTGGGAAGGAATGGGATATGGATTTATTGGTTTCTTCGTTCTACTTGGTACACTTATCGGTATGATTGCACATCAACTTGTGAAAATTACGCGGAAAAGCTACGTATAAAACTGCAAAAAATGAAAAGAATATATAAAAATAAGAAAATTAGCTATTGTTTTAAAAAAGAATTTGTATTATGATAATCAACAAATTTATTTCGTTATAACGATGAAAAAGGACTAGTACATGTTCAACCTTTTTAGCAGAGAGAGAATCCGTCAGGCTGAAAGATTCTTAAAAAGGCAATATGGAACCTGCCTTTGAGTTCTGCATATGCAGCGGGAATTTCCCGTTATCAAAAAGAGAGCATGCGCAATTTTTGTGCATGAATCAGGGTGGTAACGCCGACAAAGCTCGGTCCCTATTTAGGGACGCGGGCTTTTTTGTATTTTCTAGAAGGAGGAAGACTGACTATGGCAAAAGAACAAGTGCAAGCCATTACGAAGATGGAAGAGGACTTTGCGCAGTGGTATACCGATATTGTAAAAAAAGCCGAACTTGTTGATTATTCAAGTGTAAAAGGATGCATGATTTTACGTCCGTATGGTTATGCCTTATGGGAGAATATGCAGAAGGTGATGGATGAGAAGTTAAAAGAAACTGGCCATGAAAATGTATATATGCCAATGTTTATCCCAGAGAGTTTATTGCAAAAAGAGAAGGATCATGTTGAAGGATTTGCTCCTGAAGTAGCATGGGTTACGCATGGTGGAGATGAAAAGTTAGCGGAAAGACTTTGTGTACGTCCTACATCTGAAACTTTATTCTGTGAGCACTTTTCAAAAATTGTGCAATCCTATAATGATTTGCCAAAGTTATATAATCAGTGGTGTTCAGTAGTTCGTTGGGAGAAGACAACTAGGCCGTTCCTTCGTACGACTGAATTTTTATGGCAAGAGGGTCATACAATCCATGAAACGGCAGAAGAATCGCAGGCTGAAACATTAAATATTTTAAACTTATATGCTTCTTTCTGTGAGGATTATTTAGCAATACCAGTTATTAAAGGACAAAAAACAGAAAAAGAGAAGTTTGCTGGAGCAAAGGCAACTTATACAATTGAAAGTTTAATGCATGATGGAAAAGCACTTCAAACAGGAACCTCTCATAACTTTGGGACGAATTTCTCAGAAGCATTTGATATTAAGTTTTTAGATCGTAACGGTAAGTGGCAATATGTGCACCAAACATCTTGGGGTGTATCAACAAGAATGATAGGCGGGCTAATAATGGTTCATAGTGATAATAATGGACTTGTAATGCCACCAAAAGTCGCTCCAGTGCAAGTTGTTATTGTACCAATTGCTCAGCATAAAGAAGGAGTTTTAGCAAAAGCAACAGAGTTACAAGCACATATTCAAAAGGTTGCACGAGTAAAAATAGATGCTAGTAATAAAACACCAGGCTGGAAATTTAATGAGTATGAAATGAAGGGGATTCCAATTCGATTAGAAGTTGGCCCTAAAGATATTGAAAAGAATCAAGTTGTACTTGTAAGAAGAGATACGAAGGAAAAAGAGTTTGTACCAATGGATCAATTAGAAGAACGTATTCCAGCATTACTTGAAGAAATTCATATTGCTTTATTTAATAAAGCAAAAGCATTTCGCGATGAGAATACGTATGTTGCGACAAATTTCGAAGAGATGAAAAAAATAGCTGATGAAAAGCAAGGCTTTATTAAGGCAATGTGGTGCGGGGAATTAGCTTGTGAAGAAAAACTAAAAGAAGAAGTTGGCGTATCTTCACGTTGTATGCCTTTTGAGCAAGAGCATTTAGCTGAAGAATGTATTTGTTGTGGTAAAGAAGCTAAACAAATGGTGTATTGGGGAAAAGCGTATTAATACTTTTTCTGATAGGTGATAAAAGGACTTTGGGCTGCATAATAAAATGTAATCCAAAGTCCTTTTTAGTTTTATACAGTATTTCATGTACTTTTTAGATGGAAGGATGTTGTTCTTATTTTACGTTTTTACGACGAATAAACAGTAACATACCAATTAGGAATGTTGAAAGCCCCATTAAAATAGATATAGGGTAATGCGTTGCAGTATTAGGTAATTTATCACCTTGTTTTTTCGTATTATCTTTTACATTACCCCCTTGAGAACCGTTGCCCTCCTGAGAATTGCTATCGCCTTTAACACGATTGCCACCTTGAGAACCGTTGCCCTCCTGAGAATTGCTATCACCTTTAACACGATTGCCGCCTTGAGAGCCATTGCCGCCAGAACCGTTACCACCAGAACCGTTACCGCCAGAACCATTGCCACCAGAGCCATTGCCGCCAGAACCGTTACCGCCAGAACCATTGCCACCAGAACCGTTACCGCCGGAACCATTACCGCCAGAACCGTTGTCACCAGATCCACTGCCGCCAGAACCGTTGCCACCAGAACCATTGCCACCGGAACCGCTGCCGTCAGAGCCACTACCACCAGAACCGTTACCGCCGGAACCATTGCCACCAGAGCCACTGCCACCAGAACCGTTACCGCCAGAACCATTGTCACCAGAACCAGTATCGTCCTGAGAACCGTTATTTCCTGGAGGTATATTATTATCCTTTGAGTTTCCTTCTGCAAAATGATCGCTATTTTGTACAATAGCGTTTGTTAATGGTTGGAAGTTTTCAGTTGCAGCATTACCGATATTTAAACCGCTAAAAAAAGATAAAGAGAGTGTTGATGCTAAAATGAAGATTTTCGTCATGGTTTTCCTCCTAAGAGATTAATGTTCCATCTAAAATACATCCCTTTGTAATATTTCTTAGGAAAAAGAGTTTTATGCAAAAAAAACTATATATAGAAAAAGGTGGTGTATTTGTCAAAGCAGAAAAGAGTTAATGTAGATTTCCTACAAATAGTAGAGGGGGAGAATTTACATTCATAACGGTAGAGGAAGTGGCAGCAGATGAAAGAGTATATAGCGTTTGATATTGGCGGTACGCAAATTAAGTATGGTATTGTTTCAGAAATAGGGAGAGTATTAAAGCGTCAAACAGTTGCAACAGAAATTCATTTAGGCGGAGAACAAATTATTCAAAAACTTATATATGTATCCAAAAAAATAATGAATGAACATACTATTGCCGGAATCGGTATTAGCACTGCGGGAATTGTTGATATTAATAAAGGAATTGTGACGGGAGGCGCGGATCATATTCCGGGATATAGTACTATTCCTATTATTGATAGATTGCAAGAGATATTAAAAGTTCCAGTATCGATTGACAATGATGTGAATTGTGCAGCGTTTGGAGAAAAGTGGAATGGTAGTGGAAGAGAGAAAGATAACTTAATTATGCTCACCCTTGGAACAGGGATTGGAGGAGCAATTTTTATAGATGGAAAATTGTACCGAGGACATTCATTTAGTGCTGGTGAATGGGGGAATATGTTAATAGAAGGAAAAACGTTTGAAGAGGTTGCTTCGATTTCAGGATTAATTCGACTTGTAAGCAAATATAAAGGCAAAGGCAAGTGGAATGGGAAAAGAATTTTCGAGTTGTATGATAAAGGAGATCGGGAAGTTGCTCAAGCAGTTGGGATTTTCTTTAAACATTTGGCAATCGGAATTAGTAATCTTGCTTATATTTTTAATCCAGAAACGATTATTATTGGTGGAGGAATTACCGATAGAGGAAATGAGTTTTTAAAAGAAGTAAAAGAAGAGGTCAGTAAATACTTAAATCAAGAGATTTATAATAATTGTGAGATTGAACTTGCGCAAAACGGTAATTGTGCAGGAATGATTGGTGCTATTTACCACTTCTTACATCATCATAAGTAAATTATATGAATGTTTTCATATAACTGAGAATTTATCCTTTTTATCGCTAGGTAAATAATGCTACAATATAAGAGAAGAATACAATATTTTCCGATTAGGAAAATGCTTTGTAGAAAGGGAGAAACTTCATGCCTATTATTTTAGAAAAAGGTCAAAAGATCGATTTAACGAAAGGACAACCAAAAGTAGCAAAACTACAGGTTGGCTTAGGCTGGGATCCAATTGGGCAATCAGGTGGATTTCTGTCTTCATTATTTGGAAGTAAACCAAATGTAGATTGTGATGCATCTGTTGTTATGTTAGAAGGAGATCGTTTTTTAAACAAAAATGATTTAGTTTACTTCGGAAATAAACTTTCTACTTGTGGTAGTATTATTCATTCAGGAGATAATTTAACAGGTGAAGGCGCTGGTGATGACGAAACAATTTTCGTAGAATTACATAAAGTTCCAAGCCGTATTAATCGTTTAGTATTCGTTGTAAATATTTATGACTGTGTAAATCGTCGTCAAGATTTCGGGATGATTCGTAATGCATATATTCGTATTCAAAACCCGCAAACTGGTGAAGAATTAGCACGCTATAATTTATCGGATAATTATGCTGGCAAAACAACTCTAATTGCAGGTGAAATGTATCGTCACGGAAGTGAATGGAAGTTTTCAGCAGTTGGAGAAGGCACGCAAGATAAAAACTTAAGTGAGATTGTATCACGTTATCAATAAAATAACCGAGGAGGAATTGTATATGGCATCAATTTCATTGAAAAAGGGACAAAAGGTAGACTTAACAAAAACGAATCCAGGTCTTTCGAAAGTTCTTGTAGGACTTGGTTGGGACACGAATCGTTATGACGGACAAAACGATTTCGACTTAGATGTTAGTATTTTCTTAGTAGGCGCGAATGGTAAAGTTTCAGGAGCTGAAGATTTCATTTTCTATAATAATCCAAAAGGTGCGAATGGTGCTGTAGAGCATTTAGGAGATAACCGCACTGGTGAAGGTGAAGGCGATGACGAAGCGATTAAAGTAGATTTGAAAAATGTTCCTGCTCACATCGAACGTATTTGTTTCACAATTACAATTTATGATGGAGAAGGCCGTAGCCAAAACTTCGGACAAGTTTCTAATTCTTTCGTACGTATTCTTGATGAAGAAAAGAATGCAGAATTAATTCGTTACGATTTAGGAGAAGATTTCTCTATTGAAACAGCCGTAGTAGTAGGTGAATTATATCGTCATGCAGGTGATTGGAAATTCAATGCAATCGGAAGTGGATTCCAAGGTGGATTAGCGTCTCTATGTAATAACTTTGGTTTAGATGTAGAGTAATAGATTTGATTTATATATCCATCGGTGAAATGTATGTTTACTGATGGATATATTTTTAAAGATAAAAATATAGAGGTGAATATAGATGGTTATTCAATTACAAAAAGGCCAGAAAATCGATTTAGGTAAGACAAGCCCTGGTTTAACAAAAGCAGTAATTGGTCTTGGATGGGATATTAAATCTTATGACGGCGGAGCCGATTTCGATTTAGATGCATCTGCCTTTTTATTAGATGCAAACGGAAAATGTACGAAGGAAACTGATTTTATCTTCTATAATAATTTACAGTCTCCTTGTGGATCTGTTTTACATACAGGAGATAACCGTACAGGTGAAGGTGAAGGTGACGATGAGCAACTTGTTGTGGATTTGAAGAAAGTTCCAGCAGATGTGCACAGAATTGCTATTACAGTTACGATTTATGATGCAGAAGGCCGTAGTCAAAACTTTGGGCAAGTAGGAAATGCGTTTGTTCGTTTAGCGAATGAAGAAACGAGTGAAGAAGTTCTTCGTTTTGATTTAGGGGAAGATTTCTCCATCGAAACAGCAGTTGTCTTTTGTGAATTATACCGTCATAATGGACAGTGGAAGTTTAATGCAGTAGGAAGTGGATTCCAAGGTGGTTTAGGTGCGCTTGTAAGAGCGTATGGCTTGGATGCATAGAAAGGAAACGATATTCGTTTCCTTTTTTTGACCTTTCTATAAATCTAGCAAAGAATAGGGGATAAAGGTAAGATGAGTATTTTGCAAGGAATCCTTGATACGTATGCTCAGTTTTTCGACTTGGACATGTGGATTAAAGTGTTGCAGGATCCAGTATCTTGGGGATTAATTGGTACACTTGTTGTACTTGAAGGATTATTATCTGCTGATAACGCACTTGTGTTAGCGGTAATGGTAAAACATCTTCCGGAAGAAAAACGTAAAAAAGCATTATTCTATGGACTTATTGGAGCTTATGTGTTCCGCTTTATTGCGATTGGAATCGGAATGTTCTTAATTAAATTATGGTGGGTAAAACTTCTTGGTGCACTTTACCTTGCTTGGTTATCAGTAAAATACTTTATTGATAAGCGTAAAGGTGCAAGTGAAGAAGACGAAGCTCACGGTATGAATCAAAATAGTATTCTCTTTAGAATGTTTGGTGTCTTCTGGGGAACAGTTGCAATGGTTGAATTAATGGATATCGCATTCTCTGTAGATAGCGTACTTGCTGCATTTGGTGTATCTAATGAAGTTTGGATTTTACTATTAGGCGGAATGCTAGGTATTTTAATGATGCGTGGTATTGCTGGTGTATTCTTAAAATTGTTAGAGCGTATTCCAGAGCTTGAAACGACAGCATACATTTTAATCTTAATTATTGCAGCAAAAATGTTACTGTCTTTAATCGAGATTGAGATTAGTCATACACTATTCTTTATTATTTTAGTTGTAGCATTTGGAGCAACATTTATACTTCACTACATGAAGAATTCTGGACAAGCTAGAGAAGAAGTTGCAGCTACTAAAGAAGACAATAAATAATTGAAATGGGTTTGCTCGTTTTGCGAGCGCCCATTTTTTATAACCAAAAATAGTTTATAATAGAAGAAGGACTTAGAAAAAACGTAAATGTTTTTGGAGGTGAACTGTTGTGTTTTCACGTTTTACACTTCAACCATATGCATTAAAAGATGAATCAGATTTAAAGCAATTTGAAACGCTTTTAGAAAAACGCCCACAATATGAGCTGACAGAGAATGAGATGAAATTTAGTTATATAGCATGTCGAATCCTTGGTGTTCCTAATGATGTAGATGAATATTTTAATGAACTGTTTGATTATAGTGAAGCGAAAGGAATCGAAGTTTTACACGAACAAAATTTAAACAAAGTGATTGATTCGGAAAAGCTTCGTCATATTCAAGAAGTGTTCGGATTACATCAAGAAGCACCAAATGGTCTGACAGTAAATAGGCTAGTTGCACACTTATCTGGGAAACAACTTTTACCGAAAGTAGACAACCCTGATTTACAGCATTACATACATACGACGTTTATTTCACTATTGAAATTATATGAGAAGCAACATAATCAGTCGTTAAAGACAGAAGGCTTCCGTCGTTTCTTAATCGACATAATTAAACTAAGCGAAAATTACGTAGCGAAGTGGTTCTCTACGATTAATTATAAGAAACAAATGCCGCGTATCATTTGGTACGGTGATGCACAGGAAAGCCGTATATATTTCTTATACTTTCTTATTATGCTCGGTTGTGATGTGCTTTATTATCACCCAGAAGGAAAAGATGGATTTGAAAATATTGATGAAGAGGGAAGAACTTTTGTTGTATCTCATTCAAGTCGCATTTCGCTTGAACCATTCCCTGATCGTCGCCGTGAGCGTGTTGCAACAGTAGCGTATCAAGCTTCGAAAGAAATTGAACAAGTACTTCACCACGATAATTCACTGCTGTACAAGCCGTGGCAATTCCGTTCCTATACGCCTGTAGCTCGTACACTAAAAACAACATATGATGAACTCTTTTTAATTACGAAAGAAAAGGCGTTTGTACGCCCGACATTCTTTGTTGAAAATAAACACATTTATATTCCTTCTTTATTTGCGAAAATATCAGGCGTTTCAAAGAATGATAAAGAATATTTTCAACGATTAAAGGCTGTTACATCATTTGATAACAGTTTATTAATTAATACATTCCCATTTACGAAAGAGCAAAAAGCAAACTTCCAATATCATTATCGAGATGCATTGGACCGAGCTGGGAAATTGCATCCTGATCTAATTATGAATAGCCATTGGTGGCCGCATAAGCGTTTACCGGAAGGTTTACAGCATGGAATTGCAGAAGCGATTATCCATACGTGTGAAAGTGAAATGTGTAAACCAATTGCGAAAGAGACGAAACAAGATGTAGCGCTATATGTTTTCGCGCAACTTTCTCAAATACCACCGAATATTTTAGAACAGCTTGAGAAATTTGATTATTCACAAGATGTACCGAAAATTGTTATATTTAATAATGAGAAGAGTGGAGAGTTAACTCGTTCTGATGCTGTTTTATTACTATTTTTGAATCAAATTGGAGTAGATGTATTTCATTTCAATCCAACGGGAAGAAACGATATTGAACCGTATATTGAAGCGGGGGCATTTGATTCACATTGGCTTGAAGAGGTTAATTTCGATCTTGAGTTTCATGGTTCATCAGCCTATAAAAATTTATCACAAACAATAAAAGGACTATTTCGTCCATTTTTATAAGGAAAGGGAGAATACCATATGAATAACCCAGTCGTACTAGATCCGAAAACAGAATTAAATGAACAAACAGCACAAGATGTTCGCTTACAACTTAGACAAGATGCGGATGTACAACGTATTTATAATGCGGTAGATATTAAAGATCAATTAGAATTAATTGAACTTGGAAAAGAACCTTCTATGGAAATTTCACGTTTTGCTGATCAAATTTTACATACAATGTCATTATCAAAGATAGAAGATTCTGGTGAATTATTAAAACAGCTTGGTAAAATTATGGACCGATTCGATAGTAAAGACTTTGCGGAAGAGAAAAGCGGTTTCTTTTCACGTATGTTTAAAAAAGCGGATAAAATGATTGAACAAATTTTTAGCAAGTATCAAACGATGGGCCGTGAAATTGATAAAGTTTATGTGGAAATTACGAAGTACCAAGATGAGATGAAAAAATCAATTGGTACGTTAGATGGCTTGTATGAGCAAAACTTAAAATATTATCTAGACTTAGAGAAGTACGTAGTAGCAGGAGAAATGTTATTAGAGCGTTTAAATACAGAGTTAGTTCCGATGTATGAAGAGCGTGTACGTAATAATGATCAATTAGCAGGTATTGAATTAGAGTCGCTTAAAAACTCTGTTGAAATTTTAGAACAGCGTATTGACGATTTAGAAAAAGCACGTATGGTTGCGTTACTTACAGCACCACAAATTCGTATGATTCAACGTGGTAATAATAAATTAATTGGTAAAATCAATACAGCATTTATTACAACGATTCCTATCTTTAAAAATGGTATCATTCAAGCGGTAAATGCGAAGCGTCAAAAGCTTGTTGCGGATTCTATGGCTGAACTGGATCGCCGTACAAATGAATTACTTAAGAAAAATGCACAAAATATCGCAACGCAAAGTGTAGAAGTAGCGAGATTATCAGGTTCTTCTAGTATTAAGATGGAAACACTTGAGGAAACTTGGAACATTATTTCAAGAGGTATGCAAGAAACACAACAAATTGAAGAGCAAAACAAACGTGAGCGTGAAGAAAGCCGCAAACGTATGGCTACATTAACAGAGAACATCAAAAAAGAATTACAAGGATAAATGAAAAGGCAATGAGGAATATTCCTCATTGCCTTTTTAGTTTTTCTTCACTAATTTAATAATCTCATTCACAACAAGTGGAATGATACTTAATAAGAGAACAAATCCCCAATCTCGCATCGTTAATGCATGTACACCGAATATATTTGCAAGGGGCGGGATGGAGATGATACAAACTTGCATAAGAACACCGATAAGAAGGGAGAAAACTAAATATTTATTTGTAAAGATCCCAATTGAAAAAATTGATTTCGTTCTTGAACGCAAGTTAAATGAATGAACGAGCTGAGAAAAACTAAGAACGACAAATGCCATCGTTTGAGCGTGTAATAGAGCATCGTCATCAATTCGCTCTGGGAAAAGAGGGAATAAATTTGTATCTCCAGTATAGAATTTTGCTCCGGCGATAAAAGCTATTAGCGTTAAAAGTCCAATGATAACTCCATTGAAAATTAGGAAAGGAACGCTACCACTAAATAAGCTTTCTTTTGCATGTCGTGGTTTTTCCTTCATCACATCTGGATCTTCAGGATCAACCCCAAGTGATAATGCAGGCAGTGTATCTGTAATTAAATTCACCCATAAAATATGAATAGGTCGTAGTGGTGTTGCCCAGCCGAGTAAAATTGCTAAAAATAAAGCGATAATTTCTCCGAAGTTACAAGAGAGTAGGAAGAGAATTGATTTTTTTATGTTGCGATAAATATTTCTACCTTCTTCAACAGCTTTCACGATAGATGAAAAATTATCATCTGTTAACACAACATCCGCTGCCCCTTTTGCAACGTCTGTTCCTGTAATGCCCATCGCTACGCCGACATCGGCTTGCTTTAAAGATGGTGCATCATTGACGCCATCACCAGTCATAGAAACGATATTTCCTTTCGCGCGTAATGCCTTTACAATTTTCACTTTATGCTCTGGAGAGACTCTAGCGAATACATTTAAATGATTAATTTTGCTAGCTAGTTCTGTATCAGAAATGTTATCTAATTCAGTTCCAATCATAATTTCCGATATTTCTTCAGCAATGCCAAGTTCTTTGGCAATTGCAAAGGCGGTATCTTTATGGTCACCAGTAATCATAACTGTGCGAATACCGGCTTTTTTACATTCTGTAATTGAATCTTTCACTTCAGTTCGTGGTGGATCAATCATACCGACAAGACCAATAAAGATAAGATTTTCTTCAAGATGATTTATATCCACATCGTTTGAATTGTATTGTTTAAATGCGAATGAAAGTACTCTTAAAGCTTCTTGAGACATTGCTCCGGCAGCTTCTAATATTTGATTTTTATCAGAATCAGTTAAAATCTCGATTTTGCCGTTTTTAAAAATATGGGTACATCGAGGTAAGAGCTTATCAATAGCGCCTTTCGTCATGCTATAGTAGCTTTCATCGTATGTATGTACGGTTGACATCATTTTACGATCTGAATCGAAAGGTACTTCGTTAACACGTTCATGTATTTTTTCTAAATGATCTTTTTGCATGTTAAAAGTGGTTCCAGCAACGAGAAGTGCAATTTCAGTCGGGTCTCCCGTTTGTGATTCGTTATTGTAAGAAGCATCATTACATAGCACCATATTTTCTAACAATAGACGTTGCGCATCATTATTTACATTTAAACTTTCTAAGCGATCGTATGTGTTATCACTATAAAAGTGAGTAACGGTCATTTTATTTTGCGTTAACGTACCTGTTTTATCTGAACAAATAATTGTGACAGAACCGAGGGCTTCAACAGCTGGTAGTTTCCGAATGATAACGTTTTGTTTAATCATACGTTGCACACCAATTGCAAGAACGATGGAAACGATAGCTGGCAAGCCTTCTGGAATAGCTGCAACGGCTAAACTAATAGCAGTCATAAACATTTCTAACGTATCCCGGCCTTGTAAAAAACCGATGAGGAACATAACGATACAAATAGCTACAGCGACAAAGCCTAAATATTTTCCGACTTGTGCTAAGCTTTTTTGAAGTGGTGTCATATCATCGTCTGCTTCATGTAAAAGGGTAGCAATCTTACCAATTTGTGAGTTCATTCCAGTTTCAACAGCAACACCGACGCCTCTTCCGTATGTTACAAGAGTGGACATAAATGCCATGTTTTTTTGATCGCCGAGTGGTACTTGCTCATCACTTTGCATGGAAGGGTGGTAGATTGCATCTTTATCAACAGGGACAGATTCACCAGTTAGAGCAGATTCTTCAACTTTTAAATTTGCGGTTTCAATAAGGCGTAAATCGCATGGGATATATCGTCCGGCGTCGAGCATAACGATATCCCCTGGAACGACGTGCTCAGATGGAATTTCTTTTAGTTCACCATTTCTCTTGACGATAGCTTTAGGTGTTGCCATCTTTTTCAATGCCTCTAAAGCTTGTTCTGCTTTCGATTCTTGGACAACACCGATAACAGCATTTAAAACTACAACGAGCGCGATAATGCTGGCATCCGCCCATTCACCTACAAAGGCAGAAATAAGGGCAGCAATAATAAGGACATATACAAGGACGTCATTAATTTGGGCGAAAATACGCTGCCATAAAGTGCGTTTTTGTTTTGTAGCTAATTCATTAGAACCGTATTGCTTTAAACGTTCACTTACAATTTTATCTGTTAAACCGTGTTGTTCGTTTGTTTCTAGGTCAATTAATGTTTGATCTTTCGTCTTACTGTACCAATTGCTCATAAGTAAGCACCTCCAGTAAAAACAGTTAGCAATGGTAGTGTTGCTATTATTTGTGAGTAGTATGTATGGAGAAAAAATCTAAGGTGAGGTTCTACTTCTATTGTACAATATTTTACAGTTGGTTGAGGGAAAGAGAAGAGTTGTCATGAATTTGTTGGAAATAAAAAAGAGCCTCATTGGTCATCTCCCTGTCAAGTAGACAGTAATAAAAAGAGTATTATGCCACGGCCTTTTCCCGATATTCTATCGGGGAAAGGCCGTGAAGTTTTTCTTGGAACCTTTCTGTA